>NZ_JBHVXW010000002.1:232403-359745 GCF_042881375.1 Streptomyces sp. NPDC058274
TCCTCTATACCTCGGGGGTGCGGCGGCCTTTTCGGTGGGGGGCGGCGGGGCCTTTTTTCCCTCCCCACCCCCCCCCCCCGGCTCCGTGACCGCTCCTACTTGATCCCTCGCCACCCCTCGGGATCGACTCCACCCGGCACCGGAGCGCCCTGGTCGTACGGCTCACGCGTGAACACGAACGACCCGAGGTCGAGATGGCTCAGGGACCCGTCAGCCCGCCGTACGGGACGCAGCAGCTCGCCCGCGTAGTAACCCTCCAGCCCCGTCCACGTCCCGTCACCATTGGCCCGGAACCGCGAACGTCGGCCGGTGCCGGAGAGCGGCCCGAGCGACAAGCCCTCGTCAGCCGTCAGCCGCAATGCGAAGACCTGAGTCCCCCAGTACCACTGGCCCGCCAGCTCCAGTACGTCCGTATCGATCTCGCGCAGCGGCCGCCACGCCTCAGGGATCCGGGGCTCGGCCTCCGCCACCACGCGTACGAGGTCGGCGCCGACGGCCGCCACCAGGGGACCGGACGTGCAGTTGGACAGCACCACGGCCGCCAGGTCGTCCTCCACGCTGATCGTGAGGTTCGCCAGGAAGCCCGGCAGAGAGCCGGAATGGCCGACGAGGATCCGGCCGTCACGGTGCTGGATCTGCAGCCCCAGGCCATAGGCGGAGCCGGCCGCCACGTCCTCCGCCTCGGCAGGCGCAGCGGGCGTACGCATCTCCCGCACGGATTCCGCGCTCAGCACCCGGTCGTCACCCCGGGCGAGGAAGACGGCGAACCGGGCCAAGTCCTTTGCGGTGGACCAGAGTTGTCCGGCCGGAGCCATCCGGCCCAGATCCTCGGACGGTTCGGGAAGCATCACGTCCGCCCAGGGATGCACGGCCCAGCCGCCTGCATGCGGTGCCTGGGGCTGTCCGCTCGTGCGGTCCAGGCCCAGCGGTTCGAGCACCTCGCGCCGCAGCACCTGTTCCCAGGGCGCTCCCCGCAACTCCTCGACCAGTGCGCCCAGCAACGTGTATCCGGGGTTCGAGTAGTGGTGCCGCCGCCCGACCGGATGCCGGAACGGCTGATCCCCCAGTACATCCGCGAGCTCCGGCCGGAGTGAGCCCGGCGTGCGCTCCCACCAGGGAGCGGGCGACTCAGCCGCCAACCCGCCGGTGTGCGCGAGCAGTTCGGCGATCGTGACCTCCCCCGCGCCGGTCCCCGGCAGATGCTTCTCCAGTGGGTCGCCCAGGTCCAGCACACCTTCGTCCCGCAGCCGCAGGACGAGTACGGCGGTGAATGTCTTGGTGATCGAACCGATCCGGTACTGCACGTTCTCGTCCGGCCCGTGCCCCTCGACCGAGGTGCGCGACCCCGTCCACACCACCTCCCGCCCCCGGACGACCGCGGCAACCAGCGAAGGCGCCCGTCCCTCGGCCTGACCAGTGGCGATACGGTGCAGCAAGGCCCGGCGCGTAGCCGGAAGCAGCTCTTCCTGAGGTGTCGTCATGACCCCAGTCCACCCGGCCGGGCCCCACGCGTCGAGCGCATTTCGCCGGACACCTCGACCATGTCCCCCAGGCCGCCGCACACCGCGTGTAGGTGCTCACTTTCGGTGTCATGCGCCGACGCTATGACCTGGACGTTCCCCTCCAGTCTCGCGACGTGTCGGCAGGCGGCTGTCTCAGATCGGTGTCATTTCCTCAGACTGCCCAGCCGGCTGCACCGCTTGTCCGCGTCCCGTCTGAGTGCACCACCACGTACGGAGATACGTGCACCGGCAAGCAGTTCATGTCATCGCGCGGGCATGACGGTGGCAGGGAGGCAAACCTCCAGGATGACTGCGGTGCCAGCCACGGCTCGGTCCTCGTGCATGGTGATCTGCTGGCCGGGCTGGACGTGCGTCCAGTGGGAGGGAGTGAGGGGCACAAGGCGAACCGTGGCTCGCCCGCCGGGCTCCAGCATGGGCATGTTCTCAACCCAGAGCCCAGCGATGCTGACCGCACGTCCGCCGGTGGGTGAGAGGAGACCGATGTCCCACATGGGCCGCAGAACACCCGCGCCGGAGATTGGCGTCGTGCGTCGCGCCTCGGCGGCAGGGCGGAGCGTCAAATCCGCCCTGATCACGCCGTTGCGGAGCTCGGAGCATCGCCAATGGCACCAAGCCGCACTCCGCTCCAGCTGGAGCTGATCAGCCGCTTCGGCGAGCTTCTCCCAGAAAGCCAAAGGGAGCGAGTGAGCCTCCCCAAACTCCTCCAGCAGACCCAGGGCGATCTCCCACTCGTCGTGAACGAGGTAGTCCCAGACGTCTCCCACCGTGATGTCATTCTCGGTGGCGGTCTCTTCCGGAACCAACAGGAAAGCTGCTTCGAGCAACTCAGGGACGTCCATGCGCTCATTGTTGACCGCATGAACCTGCTGCCCGGTCCGGATGTCAGACCCTGCGCTTAGAGTGCGGCGAGATCGGGCCGGTCCCGAGGCCGCCAGCACCGGAAAACGGCAGCCTCCCTGGCCTGCTCGGGGGTGGTTTCGGCCCAACCAGCGTCCAGGCATCGTTGAGGGCCACGAGTGCAGCCTGTCAGCCCGGCCCCTTTGAGTACCTAATCGGAGTCAGTATCGAGCGACCCGGTGCATCGCACCTGCCCCGGGTACGTTCACCGCGATCGGAGAGCATCGTGAAGAACAGCCCGTTGTTGCGAGTGGTTGACAACCAGAGTGGTACCCAGTCCATCGTCAGCACGCCCTCCGAGGCGGTCGCGTTCGTCAACAGCCGGTTCGACACCGATGACGACGACGAGCCGTTCAGCATCACCGAGGTCGGCCCTCTCCTTCCGAAGCCGCTCGGGATCATCACCGCATGGGCCGCCAAGAAGGACGGCGAGCGAACCGACGGGCGTACTGCCCCGATCACCATCAGGCCGGTTGTGACGGACAACGCCAGCGAGTGCGATGACGTCGTGCTCTGGGGCGACGTGTACGTCTCCTGGGACCACGACATGTACACCGTCGAGGAGCCGGACAGCTCCGAGTACAGCGAGGCTTACAGCGCAGCCGAGTTGAGCGCGATCCTCGACGAGTACGCCGACGACTACGAGTACGCGCCTGAAGGGCCTGAAGGGCCCGACAGCCACAGGTGGCCGAAACCGGAAGAGTTGATCACCTACGGCGCCCAGGAGTGTGCCAAGCGGTTCGGGCACCTCGACGACGACGCCCTGCTGTGGCTCGCTGCCACCCGCATCACGCTCGCCGTGTGGCGCAACACACCCGTCGAGAACTGGCATGCCGGGAAGAGTCCGCTCCACGACGGCACAATGATGCGGATCAACACGGCAACCACCCGACTCGTGCGCTCGATGCTGTCGTTCGACCATGTCGACTGGATCGGTCTCGGTCTCGCGATCGTCAACCCGTCCCGGGTTCTACCGACAGGGCAGTCCGTACTCGAGCTCGGGCTGGCCTGCCACAACCCTGACGACCCGGCGCACGGGGTTGATCCGCGAGAAGAACTCGCAGAGATGGCACAGGTCGCGATCTCATGGGGGCGAAGGTACTGCCTTCGCGAGAAGGAGTTCGGCCTGCGAACCCTGATCGAATCCTTCTGTGCGTCCGACAACGGCTGGTTCGGAGCACCGAGTTGGGGGCGCATCGTCGATCGGTTCCTTACGGCTGTCGACGACCGGGAGAATGCGCACTGGCGCATACACCAGGACAAGCCTTGGTTCGACGAGTGGTTCACCAACCGGCCGGCCGACATTGCGGACACCACGGAATTTCGTCGGCTGCTCCTTGCCGGGCCCGACCTGCTGTCCGAGGAGGCCGCCGAATGGTGCGTGGATGGTGCCATCGGCTACGTCTGCCAGGACGACCACGCGAACGACTGCTGGCGGTGCGGTATCCCACCGGCAACGGAGTCCCCCAACGAGTGAACGTGGGCACCAGCATAGAAAGCATCAAATCCACTGACCGCGCTCTCTCCCACCTGCTCGGCGGCCTCCCCTGCTTGGGGAGCCAGTCGCGGCTCCACTGACTGGAGATGTGCGGGTGCTTCTGACGGATCCGTGGCAGCAACGCTGGCCCGGCTGCCCGCCGGTCGTTTACAAGCTTCGTGAGCCCTACAGGAATGTCTGGGTCCGCTTCCACAGTCCGTCGGGTCTTTGTCATCAGCATCACCGGCCTGCCGGTTTCTTGATAACCACGGCTTCCACGACACGGAGGTCGAGCAGGTCGCCGGACCTCCGGGCTCATGACGCCATGCAACTCCGATACTTCACTCAGACCGGATGGACCACCATCTTCAATGGCACTGAGACCGAGATCGGTCGCATGGTGCGTGTGGAGGGATGGGATCCCGCAACCGGGGCAGCCTTGGTGGTCGACCCGCAGCGAGGGGCATTGCGCCAGGTCACGGCCTACGTGGACTTCTCCCACTTGGAGCGGGCCGATCAGGTGGTTGCCGCGATACCCGGTGGGGGATGGCGGGCACACTGGACGGATGAAGGGCCGGGTGGATCACCTCTCACGGAGCAGGTGCTGGCCTGGTTGATCACTTCGCAGGGCCGGGCGACTGCCATCACGGTCGATGCTCAGGGGCATGTGGAGGACGCCGACAGCGCCGACGCCTTCATACCGCCGGGTGAGGAGCTTCAGTGACGGCGTCGATGCCGCAACAGGCGGGCCCGGCGTCTGAGGGTCGGGCTTCTGATGCCGGCTGGGAGGCCCCCTATTACCGGGTTCGGGCCGCCGGCTTCCAGGTGCTCTTCCTCGTGGAACCGGACGAGGCGATCGAGGAGGTCTGCAACGTCGATGCCGAGGTTCATCTTGCCGACGGGTCGCGCTGGAGTTCCACGATCTTCACACCAGTGCGGCGCCGAGAGGTCAGCCGGGCCGGGATGCGATCTGCTGACGGGCAGAGCCCCAGACATCCTCGAACTCCTCGAAGGTGAGTTGTTCGGGGTCGTGGCCTTCCCATTCCGAGACGGGCAGCTCGGCAGTGATCCCGAATCTGCTGTCGTAATCACCGAGGCGGCCCGCGTCGCGGGCCCGCTGCCACTCGGCGAGGGAGACGGTGCTCAGCAGTTCCTCGTTCAGTAGTTCGGCGCCGGTGCGTACGGCTTTCTGGCAGCCGCAGTTGATCAGCGTCATCAGGGAGCCGATGTGGCCGGTGCTGCGGGCGAACAGGTAGTCGGACAAGTCGTCGGCGATCATGCCGGGGTGTTTGTCAGCCAGCACCACCCGCTGTTCGATGCCCAGCAGCATGTCCCGCCAGTCGCGGCGCCCCTGCTCGGTGGTGACGGTGAACGGCTCCATGCCGGGCGGGATCACTCGCCCAGGACTTCACCCAAACGAGTGACGACATGACCTGCGAGTCTCAAGACGGTGTCGCATCCGACTCTGACCCGACATCAGCCATGAGATTCCGACATGAAATCTGAGACCCTACAAGCGGCCGATCAGGTCTGCGCCATGTCCACGAAGCGTGAGTAATGGCCCTGGAAGGCGACCGTGATGGTCGCCGTCGGACCGTTACGGTGCTTGGCCACGATCAGGTCGGCTTCGCCCGCGCGCGGCGACTCCTTCTCGTACGCGTCCTCGCGGTGCAGCAGGATGACCATGTCGGCGTCCTGCTCGATGGAACCCGATTCACGCAGGTCCGAGACCATCGGCTTCTTGTCGGTGCGCTGCTCCGGACCACGGTTCAGCTGGGAGAGCGCGATGACCGGGAGTTCCAGCTCCTTGGCCAGCAGCTTGAGGTTTCGGGACATGTCCGAGACCTCCTGCTGGCGGCTTTCCGCGCGCTTGGAGCCGCCGGACTGCATCAGCTGGAGATAGTCGATGACCACGAGCTTGAGGTCGTTGCGCTGCTTGAGGCGGCGGCACTTGGCGCGGATCTCCATCATCGACAGATTCGGGGAGTCGTCGATGTAGAGCGGGGCCGCGGAGACGTCGGGCATCCTTCGGGCCAGGCGCGTCCAGTCCTCGTCGGTCATCGTGCCGGACCGCATGTGGTGCAGGGCGACGCGGGCCTCGGCGGACAGCAGACGCATCGCGATCTCGTTGCGGCCCATTTCGAGCGAGAAGATGACGCTCGGGAGATTGTTCTTGATCGAGCAGGCCCGTGCGAAGTCCAGAGCGAGCGTCGACTTACCCATGGCGGGGCGGGCGGCGATGACGATCATCTGGCCCGGGTGCAGACCGTTCGTGAGCGAGTCGAAATCGGTGAAGCCGGTGGGCACCCCGGTCATCTCTCCGCTGCGCGAGCCGATCGCCTCGATCTCGTCGAGGGCGCCCTCCATGATGTCGCCGAGCGGCAGATAGTCCTCGCTGGTGCGCTGCTCGGTGACCGCGTAGATCTCGGCCTGGGCGCTGTTGACGATCTCGTCGACGTCGCCGTCGGCCGCGTATCCCATCTGCGTGATGCGTGTGCCGGCTTCCACCAGGCGGCGCAGGACCGCTCGCTCGTGGACGATTTCCGCGTAGTACTCGGCGTTGGCCGCCGTGGGGACCGTCTGGACGAGGGTGTGCAGATACGATGCGCCGCCGACCTTGGTGATCTCCCCGCGTTTGGTGAGCTCGGCCGCCACCGTGATCGGGTCGGCCGGCTCGCCCTTCGCGTACAGATCGAGGATCGCGGTGTAGACGGTCTCGTGCGCGGGCCGGTAGAAGTCGTGGCCCTTGATGACCTCGACGACGTCAGCGATGGCGTCCTTCGACAGGAGCATGCCGCCGAGGACGGACTGTTCGGCGTCCAGATCCTGCGGGGGGACGCGCTCGAAGGAGGACCCTCCGCCGTCCCACTCCCCGTTTTCCCGGCCGCGGTCGTGCTGTTCGTCGCGGCCCCGGCCACCGTCGCGGCGCTGACGAGAGGCGGGCAGACGATCACTGGGACCGCTGTCGGCCCACGGGTCGTCCAAGGGCTCGGAAATACTCACCGAGCCACCTCCTCCCGTCCGCCGAGCGGACCTAGCCGTGCCCCTCTGTTCTACGGCACGGCACTGACAAATGAGCGACCCAACTCCGGTTCTGACGCGTCGGTTTTGCCAGGTTCCCGAGGACGGAGGAGAGAGCGGGCGACGCCCCACGTTAGGCCTGCCGGCACCGTCAGCCAATCTGGTTATCCACAGGCCATGTGGACGACGGCCCGGATGCTGTGGAGAACCCCGCAAAACCTGTGCACGACCCGGTGGACAGGCCTGTGAACAAGCACTCAGCCTCCTGAGGCCAACGGGTCTGACCTGCTATTTTCCCGTCCACCGGCTGTGCAGAAGAAAAACTTTCCCAGTCGGGCCAAGTTCGTATCGAACGGTCTGCGACCGCCTGCGCGACCGGAGGGAAAGTAAGGGTCATTTAGGCATTGCATCTCTTACCTGTGGAAGATTAGATTGGTGCTCATGACACAGGCTCCCGCGACCCCCAAGGCCGTCCGACGCCGGCACGACCGAGAGATCGTCGCGCTCGCCGTCCCGGCCTTCGGCGCGCTGGTCGCCGAGCCCCTCTTCGTCATGGCCGACAGTGCGATCGTCGGCCATCTGGGCACCGCCCAACTCGCCGGCCTCGGCATCGCCTCGGCCCTTCTCATGACAGCCGTCGGCGTCTTCGTCTTCCTCGCGTATGCCACCACCGCAGCGGTCGCCCGCCGGGTGGGCGCGGGTGATCTGCGGGCCGCCATCCGTCAGGGCATGGACGGCATCTGGCTCGCCCTCCTGATCGGCGCGGCCGTCATCGCCGTCACCCTGCCCACCGCGCCGGCCCTGGTGGAACTCTTCGGCGCCTCGGAAACCGCCGCGCCCTATGCCACCACGTATCTCCGGATCTCCGTCCTGGGCATCCCCGCCATGCTCGTCGTGCTCGCCGCCACCGGTGTCCTGCGCGGGCTGCAGGACACAAAGACCCCTCTGTACGTCGCTGTCGCCGGCTTCGTGGCCAACGCGGCCCTCAATGTCGGCCTCGTCTACGGCGCGGATCTCGGCATCGCGGGCTCGGCATGGGGCACGGTCATCGCCCAGGTCGGCATGGCCGCCATCTATCTGTACGTCGTCATCCGAGGAGCCCGGAAGCACGGCGCCTCGCTGCGGCCGGACGCCGTCGGCATCCGGGCTTGCGCCCAGGCCGGCGCACCCCTGCTGATCCGCACCCTCTCGCTGCGGGCCATCCTCATGATCGCCACGGCAGTCGCCGCCCGGCTGGGCGACGCGGACATCGCCGCGCACCAGATCGTGCTGTCCCTGTGGAGCCTGCTCGCCTTCGCCCTCGACGCCATCGCCATCGCCGGCCAGGCCATCATCGGCCGGTACCTCGGCGCGGACGACGCGGCGGGCGCTCGTGCCGCCTGTCGACGGATGGTGCAGTGGGGCGTCGCCGTCGGAGTCGTACTCGGCCTGCTGGTGGTGGCGGCACGACCGCTGTTCCTGCCACTGTTCACCAGTGACCCCATGGTCCAGGACACCGCCCTGCCCGCTCTCCTGGTCGTGGCCATCTCCCAGCCGATCTGCGGCATCGTCTTCGTGCTGGACGGAGTACTGATGGGTGCCGGCGACGGACCGTATCTGGCGTGGGCCATGATCCTCACGCTGGCGGTCTTCACTCCGGCCGCGCTACTCGTTCCCACCTTCGGCGGTGGGCTGACCGCTCTCTGGGCGGCGATGACGCTGATGATGATCATGCGGATGCTGACCCTGTGGCTGCGCTCCCGTTCCGGACGATGGATCGTCACGGGCGCGACGCGCTGAGCGGCACGCTCGACCTGCCCAGCGGCCCGCTCGCCTCGCTCGCCCCGCCCCCACCGGCACCGGCACCGGCACCGGCACCGGCACCGGCCCCTCAACGACGTGTTTCACGTGAAACCGAGCGTTTCACGTGAAACACCGCCAGCGGAATGCCGGTCAGCCGCGCGAAGAGCAGCGAGACAGCGACCATGCAGAAGGGCCGCACCCCAGGGGATGCGGCCCTTCTTCTCAGCTATGCCGAGAGCTGCACTCAGGCAGCGACAACCTCGATGTTGACCTTGGCGGCAACCTCGGGGTGCAGACGCACGGACGTCTGGTGGGCGCCCAGGGTCTTGATCGGCGCGCCCAGCTCGATGCGGCGCTTGTCGACCTCGGGGCCACCGGAAGCCTTGATCGCCGAGGCGATGTCGGCCGGGGTGACGGAACCGAAGAGACGACCGGCGTCGCCGGAGCGAACGGCCAGACGGACCTTGACGCCCTCGAGGCGGCCCTTGATCTCGTTGGCCTGCTCGATCGTCGCGATCTCGTGGATCTTGCGAGCACGACGGATCTGCTCGACGTCCTTCTCGCCACCCTTGGTCCAGCGGATCGCAAAGTTCCGCGGGATCAGGTAGTTGCGAGCGTAACCGTCCTTGACGTCGACGACGTCGCCCGCGGCACCGAGGCCGGAGACCTCGTGGGTGAGGATGATCTTCATTTGTCGGTCACCCTTCCCTTATCGCGCGGTGGAGGTGTAGGGCAGCAGCGCCATCTCACGGCTGTTCTTCACAGCCGTGGCGACGTCACGCTGGTGCTGCGTGCAGTTGCCGGTCACGCGGCGGGCACGGATCTTGCCGCGG
This sequence comes from Streptomyces sp. NPDC058274, assembly GCF_042881375.1. Lineage (NCBI taxonomy): Bacteria > Bacillati > Actinomycetota > Actinomycetes > Kitasatosporales > Streptomycetaceae > Streptomyces > Streptomyces sp. NPDC058274. The sequence continues at coordinate 241,937 of NZ_JBHVXW010000002.1, forward strand.
TCGGAAATGAACTTCCGCAGCATGTTCGTGTCCTTGTAGTCCACGTACGTGACCTTGTCCTTGCAGAATGCGCAGACCTTCTTCTTCGGCTTGCGCACAGGCGGCTTCGCCATGGTGTATCTCCTGTGTGATCAAGAAGTGGGGGTACGAACCCCTCCCCTAGAAGGGGGGCTCGTCCGAGTAGCCGCCGCCGGAACCAGCGGCGCCGCCGGAGCTTCCGCCCCAGCCGCCACCGCCGCCGCCGCTCTGGTTGCCACCGGCAGGAGCGCTGGTCGCCCAGGGGTCGTCGGCGGGAGCACCGCCGCCACCCTGCTGACCGCCGCCGGAGCTTCCGCCCCAGCTACCGCCCTGCTGGCCGCCACCGCCGCCACCGCCGCTGTAACCACCCTGGCCGCCGCGACCCGTGGTCTTGGTGACCTTGGCCGTGGCGTTCTTCAGGCTGGCGCCGACTTCCTCGACGTCCAGCTCGTAGACCGTGCGCTTGACGCCCTCACGGTCCTCGTAGGACCGCTGCTTCAGCCGGCCCTGCACGATGACGCGCATGCCTCGCTGGAGCGACTCTGCGACGTTCTCCGCCGCCTGACGCCAGACCGAGCAGGTCAGGAACAGGCTCTCGCCGTCCTTCCACTCATTGGTCTGACGGTCGAAGGTGCGGGGAGTGGACGCGACACGGAACTTCGCGACCGCCGCACCGGAAGGGGTGAAGCGCAGCTCGGGGTCGTCGACAAGATTGCCGACAACCGTGATGACGGTCTCGCCTGCCATGGGGGAACCTCTCGGCGGGTTTGCTGCTGGCTGCTAGTGCTGCTGCTACTCGATGCCCGAGATCAGCTGAGCTGGAGAGCTCAGTGCATCTCGGGACGGAGGACCTTGGTCCGGAGGACCGACTCGTTCAGGTTCATCTGTCGGTCGAGCTCCTTGACGACCGCAGGCTCAGCCTGGAGGTCGATGACCGAGTAGATGCCCTCGGGCTTCTTCTTGATCTCGTAGGACAGACGACGACGGCCCCAGGTGTCGACCTTCTCGACCTTTCCGTTGCCCTCACGGACGACGGAGAGGAAGTTCTCGATCAGCGGAGAGACAGCGCGCTCTTCGAGATCGGGGTCGAGGATGACCATCACTTCGTAGTGACGCATGTGGAACCCACCTCCTTTGGACTCAGCGGCCACGGTCGTTCCGTGGCAGGAGGGTTGTGATGCGTTCGCAACGGTATCGGCCGCCACTGACAATCGGGCTTCCCGATCGGCGAACCGAACGGGCTACCTGTCGTGATCAGGGCCGTGACCTGGGTCCAGACCCGGCCGCAACCTGGGCAGACACCGGTGCAGAGGGTACAGACTACCCGCACAGCGGCTTCGGGTTGAAATCCGACCGGGGTGACCGTCAGTCTGTACACATCGGGTGTGTATGGCGCTACGATGCGCCGCCTTCCGCAGGAGGTGCCTTATGGCACAGACATTGCGACCCAATTCCGTCGGATCCCTGCTCGCCACCGACCACAAGCCCCACCCCCTCCAGGACACGCTGCTCGCGGTGACCCTGGTCCTCGGGGCGACGGCGATCATCAGCTCGTACTTCGACAATCTCCATCTGCTCAGCTCCTGGACCGGGCTGGTGGGGATCTTCACCGGCGCGGGCGGGCAGTTCATCTCGGAGACGACCCGGGAGCGCTTCGGGCTGATCCTGGGTCTCGGTGCCTCTGCCGTGGGCTTCTTCATCGGCATGGCGCACGGCGGTCTCTTCGGCGGGGTCATCGGCTGATCCCCTCGGGAACCGCCGGCCGAGCGGCCGGACAACACCTCGGGACGACCTGACCCCGCACTGGCCGGGGTCCAGGTTGCATACGGCCAGACGAGGCGCTCGCAGGGCGCAGTAGGCTTCGGCGCGAGAGCCGGAGCCCCTGTACCCATGGGGACACACCAGCCCGAGGAGCGCCCGGAATGAGCCTGACCCTGAGGACCATCAGCCGAGAGCAGCATCTGGCATACATCCAGAGCTTGCCCGCGGCCAGCCACATGCAGGTCCCCGCCTGGGCAGACGTCAAAGCAGAGTGGCGCTCGGAGAACCTGGGCTGGTTCGACGACAAGAGCGGCGAGATGGTCGGCGCGGGCCTCGTGCTGTACCGCCAGCTGCCCAAAATCAAGCGGTACCTCGCTTATCTGCCCGAGGGTCCGGTCATCAACTGGTTCGCGCCGAACCTCGACGACTGGCTGCAGCCGATGCTCGCGCATCTCAAGCAGCAGGGCGCCTTCTCCGTGAAGATGGGCCCGCCGGTGATCATCCGGCGCTGGGAGGCCACCTCCATCAAGGGCGGCATCCAGAACCCCGACGTGAAGCGCCTGCGCGACATCGAGGCCGACTTCATCGAACCCCGGGCCTTCGAGGTCGCCGACAAGCTGCGCCGCATGGGCTGGCAGCAGGGTGAGGACGGCGGCGCCGGCTTCGGCGACGTACAGCCCCGCTACGTATTCCAGGTGCCGTTGGCCAACCGCTCCCTGGAAGAGGTCCACAAGAACTTCAACCAGCTGTGGCGCCGCAACATCAAGAAGGCCGAGAAGGCCGGCGTCGAGGTCGTCCAGGGCGGTTACCAGGACCTGGAGGAGTGGCAGCGGCTGTACGAGATCACGGCTGTCCGTGACCACTTCCGGCCCCGCCCGCTCTCGTACTTCCAGCGCATGTGGACGGCCCTCAACAGCGAGGACCCCAACCGCATGAGGCTGTACTTCGCCCAGCACAACGGCGTGAACCTGTCCGCCGCGACGATGCTGGTCGTCGGCGGTCACGTCTGGTACTCCTACGGCGCCTCGGACAACATCGGCCGGGAGGTCAGGCCCTCGAACGCGATGCAGTGGCGGATGCTGCGCGACTCGTACGCCCTGGGGGCGACGGTCTATGACCTGCGCGGCATCTCCGACTCGCTGGACGAGTCCGATCACCTCTTCGGCCTCATCCAGTTCAAGGTGGGCACGGGCGGACAGGCCGCGGAGTACCTCGGCGAGTGGGACTTCCCGCTCAACAAGCTGCTCCACAAGGCCCTCGACATCTACATGTCGCGCCGCTGACACGGCCCGATCCGGGGGCCGCACCACCGAGACCACCCGGCATCGCCCCGCCGGCCCGGCGGATCCGCCACAATTCCTTTTCATACCTCTGATACACCGCAGCCACGAGAAAGGTTCCGGGACCGGCCATGGCGCTCACGCTCTACGTCGACACCGCGCGCTGGCGGGCACACCACAAGCACGTGCAGGAGCAGTTTCCGGGGCTCGTCCCCGTCTGCAAGGGCAACGGCTACGGCTTCGGCCACGAGCGGCTCGCGGACGAGGCCACCCGCCTCGGCTCGGACGTCCTCGCCGTCGGCACCACCTACGAAGCCGCCCGGATCAAGGACTGGTTCGGCGGCGATCTGCTGGTGCTGACGCCCTTCAGGCGGGGCGAGGAGCCCGTGCCGCTGCCTGACCGCGTCATCCGCTCCGTGTCGTCCATAGACGGCGTGTACGGCCTCGTGGGGGCCCGTGTCGTGATCGAGGTCATGTCCTCGATGAAGCGGCACGGTGTCAGCGAGCAGGACCTGCCGCACTTGCACGCCGCCATCGAGAACGTGCGGCTGGAAGGCTTCGCCATCCATCTGCCGCTGGACCGCACCGACGGCTCGGATGCCGTCGAGGAGGTCATCGGCTGGATGGACCGGCTGCGCGCTGCCCGCCTGCCCCTGCACACCATGTTCGTCAGCCACCTGAAGGCCGAGGAACTCGCCCGTCTCCAGCAGCAGTTCCCGCAGACCCACTTCCGCGCCCGCATCGGTACGCGGCTGTGGCTGGGGGACCACGAGGCGACCGAGTACCGCGGGGCCGTGCTGGACGTCACCCGGGTGTCCAAGGGCGACCGCTTCGGCTACCGGCAGCAGAAGGCGGCCTCGGACGGCTATCTGGTCGTCGTGGCGGGCGGTACGTCGCACGGTGTGGGTCTGGAGGCCCCCAAGGCGCTCCACGGCGTCATGCCGCGCGCCAAGGGCGTCGCCCGGGCCGGCCTCGCGACGGTCAACCGGAACCTCTCCCCGTTCGTCTGGGGCGGCAAGCAGCGCTGGTTCGCGGAGCCCCCGCACATGCAGGTCTCGATCCTCTTCGTGCCCTCGGACGCCCCGGAGCCGAAGGTCGGCGAGGAGCTGGTGGCCCATCTGCGGCACACCACCACGCAGTTCGACCGGGTCGTCGAGCGCTGATCCGCTGACAGCCCGGGAGCCATCGCCGGGCACGCAAACCGAAAAGGCCGTACACGGACTCCGTGTACGGCCTTTTGCGTAGCTTCCCAGAGCCTGTTCGCTCAGAGCGAACTGTCGCCCGCGGCCTGGCTCCTGCTGCCCCATTCGACCTGTGGCGCGTCGAAGTGCGCCGCATGACGCGGTGGATGAGCCGCGGCGCCGAGTACGAAGACGTCCTCCGCGCCATCGAGTACGCCCCCGGACGGATCGTCGTCGCCGGCTCGGCGCACCACGTCCCGCTCCGGCATGAGGATGTCGCGCACAATCACCGCGCACAGGTACAGCGTCCCCAGCAGGTGCACGGCGATCGCCGCCTGGTACCCCTCGGTGGGAAGGCCCTTGTGGGCGTCTCCGCTCGTCGTGTACGCGAGGTACATCCAGATGCCCAGGAAGTACGCGACCTCGCACGCCTGCCAGATCAGGAAGTCCCGCCAGCGCGGCCGGGCCAGCACGGCGAGCGGGACCAGCCACAGCACGTACTGGGGCGAGTAGACCTTGTTGGTGAGGATGAAGGCCGCGACGATCAGAAAGGCCAGCTGCGCGAAGCGCGGGCGGCGGGGAGCCGTCATCGTGAGCGCCGCGATGCCCACGCACGCGAGCAGCATCAGGATCGTGGCGAACGTGTTGACGTTGTCCGTGGTGAGCAGGGAGCTCTGCCAGCGCTGGGAGAGGATCAACCACACGGAACCGAAGTCGACGCCCCGCTCCTGGCTGAACGTGTAGAACTTCGACCAGCCGTCGAAGGCGAAGACCATCACCGGCAGGTTCACGGCCAGCCAGGCCACGAGTGCGCCCCCGACGGCTGTCCAGAACTCCCGCCACTTGCCCGCGCGCCAGCACAGCATCAGCAGCGGCCCCAGCAGCAGGACGGGATAGAGCTTGGCGGCCGTAGCAAGCCCCAGGAGGACGCCGAAGGCGAGGGAGCGGCCCCGAGACCACATCAGCATCGCAACGGCCGTCAGAGCGACGGCCAGCAGGTCCCAGTTGATGGTCGCGGTCAGTGCGAAGGCGGGCGCCAGAGCGACCAGCAGGCCGTCCCACGGCCGCCGAGCGTGCGTACGCGAGACGCATACGGCGATGATCGCCGCGCACACCATCAGCATCCCGGCGTTGACCATCCAGTAGATCTGCTCCTGGTCCTGGATGCTGCCGCTGCTCGGGGTGAGCCAGGAGGCGACCTCCATGAACACACCGGTGAGCACCGGGTACTCGAGGTAGTCCATGTCGCCGGAGAGCTTGTCGAAGTACGGCACGAGCCCGTCGGCGAAGCCACGCCCCTGATAGAGGTGGGGGATGTCCGAGTAGCACGCGTGCGTGTACTGGGAGCTGGCTCCGAAGAACCAGGCACCGTCGTAGCACGGCAGCTTCTGCACCATGCCGAGCGCGAACATGCCGATCGCGATGAGGGCAACGACCCGCACAGGGGTCCACCAGGTCGTCCCGAGCAGGGCTCGTCGTCCCAGGGGGCCACCGATCAGCTCACTGCCGGTCTCGGCGACCTCGTCTTCCCTGGTCGGCTGGACCGGTTCCGGCTCGCGCACGCTTGCTCGCGTCGTCTCTGCACTGGGCATGCCGCACATCCTGCCGTACGCACCTGGGGATACGCCGAGGGCCGCCGCACCTGGTCGGTGCGACGGCCCATGTTTCACGTGAAACACACCTCGGTCGGGTAGCCGCGGCTACCCGTTGGGTCCTCCGAAGAGGCCTCCGTTGCCGGTGCCTCTGGTGTTCCCGTTACCGGTGCTCTCCGTAGGCGACGCGGTCACACCGCCGTCCGTACCACCGTTGCCGGTACCGCCCGTGTCCGTTCCACCGGTGCTGCAGTTCCAGGAGAAGTCGCCGCAGGTTTCGCTCGCCGTCGGGCTGGGCGAGGTCGCGGTCTCGCTGGGCGTCACACTCGGCGTCGGGCTCGACGTCTCGCTCTCCGTGGGCGACGGGGTCACACTCGGACTCGGAACATCGTTGACGACCGTGCCGATGTCCTCGGGCGTCGGGAAGTCGATCACCTTCGTGCCCTTGAGCGCCTGTTCCATGTAGTCGTGCCAGATCTCGGCCGGGAACGAGGCACCGTGGATCTTCTCCTCGCCACCCGTCCCGTACATCTCCAGGAACTCGCGCTTCTTGCTGCTCTCGTTGTCGTCCATCCGGTACATCGTGATCGCGGTCGAGAGCTGCGGGGTGTATCCGACGAACCAGGCGGACTTGTTGCCGTCGGTGGTACCGGTCTTACCTGCCACGTCACGGCCGGGCAGCTGGGCCTTGGTTCCGGTGCCCTTGTCGACCACGGTCTTCAGGACGTCGGTGACGTTGTCGGCCACAGGCGGGGTGAAGGCCCGCTTCGACTTGTCCTCGTGCTGAAAGACTGTGCCCGTTTCGTTGGTGACCTGGTCGACCGAGTAGGGGTCGTGCTGCTTGCCGCTGTCCGCGAACGTGCTGTACGCGCCGGCCATACGGATCGCGCTCGGGTCGGAGGTGCCGAGTGAGAACGAGGGGTAGTTGGCGCTTGCCAGGCTGCTCTTGAGGATGCCCGCGTCGAGGGCGGCCTGCTGGACCTTGTCCAGGCCGACATCCATGCCGAGCTGCACGTAGGCGGAGTTCACCGACTCCCGCATCGCCTCCCGCAGATCAATCCGATAGCTGGGCGCGTTGTACGACGCGCCGCCGTCGTTGGTCTGATTCCACTGCTTCCCGTTCTTGTCCGTCCAGATTGTCCCGTCGTAGTTCTTGATCTTGAGCTTGTTCTTACCGCTGTAGAAGCTGTCCGGGGAGACGATGGTGCGCTCGTCCTGGGCCTGGGAATCCCCGAGTTTGGGATTCTTCTTGCCCCACGACATGGCGGCCGCCAGCACGAACGGCTTGAACGTGGAACCCACCTGAGCGCCGGTCTGGTCGGCGTTGTTGGTGAAGTGCTTGGTCGCGTCCTCACCACCGTAGATGGCCTCGATCGCGCCGGTGTCCGGGTTCACGGACGCCCCACCGAACTGGACGTACTTGTCCGTCTTCGGACGCTCGTCCGGCTTGATGCTCTCCTTGCGGACCTTCTTCACAGCATTCTCGAGCTGCTTGACCTTGTTCTTGTCGAAGGTCGTGTGGATCGAGTAGCCACCCTGCTGAAGCTGGTTCGCGGTGATGCTGTCGCTGTTGTTGATGATGTACGCCTTGGCGAGATCGACGAGATAGCCGATCTGACCGCTGAGCTGCGTGTTCGAGCGCGGATTCTGAACCTCGGGAAGCTTGGTGTACTTGCTGCGCACAGAGGCACTCAGGTGGCCGTACTCGACCTCCTTGTTGAGCGTGTCCTGCATCTGAAGCTCGGCCCGCCTGCTGTTGGCCTCAGCGGTGGCAGCCGGGTCGATGGACTCGGCACCCGCGGGGTCGTAGTACGTGGCGCCCTTCAGCACCGCCGCCAGGAAGGCGCACTGTCCCGGGTTCAGCTTCTTCGCGTCCTTGTCGAAGTACGCGTGTGCCGCCGCCTGGATCCCGTAGGCGTTTCGCCCGTAGTACGCGGAGTTCAGGTAGCCGGCCATGATCTCCTTCTTGTCGACCGTGGCACCCACCTTTATCGCGACGAAGATCTCCTTGAACTTGCGAGAGATCGTCTGCGACTGGTCATCCAGCCTCGCGTTCTTGACGTACTGCTGGGTGATGGTGGAGCCACCCTGCGTCTCGCCGCCCTTGGCCATGTTGAGGAAGGCACGGGCGATGCCCTTGGGGTCGATGCCGCTGTCGGTCTCGAACGTCTTGTTCTCCTGCGAGATGACGGCGTACCGCATCGCCGCAGGGATTTCCGCGTAGCCGATGTTCTGGCGGTTCGTCTCACCACCGGTGGCCACCATCTGGCTGCCGTCGGACCAGTAGTAGACGTTGTTCTGCGCCGTGGCGGTCTTGGCCACGTCCGGGACGCCCACCAAGGCGTACGCCACGCCCGCGATCGCCACCAGGCTCCCGGCGAACCCGATGAAGAGCCCCGTCACCAGCTTCCAGGACGGCACCCAGCGCGCGGCTCCGTACTTGCCGGCGCGCGGGTAGTCGATAATGCGCTTCTTGGCCGGGCCCGAACGGCCCCTGCCTCGCCCGGGCCCGTTCGGGCCTCCGGGGCCGCCGCGGCGGCCGCCGCCACCGCCCGGCCCCGCGCCGTCGGCGGCTCTGCGCCGGCCACCGCTGTTACTCCTCTGTCCTGCCCGCCGGGCCTCGGCGCGCCCACTGTACGGGCGCTCCTCGTCTCCCGAGCCGTAGGCATCGGAAGGTGACCCGGTGGCGCTGCGCGGTGCGGCACGGCGGCCGGCGGACGGGCTGGACTGGCCGCGTCGGGCCGCGGCACGTCCGCCGCCCTGCGACTGCGGCGGTTTGCGACGGTGCTCGCTCATCGAACGATTACTCCTCGGGCAGGCGCACCGTTGCGCGCCTGGAAACGGCAGCTGGTTTCCGGTCCCCCCGAAGTACGGATGCGGGCGTTACCGCATTCACCCGTACTACACCGAGGACGATGACGTCCTCAGCCGTCACTCGGTTCCCGGTGGTGTGCATGGCGCACAGACTACGCACCGTCAAAACCCACCTAGGGCCGAAGTTCACCCCAAATCAGGCAACTTGCTTCGTATGAATCGGTGATGTGACGCCGTTCACCGTTCTCCCTCTTGTCGCATCCGTAGCGGCGTTCTATCGTGCTGATGTATCGAGTCGATACATCAGCTCGGCATAAAGACCGTGCCGACGAGACAGCGACAGGGAGGAGGCGACGATGAGCCGGCGTTCCGGGATCCTCGAGTTCGCCGTCCTCGGCCTGCTCCGCGAGTCCCCGATGCACGGCTATGAGCTGCGCAAACGTCTCAATACGTCACTGGGTGTGTTCCGTGCCTTCAGCTACGGGACGCTCTACCCCTGCCTCAAGACGCTGGTCGCCAACGGCTGGTTGATCGAGGAGCCGGGGGCCACACCCGAGGACGCCCTCGCCGCTCCACTCGCAGGGCGTCGCGCCAAGATCGTCTATCGATTGACGGCGGAAGGTAAGGAACACTTCGAGGAGCTGCTCTCCCAGACGGGTCCCGACGCATACGAGGACGAGCACTTCGCCGCTCGCTTCGCCTTCTTCGGGCAGACGTCACGTGACGTACGCATGCGCGTACTGGAGGGCCGCCGCAGCCGCCTCGAGGAGCGCCTGGAGAAGATGAGCGCCTCTCTGGCGCGGACCCGGGAGCGCCTCGACGACTACACGCTTGAGCTCCAGCGCCACGGAATGGAGTCCGTGGAGCGCGAAGTGCGCTGGCTGAACGAGCTCATCGAGAGCGAGCGGGCCGGGCGGGACCAGAAGCGTCCCGCCTCCGAAGGCTCCGCGCAGCAGGACAGCACATCTGGCGAGACGGGCGGCCTGCCCCGGCACCGGGACAGCTCCCGGCCGGATCCGTCCGACGACACCACCACGTGAGACCCGTTCGGGGTTTCACCAGTACATACAGGGAGCAATCGGAATGGGTTCGGTTCGCGTAGCCATTGTCGGCGTGGGCAACTGCGCCGCCTCGCTGGTGCAGGGCGTCGAGTACTACAAGGACGCCGACCCGGCGGCCAAGGTGCCCGGCCTGATGCACGTCCAGTTCGGCGAGTACCACGTCGGTGACGTCGAGTTCGTCGCCGCCTTCGACGTCGACGCGAAGAAGGTCGGCCTCGACCTCTCCGACGCCATCGGTGCCAGCGAGAACAACACCATCAAGATCTGCGACGTCCCGAACAAGGGCGTCACGGTCCAGCGCGGCCACACCCTGGACGGTCTCGGCAAGTACTACCGCCAGACCATCGAGGAGTCCGACGAGACCCCGGTCGACATCGTCCAGATCCTCAAGGACAAGCAGGTCGACGTCCTCGTCTGCTACCTGCCCGTCGGTTCCGAGGACGCGGCGAAGTTCTACGCCCAGTGCGCCATCGACGCCAAGGTCGCCTTCGTCAACGCTCTCCCGGTCTTCATCGCCGGCACCAAGGAGTGGGCGGACAAGTTCACCGAGGCCGGCGTCCCGATCGTCGGCGACGACATCAAGTCGCAGGTCGGTGCCACGATCACGCACCGTGTGATGGCGAAGCTGTTCGAGGACCGCGGTGTCCGTCTTGAGCGCACCATGCAGCTCAACGTCGGCGGCAACATGGACTTCAAGAACATGCTGGAGCGCGACCGCCTCGAGTCCAAGAAGATCTCGAAGACGCAGGCCGTCACCTCGCAGATCCGCGACCGCGAGCTCGGCGAGAACAACGTCCACATCGGCCCGTCGGACTACGTCGCCTGGCTGGACGACCGCAAGTGGGCGTACGTGCGCCTCGAGGGCCGCGCCTTCGGCGATGTCCCGCTGAACCTGGAGTACAAGCTCGAGGTCTGGGACTCCCCGAACTCCGCGGGTGTCATCATCGACGCGCTGCGCGCCGCGAAGATCGCCAAGGACCGCGGCATCGGCGGTCCGATCCTCTCCGCGTCGAGCTACTTCATGAAGTCCCCGCCGGTCCAGTACTTCGACGACGAGGCGTACGCGAACGTCGAGAAGTTCATCAAGGGCGAGGTCGAGCGCTGACCCGAAAGGGAGCACGCGCCGAGGCGCACCCCCTTTGAGAGCCGTCGAGGGTCCCCGGGCACACCGCCCGGGGGCCCTCCTCGTATGTGAGGCTGTGCCCCATGGCTGTCGTGCGTGATCTGCGCGTCCTGCTGCGCTTCCAAGGCTTCAGACGACTGCTCGGCGTACGACTGCTGTCCCAGGGCGCCGACGGCGTCTATCAGGTCGCGCTCGCGACGTACGTCGTCTTCTCGCCGGAGAAGCAGACCTCGGCAGCCGCGATCGCCTCGGCCATGGCGGTACTGCTGCTCCCGTACTCACTCGTGGGCCCTTTCGCGGGCGTGCTCCTGGACCGCTGGCGCCGCCGCCAGGTCCTTCTGTACGGCAACCTGCTGCGTGCCCTCCTGGCGGGCGTCACGGCCGTCCTGGTGCTCAGCCACCTCCCCGACTGGCTCTTCTACGTCTCCGCGCTCTGTGTCACAGCGGTCAACCGCTTCGTCCTCGCGGGCCTTTCCGCCGCGCTGCCACGGGTCGTCGACTCCGAGCGCCTGGTGCTGGCCAACTCCGTGTCCCCGACCGCCGGGACGCTGGGCGCGACCGCGGGCGGCGGTCTCGCCTTCGCCGTACGGCTGGTGGCCGTGGACTCCAACGCCGCGGTGGTGCTTCTGGGAGCCGCCCTGTATCTGTGCGCGGCGCTCGCCTCACTGCGCATCGCACCTGAACTCCTCGGCCCGGAGCAGACGTTGGTACGGCCGGGCCTTGCAGCGGCGCTCGCCGGCACCGCGCGCGGGCTGGCAGCGGGTGTACGTCATCTCGCCGAGCCCCGGCGCCGGGAGGCCGCCTGGGCGCTCGGGGCGATGACGCTGATGCGCTTCTGCTACGGCGCCCTGACGGTCATGGTGCTCATGCTCTGCCGGTACGCCTGGTCGTCCGACTCGGATGACGGACTGGCGCTGCTGGGGCTGGCCTTGGGGATCTCCGGCGCCGGTTTCTTCGCGGCCGCCGTCGTGACCCCGTGGGCTGCCGGGAGACTAGGCCCGGGCCGGTGGATCGCCGCCTGCGCCGCTTCCGCCGCGGTACTGGAACCCGCGCTCGGCCTGCCGTTCGCCGTGGCTCCGATGCTCGCCGCGGCCTTCGTCCTGGGACTGACCACGCAGGGCGCGAAGATCGCTACGGACACGATCGTCCAGTTCTCCGTGGAAGACGGCTACCGTGGCCGGATTTTCTCCGTTTACGACGTGTTGTTCAATGCCGCCTTCGTCGGCGCCGCCGCAGTCGCCGCGCTGATGCTGCCGCCTGACGGCCGATCGGTTCCACTAGTGATCATGGTGGCGGTGGTCTACGCAGCAATTGCTGCGACTATGACCCGCTTTGAGCGACGGTAACTGTCACATCAAGGCCACAGAGCCGCTCTGGACTACAGAGTTGTCAGTGTGGCCCGGTAGCTTACGTGCGTCTTATTTCGCGCCATGCGCTCATCGTTCGAGGGGGACCCCCAAGTGACCGTTCCGCCGCCGCCCCAGGGCCAGAATCCGTTCGCCCAGCAGCCCACCGCGCCCATGGGACAGCAGCCCGGCCAGCCGGGGGTTCCCCCGCAGCAGCCCTACGCGCCTTTCCCCAACCAGGGTGGCGCTCCCGTTCCGCCGCCGGCCCCGGCTCGCCGTGGCGGCAAGAAGGCGCTGCGCATCGTCGTCCTGATCCTGGTCGCGATAGGCCTGTACGGGGCCAAGTGGTACTTCGGCCAGAGCGACGCGGAGACCACGTCGGTGGGCGCCTGCATGCACAACGACGGTACGCAGTCAGATCCCAAGCTCAAGACGGTCGACTGCTCGTCCTCCGACTCCGAATTCAAGGTCGTCGAGAAGTTCGACAACTCCAGCGACGACACCAAGTGCGAGAGCGTCTCGGCCGCGACGATCTACTACATCCAGACCGGCGGCAGCCACGACGTGGTGCTGTGCCTCAAGGAGACCAAGTAACAGCTAGGTCGGCATAAGCCGAGGGGCGGTGTTTCACGTGAAACACCGCCCCTCGGCAGATCCGGGGTCATGTTTCACGTGAAACATGACCCCGTCCCCATGAGCCTCAGCTGTGCGTGCTCATGAACACTCAGCTCTGCGCGGCCCACCACTCCTTGAGGGCGGCCATCGCGGCGTCGTGCTCCATCGGACCGTTCTCCAGCCGCAGCTCCAGCAGGAACTTGTAGGCCTGGCCGATGACCGGCCCGGGGCCGACACCGAGGATCTCCATGATCTGGTTGCCGTCGAGATCCGGGCGGATGGAGTCCAGCTCCTCCTGCTCCTGGAGCTGCGCGATGCGCTCCTCCAGACCGTCGTACGCGCGCGAAAGGGCAGTCGCCCTGCGCTTGTTGCGCGTCGTGCAGTCGGAGCGGGTCAGCTTGTGCAGGCGGTCGAGGAGCGGCCCCGCGTCCCGCACGTACCGACGGACCGCCGAGTCGGTCCACTCCCCGGTGCCGTACCCGTGGAAGCGCAGGTGGAGTTCCACCAAGCGCGAGACGTCCTTCACAAGGTCGTTGGAGTATTTGAGCTCCAGCATCCGCTTCTTGGTCATCTTGGCCCCCACCACCTCGTGGTGGTGGAAGGAGACCCGCCCGTCCTTCTCGAAACGGCGCGTCCGCGGCTTACCGATGTCATGCAGCAGCGCGGCCAGCCGGAGCGTCAGGTCGGGACCGTCCTCCTCCAGTGCCATCGCCTGCTCCAGGACGATCAGCGTGTGCTCGTAGACGTCCTTGTGCCGGTGGTGCTCGTCACGCTCCAGACGCAGCGCCGGAAGCTCCGGCAGCACGTGGTCCGCCAGCCCCGTGTCGACGAGCAGGGTCAGCCCCTTGCGCGGCTGCGCCGCCAGGATGAGCTTGTTCAGCTCGTCCCGGACACGCTCCGCCGACACGATCTCGATGCGCTCCGCCATGTCCGTCATCGCGGCGACGACCTCGGGGGCGACCGCGAAGTCGAGCTGCGCGGCGAACCGCGCGGCCCGCATCATCCGCAGCGGGTCGTCCGAGAACGACTCCTCCGGAGTGCCAGGGGTGCGCAGAACATGCGCGGCGAGGTCGTCCAGCCCCCCGTGCGGGTCGATGAACTCCTTCTCCGGCAGTGCCACAGCCATTGCGTTCACAGTGAAGTCGCGACGGACGAGGTCTTGCTCGATCGAGTCGCCGTACGACACCTCAGGCTTGCGCGAGGTCCGGTCGTACGCCTCCGAGCGGTATGTCGTGATCTCGATCTGGAAGGACTGCTGCGCGTCTCCGACACGGGCGTCCTTCTGCGCGCCGACGGTGCCGAACGCGATCCCGACCTCCCAGACGGCATCGGCCCAGGGACGCACGATCTTCAGTACGTCCTCGGGGCGGGCGTCGGTCGTGAAGTCCAGGTCGTTGCCGAGCCGGCCAAGGAGCGCGTCCCGGACCGAGCCGCCGACCAGGGCGAGTGAGAACCCGGCCTCCTGGAAACGGCGGGCGAGGTCGTCGGCGACAGGCGACACCCGCAGCAGTTCACTCACCGCGCGGAGCTGCACCTGACTCAGGGCACTGGGGTTGTCTTCGTTGGCGTTCGGCACAACAGAAAAGGGTACGTGGCCCACGCGGCCCGGGGCGCCTCCATTAAAAGTGCGCATCGACCCGCCTTCCATACGCGGGGACGCTGTCCTTGATACGCACACATACGGGACAGCCCGGCATCGTCCGCGGATCTTGTGGGGCGGACCGCGGCACTTCCCCTCGGCGAGCATCGTTACCATGCGTGGACGCACATTGCGACGACCACTGACGACGACGAGGGACGGGCGAGCGCGTGGCCGAGGCGGCAGACTTCCAGGGGATGAGTCCCTCACCTGCCCGCCGGTGGCTGCGGCGCACCGGTGCACTGCTCGCCGGCGCGCCCCTGCTGGCCGGCCTGCTCCAGCTGCCCGGTTCCTCGGCCGCCTACGCGGCCCCCGTGACATCCCTGGCGGACGCCACTGGGTCCGGCACGGTCGGCGTCTCCCTGGACTCCCTGAGCCCCAGCGCGCCCACGGACGGCGACACGCTCACCGTGTCGGGCACGGTGACCAACAGGAGCAAGCAGACCGTCACGAACGCCCATGTGGACCTCCGCCTGGGCCCGTCCCTGAGCGGTCGCTCGACGCTGGACGCCGTGGCCAAGCGGGGCGCCTATCAGCCCGGCATCGACGGGACGCCGGTCGGCGGCAAGTACGTCACGGAGTTCTCCAAACTCACCGCCGGCGTCTCGCAGCCCTTCACCATCTCGGTACCGGTCAAGGAGCTGGACCTCGGCTCCGACGGCGTCTATCAACTCGGCGTCTCGCTCTCCGGCCAGTCCGCGGCCCAGCCGTACGAGCAGGTCCTCGGCATCCAGCGCACCTTCCTGCCCTGGCAGCCCGAGGCCGCGGACACCAAGACGAAGACGACGTACCTGTGGCCGCTCATCTCGACCACCCACCTCACGGCCGAGACCGGGTCGAACGAGGTGCAGACACCCGTCTTCCGCAATGACGACCTGGCCAAGGAGATCGCCCCCGGCGGCCGGCTCGACCAGATGCTGTCGCTGGGCAGCAAGCTCGACGTCGCCTGGGTCGTGGACCCGGACCTGCTGGCCTCCGTCGACGCGATGCGGGACAGCTACCGGGTGCAGGGCGAGGGCGATACGACCACGGCCGGAAGGAACCAGAAGGTCGCCCAGGCCTGGCTCGACAAGCTGGAGAAGACGGTCCAGGACAAGGAGATCGTCGCGCTCCCCTTCGCCGACCCCGATCTGGCGTCGCTCGCCCACAACGGCAAGAACGTCACCGGTTCTCTGAGCCACCTCAAGGCCGCCACCGATGTGGCGTCCGACACCGTCGAGAGCATCGTTCATGTGAAGCCGAGCACCGACTTCGCCTGGCCCGCTGACGGGGCGATCGATCCGTCGATCGTCAAGGTGGCCACCTCGGCGGGTGCCGACAAGGTGATCGCCCGCAGCGACAGCCTCCGGGAGAACGGTGGCCTGCCGTACACGCCCAGCGCGGCCCGGCCCATCGGCGGCGGCACGACCGCGGTGGTCGCCGACGCCGGGCTGTCGACGGCCTTCCAGGGCGACATGACCAGGGCGGGCAGCTCCACGCTCGCCGTGCAGGAGTTCCTGGCCCAGAGCCTGATGACCAACCTCCAGGAGCCGGACAACCAGCGCAGCATCGTGGTCGCTCCGCAGCGCATGCCCTCGGCGAGCCAGGCCCAGACGATGGCCCAGGCGCTGACGGCCCTCCAGGACGGGAACTGGTCCCAGTCCCAGGAGCTCGCCGCGGCCGCCAAGGCCAAGCCTGACCCGGACGCCACCACACGCGTCCCGTCGGCCTCCTCGTACCCCTCCTCGCTGCGCAGGCAGGAGCTGCCGCAGTCGGCCTTCGAGGAGATCGAGAACATCCAGCGGAAGCTCGACAGCTTCAAGGTGATCCTCACCAACTCCTCGCGCGTGGTCACCCCCTTCGGGCGGGCCATAGACCGTGGGATGTCCGTCTCCTGGCGCGGCCACGCCGCCGAGGCGTCGATCTTCCGCGACGGCGTGGAGCGGTACCTTCAGGTGCTCACCAGTCAGGTCAGGCTGATCGAGAAGTCCGAGACGAAGCTTTCGGGCCGCAGTGCCACGATCCCGGTGACCGTGCAGAACAACCTGGTACAGGGCGTCGACAACCTCGTGCTGCGCCTGACGTCGAAGCAGCCGAACCGTCTCAAGATCGGTGACGGGCCCTACGACGAGCAGCCGATCAAGGTCTCCGGCGGGCACAGCCAGTCGGTGAAGTTCATCACCAACGCCAACGCCAACGGCCCGGTCACCGTCGTCGCGCAGCTCTACACGGAGGACGGCCAGGCCTACGGCACCCCGGTCACCTTCGACGTGGACGTCAACGAGATCACGCCCACGGTGATGCTGGTCATCGCCGGCGGAGTCCTGCTCCTCGTACTCGCCGGATTCCGGATGTACACGCAGCGCAAGCGCGCGGCCGCCCGGCAGGCCGAGGAGGACCCGGGGACCGGCCCCGAAGCCGGGAACCCGGACGAGGACACCGACGGCGCCGTGGACGCTGAGGACACCGACGCCACGGACTCCCGCGACGGCCCCGCAGGGGAATCGGGTGCGGAGTCCGGGGCAGGCGACCCGGAGCACCCGAGTGACCCGACACCGGACACCGCACCGGAAAGCACCGACCCGTCCGGCACGGGTGAGAGAGTGGACCGTTGAGCGATGTCGTGGCCGGTGGGCCCGGGGACGATGAGGTGGGGTAACCATGAACGCGCCGTACGACGGTGACCGCGGTCAGGGCGCGGGCAGCTCGGGCTACCCCGAAGGCCCGCCGCCCGAGCCCGGCCAGACGCCGCCTGGGCCCCCCGCGGACATGTACTTCCAGGACGCCTACGACCAGGACCCCTACCGGGGGCAGGACCTCTCCGCCCAGGACCCGGTCACCGAGGCGCTCTACGACCGCGCCTCGCACCCTCCGCCGCCCCCAGGCACGTACCAGCCGCAGCCTCCGCTCTACGCCCAGCCGCCCACCTCGCAGTACACCCCCGACCCGCGCGTGTGGGCCCAGACACCCCCGCCGGAGCCCGCGGGCCCCACCCGGCACCTGCCGTACGGCGAGGACGCCCGTACGACCCAGTTCGTGGGAGTGGACGACCTGGTGACGCAGGCCGGCGAGGAGCGCCACGAGCCGGACGCCTTCGCGCACCTCTTCCGTGACCAGCAGCAGGGCGGCAACCCGTCACCGACGGAATCCGCGGCGGTGCCGAACCCGTCGCCCGCGCCCTCCGCGTACCGAGGTCCTGACGGGCCCGCCCCGGCGCCCGCGCCCGCCGCTGCCGCGCCGAAGAAGAACGGCCGCGCCTCGGGCCTGCTCAAGTCCAGCGCGGTGATGGCGGCGGGCACGATGGTCTCCCGCCTCACCGGCTTCATCCGCTCCGCACTGATCGTCTCCGCCCTGGGCCTCGGCTTCCTGGGCGACTCCTTCCAGGTCGCCTACCAACTGCCCACGATGATCTACATCCTGACCGTCGGCGGTGGGCTGAACTCCGTCTTCGTGCCGCAGCTCGTGCGTGCCATGAAGGACGACGAGGACGGCGGCGAGGCCTTCGCCAACCGCCTGCTCACCCTCGTCATGGTGGCGCTCGGCGTACTCACCGCCCTCGCGATGTTCGCTGCGCCGCTCCTGGTCCGCCTGCTGTCGGTATCGGTCGCCGACAACCCCGCGGCCAACGACGTCGCCGTCACCTTCACCCGTTACTTCCTGCCCTCGATCTTCTTCATGGGCATCCACGTGGTGATGGGCCAGATCCTCAACGCCCGCGGCAAGTTCGGCGCGATGATGTGGACCCCGGTCCTCAACAACATCGTCATCATCGTGACGCTCGGCGCGTTCATCTGGGTCTACGGCAGCGCGGCGAACTCCCACATGACGGTCAACAACATCCCGCCGGAGGGCCAACGGCTCCTCGGCATCGGTGTCCTGCTGGGCCTCGTCGTCCAGGCACTCGCGATGATCCCGTACCTGCGGGAGACCGGCTTCCGGCTGCGCCTTCGCTTCGACTGGAAGGGCCACGGCCTCGGCAAGGCCGCCATGCTGGCCAAGTGGACGGTGCTGTTCGTCCTCGCGAACCAGGCGGGCGCGATGGTCGTCACGCAGCTGTCCACCGCCGCCGGCGAGGACTCGCCGGTCAAGGGCACCGGCTTCGCCGCGTACGCCAATGCCCAGCTCATCTGGGGCCTGCCGCAGGCGATCATCACGGTCTCCCTGATGGCCGCCCTGCTGCCGCGTATCTCCCGCTCCGCCCACGAGGGCGACGGCGGTGCCGTCCGCGACGACATCTCCCAGGGGCTGCGGACTACGGCCGTCGCCATCGTGCCGATCGCCTTCGGGTTCCTCTCGCTCGGCATCCCGATGTGCACGCTGATCTTCGGCTCCTCCGGCACCGGCCCGGCCACCAACATGGGCTACATGCTGATGGCCTTCGGCCTGGGCCTGATCCCGTACTCCGTGCAGTACGTCGTGCTGCGCGCCTTCTACGCGTACGAGGACACCCGGACGCCCTTCTACAACACGGTCATCGTCGCCGTCGTCAACGCGGGCGCCTCGGCCGTGTGCTTCTTCGTGCTCCCGGTCCGCTGGGCGGTCGTCGGCATGGCCGCCTCGTACGGTCTCGCCTACGCGATCGGTGTCGGTGTCGCCTGGAGCCGGCTGCGCAAGCGGCTGGGCGGCGACCTGGACGGCGCCCGCGTGCTGCGCACATACGCGCGGCTCGGTATCGCCGCGGTGCCGGCCGCGCTGCTCAGCGGCGCGGCCTGCTACGGCATCGGTCACACACTCGGGCAGGGTGTCGGCGGCTCGTTCGCCGCACTGATCGGCGGCGGCGCCGTCCTGGTCGGGGTCTTCTACATCGCCGCACGCAAGATGCGTATCGAGGAGCTCAACTCCATGGTCGGCATGGTGCGTGGGCGCCTGGGGCGTTGAGGCGGGGGTAAACGCACAACCATCGTCCGCTGCCGTGTGTCGTGCATAGCGCCGGACTGTGGGCACAATTGGTTTCGGCGTCGGACAGCGCGCAACGGATGGGGAGGCAGGGACGACGGTGGCGGAACGGAGCACGGCTGCCGTCGACGTGGCAGACAACAGCGGTGACGAGCCGCTGACCGCGAAGGCGGACCAGTCCACGGCCGACGGGGAGGCCCAGAACCGGGAGCAGGACACGGAGAGCGACGAGGCACAGGGGAGCGGCGGGACCGAGAGTCCCGGGAAGGCCTCACCACCTGAACTGCACAGCGGACACAAGCTCGCCAGACGCTACCGCCTCGAGGAGTGCGTCACCCGTCTGGACGGTTTCAGCAGTTGGCGTGCGGTGGACGAGAAGCTCCGCCGCGCCGTGGGCGTGCATTTGCTGCCCGCCGACCATCCGCGAGCCCGCTCGGTGCTGGCCGCGGCCCGCTCCTCCGCGCTGCTCGGGGACCCCCGCTTCGTCCAGGTCCTGGACGCGGTCGAGGAGAACGACCTCGTCTATGTGGTCCACGAGTGGCTGCCGGACGCCACGGAGCTGACGGCACTCCTGGCCGCGGGCCCGCTGGAGGTGCACGACGCCTACCAGATGGTCACGCAGGTCTCCCAGGCCATGGCCGCCGCGCACCGCGAAGGTCTCGCGCATCTGCGGCTGACGCCGGGCGCCGTGCTGCGCGCCTCGTCGGGCCAGTGGCGCATCCGCGGTCTCGCGGTCAACGCCGCGCTGCGCGGCATCAAGTCCGACACCCCGCAACGCACCGACACGGAAGCCGTCGGCGCACTGCTGTACGCCGCGCTCACCCAGCGGTGGCCGTACGAGGAAGACGCCTACGGCCTGTCCGGGCTGCCCAAGGACGTCGGCCCCATCGCCCCCGACCAGGTGCGGGCCGGTGTCCACCGCGGCCTGTCGGAGCTCGCCATGCGCGCGCTCGTCAACGACGGTGCGACGGCCTCGCGCCAGGATCCTCCGTGCACCACGCCGGAGGAGCTGGTGAAGGCGATCAGCGAGATGCCCCGCATCCGCCCGCCGGAGCCCGCGTTCACCGCACCGCCCGACTACCAGCGCACGACCTATCAGCAGGGCACGTACGGCCGTCAGTCACCGCGTCCGGGCGTCACCCAGCCCGTGCCGACGCCGCTCCCTCCGCTGCAGAGCCGTACCGGCAAGGCACTCAAGTGGGCGGTCTCCGCACTGCTCATCGCCGCGCTGGGTCTCGGCAGCTGGCAGCTGGCGGACGCGCTGATGGACCGCGGCAAGTCCGACAGCACCGACAACACCCGGACGACAGACGGCAACGACAAGAACCCCAAGAGGACGCTGGGCACGCCGGTCGCCATCAGCAATGCCCGTGACTTCGACCCCTTCGGCGACGGGTCCGAGAAGCCATCCGACATAGGCAAGGTCTACGACACCACTCCTGGCACGTATTGGCAGACGGACTTCTACAAGAGTGCCGACTTTGGACGACTGAAGCAGGGCCTTGGAGTCATCCTCGATCTTGGCAAGGTCCAGCAGGTGGAGAAGGTGACCGTCTCCTTCGTGGGGGACACGTCCGTGGAACTTCGCGCCGCCTCGGGTGACGCAGGTTCGGAGCCGCTGTCCTTCAACAGCTACAGCAAGGTCGCCGAGGGCTCCGGTACGAGCGTGACGCTCAAGCCCGGCGGATCGCTCAAGGCCCGCTACCTCCTGGTCTGGCTGACCAAGTTGCCGCCGACGGGCGACGGTACGTACCGCGGCAGGGTGGTGGACGTGAAGGTGACCAGCTGAGGGTTCCCTGTCCGTCAATGGATGATGGAGCGGGCTTCAGCAAGGACCTTTCGATGCGCTTTGGAGAGGAGGTCCAATTTCTCGCGGCAAAATCCGTAAGGTTGCCCCGAGGGAGGGGCCGATGGCAGAAGGCGCCGTGTACGCCGAAGCAAGGGATGAAGACCTGCTCGCCCGCCATGTCGAAGGCGACCCCGAGGCCTTCGGTGAGCTCGTACGGCGCCATCGCGACCGCCTGTGGGCGGTGGCCCTGCGGACGCTGGGAGACCGCGAGGAGGCCGCTGACGCGGTCCAGGACGCTCTCGTCTCCGCCTACCGGGCCGCCCACACCTTCCGCGGCCAGTCGGCCGTCACGACGTGGCTGCACCGCATCACGGTGAACGCGTGTCTGGACCGCGCCCGCAAGGCCGCATCCAGAAAGACATCCCCCGTCGATGACACCGAACGTCTTGAGCAGCTTCTGGAGCCGCACGAGTCGGCGTCCGCGCCCGCGGAGCGCAACGATCTGCACCGGGAACTCCTGGAGGCCCTGGGCACCCTGCCTCCCGACCAGCGGGCCGCGATCGTCCTCGTGGACATGCAGGGCTACCCGGTGGCGGAGGCCGCCCGCGTCCTGGATGTGCCCACCGGGACGGTGAAGAGCCGTTGTGCCCGAGGCAGAGCCAGACTGCTGCCCCTCCTCAGCCACCTCCGACCGGAGAGCGCAAGCGGCCGGGCCGGCAAGGACGGCGAGAAGGCGGGCGGCGGAAGGAACCGGACGCAGGGGCCATCCGTCCCACCCGCAGCGGGACCACATGATGCAGGGCCAAGCGATTCAGCTGCTGTGAAGGGCGGAGGTGGGCGAGCGTGACATCCACGACCGACACGGCCGGGCACCCGGAAGTCACGGAGATCTCCGACCTCACCGAGGGTCTGCTCCCCCCTTCCCGTACCGCGGACGTGCGCCGGCATCTGGACGGCTGCCCGCTCTGCGCCGACGTGTACGCCTCTCTTGAGGAGATCCGGGGGCTTCTCGGCACACTCCCGGGCCCGTCCCGCATGCCCGCCGATGTGGCAGGGCGGATCGATGCCGCCCTGGCCGCGGAAGCCTTGCTGAGCGCGACGACAACGGATCTCCAGGACGCCGATGTGCGCGCCGCCACGTCAGCTGATGGTTCCCCCGCAGTGCCCGACGACGGCGACGCAGACACCGAACAAGGCGCGAGCGAAGACGGACATGTTTCACGTGAAACATCCACCTCTGCCGCTGGTGGCCGCCCAACCGGACATTCCCGTGCCGCCACCGGTCCGGGACGCACGCCTCGCACGCGCCGGAGCCGCCGCGGAACCATCGCACTCGGCGCCTTCTTCACCGTTGCCGCCCTGGGACTGGGCACCTTCCTCGTCCAGTCGGTGACGGAGGACAACCCCGGCGACACCCCCTCGACAGCAGAGCAGCAGCACACCGACGCGGCCCACACCTTCTCCAAGGGCAAACTGCAGCAGCAGGTCGCCGACCTCCTCGCTGCGCGCAAGGGCCCGGACAGCGGCAACAAAAGGTCCGCGGAACCTGATTTCGGCGCGACGGGATCCAGCGACGGGGGACCGCACATCCTGAAGGTGCCCGTGGTCCCGGTTCCGGACTGCATTCAGAAGGGCATCAACCGCACCGAGGAAGCGCTCGCGACGTCCAAGGGCGTCTACAACGGCACGAAGGTCTACCTGGTCGTCCTGCCCGACCCTTCCGACAGCACCCAGGTCACGGCGTACATCGTCGACGCCACGTGCGTGGGCCAAGCCAAGGGCTCCTCGGGCAAGGTTCTCCTGGAGCAGTCATACGCTTCGTCCTGACCGGGATGACCGGGAGTACGACTGCTCCCGACCGGCAAGATGCTCGGTAGGACGGCACTGAGGCCCCACTCTTGCGAGCCCAGCACGACCGGATGACGCCGACTCCAGAATTCCGTCCCCGTACGCTGTGGCGTCCCCGTGTGCCCGGACACACTGGGAATGCCGGGCCCTTAGGATCCGTTGGGTGGGGTGAGAGTTCTGAGAGAGGCTCCCACCGGCAGTACGCAGCAGTCTCCAGAGACGAGGAATCAAGCCGTGAGCGACGTCCGAAACGTGATCATTATCGGCTCCGGGCCCGCCGGCTACACGGCGGCCCTGTACACCGCGCGCGCGTCGCTGAAGCCGCTGGTGTTCGAGGGGGCCGTCACCGCGGGCGGCGCCCTGATGAACACCACCGAGGTGGAGAACTTCCCCGGCTTCCAGGACGGCGTCATGGGCCCCGAGCTCATGGACAACATGCGCGCCCAGGCCGAGCGCTTCGGCGCCGAGCTGATCCCGGACGACGTCGTGGCTGTCGACCTGACGGGAGACATCAAGACCGTCACCGACACCGCGGGCACCGTCCACCAGGCGAGGGCCGTCATCGTCACGACGGGCTCGCAGCACCGCAAGCTCGGTCTGCCCAACGAAGACGCCCTCTCCGGACGCGGCGTCTCCTGGTGCGCCACTTGTGATGGCTTCTTCTTCAAGGACCAGGACATCGCCGTCATCGGTGGCGGCGACACCGCGATGGAGGAGGCCACCTTCCTCTCCCGCTTCGCCAAGTCCGTGACGATCGTCCACCGCCGGGACACCCTGCGCGCGTCCAAGGCGATGCAGGAGCGGGCGTTCGCCGACCCCAAGATCAAGTTCATCTGGGACAGCGAAGTCGCCGAGATCGAGGGCGACCCGAAGCTCTCCGGTCTGAAGCTGCGCAACCTGCAGACGGGCGAGATCTCCGACCTGGCAGTGACGGGTCTGTTCATCGCGATCGGCCACGACCCGCGCACCGAGCTGTTCAAGGGACAGCTCGAGCTGGACGGCGAGGGCTACCTGAAGGTCGAGGCGCCTTCGACCCGCACCAACCTCACCGGCGTCTTCGGCGCCGGTGACGTCGTCGACCACACGTACCGCCAGGCGATCACCGCCGCCGGCACCGGCTGCTCCGCCGCCCTCGATGCGGAGCGCTTCCTCGCCGCCCTGGCGGACGGAGAGGCGACTGCCGAGCCCGAGAAGACCGCTGTCTGACTCCCGTCCGCCCCACCGCACCACCAAGTTAAGGAGCCCGCCGTGGCCGGCACCCTGAAGAATGTGACCGACGACTCCTTCGAGCAGGACGTCCTGAGGAGCGACAAGCCCGTCCTGGTGGACTTCTGGGCCGCATGGTGCGGACCCTGCCGCCAGATCGCGCCGTCGCTCGAGGCGATCGCCGCCGAGTACGGGGACAAGATCGAGATCGTCAAGCTCAACATCGACGAGAACCCGGGTACGGCCGCCAAGTACGGCGTCATGTCCATCCCGACCCTGAACGTCTACCAGGGTGGCGAGGTCGCCAAGACCATCGTCGGTGCGAAGCCGAAGGCCGCGATTGTGCGGGACCTCGAGGACTTCATCACCGAGTAGTCGATGACGCCGTCACACGGACGGCGATGTTTCACGTGAAACACGAATGGGCCAGCCCGAAAGGGCTGGCCCATTCGCATAGGAGGCGCGAGACGAGAGGCGAGTCGCAGCGGCAGCGGCAGCGGCAGCGGCAGGGGTCAGGGAGTTACAGCGGCCGCAGCGCCGGCTCCTTCTGCACCGCCCCCAGCAGCCGGTCCAACGCCAGCTCCACGTCTTCCTTCCAGGACAAGGTCGTCCGCAGTTCCAGCCGCAGCCGCGGGTGCGTGAGATGGTGCCGGACCGTCTTGAAGCCCACGGCCAGCAGATGATCGGCGGGCAGCACGCAAGCCGGTTCCTTCCACCGGGCATCCCCAAAGGCCTCGATCGCCTTGAAGTCCCGGCGCAGCAGATCCTTCGCGACTGTCTGTACCATCACTCTGCCGAGCCCCTGCCCTCGGTACCCCGGCAAGATGAACGCGGTCATCAACTGGACCGCGTCAGGGGAGACCGGGCTCGTGGGGAAAGCTGTGGACCGAGGGACATACGCCGGGGGCGCATACAGCACGTAGCCGACTGGTACGTCGTCCACGTAGACGACCCTGCCGCATGATCCCCAGTCCAGCAGAACAGCCGAGATCCAGGATTCCTTCTCCAGGGCGGGGGTGCCCGCTTTTACCGCAGCTTCGCCGCTGACGGGGTCCAGTTCCCAGAAGACACACGAGCGACAGCGCTGGGGAAGGTCCTGAAGGTTGTCCAGCGTGAGCGGTACGAGCCGACGCCCCATGAAGGCAGTTCCTCGCTTCCTTCGCCCGCTGCGTCACGGGCGGCTGTCAGAGCGCTTCGCTCCCGGAGCAGGCTGCCGACGAACCCGCCGACCGCCCCTAGCCCCAGGCCTGCCGTCACCATTCCGGAACGACTCACGGTTCGCACGGCCCCCGCCTCCCCAATGAAGGTGTCGCCAGGTGGATGCGCCATACCCGTACGCATCGTATCCACGAAGCGATTCCCTCGATACCGCCTGAAAGCAAAGAGCGGGCCGTGTTCCGGTACACACCGGACACAGCCCGCTCCTGGTGGCGGAACGGTCATAAACCGTCCCGCCACCTGCGCCTCAGATCTCCGTGTCGTCGACGTCGTCGTCCAGAAGGCTCTTCTGCAGGACCGGCCCCTCGCCCGGAGCGAGGCTGCCCAGGATCCGCTCGAGGTCGTCCATCGAGGCGAACTCGACGGTGATCTTGCCCTTCTTCTGACCGAGGTCGACCTTCACCCGCGTCTCGAAGCGATCCGAGAGCCGCGTCGCGAGGTCACTCAGCGCCGGAGAGAGCCGGGTGCCGGCTCGCGGCCCCTTGGCCCGTGTGGCCGTCTGCGGCCGGGACCCCATGAGGGTCACGATCTCCTCGACGGCCCGCACCGAGAGCCCCTCGGCCACGATCCGGTGAGCCAGCCGGTCCTGCTCCTCCGAGTCGTCGACGGAGAGCAGGGCCCGTGCGTGCCCCGCGGACAGCACTCCGGCGGCCACGCGGCGCTGGACCGACGGAGAGAGCTTCAGCAGACGCAGCGTGTTGGAGACCTGCGGGCGGGACCGACCGATGCGGTCCGCCAGCTGGTCGTGCGTGCAGTTGAAGTCCTTGAGCAGCTGGTCGTAGGCGGCTGCCTCTTCCAGCGGGTTCAGCTGTGCGCGGTGCAGGTTCTCCAGGAGTGCGTCCAGGAGGAGCTTCTCGTCGTCCGTGGCTCGCACGATCGACGGGATGGCCTCAAGTCCCGCCTCACGGCAGGCACGCCAGCGCCGCTCGCCCATGATGAGCTCGTAGCGCTCCGGGCCCAGCTGCCGCACGACGACAGGCTGGAGAAGCCCGACCTCCTTGATGGAGGTGACCAACTCCGCGAGGGCATCCTCGTCGAACACCTCACGAGGCTGCCGGGAGTTGGGCGTGATGAAGTCGAGCGGCAGCTCGGCGAAGTGCGCGCCGACGGGCTCCGGCGGCACCTCCACCGCTCCGTACGACAGCGAATCCTCGGTTTCATGTGAAACAGGGGGGAGTGAGGCCACCTTGGCCGCTGCCACCCCGCGCTCGGCGGTGAGTACGGGGACGGACGTCGGTGAGGTGGATCCTCCATTCACCGCCGGCCCCCTCTCGCCTGTCGGGGCAGCAGGGATCAGTGCGCCGAGACCACGGCCCAGCCCCCTTCGTCGCTCGCTCACTGAATCCCCTCCACCATGCTCTGTTCGTTCGGTGCGCCCACGTGGGCGTGTTGCGCGTCGTACGCCACACCGGCGCCGCGCAATGCGATTTCCCGTGCCGCCTCAAGATAGGAGAGGGCACCGCTCGATCCTGGATCGTAGGTCAGAACCGTCTGCCCGTAGCTCGGGGCTTCGGAGATACGGACTGAGCGCGGAATGCTCGTCCGTAGTACCTCGTCGCCGAAGTGGCTGCGCACCTCGTCCGCGACCTGGGACGCCAGTCGCGTCCGGCCGTCGTACATGGTGAGCAGGATGGTCGACACATGCAGGTTCGGGTTGAGGTGCCCCCGGACCAGATCGACGTTGCGCAACAGCTGGCCCAGGCCCTCCAGCGCGTAGTACTCGCACTGGATCGGGATCAGGACCTCGGCGCCGGCGACCAACGCGTTGACTGTCAGGAGACCGAGCGACGGCGGGCAGTCGATGAGGATGTAGTCCAGCGGCTGCTCGTATGCCTGGATCGCTCGCTCCAGCCGGCTCTCCCGTGCCACCAGGGACACCAGCTCGATCTCCGCACCGGCGAGATCGATCGTGGCAGGAGCGCAGAAGAGGCCCTCGACATCGGGGACCGCCTGAACGACTTCGGAGAGCGGCCTGCTGTCGATCAACACGTCATAGATCGAAGGAACTTCGGCGTGATGATCGATGCCCAGCGCGGTGGAGGCATTGCCCTGAGGGTCGAGGTCGACCACCAGGACGCGGCCGCCGTGCAAGGCGAGTGACGCGGCCAGGTTGACCGTGGTTGTGGTCTTGCCGACCCCACCCTTCTGGTTGGCGACCACCATGACGCGTGTCTGCTCCGGCCGTGGCAGGCCTTCGCCGGCACGGCCCAGAGCCTCCACTGCCAGTTGGGCAGCACGACCGATGGGAGTGTCGTCCATCGGGGGCGGTGTTTCACGTGAAACATCCTCCCCCATCGACTCGGTACGGGGACCGGGGACCGGATCGGTCATCGGTCCCGCGATGTTGGCGTCGGACCGCAAGGATTCACTCTCCTCGACTTCAGGCTCGCAATGAACAGAGCCTCCCATGTCTTCGGGGTCATGAACCAGCGAGGCCCGTTCTTCTGTGGAGAAATCCACCTCTGTGGACAACTCCGCACCCTCTGCGAGTGAACCGAGAGGTTTCCGGTCGCGGGGTTCGGCCGCGGCGCGGCCGCGACTGATGATGCCGTGCAGCAGTGAGCGACGTTTCACGTGAAACACGATGCATAGCGGTCGGCCTCATTTCGGCGCGACACTCCGAGATGCGTAGGTTTGGCAGCTTGTGTGGAGTACGGCTCGTCGTCAGGACGGATCAACGGGAGTGACGAAAAACTCCCGGCTCCGCCACAGCGGAGCCGGGAGTTCGAGGTTCGTTGTGAGCCTTCGGGCTCAGCGACGACGCCGTGTTCGGCTCGTCCGGGCTGCCTTGGCGCGCTTCGCAGCGAAGCGGACCCCGCCCGGACTCTCCCCGACCTCGACGCGCACCACGGTGGAAAGCGGATCCACGATCCCCTCGCCGACATGCAGGATGGATGTGTCCACCGCTCCGAGCTTGCTGAGCGCCGTGGCAGCGCTCTTCAGCTCCTCCTCCGCGGTGTCGCCCTTGAGCGCGAGCATCTCGCCGTACGGCCGCAGAAGGGGGATGCCCCACGTCGCGAGCCGGTCCAACGGCGCGACCGCGCGAGCGGTCACCACGTGGACCGGAGTCAGCTTCCCCATGACCTCCTCGGCGCGGCCGCGGACGACGGTCACATGATCGAGGCCCAGCAGCTCGACGACCTCGGTGAGGAAGGTGGTCCGGCGCAGCAACGGCTCAAGCAGCGTGATCTTGATGTCTTCACGGACCAGGGCAAGCGGAATGCCGGGCAGACCGGCGCCGGAACCCACATCGCAGACGGTCACACCCTCGGGTACGACCTCCGAGAGCACCGCGCAGTTCAGCAGATGCCGCTCCCACAGGCGGGGCACTTCACGGGGGCCGATCAGACCGCGCTGCACTCCCGCCTCGGCCAGCAGCTCCGCGTACCGGACCGCGTCCGCGAAGCGATCGCCGAATACCTCGCGCGCCTGCTCGGGCGCAGGGGGGAGCTCCGCTGCCTCCGTCACGGGGACCGTCCTTCCGTACCGCATAAGCGCACTGAGCGCTGGCTTCCAGGACTATCAGGGACTACAGCTGTCGGGTCCGCAGCTGCCGGGGACTATCAGGCTGACAAAGTTCGGCCCCGTCTGCGCAACAGACGGGGCCGGAGGAACGTACGTACCGATCAGGCAGGAAGCACGACGACGAAGCGCTGCGGCTCCTCGCCCTCGGACTCGCTGCGCAGCCCGGCGGCCTTGACCGCGTCGTGCACGACCTTGCGCTCGAAGGGCGTCATCGGCTTCATCTTCACGGGCTCGCCGGAGCTCTTGACCTCGGCCGCGGCCTTGGCGCCCAGCTCGGAGAGCTCCTCGCGCTTCTTCGCGCGATAGCCACCGATGTCCAGCATCAGCCGGCTGCGGTCGCCGGTCTCCCTGTGCACGGCCAGGCGCGTGAGCTCCTGAAGGGCCTCGAGCACCTCGCCGTCACGGCCGACCAGCTTCTGCAGGTCGCGGCCGCCGGCGTCGCTGATAATCGAGACAGCGGCTCGGTCGGCCTCGACGTCCATGTCGATGTCGCCGTCGAGATCAGCGATGTCGAGCAGACCCTCGAGGTAGTCCGCCGCGATCTCGCCCTCCTGCTCCAAGCGGGACAGGGTGTCGCCCTCGGCGGCAGCGGAGATGGTGCCTTCCGTCACGGGATGGACTCCTTCTTACTTCTTGGACGGGGACTTGGGCCGCTGAGGGCCCTTGCGCTGTCCTGACTGGGCTTTGCTGCGGGTACCGGAGCCGGGCTTGGCGCCACCGCCCGCCGGCTTGGCGGCGTCGGGCTTGGCGTCCTGCGGCTCGTCGGACTTGGTCAGCGAGGTCTTCGGCTCGGCTTCGGCTGCTGCCTTGGCCACAGCGGCCTGACGCTGGGACTTGGACTGCCGCTTCGGCTGCTGGCGCTTGGGCGGGCCGCCCGCGGTCGTCGAGGTGCCGTCCTCGGCCTCGGTGACGGCATCGCTCACGCCCTTCACCACGGTGCCGTCGGCCTGGGCCGCCAGGCCCGCCTTCGTCAGAGCGTTGATGAATTTGCGCTCGTGCTCGTTGCGTTCACGGCCCTTGGCGACGATCGCCTTGACAATCGCCTTCTGACCACGGCCGCGCGTCTTCTCGTGATGCGTGACGTGCTTCTCCAGGCGCTCCAGGTAAGCGGCCTGGGCCTTGCTGCCCGGCGTCGGGTTGTTGCGGATGACGTACATCTGCTGACCCATGGTCCACACGTTGGTGGTCAGCCAGTAGACGAGGACACCGACCGGGAAGTTGATGCCGAAGATGGCGAACATGACCGGGAAGACGTACATCAGCATCTTCTGCTGCTGCATGAAGGGCGTCTTGACGGACATGTCGACGTTCTTCGTCATCAGCTGGCGCTGCGTGTAGAACTGCGACCCCGACATCAGCACGATCATGATCGCTGTGATGACACGGACATCCATCACCGTGGCACCGAGCGAGGCGACCTTGTCGGCACCGTCGGTGAACTTCGCCGCGAGCGGGGCGCCGAAGATGTGTGCCTTACGCGCGCTGGCCAGCAGCGAATCGTCGATGACGCCGATCGTCTTGCCGGTCGCGATGCCGTTCAGCACGTGATACAGGGCGAAGAAGAACGGCGACTGGGCCAGGATGGGAAGGCACGAGGAGAGCGGGTTGGTACCCGACTCCTTGTACAGCTTCATCATCTCTTCGGACTGGCGCTGCTTGTCGGTCTTGTAGCGCTCCTGGATCTTCTTCATCTCGGGCTGCAGCGTCTGCATCGCCCGAGTGGCCTTGATCTGCTTCACGAAGAGCGGGATCAGGCAGATACGGATCAGGATCACCAGGGACACGATGGACAGGCCCCAGGCCCATCCCGAGTCGGCACCGAAAACCTTGCCGTACACGGAGTGGAACTGGACGATGACCCAAGATACGGGTGTCGTGATGAAGCTGAAGAGACTGGCAATCGTGTCCACTAATCAGGCTCCTTGAGCATGGGACGGGGTCTCGGCGGCCGGGCTCGAGGGGTGGTCGGACATACCGTGCCCCTCGGTGGCCGGTTCGGCGGCGGAGTTCCCGCCCTTGCGTGCACGCCAGGCGTTGCGCAGCGATTCGTGCCACCGCGGGCGCTTGCGCGGCGGAACATGGTCCACACCACCCAGCGACCACGGATTGCACCGGAGGATGCGCCAGGCGGTGAGTGCCGTTCCCTTGACCGCACCGTGCCGGTCGATGGCCTGGTAGCCGTAGTGGGAGCACGACGGGTAGTACTTGCACACCGGCCCGAGCAACGGGCTGATGGTCCACTGGTAGAGCTTGATGAGAGCCAGCAGCGGGTACTTCATCGCGCGCCCCCTCCCAGCAGCCGCTCCAGGGCGGCGTCCAGGTCTCGGGCCAGCTGTACATGGTCGGCGTCGCCCGCACCGGGCAGCGCTCGTACGACTACCAGGCTACCGGGGGGCAGCAGGGCCACTCGGTCGCGCATCAGATGGCGAAGCCGGCGCTTCACCTTGTTGCGTACGACAGCTCCACCCACGGCTTTGCTCACGACGAAACCCGCACGCGTCGGGGGAGCGCTCTCCCCAGGCGCGTGCGGGTCCGTTGCACCGCTACGTAGATGGACGACGAGAAGCGGGCGTCCGGCCCGGCGTCCTCGGCGTACCGCGGTCGCGAAGTCCTCGCGCCGCCTCAGCCGATGCTCGGTAGGCAGCACGACATCATGACCTGTAAGTAATCAGGCGGACAGGCTCGCGCGACCCTTGCCACGGCGGTTCGCGAGAATCGCGCGGCCGGCACGGGTACGCATCCGCAGGCGGAAGCCGTGGGTCTTCGCGCGACGACGGTTGTTCGGCTGGAAGGTGCGCTTGCTCACTCGGGGGCTCCAGAAAGAATCAGTAGTGGCGGGGTGCCGTCTTGGCTGTCACCGTGCGCCCACGAGTAGCTCGTATTACGCCCGAGTGCACCGCTTCCCGATCACTTGACGCGATCTGTGCCCATCGGAGGCAGGCGGCAGCAGCCATCGACAACTCGACCTGGTTACGGTACGCGCGGCTACGCCATCCGGTCAAACCAGTGCCCTCCGGGAGACACTATCCACAGGCTGGGGACAACAACTTGAACCGCAGCGGTCGCCCTGACTACCGTGGCTGAACTCCGATTCGTTCCCTTCTCCCCGCCCCATCTGTTTCGTTCCCCCTGCTTCACCCGAGTTACATCCCGACCTGCTCCCAGAACCACACGTTCGTGGGACCCGTGAGAGAGCGTGCCCTGTGGCTGATGTACCTGCCGATCTTGCCGCAGTGTGGCCACGAGTACTGGAACAACTCCTCGGTGAGGGCCGTGGGCAGGGCGTGGAGACCAAGGACGAGCACTGGATCAAGCGCTGCCAGCCGCTGGCCCTGGTCGCGGACACGGCTCTGCTCGCAGTACCGAACGAATTTGCGAAGGGCGTACTGGAGGGCCGTCTCGCGCCGATCGTCAGCGAATCGCTGAGCCGTGAGTGCGGCCGGCCGATCCGCATCGCGATCACCGTCGACGACTCCGCGGGGGAGCCCCAGTCCCCGGCGCCGCCCGCCCAGCCCCGGTACGAGGAGCCCGAGCTCCCCTCCGGTCCGGCACAGAGCCGGGACCCGTACGACGGCCAGACCCGCGACGAGCGTGACGCACGGGACGGACGGGATGGATACGACGGCCAGGACCGTGGTGGCCGCGACGGACGGGACGGGCGTGACAGTCGTGGCGGTCGTGACGGCTACGACGGCCAGGGCCGCGACGAGCGCAATCCCTACGACAGCCAGAACCGGGACGGATACGAGCGGTACGGCCGGCACCGCGCGGACGACCACCGGCCGGGCCGTGGCGAGCAGCTGCCCGGCGGCCCCGGCGATCACCTGCCGTCCGCCCGCTCCGACCAGCTGCCCAACGCCCGTCCCGCCTACCCGGACTACCAGCGCCCCGAGCCGGGCGCCTGGCCCCGGCCGTCGCAGGACGACTACGGCTGGCAGCAGCAGCGCCTCGGCTTCCCGGACCGCGACCCGTACGCGACGCCGTCACAGGACTACCGTCCGCAGTCGATGGACCGGCCGTCCTACGAGCAGCAGCGCCAGGACTACGACCAGGCCCGGTCCGACTACGAGCAGCAGCGGTCGGACTACGAGCAGCGCGACGGCCGGCGTGACCTGGACTCCCGCCGGGACCACCAGGCCCCCCCGTCCCCGTCCGGCAACGGCCATGTGCACCGCGGCGGCCCGGTCGGCTCCTCGCTGCCCGCATCGAGCGGCGCACCGGGCCCCCTGGCCGCGCAGCCCGCGCCGGCGGCCGGTCCCGGCGAACCCACCGCGCGACTGAACCCGAAGTACCTCTTCGACACCTTCGTCATCGGCGCCTCGAACCGATTCGCGCACGCGGCCGCGGTCGCCGTCGCCGAGGCGCCGGCGAAGGCGTACAACCCCCTCTTCATCTACGGGGAGTCGGGGCTCGGCAAGACGCACCTGCTGCACGCGATCGGGCACTACGCGCGCAGCCTCTACCCGGGCACGCGCGTGCGGTACGTGAGCTCGGAGGAGTTCACCAACGAGTTCATCAACTCCATCCGCGACGGCAAGGGCGACAGCTTCCGCAAGCGGTACCGCGAGATGGACATCCTTCTTGTCGACGACATCCAGTTCCTGGCGGACAAGGAGTCGACGCAGGAGGAGTTCTTCCACACCTTCAACACGCTCCACAACGCGAACAAGCAGATCGTGCTGTCCAGTGACCGGCCGCCCAAGCAGCTGGTGACCCTGGAGGACCGGCTGCGGAACCGTTTCGAGTGGGGTCTGATCACGGACGTCCAGCCGCCCGAGCTGGAGACCCGTATCGCCATCCTTCGTAAGAAGGCGGTGCAGGAGCAGCTCAACGCTCCGCCGGAGGTCCTGGAGTTCATCGCGTCCCGTATCTCGCGGAACATCCGCGAGCTGGAGGGCGCGCTGATCCGGGTGACGGCGTTCGCGTCGCTCAACCGGCAGCCGGTGGACCTCGGACTGACCGAGATCGTCCTCAAGGACCTGATCCCCGGCGGCGAGGACTCGTCCCCGGAGATCACCGCGCCGGCCATCATGGCGGCCACCGCCGACTACTTCGGCCTCACCGTGGACGACCTGTGCGGCTCCTCGCGCAGCCGCGTCCTGGTCACCGCGCGGCAGATCGCCATGTACCTGTGCCGTGAGCTGACCGACCTGTCGCTGCCGAAGATCGGCGCGCAGTTCGGCGGCCGCGACCACACGACCGTCATGCACGCCGACCGCAAGATCCGCGCGCTGATGGCCGAGCGCCGCTCCATCTACAACCAGGTCACGGAGCTCACGAACCGCATCAAGAACGGCTGACAGCCACGACGGTACGCCGTCGGAGGGGACAGGGCGGTACGGCGTCCGATGAGACGTCGGTACGCCGCCGAAGGCGCCCCGGGACACGCTCCCGAGGGCGCCTTTCGCTGCTCCCGAGGCTCCCCGACACGCCGTTCAAGCCGCCCCGAGGCGCCCTCCTATACGCGTCCCGCGGCGTCCTCAAACTCGTCCCGAGGCGCCCTCACAGGCGCTCCGGAGCATCCTCGCGTGCGTCCCAAGAGGCTCTCGGACGCCTCCGGAGGGCCTCCCGCGCCGTTTCGGCACCCGTTTCGGGCCCCGCGCCGTGGCCCACTCGTCATCCACTGTTCGAATAGGGGCCCGGTTACGGCCGCCCTCCACAGATTCGGGTACTTTCTCGCGTCCACACCCTGGGGACCGGGAAGTTGTCCAGATCGTGTCCACAGGGCGGACTGTTGAAAGACCATCAGACCAGGTCAGGTGCTTGTGGATTGGTGGACGAACGATCTCCACAGACTGTGGACGAAGAAAAGATCCACAGGGTGTGCAAGAAGTTGTCCACCGGCAACCCACAGGCCACAGCCGGTTGTCCCCAGCAATCCCCAGCTTCTCCACACGCCTGTCCACTGTTCGGCAACGCAACGCGCCGAATCACCGTGTCGAGTGAAAGGCGTCACACGAAGGTGCCGGGTTGGCCTGTGGGGAACGTGGGTAAAGCTGGGGACGGCGCTGGGGAGAAGTGCCCCGAGGCTGTGCATCGAGTGTGCAGAACTTTTCCCCGTCCACAGCGGGCCCCGGTTGTCCACCGGCTCCACCCACAGGCCCGGTGGACAAAATTTGCCGTCTGAGCTGCGAAAACGGGGTTATCCACGGTTTCCACAGCCCCTACTACTACTCCCAACTAGAGAGAGCTGGGAATCCGTTTCGAAGTGGGGGCTGTGCACAACTCGCGGTTCGGCGCTCCGGTGCCGCTCGGAACGACTTGACCCAGGGGGGCACCGACTGTCAGTGCGGTGCGTCAGACTGGTCCCCGGTGTCCTTCCCCTCACAGGGTCCGACGACACCGAGTCAGACAGCGAAGGCCAGCAGGGCGAGAGCGCCGGCAACAGACGGAGGCGGCAACGGTGAAGATCCGGGTGGAACGCGACGTACTCGCGGAGGCAGTGGCCTGGGCGGCACGCAGCCTCCCGGCCCGTCCGCCGGCGCCTGTCCTCGCCGGCCTCCTGCTGAAGGCCGAGGGCGGCGCGCTGAGCCTGTCGAGCTTCGACTACGAGGTCTCGGCGCGGGTCTCGGTGGACGCCGAGATCGACGAAGAGGGCACGGTGCTCGTGTCGGGCCGGCTCCTCGCCGACATCTGCCGCGCCCTGCCCAACCGGCCGGTGGAGATTTCCACAGACGGTGTACGGGCGACCGTGGTCTGCGGCTCCTCGCGGTTCACACTCCACACCCTGCCTGTGGAGGAGTACCCGGCCCTGCCGCAGATGCCGTCGGCGACCGGCACCGTCCCGGGCGAGGTCTTCGCCTCGGCTGCCGCGCAGGTGGCCATCGCGGCCGGCCGTGACGACACGCTGCCGGTGCTGACCGGTGTCCGCATCGAGATCGAGGGCGACACGGTCACCCTGGCCTCCACCGACCGCTACCGCTTCGCGGTCCGTGAGTTCCTGTGGAAGCCGGAGAACCCGGAGGCGTCCGCGGTCGCCCTGGTGCCCGCCAAGACGCTCCTGGACACCGCCAAGGCCCTCACGAGCGGCGACAGCGTGACCCTGGCGCTGTCCAGCTCCGGCGCCGGCGAGGGCCTGATCGGCTTCGAGGGCGCCGGACGGCGTACGACCACCCGTCTGCTCGAAGGCGACCTGCCGAAGTACCGCTCGCTGTTCCCGACGGAGTTCAACTCCGTGGCCGTGATCGAGACCGCCCCCTTCGTGGAGGCCGTCAAGCGCGTGGCCCTGGTGGCGGAGCGGAACACCCCGGTGCGGCTCAGCTTCGAGCAGGGCGTGCTGATCCTGGAGGCCGGCTCCAGCGACGACGCACAGGCTGTGGAGAGGGTCGACGCCCAGCTGGAGGGCGACGACGTCTCGATCGCCTTCAACCCGACCTTCCTGCTCGACGGCCTGAGCGCCATCGACTCGCCGGCCGCCCAGCTCTCCTTCACGACGTCCACGAAGCCCGCGCTGCTCAGCGGCAAGCCGGCGGTGGACGCCGAGGCGGACGAGGCCTACAAGTACCTGATCATGCCGGTCCGCCTCAGCGGCTGACGAAATCGGCAGGTGGGCGTACGCCTGAGCGCGTATGCCCACAGGTGTGCGTGGACGTCCGGGTTTAGGCTCGGTCGCAGGTACGAAAGTGCCCTCACGCCACGTCGCAACCTAAGGAACAACTGATGGAGCTCGGTCTCGTCGGCCTCGGCAAGATGGGCGGCAACATGCGCGAGCGGATCCGCCGCGCAGGCCACACCGTCCTCGGATACGACCGCAACCCGGACCTCGCCGATGTCCACAGCCTGGAAGAGCTTGTGGGCAAGCTCAAGAGCCCGCGCGTGGTGTGGGTGATGGTCCCGGCGGGTGCCGCGACCCAGTCCACGATCGACGAGCTGGCCGCGCTCCTTCAGCCCGGTGACGTCGTCGTGGACGGCGGCAATTCGCGTTGGACGGACGACGAGAAGCACGCTGTCGAGCTGGGCATCAAGGGCATCGGTTTCGTCGACTGCGGCGTCTCCGGCGGCGTCTGGGGCCTGGAGAACGGCTATGCGCTGATGTACGGCGGTGACGTCCAGAACGTCGCCAAGGTGCAGCCGGTCTTCGACGCGCTGAAGCCGGAGGGCGACTTCGGGTCGGTGCACGCGGGCAAGGTCGGCGCCGGCCACTTCGCGAAGATGGTCCACAACGGCATCGAGTACGCCATGATGCAGGCCTATGCCGAGGGCTGGGAGCTGCTGGAGAAGGTCGACTCCGTCACCGACGTGCGCGAGGTCTTCCGCTCCTGGCAGGAGGGCACGGTCATCCGCTCCTGGCTGCTCGACCTGGCGGTGAACGCCCTGGACGAGGACGAGCACCTGGAGCAGCTCAAGGGGTACGCGGAGGACTCCGGCGAGGGCCGGTGGACGGTGGAGGCGGCCATCAACCACGCGGTCCCCCTGCCCGCGATCACCGCGTCGCTCTTCGCGCGGTTCGCCTCCCGACAGGACGACTCGCCGCAGATGAAGATGGTCGCGGCGCTGCGCAACCAGTTCGGCGGCCACGCCGTCGAGAAGAACTGATCCACACCCTGGGGGTCTCGCTCCCAGGGTCTCCCCGGTTGTCCACAGCCGGGGACAACCCGAAGGCCGGGCGTCCCGGACCTCGGGGAAGCCCGAAGCACCACGTTGGGGGAGGTCGGCGAACGACCATGCACGTCACGCATCTGTCGCTGGCCGACTTCCGCTCGTACGCCCGGGTCGAGGTTCCGCTCGACCCGGGCGTCACCGCGTTCGTGGGACCCAACGGGCAGGGCAAGACGAACCTCGTCGAGGCGGTCGGCTATCTCGCCACCCTCGGCAGCCACCGCGTCTCCTCCGACGCGCCCTTGGTGCGCATGGGCGCCGACCGCGCGATCGTCCGGGCCACCGTGAAGCAGGGCGAGCGCCAGCAGCTCATCGAGCTTGAGCTGAACCCCGGCCGGGCCAACCGTGCCCGCATCAACAGATCGTCGCAGGTCAGGCCGCGTGATGTGCTCGGCATCGTGCGGACGGTGCTGTTCGCGCCCGAGGATCTCGCGCTGGTCAAGGGCGACCCCGGCGAGCGGCGCCGCTTCCTCGACGAGCTGATCACGGCCCGCTCCCCGCGCATGGCGGGCGTCCGCTCCGACTACGACCGGGTGCTCAAGCAGCGCAACACGCTCCTCAAATCGGCCGCGCTCGCCCGCCGCCACGGCGGCCGCACCATGGACCTGTCCACGCTCGACGTCTGGGACCAGCACCTCGCGCGCGTGGGCGCCGAGCTGCTCGCCCAGCGGCTCGACCTGGTCTCCGCGATCCAGCCCCTGGCGGACAAGGCGTACGAGCAGCTGGCCCCCGGCGGTGGCCCGGTCGCGCTGGAATACCGTCCGTCGTCGCCCGAAATCGTCGGCCACGCGCGCGAGGAGCTGTACGAGCAGCTGATGGCCGCGCTCGTGGAGACCCGCAAGCAGGAGATCGAGCGGGGCGTGACCTTGGTCGGCCCCCACCGGGACGAACTGCTCCTCAAGCTCGGCCAGCTCCCCGCGAAGGGGTACGCCTCGCACGGGGAGTCCTGGTCGTACGCGCTGGCGCTGCGTCTCGCCTCGTACGACCTGCTCAGGGCCGAGGGCAATGAGCCGGTGCTGGTCCTGGACGACGTGTTCGCCGAGCTGGACACCCGGCGCCGTGAGCGGCTCGCCGAGCTGGTCGCGCCCGGGGAGCAGGTGCTGGTGACCGCCGCGGTGGACGACGACGTGCCCGGCGTCCTGGCCGGGACGCGGTTCACCGTGTCCGAGGGCACGGTGGAGCGCGTATGACGGAAAACACACCGCGAGCGTCGGCAGGCGCCACCGGAGGCGCGTCCGGTGAGGTGCCCAAGAAGATCCCCGAGCCGTCCGGCGTGGACCTCGCGCGCGTGGCCCTGCGCGCCGCGAAAGAACAGGCACGCGCGCGTGGGGACGCGGCGCAGCAGAAGAAGCAGGCGCGGCGCGGCGGCGGCCTGCGCTCCGGCGCGCGCGCCGACGGCCGTGACCCGATGGCGCTCGGCGCGGCCATCAACCGGCTGATCACGGAGCGCGGCTGGGAGGCGCCGGCGGCGGTGGGCGGTGTGATGGGCCGCTGGCCGGAGATCGTCGGCGACGACCTGGCCAAGCACTGCGTTCCCCAGAAGTACGACGAGGACGAGCACGTCCTGACGGTGCAGTGCGACTCGACGGCCTGGGCGACCCAGCTGCGGCTGCTGGCCCCGCAGTTGGTGGCGCGGCTGAACGAGGACCTGGGCCACGGCACGGTGCGGTTGATCAAGGTGCTCGGCCCCGGGGGTCCCCCCCGCCGCTTCGGCCCCCTGCGCGCCCCTGGCAGCACCGGGCCCGGCGATACGTACGGGTGACCCGACGCGGTTGCGAACACCGACCTGACTCCGCAGTAGCTGGGGGTTGACACCCGGAAGCGCTGAGTGCCTCTGTGAGCCTCTTGGAGCCCCGTTCCGCATATGGGGAGTCGGGAGAGACCGGTTGAGGGCGGCACATGAGGACTCAGGTACCGGCAAACCCCCATCACTGTCGGCGCTACCGGTAGACTGGGAGCTAATCCCGCCCCGTTCGTGGGGACCGTCGGGAAATGGTGTGCAACGCTGACCAAGGCTTACCAACGCAACACGCCGCAACCGCTCCGGCCACCCGCCGGGAGCTTGGATTGTGCTGTGCCAGAAAGGGCGCTTCGTGGCCGATT
This sequence comes from Streptomyces sp. NPDC058274, assembly GCF_042881375.1. Classification (NCBI taxonomy): domain Bacteria; kingdom Bacillati; phylum Actinomycetota; class Actinomycetes; order Kitasatosporales; family Streptomycetaceae; genus Streptomyces; species Streptomyces sp. NPDC058274. The sequence goes on from NZ_JBHVXW010000002.1 coordinate 281,529, forward strand.
CCGGCAACCCCAACGAGAACATCCCGTCCACTGCCGCCGGCAAGAACGGCGAGGTCACAGCCTCGTACGACGCCAGCGCCATCACAGTCCTCGAGGGTCTGGACGCGGTCCGCAAGCGACCCGGTATGTACATCGGCTCGACCGGTGAGCGCGGACTGCACCACCTCGTGTACGAGGTCGTCGACAACTCGGTCGACGAGGCGCTGGCCGGCCACGCGGACACGATCGAGGTCACGATCCTCGCCGACGGCGGCGTGCGCGTCATCGACAACGGCCGCGGCATCCCGGTGGGCATCGTCCCCTCCGAGGGCAAGCCGGCGCTCGAGGTCGTGCTGACCGTGCTGCACGCGGGCGGCAAGTTCGGCGGCGGCGGCTACGCGGTCTCCGGTGGTCTGCACGGCGTGGGTGTCTCCGTCGTGAACGCACTGTCCTCGCGGGTGGCCGTCGAGGTCAGGACCGAGGGCTTCCGCTGGACGCAGGACTACAAGCTGGGCGTCCCGACGGCCCCGCTGGCCAAGCACGAGGCGACCGACGTGACCGGTACGTCGGTCACCTTCTGGGCCGACGGCGACATCTTCGAGACCACCGACTACTCCTTCGAGACGCTCTCGCGGCGCTTCCAGGAGATGGCGTTCCTCAACAAGGGTTTGACGATCAAACTCACTGATGAGCGCGAGTCGGCGAAGGCCACGGCGGGCGCCGACGAGGCCGGAGCGGACGAAAAGGCCGAGGTCAAGACCGTCACGTACCACTACGAAGGCGGCATCGTCGACTTCGTGAAGTACCTCAACTCCCGCAAGGGCGACGTGGTGCACCCGACGGTGATCGACATCGAGGCCGAGGACAAGGAGCGCATGCTCTCCCTCGAGGTCGCGATGCAGTGGAACGGCGGCTACAGCGAGGGTGTGTACTCCTTCGCCAACACCATCCACACCCACGAGGGCGGTACGCACGAAGAGGGCTTCCGCGCGGCGCTCACCGGACTCATCAACCGGTACGCGCGCGACAAGAAGCTGCTGCGCGAGAAGGACGACAACCTCACCGGTGACGACATCCGCGAGGGTCTGACCGCGATCATCTCCGTCAAGCTCGGTGAGCCGCAGTTCGAGGGCCAGACGAAGACCAAGCTGGGCAACACGGAAGCGAAGACCTTCGTACAGAAGGTCGTGCACGAGCACCTCACGGACTGGCTGGACCGCAATCCGAACGAGGCCTCGGACATCATCCGCAAGTCCATCCAGGCGGCCACCGCGCGCGTGGCGGCCCGCAAGGCGCGTGACCTCACCCGCCGCAAGGGTCTGCTGGAGTCGGCGTCGCTGCCGGGCAAGCTGTCCGACTGCCAGTCGAACGACCCCACCAAGTGCGAGATCTTCATCGTCGAGGGTGACTCCGCCGGCGGCTCGGCCAAGTCCGGCCGAAACCCGCAGTACCAGGCGATCCTCCCGATCCGAGGCAAGATCCTCAACGTCGAGAAGGCGCGGATCGACAAGATCCTGCAGAACCAGGAGATCCAGGCGCTGATCTCGGCCTTCGGCACCGGAGTCCACGAGGACTTCGACATCGCGAAGCTCCGCTATCACAAGATCATTTTGATGGCGGATGCCGACGTCGACGGCCAGCACATCAACACCCTGCTGCTGACCTTCCTGTTCCGCTTCATGCGGCCGCTGGTCGAGGCCGGCCACGTGTTCCTCTCCCGTCCGCCGCTCTACAAGATCAAGTGGGGCCGGGACGACTTCGAGTACGCGTACTCGGACCGTGAGCGGGACGCGCTGATCGAGCTCGGCCGCCAGAACGGCAAGCGCATCCGCGACGACTCCGTCCAGCGCTTCAAGGGTCTCGGTGAGATGAACGCCGAAGAGCTGCGCATCACGACGATGGACCAGGAGCACCGCGTCCTCGGCCAGGTCACGCTCGACGACGCCGCCCAGGCCGACGACCTGTTCTCGGTCCTGATGGGCGAGGACGTCGAGGCGCGGCGCGCGTTCATCCAGCGCAACGCCAAGGACGTCCGCTTCCTCGACATCTGAGTCGGTCTCAGCTGACCGCACCAGAAAGGATCTGCACCAGCAATGACCGACGAGAACACTCCGATCACGCCTGAAGAAGACGGCGCGTTCACCCTGCGTGTCGAGCCCGTCGGGCTCGAGACCGAGATGCAGCGCTCGTACCTCGACTACGCGATGTCCGTCATCGTCTCGCGTGCGCTGCCGGACGTGCGGGACGGGCTCAAGCCCGTCCACCGCCGCGTCCTGTACGCCATGTACGACGGCGGCTACCGGCCCGAGAAGGGCTTCTACAAGTGCGCCCGTGTCGTCGGCGACGTCATGGGCAACTACCACCCGCACGGTGACTCCTCGATCTACGACGCGCTGGTCCGCCTCGCGCAGCCGTGGTCGATGCGGATGCCGCTGGTGGACTCCAACGGCAACTTCGGTTCCCCGGGCAACGACCCGGCCGCCGCCATGCGGTACACCGAGTGCAAGTTGATGCCGCAGTCCATGGAGATGGTCCGCGACATCGACGAGGAGACCGTCGACTTCACGGACAACTACGACGGCCGCTCCCAGGAGCCGACGGTCCTGCCCGCCCGCTTCCCGAACCTGCTGATCAACGGCTCAGCCGGCATCGCGGTCGGCATGGCCACCAACATCCCGCCGCACAACCTGCGCGAGGTCGCGGCCGGCGCCCAGTGGTACCTGGAGAACCCGGAGGCCTCCCACGAGGAGCTCCTGGACGCGCTGATCGAGCGCATCAAGGGCCCCGATTTCCCGAGCGGCGCCCTCGTAGTGGGCCGCAAGGGCATCGAGGAGGCGTACCGCACGGGCCGTGGCTCCATCACGATGCGCGCGGTCGTCGAGGTCGAGGAGATCCAGAACCGCCAGTGCCTGGTGGTCACCGAGCTCCCCTACCAGGTCAACCCCGACAACCTCGCGCAGAAGATCGCCGACCTGGTGAAGGACGGCAAGATCGGCGGCATCGCGGATGTCCGCGACGAGACGTCGTCCCGTACGGGCCAGCGGCTGGTCATCGTCCTGAAGCGGGACGCGGTCGCCAAGGTCGTACTGAACAACCTCTACAAGCACACCGATCTGCAGTCGAACTTCAGCGCCAACATGCTGGCGCTGGTCGACGGCGTCCCGCGCACGCTGTCGCTCGACGCGTTCATCCGCCACTGGGTGACGCACCAGATCGAGGTCATCGTCCGCCGTACGAAGTTCCGGCTGCGCAAGGCCGAGGAGCGCGCGCACATCCTGCGTGGCCTCCTGAAGGCCCTGGACGCCATCGACGAGGTCATCGCGCTGATCCGGCGCAGTGACACCGTCGAGATCGCGCGCGAGGGCCTGATGGGCCTCCTGGAGATCGACGAGATCCAGGCGAACGCCATCCTCGAGATGCAGCTGCGCCGACTGGCCGCCCTGGAGCGCCAGAAGATCGTCCAGGAGCACGACGAACTCCAGGCGAAGATCACCGAGTACAACGCGATCCTCGCCTCGCCGGTGCGCCAGCGGCAGATCATCAGCGAGGAACTCACCGCGATCGTCGACAAGTTCGGTGACGACCGCCGCTCCAAGCTGATTCCCTTCGACGGCGACATGTCCATGGAGGACCTGATCGCCGAAGAGGACATCGTCGTCACCATCACGCGCGGCGGCTACATCAAGCGGACCAAGACCGAGGACTACCGCTCGCAGAAGCGCGGCGGCAAGGGCGTCCGCGGCACGAAGCTGAAGCAGGACGACATCGTCGACCACTTCTTCGTGTCGACGACCCACCACTGGCTGCTGTTCTTCACCAACAAGGGCCGCGTCTACCGCGCCAAGGCGTACGAGCTCCCGGACGCAGGCCGGGACGCGCGCGGTCAGCACGTCGCGAACCTGCTGGCCTTCCAGCCGGACGAGGCGATCGCCGAGATCCTCGCGATCCGCGACTACGACGCCGCGCCCTACCTGGTCCTCGCCACCAAGGGCGGCCTGGTCAAGAAGACATCTCTGAAGGACTACGATTCCCCGCGCGCCGGCGGCGTCATCGCGATCAATCTCCGGGAGACAGAGAGCGGATCCGACGACGAACTGATCGGCGCCGAGCTGGTTTCGGCAGAAGACGATCTGCTGCTGATCAGCAAGAAGGCGCAATCGATCAGGTTCACGGCCACGGATGACGCGCTGCGTCCGATGGGCCGCGCCACCTCGGGCGTCAAGGGAATGAGTTTCCGCGAGGGCGACGAGCTGCTCTCGATGAATGTTGTTCGACCCGGTACGTTCGTGTTCACTGCTACGGACGGCGGGTACGCGAAGCGAACTGCCGTGGACGAGTACCGCGTCCAGGGTCGCGGTGGCCTCGGCATCAAGGCCGCCAAGATCGTCGAGGACCGCGGATCGCTCGTCGGCGCGCTGGTGACCGAGGAGACCGACGAGATCCTCGCCATCACGCTGTCCGGCGGTGTGATTCGTACGCGAGTCAACGAGGTCAGGGAGACGGGCCGTGACACCATGGGCGTCCAACTGATCAACCTGGGCAAGCGCGATGCCGTGGTCGGTATCGCTCGTAACGCCGAGGCCGGTCGTGAGGCGGAAGAAGTCGAAGGCGTCATCGCCGGTGACGAGACCGCCGAGGACATCGAGGTCGTCGGTACGGAAGAGGGCGAGCCGTCCTCGGCCGAGTAGCGCGAGGAGTGAGTCATCGTGAGCGGAGCCACGGGCGCCGGATCGACCGGTACGGAAACGGACGGCGGCCGTGGCACCGCCACGGAGACGGCTGACTCCCATGACTCTCATGGATCCCAGGGGGGAACTGTGACGGACACCCGAGGCCCGCAGGCCCAGCAGTACGCGGCCGGTTCGGGCCCGGCGGCTCCGGGCGGACCGGCCGCGGCGGCAGCTCCGGCCGCTCCGCAGGCCGGCTCCACGCTGCCTGGCGAACGCCAGCCGCAGCAGCCCGCCGGGCCGTACCACCCGCCGCAGGCCTACCAGCCAACCCCCGCTCCGGCCCCGGCCGGTGCCGTACGGCGTCCGCGGACGGGTGCGCGTACCACGCCCCGCACCCGCAAGGCGCGCCTCCGGGTGGCCAAGGCCGACCCGTGGTCGGTGATGAAGGTCAGCTTCCTGCTCTCCATCGCCCTCGGCGTCTGCACGATCGTGGCGTCCGCGGTGCTGTGGATGGTCATGGACGCGATGGGCGTCTTCTCGACCGTCGGCGGCACGATCTCCGAGGCCACCGGCTCGAACGAGTCCAACGGCTTCGACCTGCAGTCATTCCTGTCGCTGCCCCACGTCCTGATGTTCACCACCATCATCGCGGTCATCGACGTCGTCCTCGCCACGGCGCTCGCGACGCTCGGCGCGTTCATCTACAACCTCTCCGCGGGCTTCGTCGGTGGCGTCGAGCTGACCCTCGCCGAGGACGAGTAACAGCAGGTCCTCGGGGGCGCTCCCAGAGCCCGGGATACCGATTTTGGGACTGGCCGCGTCGTGCGCTAATCTTCAGAGGTCAGCGCGCGGGACATACACCGCACAGCGCGGCGGGGCTATAGCTCAGTTGGTTAGAGCGCATCCCTGATAAGGATGAGGCCACAGGTTCAAATCCTGTTAGCCCCACAGCAGAAGCTCAAGAGGAGCGGGTGTTTCCCCTGACGGGGAGCACCCGCTCTTTGTTTTGCGTCGAGTGAGGGCGTTGGTCTCTGGTGGTTGGACGTCGTCACCGGGGCCGCGGCCTCACCTGCTCGTCTCCCCGACTTCTCCCGGCGTCCACGCGCTGAGGCTCTGGACGGAGGCATGCGGGCCGTCCGGTCGCCGTGCAGCCGAACAGTGCGGCGGACATCTACTACCTGGCCCTCGTGGGCGCTCTGGACAGCTATGCATGAAGGCCCGGCAACTCGTCCGAGTTGCCGGGCCATCGCCCTGTGTGGCTTTGTACGCAAGTTCGCCGCTACGTCAGGGGGTGCCGGGGGGTGCTACCGCGCGCTCGTGCTGGAGGGGCGGTGCGGTCGGGCGGTCAGCGCTGAAGGGGCTGGACGGCCTCAGCCGCTGCCTCTGCAGCCGCCTCCGCGCCTGTCTCCATGCCGATCCCGGTCGCGTCCGCGTCCGTGTCGTCCTCGTCCGTCGTCGGGCGGTGGCGACAGCTCGGTGAGGAGCCGTGGGCCTCGGCGCGGATGCGTTGCTTCATGGTGGGGGGCAGGGCCCGGTTGTTGGACGCTGCCCAGGGGGCCGGCGCCGTCGGCGCCGTCGAGTGGGCGCTGGTGTTGCGCACCGACTCGGCCTGCGGTACCGCCGCGGCCGCGGTGGTCGTGATGAGTCCCAGCGCCGTGCACAGCGCGAGGAACGCGGTGACGACGGTGCTCCACAACTTCATGACCTTGTTCTGGGCCACGGCCCCTCACTTTCGGGTTGGGCGATTTGCGTACTTTCCTCATGATGTGTATGGAGGCCGTGAAGTGGGGGACCGACGCCCGTGGCGCGTCGATGTTCAGATGAACACCACCCGGATGGGTGCAAGAGACAGGAAAAGGCAGGAAGAGTGCCGAAAAGTCACGTTGTGTGAGGAGTGGTGACCCTCTGAACGGGGTGCCGTCCTCCCGTGCTATTGGGTTGCGCCGGGCGGGAGTTGGGGGCCGACGCAGGTCACCGATCGGTCTCGGTCGGTGTGTATAGTCGGGCGCCAGAGGTCCCCTACGTCAAGGAAAGACGAGGTAGCGCGGTGAAGAAGCTTCTCCTGGTCGCACTGGCCGCCATCGGCGGGCTCCTCGTGTACCGCCAGATCCAGGCGGATCGCGCCGAGCAGGATCTGTGGACGGAGGCGACTGACTCCGTGCCCACGGGTTCGTGAGGATCGACAACAGTCGAGACATCAGTCTCAGAGCAGACCCCGGCCGCCCTCGCGGTCGGGGTTTTGTGTTGCCGGCGAGGCTTCCGAGGGACTGTTCGTATGTCCATCCGCGCGCCCGCCCCCGCGCCTGTTCGCGCTAGCAAGCGAATCACTTGCAACGGCAAAGTCGGGGGCCTCGGCTTACCGCCGGTGCGATCCACAAGCGCCGGCCCAGGGGGCGTGAGGGGCGCGTTTCAGCCGCGCGTACGCGGAGCGTGGTGGCGCGGAGGCGGCCGGGGCAGGATGGGCCACGATCCGGGGCTACGACGAGGGGTGGCGCGTGATGGGGCGGGGCACGGTGAAGTGGCGCACGGCGTCGCGACGCGGCCGGGCACCGACACCGACGGCGGTGCTCGCGGTGGTGACGGTGGCGGCGGCACTGTGCACAGCAGGAGCGGCGAGTACGGCAGCGGCCGCACCCGGGAGTGAGCAGGGCAGCCGGACGGGTGCGGTGCCCCGGGGCACGACCCTCGGCCAGCGGTCCTGGGCGAGCAGCACGCCGGATCCGTACGCCTTCGCCAAGGACGCCAAGACAGTTGAGGGTGCCGACGGCACCACGGACGCCGTACGCCTGGAGCCCGGTGGGACGTACCGCAGCTCCATCAAGAAGGACGGCAAGCTCTACTACCGCCTCGAACTCGACGCCACCTCCAGTGCGTACGTCTCCGCCACGGCCGTCCCCAGGCTGGGGACGACGGTCTCGTCCGCGGACGGCGTCAAGGTGACCGTGCAGGACGCCGACGGCTCCACCTGCTCCGCCGAGTCCGCACATCTCGGGCCCACGCAGAGCCCGCATCCCGTCACCGCCTGGGCGGCCCGCGAGATCGGAAGCCGCAGCAAGTACGCATGCCAGGAGGCAGGCACGTACTACGCGGTCGTCGAGCGCAGCGGACCGCCCGGTTCCGCTCCGGACGACTGGGACCTGGAGCTCGACTACGCGTCGGAACCCCGTCTGCGGGAGGCCGGTTCGACCGCCGCGCCCGACACCTGGAACTCCGCGCCGCCCGACACCCTCCTGGGCGACGCCGGCCGCCGCACGGGCGGCATGGGCTTCAGCACGGCCGTCGCCCTGCGGCAGGGCGTCTGGCAGACGGGGATCCGGGCCGGTCAGACACTCTTCTACCGCGTCCCCGTCGACTGGGGGCAGCAGCTCTACGCGACCGCCGAGCTCGGCAGTTCACCCGGCGGCGACGGCTATGTGGGCACCGCCCTGTCCGTGTCGCTCTACAACCCCGCACACGGCCACGTCGACGACGTGGGCTGTGGATACGACGGCAGCCAGCGGTCGGCCGTACTGCGGCCCCTGCCTCCCGTCCAGTACGACAATCGCTACGCGATCACTGACCGGGTGAGCGCGATGCGGTTCGCCGGCTCCTATTACCTCGTGGTGCATCTCGGTGCCCAGGTCGCCGAGAAGTTCGGCGACGGACCGCTCGGGCTGACGCTGCGCGTGCGTGTGAACGGGACGGCGGAGGCCGGTCCGGCATACGCGGGGCAGTCGCAACCCCGTGGCGCCTTCGACGTCAGCGCGCAGGACCGGGCGGAGGCGGACGCCGGTACGGCCGGCAGCGGACGCGCCGGCGGTGGTGATGGCGGTGGCGGTGGCGGTGACAGTCGTGCGGACGGCTCGGGTGGCGGGGACCGGATGATGAAGCTGGTGGCCGCGGCCGGAATCGGTTCGGGATGCGTGCTGGTGCTCACGCTCGCCCTGTGGAGGGTCGTCGCCCGCCGGCGCGCGGACGGTGGGTGGGGGGAGCGGACGAGAGCCTAGGGTGGTCGCCCGCCGGCGCGCGGCCGGTGGGTGGGGGGAGCGGACGAGAGCCTAGGGTGGTCGCCCGCCGGCGCGCGGCCGGTGGGTGGGGGGAGCGGAGGCGAGCCTGAGGAGTTCGGCTGCCTCGGTTCCTCGGTTCTTCGGTTCTTCGGCTTCTCGAATGCTTGGCCTCTCGGCTCCTCGGCGCCTTGGCTTTGGGCTTCTCAGCCCGAGGCTCCTCAGATTTGGGCCAGCGCCCAGAAACCCACCGCGAAACAGATGACCGCGAGGAACAGGACCGGCACGGCCACGCTCGCGGGCGGCCCGGGGCGCCTCGTGCGATGCCGTGAGACTGCCCTTCGCTGGGGCGGAACCTGCGAGGGCCGAGCGGTGTATGAACCAGTAGAGGCAAACGCGTGCTGCTGCACCGCGATGCCGGAAGCCGCAGTCTGGCGGGGGGAGGACTCATGGGAGGACGCGTGGGGGGACGCGAGCGGGGGGCCGAAGACAGGTGTGTGGACGGGAGTCGGCGTCGGATGCTCCAGGGACGCAGGGGGAGCGGAGGGGACCGTAGGAGCAGCCGGCTGCGGAGCCTGCGTCACCGACTGGGCCTGGGGCGGCGGCAGATGGAAGCTTCCGGTGTCTGACATCGGGGACGGCATCGGGGACGGCATCGGGGACGGCATCGGGGACGACATCGGGGACGGCTGCGGGGGCGTGCCGTCGGGGGCGGATCGAGAGGCCGTGGTGCCGGTGTCCAGGTATGGGGGTGCAGTACCGGCGGCGTGCCAGTGCGCCGTGTCGGGGGTCGCGTTGCCGGCCCCGGGCTCTGGAACCGCGCTGCCGGTTGGGTACGGCGTCGGTGGGCTGCTGGGAGGCGGCGGTGGCGGAGTCGCGGCGGCACTGGGATGTGGGGGCAAGGTGCCGTCGTCGGAACGCGGGATCGGCGGGGCGGTGCGGGGGCGCGGAGGTATGGTGCCGCGGCTGGTCCCGGTCTGGGGAACTGCAGCGCCGCCGCTGGTCCAGGTCTCAGGAACCGCAGCGCCGCCGCTGGCCCCGGTGTCCCCGAGATGGGGTGTGCTGTCACCACCGGATGGCGATACGGCGCCTACGCGCGAGCGCGACGCACTCACCCCCGGAGCCTGAATGAGCGGCCCCTCCGGCCCGAACCCCGTTGGCAGCGGCCCGACTTGGTCGAAGACCTCGACCAGCTCGTCGTCGACCAACGGCTCGGGCAGCAGCTCGGCCGCCGAGGCGAGCGCCTTGCGCGCACCCGTGGCCGTCCGGAAGCGCGCGTCCGGGTCCGGTTGCAGAAGGGTGGCCACGACCTGCCACAGCGGCTTGGGAATGCTCTGGGGCGCCCCCGGCGTGCCATGCGCCGCGAAGTACTCGATGAGGGCCTTGGCGTCGGGTTTGGCACCCTCCAGCAGATAGAGAGCGACCAGTCCCACGGCGAACAGATCGGCGGGGAAGTCCGGTTCGGCGCCCATCATCTGCTCAGGGGCGAAGTAGCCGGGTGTCCCGACCACGTAGTTCGTCTCCGTCAGCCGGGGTTCGCCCAGACGCATGGCGATCCCGAAGTCGGACAGCCGCAGCCGGGGCCGCGCCGTACCGGTGGCCTCGAGGAGCACGTTCGCCGGCTTGATGTCGCGGTGCACCACCCCCTCCGCGTGTACGGCGGCGAGCCCCGCGAGGAGCTGATCGAGCAACGTACAGACGAAGGGAGCGGGCAACGGGCCGTAATCGCCGACGAGATGGACCAGCGAGCCCCCGGCGACCAGATCCATGGTGAACAGGACCTTGTCGTCGTCGGCCGCCCAGCTGGCCGGCGCCAGCACATGAGGATGATCGATCCGCAACGCCTGCTCGCGCACAAAACGCAGCAGCGAGTGAGCGTCGCTCTGCTGCAGGACCTTGGCGGCCACATACCGGCGCCGCCGGTGGTCCCAGGCGCGCCAGACCGCACCCACTCCCCCACGCCCGACCGGGTCGACCAGTTCGTACCGGCCGGCGAAGACCTCACCCATGCTCGTGCCTCGCTCCCCCTTCGGCGGTCGGCCCGGCAGCCTCGTGCGAGGTGCCCGGCTGCCTGTCTCCCGGTGACCGGAAGGCGTAACGCGCCTCCGGCGGCGGGGCGTTCGGCGGCCGGGCTGTCCGCTCAGCTCTGGTGCGACTGGTAGTGCGCCACGGCGTCGGAGGTGCGGCCCGCGCCGTACACCCGGAGGAACTCTGCCAGTTCCGGGTGGGTCGGGGCGAGAGTGTCAGCGGCTTCGATGATGTCGCCGGCGGCCGCCACGGACCGCAGCAGCGACTGGATCTCGCGGACCACCCGCTTCACCGTCGGCGCCCCCGAAGTGGTCGTCGACTGCGTGGTGTTGCTCAGCACCGAGCCCCCCTGCGACTTCTTGATCTCGTCCATCCGCTCGGTCGCCTCCGCCGCGCTGACGCTGCCGTCCGCGACCTGCCCCGCCAGGTCCTGAAGCAGCTGCACGCGCTGGACCACCGCGGGATTGCCGATCTTGGCACGCTGGCCGCTCATCAGCTGCGACAGCATGGGCGCCGACAGCCCCAGCACCCCGGCAAGCCGCGCCTGGTTGAGACCCAGATCGTCGATGAGCCTGCGGAAAAGCGCCCCCAGCGGCTCCCCGTACCAGTTCCGCTGCAGCTCCCGGGCTCTTGCGGTTGCTTCCTGCTGTGCGGCGTCCATTGCGTCTCCCCATCGCTTTCCCCAAAACGGCGGTTCGCTGTCGCGAACCACGTCGAGCATCTTACGGAGAGTGGTCGTCCACGGGGACCCCCAATCTTTTTGCGGAATCCGGGGGGTGACCCGGTACTCTGGTCCCCGGCGCCCGCCGGTGCGACATCCTTCCGGCCGGACGCCCCCTTCCGGGGCCTTAGCTCAGTTGGTAGAGCGCTGTCTTTGCATGGCAGATGTCAGGGGTTCGACTCCCCTAGGCTCCACACCTCGGACCGGCCGGCCGCCCTTCAGGGCGACCGGCCGGTCTTGCGTTCCGGTGAGGTGGGACACACCAATTGGTTTGCTGTCGTTGCACTTCTTTGCGCAAAGAGAAGCAGAGAAGGCTGTCCCGGTGCCCGCCGCGAAGCCCGGTGGCGGACAGTGAGCGCGCTCGACCCCCGTCCACCGGCCTTGTGCGATCCGGCCATGGCGGAAACGGGTGACGACGGCAATGCGCACCGTGAAGAGAAATGTGAGGATCTCGTGCCGTCCGGGCGTTGCAAACGTCACCGTGTGGACGTGCTGTAAATGCGAGCGCTTTCCTCCGGAAACGAAGCCGCCGGCCCCGCTGGTTCCACGTGAAACAACGCCCCCGCGCAACAGCCCAACACAAACGCCGTGGGGCAGAAGACCCTCAAGTCTTCTGCCCCACGGCGTCGTTGATGCCCGGTTCGGCGGCCGGGATCAGCGGTGTTCGTCGTGATCCGCCGCCTCGTCCTCGGCGGCCTTCGCCTGCACCTCAGGGTCCAGGCCAGTGCCGTCCACCGACGTCAGACGACCGCTGTCCGGAACCTCGGTAGCGGCAGGAGGCTCGACCAGCCAGTCCGGGTTGGCCTGCTTGTCCCACCACTTCCAAGCGGCATAAGCGCCACCCGCCACGATGCCCAGCACAGCCAGACCCTTGGCGATACGGCCGGCCTTCGCCCGCCGCTGCTGCTTGCGCACCAGCTTCTGGATCTGCTTGGGCGAGACCTGGCCACGCAGCGCGGCCAACGCGGCCACCCCACGCGCCGCAGCCTCTTCCCTCACAGGCTGAGCCGCGGCCACCGCCTGGTCGAGACGCGGCTTGGAATAGTCGGCGGCCTGACGAGCGGCCTGACGAGTACGGACGGCCGCGTCATGAGCGGCCTGGTCGACCTTCGGCGGGACATGCGAAAGAGCCTGTTCCAGCCGCGGCGCGAGATGAGCGTCGTACTGAACGCGGGCCTGATCGGCGGCCAGCGACACTTTCGGCGCGAGCCGTACGCGTGCCTCGTGTGCGTAGTGTGCAGCCCTGTCCTTGGCCGTGTCGGCATAGGGCGCCACCACTTCCGCGGCGTGCAGCACGCTGTCCTTTGCCGAGCCGGTCGCGGCGCGCACGCTGTCGATGCGGGTCACGGGTTTCCTCCTCCTCGGTGGCGTACGGTATTCACCTTTCCGCCCTTAACGGGATCATGCCCGTCAGCGGTCTCCGGGGCATGCGAGGGCGGGCATCCGGGTCACGGGTACCGGCACCGGGTGAGCTCGGAGCCGGAGCCGGTCAAAGGGGCGATCGCGGACGATCAAGCAACTGACAAGCAACGATCAAGTCCAATAGCGGATTAATACAGGGCAACAGGAGCTTGTCGTCGACAATGCCACGGATCGTCGCGACGCGCCCCCATCCGAACCGAGTCGACCGGATTTCTGCCGACACCGCCCCGGACTTCATTCCGAAGACCACAACCGAGTGCCCTGAAGAAGAGGTACTAAGCCCGCACCACAGTGGCGACGGGAGACGCACGACCCCGTCCGTGCGAGGATCGGGACGTCAGAGAAGGCAACGGAAGGCAGATCGTGGCTGAGCAGCTTTACGCCACCTTGAAGACCAACCAAGGCGACATCGAAGTCCGGCTCCTGCCGAACCACGCGCCCAAGACGGTCCGGAACTTCGTCGAACTCGCCAAGGGCGAGCGTGAGTGGACCAACCCCAAGACGGGTGCCAAGTCCACCGACAAGCTCTACGACGGCACGGTCTTCCACCGGGTGATCAGCGGCTTCATGATCCAGGGCGGCGACCCCCTGGGCAACGGCACCGGCGGCCCCGGCTACGAGTTCGAGGACGAATTCCACCCCGACCTCGCCTTCGACAAGCCCTACCTGCTGGCCATGGCGAACGCCGGCCCGGGCACCAACGGCTCCCAGTTCTTCATCACCGTCTCCCCGACGGCCTGGCTCACCCGCAAGCACACCATCTTCGGCGAGATCACCGACGCGGCCAGCCAGAAGATCGTGGACGCCATCGTCAACACCCAGACCAACCCGCGCACCGACCGCCCCGTCAACGACGTCATCATCGAGTCCGTCGTCGTCGAGACCCGCGAAGGCTGAGCCCACCGGATCCCACAGGGAACCAAACGCCCCGCCCATCCGTAAGGATGAGCGGGGCGACGCGTTGCGCACACCAGGCCCGCACACCGCCCGGCCGGAGCAGGCACCCGCCCGACGCGCAGCCGACGCACGGACACACGAGGGGACCCCCATGGACCAGGCACCAGGCAGCCCGCAGGGCCCGCACGAACAGGGACCGCAGGACGCCCAGAGCCTGCCCACCTGCTACCGCCACCCCGACCGAGAGACCGGCATCCGCTGCACCCGCTGCGAACGCCCCATCTGCCCCGAATGCATGGTCAGCGCCTCCGTCGGCTTCCAGTGCCCCACCTGCGTACGCGAAGGCTCCGGCACCGGCCACCCCCCCACCGCCACCCAGCCCCGCACCCTCGCCGGCGGCACCGTCACCACCGACCCCCGCCTCGTCACCAAAATCCTCATCGGCCTCTGCATCGCCGCCTACGTCGTCCAGCAGACAGCCGGCGACCGCTTCACCGAACGCTTCGAACTCCTCGGCCGCGCCTACGTCCCACTCCTCGGCTCCGTCGAAGGAGTCGCCGAAGGCCAGTGGTACCGACTGCTCACCGCGATGTTCCTGCACGGCAGCGTCATGCACATCATCTTCAACATGCTCAGCCTCTGGTGGATCGGCGGCCCCCTCGAAGCCGCCCTCGGCCGCGCCCGCTACCTGGCCCTCTACTTCGCCTCGGGCCTCGCCGGCAGCGCCCTCACCTATCTGATCGCCGAGCCGAACAAACCCTCGCTCGGCGCCTCCGGCGCGATCTTCGGCCTCTTCGGCGCCACCGCCATCCTCATGCGGCGCCTCAACTACGACATGCGCCCGGTCATCGCCCTGCTGGTGATCAACCTGATCTTCACCTTCGGCTGGCCCAACATCGCCTGGCAGGCGCACATCGGCGGCCTCGTCGGCGGTCTCGTCGTCGGCTACGCGATGGTGCACGCGCCGCGGGAGCGACGGGCTCTGATCCAGTACGGAGCGTGCGGCGTCATCCTGGTCGCGGTCGTCGTCATGACGCTGGTCAGGACCGTTCAGCTGACCTGAGCGGCCGTGTTGTCCACAGACTGTGCCGGATCTTGTGCACGCTGTGTGGGAACAACTGTGCCCCCTGTCGCTGACCCGAGTTTTCCCAGGTAGGACAGGGGGCGAACAGACTTGCGGATCCCGGTAGGTCAGTCACACCGGCGTCAACACCGGATGAGTTATCCACAGATCGTCGTTCTTTTTCCCCACTGTGGAAAACTGCTGTGGATAACTCAGTGGATAGCTTGGGGCAGAAGTGTGTCCACCGGCCCGTCGGCTTCCGTTACCCGACCGGGAAAGCGGCTACTTCCACTGGGTGGAGACGCCGAATCCCGCCGCGATGAAGCCGAAGCCGACCACGATGTTCCAGTTGTTCAGTGCGTCGAGCGGCAAGGAGCCGTCGGTCACGTAGAAGACGACGATCCAGGCCAGGCCAATGAGGAACATGGCCAGCATGACGGGGGCTACCCAGCCGCGGCTGTTCAGTTTGATGGCCGTCGCCTGCTTGGACGGCGGCGGCGTGTAGTCGGCCTTCTTGCGGATACGTGACTTCGGCACGAGGGTCTCTCCTGTCGATGCGCTGCGTGGCCGCGCAGGGAACTGGGGCGGGCTCCGGGGCAGCGTACAAGGGGACACTGAGTGCTCCCCCGGGCGTCCGTTAGCGTAGTGCTTCCGCGGCGCCGAAGGAGATAAGGGTACGTTGAGCAATTCTGCCGACTCTCCAGGGATGGGGTCCACCCCTGGCCGCGCACGCCGTTTCCGGCCTGTGCGAGTGCTCACCGTAGCGGTGTTTGCCCTGGCCGGGCTGATTTTCTTCACCAGCTTCAATACGGCCAAGGGCACCAATATCCGTACGGATGCGTCCTTGCTGAAGCTGTCCGACCTGATTCAGGAGCGCAGCCACAAGAACGGTCAGCTCGACGAGTCCAATGGTGCGCTGCGTGACGATGTCGAGTCGCTCGCCGAGCGTGATGACGGCCGTACGAAGGCGGAGGACGCGAAGCTCGCTGCGCTGGAGAAGAACGCGGGCACCCAGAAGCTCAAGGGCAAGGCCGTCACCGTCACGCTCAATGACGCTCCGCCGAACGCGACGGCCAAGCTGCCGGGCTATCCGGAGCCGCAGCCTGACTACCTGGTCATCCACCAGCAGGACCTGCAGGCCGTGGTGAACGCGTTGTGGCAGGGCGGGGCCCAGGGCATCAAGGTGATGGACCAGCGGCTGATCTCCACCAGTGCCGTGCGCTGTGTCGGCAACACTCTGATCCTTCAGGGGCGGGTCTACTCGCCGCCGTACAAGATCACCGCGGTGGGGAATCCGGAGAAGCTGCAGAAGGCGCTGGCGGCGTCGCCGGCGATCCAGAACTACATGGTGTACGTCAACGTGTACGGGCTCGGCTGGAAAGTCGAGGAGAACGGGACGGTGACTCTTCCCGGCTACTCGGGCACAGTGGATCTCCAGTACGCGAAGCCTGTGGAGTAGTGGAGTAACTGCCGCTGGGGGACCGTGTGTCGGTGCGAGTGGTCGTCAGGACGATCAGCGAGCTGTGCATCACCGTGGGCTCCGTGATCGTGCTCTTCGTGGTCTACGTCCTGTTCTGGACCGGTGTGAAGGCCGACTCGGTGATGGACCACCAGATCGACAAGCTGCAGGACCGCTGGTCGCAGGGGTCGGTGCGGCCGGTTCCCTCGCCGTCGGGAGGGTCCACGTCCTCGCCGGCGGCCGGAAGCGGAAGCTCCGGTGCGCCGGTCGCGGGGAGCCCTGCGAAACCGGCGCCGTATGTGAACGGCGAGCCTTTCGCGATCATGTACATCCCGCGGCTTGGTTTCACGTGGAACAAGCCGGTGCTCGACGGGACGGGTGTCGGCACCCTCAAGAAGGGCCTCGGCCACTACGCGCGCACCGCGCAGCTGGGTCAGCGGGGGAATTTCGCGGTCGCTGGCCACCGTCGCACCTATGGGGACCCCTTCAAGGATTTCCCCAGTCTGCGTCCGGGTGATGCGGTGGTGCTGACCGATGGCACGTCGTGGTTCACGTATCGGATCGATACGAAGCCGTACAAGACGTTGCCCAGTGATGTCGCGGTCATCGATCCGGTGCCGAAGCGGTCGGGGTACACGCGTGCGGGCCGTTATCTGACCCTGACCACGTGTGAACCGGAGTGGGGGCACAGCCATCGGCTGATCGTCTGGGCGCACCTTGATTCCACCCAGCCTGTGGAGGCCGGGAAACCGGAGGCTCTGCGCCGTTAGTCTGGTGGCGTACGGCGTGAGTCCTGTGGTGTATGGCGTGACTCAAGTGCCGTGGTGCTACGGAAGGGACGGCATGTACGGCTGGATCTGGCGGCATCTGCCGGGGAACGCGTGGGTGAGGGCGTTGACCTCGCTCGTTCTGGTCCTTGCGGTGGTCTATGTGCTCTTCCAGTACGTCTTCCCGTGGGCCGAGCCGCTGTTGCCCTTCAACGATGTGACGGTGAACGACCAGTGAGCGCCCGGATTCTCGTCGTGGACAACTACGACAGCTTCGTCTTCAACCTCGTCCAGTACCTGTATCAGCTGGGTGCCGAGTGTGAGGTGCTGCGCAACGACGAGGTGTCGACGGCGCATGCGCAGGACGGTTTCGACGGTGTGCTGCTGTCGCCGGGGCCTGGTGCTCCGGAGCAGGCGGGTGTCTGTATCGACATGGTCCGGCACTGTGCCGCGACGGACGTTCCGGTCTTCGGTGTCTGCCTGGGCATGCAGTCGATGCAGGTGGCGTACGGCGGTGTGGTGGACCGGGCGCCGGAGCTGCTGCACGGCAAGACGTCGCTGGTCGAGCACCATGGTGCGGGTGTTTTCGCGGGGCTGCCGTCGCCTTTCACGGCGACTCGTTATCACTCGCTGGCCGCTGAGCCTGCGACCGTTCCGGCTGAGCTGGAGATCACGGCCCGGACCCATGACGGGATTGTGATGGGGCTGCGGCATCGTGAGTCGCGGGTCGAGGGCGTGCAGTTCCATCCGGAGTCGGTGCTGACGGAGCATGGGCACCGGATGCTGGCCAACTGGCTGGTGGAGTGCGGGGATCAGGAGGCGGTGGCGAGGTCGGTGGGGCTGGCCCCGGTGGTGGGCAGGGCCACGGCGTGACCGCGCTGCGCCCTGAGCGCGAGAGTTCCCCCTACGGCGGCGAGGCCGCCTATGGGGGCGCTGACGCGTTCGAGGGTGCGGAGGCGTTCGAGGCGGCGGTCGAGCAGCTGGCCGATCCGTTGACGGATCCGCTCCCGGCGCAGCAGCGGCCTGTGGCGCAGGAGGAGTGGTACGACTCCGACGGGTCTCCGCGGGACTGGTACGGGGCGGCTGAGCGGCCGTATGAGCCTGTGCCGTTGTACGAGGGGGCGGTGCCGCAGTCGCCTTACGAGGAGACGTACGCGGGGCCGTCGTACGAGGAGCCGGTGCAGGCGTCGTACGAGATGCCGGCGGCCCCTGTGTACGGGGAGCCGGCGGCTCCGTCTTACGGGGAGCCCGCGAGCCCGTCTCTCACGGAATCTGCCGGCTCGTCGTACGGAGGGGCGGCCGTGCCCGGGTACGAGGTGGGGCAGCCGGTCGTGGCGCCGCGGGTACCGGACGACGAGACGGTGGCGTTGCGGGTCCCGGAGATGCCGGGGGTGTCGCGCAGGGGCACGGGCGCCGTGAGCGTGGCTGAGAGCGAGTCCATACCTGCTCCTGGGGGTCGTGCGGCGCGCCGGAAGGCCGCGGGGCGCCGGGGGCGGCACGGGGGCGCGCAGACGGCCGTGGAGGCGCCCGCTGAGGGTTCTTCGGCGGTGCCTCGCTCTCGTCTTGAGGCGCGGCGTGCGGCGCGGGCGCAGAAGCCGGGTGCGGCGGTCATCGTGAGCCGGGTGATCGGTGAGGCGTTCATCACCACTGGTGTGTTGATGCTGTTGTTCGTGACCTACCAGCTGTGGTGGTCGAACGTCCGGGCGCATCAGCAGGCGGGCAGTGCCGCGCATCATCTCCAGGAGGACTGGGCGAACGGGAAGCGGACGCCGGGTGCGTTCGAGCCGGGGCAGGGTTTCGCCATCCTGCACATCCCGAAGCTGGATGTGGTGGCGCCGATCGCCGAGGGCATCAGCAAGTCGGAGGTTCTCGACCGGGGGATGGTCGGGCACTACGGCCCGGACAGCGTGAAGACGGCGATGCCGGACGCGAAGACGGGCAATTTCGGGATCGCGGGGCACCGCAATACGCACGGTGAGCCGTTCCGGTACATCAACCGCCTCAAGCCGGGCGACGCGATCGTGGTGGAGACGCAGGACAAGTACTTCGTCTACAAGATGAGTTCGATCCTGCCGGTGACGTCGCCGTCGAACACCAGCGTGCTGGACGCGATCCCCAAGGGGTCGGGTTTCACCAAGGCGGGGCGCTACATCACACTGACCACGTGTACGCCGGAATTCACCAGCAAGTACCGGATGATCGTCTGGGGCAAGATGGTCGAGGAACGGCCGCGCAGCGAGGGCAAGCCGGACGCGCTCGTCCAGTAGGCGCACGGGGCCTGTTGGTGTCGGGCCGGCCGAGACAGTACGAGACGGACCAGACGGGGCGGATGCACAGTGGCAGCGAGTACGGACCACGACGAGCGGGCCGGAGCCGATGCCGCGGCCGGCGAGCCCGCGTCCCGGCGTCGTGGCACCGGGCGCATCGCGCTGGCCGTCAGTGTCTTCGGTGAACTGCTCATCACCGCGGGCCTGGTGCTCGGTCTGTTCGTCGTCTATTCGCTGTGGTGGACGAACGTCGTCGCGGACCGTGCGGCGGACAAGCAGTCCGACAAGGTCCGCGACCACTGGCTGGACCGCGGCCCCGGTTCGCTGGACACCAAGAACGGCATCGGTTTCCTGCATGTGCCGGCGATGAAGAACGGCGAGGTCCTGGTCAAGAAGGGCACGTCGACCAAGGTCCTGAACGGCGGTGTCGCCGGCTACTACACCGACCCCGTGAAGTCGGCCCTTCCGCAGGACAAGAAGGGCAACTTCGCGCTGGCCGCCCACCGGGACGGTCACGGCGCCAAGTTCCACAACATCGACAAGATCAAGAAGGGCGATTCGGTCGTCTTCGAGACGAAGGACGACTGGTACGTCTACAAGGTCTTCTCGGTCCTTCCGGAGACCTCGAAGTACAACGTCAAGGTGCTGGGCGCGGTCCCGAAGCAGTCGGGCGCGAAGAAGGCGGGCCGCTACATCACGCTGACGACCTGCACGCCCGTCTACACGTCCCGGTACCGCTATGTGGTCTGGGGCGAGCTGGAGCGCGTCGAAAAGGTCGACAGCGACCGCACACCGCCGGCGGAGCTGCGCTGACCGAGGCCCTTCGGGGGCCACGGTCGTGGGCATGACGGAGGCCCGGAGCCGCAACTTGTTCTTGCGACTTCGGGCCTTTTCCGGACGGGCCCTAGGCCGACGGCGTCGGCCCAGCCCTGCCGGAAGTACGCGAACCGCCGCTCAGCGCCTTGAGACGCACCCCGGCGCTCCAGGCCTCCAGCTCGTCCCGAGCGATGGTGATGATCCCGGTCAGGTCGGCGATGGCCTGTGCTTCGCTGCTGAACTGAGACGTGGCGACGAACAGCGCCACGTCCGCGGGCTGGAGGGTTCGTGCGGCGCCGGCGAACTTCTGCATGTCGGCACTCGGTACGGACCAGCGGCCGTCGCGGTTCTTGCACTGGACGGCCACGGAGCGCCCGTCCGCGGTGTGTCCGGTGATGTCGATACCGCGGTCGCTTCGGGCCTGTCGTACGACGACCTGTGTGCAGCCGTCGCGGCGCAGCAGGTCGGCGACGTGTCGCTCGAAGGCCTGCCAGGTCATGGCCTTGATGGACGTTCCGACGGCGTCTGCCGGGGTTCCCGCTTCCAGGACGCGCATCCGCTGGTGGTGCCAGCACAGCCTGCGCTCCACGTTCTCGACGTCCTCGCGCAGCGCGACGAGTTCGCGGCTGTGCTCGCCGGAGGTTTCGATGAGGGTGTTGAAGAGGGGGACGACGGTTTTGCCGAGGATGTGGGTGATACGGCGGTCGATGTGTTCGTTCAGATCTTCCACGGGGCTGTGGACAGCGTTGTTGTCCACAGGCTGCGTGCGGGCCATGTACTCCATGTCGAGGAGGTACACACGCACCTGACGTGCGACTTCGCTGTCCCGGAGCAGCATGGCGACGTTGAGGACGGCGCGGCGGGGATACAGCGCGAGCGCTCGGGTGCGTGACTGGATTCCACAGACCTCCTTGAAGGAGGTCAGTTCTGTACCTGCCAACACGCGGTAGCCGTTGGCCTCAAGCTCCTCCCGGTGGTCGATCACGAGGGATTCGATCGCCTTGACGCCGACGTGGAAATACGCCGCCACCATCGCCGTAGTCACATGCATCCCGTCCGGCAGCAGGGACAGGGCCTTGACTCTGTCGAGTACGTCCGTGCGTTCCAGCACACCGCTGCGCAGGGCCTTCGATTCCAGCAGCGCCGCTTCGTTGATCACGCTCTGCCCCTTCCCCTCGTGTCGTGGCCAGGTGGCCGCCCGGCCGGGGCAGAGCTCTGGCCCCACCCCCTCCGTTCAACGAGTCGGAAAGTACGAAGGTGTGGTCGAAGGTCGTACGAGGTTGCGGTTCGAGGCCGGCGGGACGCGCGGTGGGACCTGGGCGGCGGGACCCGGGCGGGCATGACGGAGCCCCGGCATCCGCGAGGGGTGCCGGGGCTCGGTCGTGGCCGGAGAGGCGGTCAGTCCTCCGTGCGGGCCGCGGTTCCGGTGACGCCTCCGAAGATGCCGCCGTTGCCGTTGCCGCCGCCGTTGTCGCCGGACTGGCCCGTGGTCTGCAGGTTGACCGCGCTGCCCTGGTCGACCTGGGTGCCACCCGCGGGATCGGAGACGATGACGAACGCGTTGTCGTCCTGGGAGCCGTTGATGTTGCCGACCTGCAGTCCCGCGTCCTGGAGGGCCTTCTTGGCATCCTTGAGCCGCTGACCGGCCAGGTTCGGAACGGAGACCTTCTGCTTCTCGGCGGCCTTGCCGATCTGGATGGTCACCGTGGAGTTCGGGTCGGCGGTGGAGTTGGCCGCCGGGGTGGTCTGGATGACCTTGCCGACCTTCGACTGGTCGCCGGTCTCCACCTCGGTGCAGGAGCCGACCAGATCGTTGTCCTGCATCTGCTGCTTGGCCTCGTCACAGGTCTTGCCGGTGACGTCGGGGACGGTGGACTGCTTCTTCTCCTTGGCGATGGTGAGGGTGATCGTCGATCCCTTCTCCACCTCCTTGCCCGGATCCGGGTCCTGTGCGAGGACGGTGCCGGGCTCCTGGCTGGACTCCTTGGTCTGCGTTTCGACCTGGAACTGGTACTTGTCGGCCTCGAGCGTGTCCTTCGCATCGGCGAGGGGATCGTCGATGACGTTCGGTACCGCCACCTTCGGCGCGCCCGTCGACACCACCAGATTGACCGTGTCGCCCTTGTTCACCTGGGCCTTGGGCTGCGGGTTCTGGCTGCAGATGTTGCCTGTCTTCTGGTTCTCGCAGGCCTTCGAGCTGAAGGTCACCTTCAGCTCGACGTTCTCGGCCATCTGCCGGGCGTCGTCCTTCGGCTGACCCACGAAGTTCGGCGCGGCGAAGGACGAGTCGTTTGCCCCGTTGCCTCCGAAGGCCCACTTGCCGATCAGGATGGCGCCGACGAGGACGAGGATGCCGGCCACGACCAGCAGGATCGTCGAGGTGTTCGACTTCTTCTGGCGGCGGCGGTCGGGGCGGTCGTCGTAGCCGTAGCTGCCGTCGTCCGGGTTCATCGGGGGCAGCATCGACGTGGCGCCGGCGTCTGTGGAGCGCAGGGCCGTCGTGGGCTGGTCGTCGGGGTAGCCGCCGTAGCCGACGGAGCCCATGGCGGCGGTGGCCGCGACGGGCTGGCCGTCGAGGCAGGCCTCGATGTCGATCCGCATCTCGTCGGCGGACTGGTAGCGGTAGTCGGGGTCCTTGGTCAGCGCCTTCAGGACGATGGCGTCCATCTCGGGCGTGATCTCGGGGTCGAAGACGCTCGGCGGCTGTGGTTCCTCGCGCACGTGCTGGTAGGCGACCGCGACCGGGGAGTCGCCGATGAAGGGCGGCCGTACGGTCAGCAGCTCGTAGAGCAGGCAGCCGGTCGAGTACAGGTCGGATCGGGCGTCGACCTGTTCGCCCTTCGCCTGCTCGGGCGAGAGGTACTGGGCCGTGCCGATGACCGCGGCGGTCTGCGTCATCGTCATGCCGGAGTCGCCCATGGCGCGGGCGATGCCGAAGTCCATGACCTTGACCTGGCCGTTGCGCGTCAGCATGACGTTGGCGGGCTTGATGTCGCGGTGGACGATGCCGGCGCGGTGCGAGTACTCGAGGGCCTGGAGGATGCCGATGGTCATCTCCAGGGTGCGCTCGGGCAGCAGCTTGCGCCCGGAGTGCAGCAGCTCGCGCAGCGTGGACCCGTCGACGTACTCCATCACGATGTACGGGATGGAGGTGCCGTCGATGTAGTCCTCACCCGTGTCGTACACGGCGACGATCGCGGGATGGTTGAGCGAGGCGGCCGACTGGGCCTCCCGGCGGAACCGGGCCTGGAACGACGGATCGCGCGCGAGGTCGGCTCGCAGCGTCTTCACCGCCACCGTGCGGCCGAGCCGGGTGTCATGCGCGAGGTAGACCTCCGCCATGCCACCACGGCCGAGCACGTGGCCCAGCTCGTACCGGCCGCCGAGGCGACGCGGCTCTTCCATAGCTACCTACCAGCCCTCTCCGTCGGTCCCGACCGCACCTTTGTGTGGTCCGGCGGTGTGCCGTCCGGGCATACCGTACCCGGCTCGCCTTGTGTGACCTGGCCAAGCCCGTCACCCGATACAGGACCGGTATCGCTACGTGCACCGATGTGAAGGGGACGTGACAGGGGTCACTTCTTGCTGTCGATGACCGCCTTCATCACGTTCCTCGCGATGGGCGCCGCGAGACCACCACCCGAGATGTCGTCACGGTTGGCGCTCTCGTCCTCGACCACCACGGCCACGGCGACCGGCGAGCTGCCGTCGCTCTGCTTGGCGTAGGAGATGAACCAGGCGTACGGGTTCTCGCTGTTGTCGACACCGTGCTGGGCGGTACCCGTCTTGCCGCCCACGGTGACGCCGCTGATCTGGGCGTTCGTGCCGGTGCCCTCCTTGACGACCGTCTCCATCATCGACTGGAGGATCTGGGCGTTCTCCTCGGTGAGCGGCTCGCTCATCTTCTCGGGCTCGGTCTGCGAGATGACGTCGAGGCTCGGGGCCTGCAGCTTGTCGACCATGTACGGCTTCATCAGGGTGCCGTTGTTGGCGACGGCGGAGGCCACCATGGCCATCTGCAGGGGGGTCGCGGCGGTCTCGAACTGGCCGATCGAGCTGAGCGCGGTCTGCGGCTGGTCCATCTTCGTGGGGAAGTTGGAGGCGCTGGAGCGGACCGGGGTGAACTGCTCGGAGTTGAAGCCGAACTTCTCGGCCTCCGCCACCATCTTGTCCTTGCCGAGGTCGGCGCCGATCTTGCCGAAGACGGTGTTGCAGGAGTACCTGAGCGCCACGCGCATCGTGGCGTTCTTGCAGGGAATGTTCCCCTCGTTCTTCAGCTCGGTCGTTGTGTTCGGCAGGGTGTAGGGCAGCGGCGAGTCGGTCTTGTCGTCGGCGCTGGTGTAGAGCTTGTCCTGCAGTGCCGCGGCGGCGGTGACGACCTTGAAGGTGGAGCCGGGCGGGTAGGTCTCGCGCAGTGCCCGGTTGAGCATCGGGTCGTCCGGGTCGTTCTTCTTCTGGATCTTCTGCCAGGCCTTGGTGTCCGTCGTCGTGGAGTTCCCGGCGAAGGTCGACGGGTCGTACGACGGGGTGGAGGCCAGCGCCAGGATCGCGCCGGTCTCCGGGTCGATCGCGGCGACGGCGCCCTTGCCCTGCTTCAGCAGTCCGTCGTACGCGGCCTTCTGCGCGGCCGAGTTGAGGGTGGTGACGACGTTGCCGCCCTGCTCCTTCTTGCCCGTGATCATGTCGAGCGTGTTGCGGAAGAAGAGCCGGTCGTCGTTGCCGGTGAGGATGCCGTCGTCGATGGACTCCAGCTGGGTGGCCCCGAAGGCCTGTGAGGCGTACCCGGTGACGGGCGCCCACATCGCGCCGTCCTTGTAGGTGCGCTTGTACTCGAAGTCGCTGCCTTCGGTCTTCTTGGAGCCGGTGATCGACTCGCCGTCGACGATGATGTTGCCGCGCGGTTTGGCGTAGCGCTCGATGGCGACGCGGCGGTTCTTGGGGTCGTCCTTGAGGGAGTCGGCCTGGACGTACTGGAGCCAGTTGTCCCGGGCGAGCAGGGCGAGGACGAGCAACCCGCAGAAGATCGCGATCCGGCGCAGGGGCTTGTTCACGGGCGGACCACCTGGGTCATCTCGGCGTCGGGGTTCGGGGCGGGGGCGGGCGCGGGCCGGCGGGCGGTGTCGCTGATGCGGATCAGGATGCCGATCAGCGCCCAGTTGGCGATGACGGAGGATCCGCCGTACGCCACGAACGGCATCGTCATGCCGGTGAGCGGGATCAGGCCCATGACGCCGCCGGCGACCACGAAGACCTGGAGTGCGAAGCCGCCGGAGAGGCCGACGGCGAGCAGCTTGCCGAACGGGTCGCGGGCGGCGAGCGCGGTGCGCACGCCCCGCTCCACGATCAGGCCGTAGATCAGCAGGATCGCCATGATGCCGGCGAGGCCCAGCTCCTCGCCGAAGGTGGCGAGGATGAAGTCGGAGTTGGCGGCGAACTTGATCAGGTCGGAGTTGCCCTGGCCGAGGCCGGTGCCGAGGGTGCCGCCGGAGCCGAAGGCCCAGAGGGCTTCCATGGACTGCTCGGAGTGGCCTGCGATGTTCTGCTGGCTGAGCGTGTATTCCTTCATCGGGTCGAGCCAGGCCTGGACGCGCTGCTGGACGTGCGTCTCGAAGGAGGCGACGCCGACGGCGCCGGCCGCGGACATCAGCAGACCGAAGACGATCCAGCTGGTCCGCTCGGTGGCGACGTACAGCATGATCACGAACATGCCGAAGAACAGCAGCGACGTACCGAGGTCGGTCTCGAAGACCAGGATGATGATGGAGACGAACCAGACGACGAGGATCGGGCCGAGGTCGCGGCCGCGCGGCAGGTAGAGCCCCATGAAGCGGCGGCTGGCGAGGGCCAGCGCGTCGCGCTTCACCATGAGGTAGCCGGCGAAGAAGACGACGAGGACGATCTTCGCGAACTCGCCGGGCTGGATGGTGAATCCGGCGATGGAGATCCAGATCTTGGCGCCGAAGACGTTCAGGCCGAGGCCGGGGACCAGCGGCAGGAGCAGCAGGACGAGGGCGCCGACCATGGAGATGTACGTGTAGCGCTGCAGGACGCGGTGGTCCTTGAGGAAGATCAGCACGACGACGAACAGGGCGATGCCGAGCGCGGTGTACAGCAGCTGGCGGGGCGCGGCCTCGACGAAGTTGGGCAGGCCCTGCAGCCGCTTCGACTGGTCGAGCCGCCAGATGACGACGAGTCCGAGGCCGTTGAGCAGCGTTGCCAGCGGCAGCAGCAGCGGGTCGGCGTACGGCGCGAACTTGCGGACGACGAGGTGGCCGACGCCGGCGAGCAGGCCGAGGCCGAGGCCGTAGCTCAGCAGGCCGGGCGGCACCGAGTCGTTGATGGCGAGGCCCACGTTGGCGTAGGCGAACACCGGGATGACCACGGCGAACACCAGTAGTGCCAGCTCGGTGTTGCGGCGGCTCGGTGTACCGATCGAGCCGATCGTGGACGTCTGGTGCGTCGACGAGTTCGTACTACTGCTCATGGTGTGACAGGGCCCCTCACGGCTGCTTACTGCTTACCGCACAGCGAGACCAGCTTCTGCTCTTCGTCCGAGAGGCTGGGGCCGGGTGTGGGAGTGGGTGCGGTCTTGGACTTGGAGGACGACGGCGCCGACGACGACGGGTTGGGTGTCGGCGTCGATGTGGCCTTGGACGTCAGTGAGGTCTTTGTGGTTCCCGTGACGCCACCGGCCTCGCCTTCGCCGGTCTTGGCGTTGTTCTGGCTCTCGGCGGCACGGCGCTCGGAGTCCTTCTTGCACGCGGACGCCTGCACGGCGAGCTCGTCGATCTTCGACTGCGCGTCGCTGAGGCCGCCCTCGGCGATGGTCTCCTTGACCTGCTTCTGCTGATACGGCGGCAGGTACTTGAGTTCGATCTCGGGGTGGTCCTTCTCGACCTTCGAGAGCGAGACCCAGGCCAGGTCCTGGCTGATGCCGCGGTACAGCGCGACGTGTTCGTCCTGGGCGCCGACGTAGTACTGCGTCTGTGTCCAGCGGTAGCCGCCGTAGAGGCCGCCGCCGATGACGGCGAGGACGAGCACGGTGTAGAAGGATCTCTTCAGCCACTTGCGGCCGGTGCGCGGCTTGACGAAGTCCTCGTCCGAGTAGCCGCCGAAGGTGCCGGCGGGGACGAAGCCGGTGGTGTCGCCGGAGCCGGGCGGGCCGAACTCGCCGCCGCCCTGTCCCGGGACCTGCCGGCCGAGGCTGGAGGCACGGCCGGCGGGCGTCTGCATCGCGCCGTTGTCGTGCAGCTGGTGCTGGTGCTGGTTCTCGGCGACGGCGCCCACGACGACCGGGGTGTCGGAGAGCTGGGCGGCGAGGGTGTCACCGCTGTCGATGTCGAGGACGTCGGCCACGATGACGGTGATGTTGTCGGGGCCGCCGCCGCGCAGCGCGAGCTGGATCAGCTCCTGCACGGTCTCCTGCGGGCCCTGGTAGCTGGCGAGGGTGTCCTCCATCGTCTGATGGGAGACGACGCCGCTGAGGCCGTCGGAGCAGATCAAGTACCGGTCGCCGGCGCGGACTTCGCGGATGGACAGGTCCGGTTCGACGTGGTCGCCGCTGCCCAGCGCGCGCATGAGGAGGGACCTCTGCGGGTGGGTGGTGGCTTCCTCTTCGGTGATGCGTCCCTCGTCGACGAGGCGCTGTACCCAGGTGTGGTCCTGCGTGATCTGGGTGAGGACGCCGTCGCGCAGGAGGTAGGCGCGGGAGTCGCCGACGTGGACGAGGCCGAGGCGCTGGCCGGTCCACAGCAGGGCGGTGAGCGTGGTGCCCATGCCCTCCAGTTGGGGGTCCTCCTCGACCATCATCCGCAGCTGGTCGTTGGCCCGCTGCACGGCGGTGCCGAGCGAGGTGAGGATGTCGGAGCCGGGCACGTCGTCGTCGAGCGCGACGATCGTGGAGATCACCTCGGAGCTGGCGACCTCACCGGCGGCCTGGCCGCCCATCCCGTCGGCGATCGCGAGCAGCCGTGGACCGGCGTAACCGGAGTCCTCGTTGCCCTCGCGGATCATGCCTTTGTGCGATCCGGCGGCGAAGCGCAGTGACAGACTCATGCGCACCTCGCCCGTCGGCTCCGGGTACATCCGCACGGTGCCCACCCTCCGGTCGGGAGCGCGCCGGGGTCCGTCGTGTGGACCGTCGTTGCGTGCTCGCTCCGCTCGCGCTCTTTCATGACTGGTACTACTTCCGCAGCTCGATGACGGTCTTGCCGATGCGGATCGGCGCGCCCAGCGGGACCGGTGTGGGGGTCGTGAGCCGGGCCCGGTCGAGATAGGTGCCGTTCGTGGATCCGAGGTCCTCGACGATCCACTGGCCGTCCCGGTCCGGGTAGATCCGGGCGTGCCTGCTGGACGCGTAGTCGTCGTCGAGGACGATCGTGGAGTCGTGCGCGCGGCCCAGGGTGATGGTCTGGCCCTGCAGCGCGACGGTCGTGCCCGTGAGGGTGCCCTCCGAGACGACCAGCTTGGTGGGGGAACCGCGACGCTGCCGGCTGCCGCCACCGCTCGGTGGTGGCGCCTGCTGCTGCCGCTGTTGCGGCGGCGCGGCCTGGCGCGCGGCCTGCTGCGGCCTGTTGGCGTCCCGGCGCGAGCCGCGCTGTGTGACGCGCGTTCCGAACAGGTCGCTGCGGATGACCTGCACGGCCACGATCACGAACAGCCACAGTACGGCCAGGAAACCCAGCCGCATGACCGTGAGGGTCAGCTCTGACATTGCCCCCGCTTCACCCTTCGGCTTGCCGGTAAATGATGGTGGTGCTGCCCACGACGATCCGCGAGCCGTCGCGGAGCGTAGCGCGGGTGGTGTGCTGCCCGTCCACCACGATGCCGTTGGTGGACCCGAGATCCTGGATCGTCGAGGGCGTTCCGGTCCGGATCTCACAGTGCCGGCGGGATACGCCGGGGTCGTCGATCCGCACGTCGGCTTCGGTGCTGCGGCCCAGCACCAGCGTCGGGCGGGAGATCTGATGGCGGGTGCCGTTGATCTCGATCCAGTGCCGTGTCCGGGTGCCCGGCTGCGGGCCCGCTGCGGGCCGCTGGCCCTGGGGGGCCGCGCCGGGACGGCCGCCGGGCGGCGGCGCGGACGGCATCGGAGGTGCGCCCGCGGGCTGGGCGGCCGGCGGATAGCCGTATCCGCCGGGGCGGCCCGCGGCCGGGCTCGCCGGGCCCGCCGGAGCGGACGCGGGAGCCTGCTGGTTCGCGGAGGAGGCGAGCGTACGGCTGCGGACCCGGTACAGACCGGTGTCCAGGTCGTCCGCCTTCTCCAGATGGACCTTGATGGGACCCATGAAGGTGTAGCGCTGCTGCTTCGCGTAGTCGCGCACCATGCCGGCGAGCTCGTCGCCGAGCTGGCCCGAGTACGGGCTGAGGCGCTCGAAGTCCGGAGTGCTCAGCTCCACGATGAAGTCATTGGGTACGACGGTCCGCTCGCGGTTCCAGATCGTCGCGTTGTTGTCGCACTCGCGCTGGAGCGCTCCCGCGATCTCCACGGGCTGGACCTCGGACTTGAACACCTTGGCGAAGGTGCCGTTGACCAGACCTTCGAGACGCTGCTCGAACTTCTTCAGGACTCCCATGGGGCACCTCCTCCTTCGACATCGTCCTGTGTGCCGCCGACGGCGTGCTGCTCATACTGCTCGCCGTCGTCCTGATACTGCTTACTGATCGTATCCACGCGCCGGGAAATCGGCTGGTTCCCCCTGTCGGCCCGGTCGACGGGTGTCGACGCCTTCCGGAGTCCCCTCCCGAAGTTCCCTCCGGAGCACCTCTTCGAACTCCTTCTGCCCAGGATCGTAGAGGCGGCGCACGACCAGTGTCCCGCACCTGACTGTGCACCCTGTCCGGCTCCTGGGGAGATGCGCAGGACCGGTACGAGGTTGATACGTGAACCGCTTCCACTTCGTACGCGGACGGGACGCTTCCCGGTCCGGGGGCCTCGCGCGGGGGCCTGCAGGGGGCACCGGGGCCCGGGAAAGGGATGTGATTCCACCCCATGCAGCGTGCTAATCTTCTGCATGTCGACAGGCGCTCCCACCACGCGGTGAGAGACCGAGGACACACCCAATGCGCGGGTGGCGGAATAGGCAGACGCGCTGGATTCAGGTTCCAGTGCCCGAAAGGGCGTGGGGGTTCAACTCCCCCCTCGCGCACAGCGAAGAACCGAGAAACGGGTCTTCACCAGAGACGCAAGTCCTGGTGGGGCCCGTTTCTTGCGTGTGCGGACGGGCTCCGGCCCGGACGGTGCGGCACGGCAGGGCCCCGACGGTGACGTATCTCACGGTCGGGGCCCTCCTTTTTGTGCATGGCCTGACCGGCCTGCGCGCGCGGGGTGGGTCCGGGGCCGGTCCTCCCGCCGTTCCGTACTTGCTCATTGGTGTGCAAGTATGTGCCCGACGCTCACAGTCGAAAGAGGTAGTGCGGTGTCGAGATCCGTCATGTGCGAAAGCCTGGGGCGTCACGTCCGGCCGGTCCGTCACGTCCGGCCGGTCCGCACCGCCCGCGCGGCCTCGTCCGGGGACGTGCGGTGAACCCTGGCGGGTCGGACGACCTGACCCACCTCTATCCGGAAGCCCGGCCCGGCACCGGCTACGGCTACCCGAGCACGGACTACGGCTATGGCTGCCCGGGGCCCGATCCGTCGGCCGCCGGCTACGGGGCGCCCGGCGCGGCAGGGGCCGGTGACTCCGGCTGGTACCCGGATCCGGCCGCCAGCGGTGCCGTACGGGCCTTCGGCGGGCGCTACGAGCTGGGGCAGGTGCTCGGCCGCGGCGGCATGGCCGAGGTGTACCTCGCCCAGGACACCCGGCTCGGCCGCACCGTCGCCGTGAAGACGCTCCGCGCCGATCTCGCCCAGGACCCGGTCGTCCACGCCCGGTTCCGTCGCGAGGCGCAGTCCACCGCCTCGCTCAACCACCCGGCCATCGCCGCGGTCTACGACACCGGCGAGGACAGGGCGTACGACGCTGCCGCCGGCGCCGGCATGTCCCTGCCGTACATCGTGATGGAGTACGTCGACGGCTTCACCTTGCGGGAACTCCTTTACTCCGGGCGCACTTTGCTGCCCGAACGGATCCTGGAGATCGCCGCCGGCATCCTCCAGGCACTCGCCTACTCGCACCGCGGCGGCATCGTGCACCGGGACATCAAGCCCGCCAACGTCATGCTGACGCGCGCCGGGCAGGTCAAGGTGATGGACTTCGGCATCGCCCGGGACATGGCCGACGCCGGGATGACGATGACGCAGCCGTCGGCCGTCGTCGGCACCGCGCAGTACCTCTCCCCGGAACAGGCACTCGGACAGCAGGTCGATGCCCGGTCCGACCTGTACTCCGTCGGCTGCCTGCTCTACGAACTGCTCACCTTGCGGCCGCCGTTCACCGGTGACTCCCCGATGGCGGTGATGTACCAGCACGTCCAGGAGGTGCCGCAGCCGCCGAGTCTCCACAACCCCGGGGTCACCCCCGAGCTCGACGCCGTCGTCCTGCGGGCCCTCGCCAAGGACCGTGACGTCCGCTACCAGTCCGCCGACGAGATGCGCGCCGACGTCGAGGCCTGCCTCGGGTGGGGCGGGCCGGCCGCCGTCGCCGTACCTCCTCCGGTGCCGGCCGACGCGGGGTGGTACGAGGCGCAGTACGGCGACCACGAAGTCGTGGACGAGGGCGAGGACGAAGGCGAGGACGAGGCGTTTTCGGGCGGCGGTGGGACGAAGTCCACGGCTGTGCTCGCGACGGCCGGTGTCCTCGTGGCCGCCGGCGCGCTGGCGCTCGGCTGGCTCCTGTTCGGCGGGGGACCGCCCGACACGGGCGAGGACGGTAAGGATCAGGCGGTCGCCGCCGCCGTCTCCACCGGCGTCGCGAAGGCCGAGGTGCCGGACGTCACGGGCAAGGACGAGGACGCGGCGGCCCGGATTCTCGACGAGCAGGGCTTCAAGGTGAACACCAGGCACGTCACCTCCGGGGAGGACCCCGGCACGGTGCTCGACCAGGACCCACCGGGCGGCGACCGGGTCGAGAAGGGCACGGAGATCACCCTCACCGTGGCCAGGGCGGCCGCCGAGTCCACGGTCCCGGACCTCACCGGCGCGACCGTCGCCGAGGCCAAGGCCCTGCTCGCCGCGCAGGACCTCACGCTGGGCAGTACGACCGAGGTCGACAGCGGAGCCGAGTCCGGCACCGTCGTCGGGCAGAGCGTCGCGGACGGCCAGGAGGTCGAGCCCGGTACGACCGTGGACGTGAAGGTGGCCGGCGCGGTGGAGACGGTCCAGGTGCCCGCCGACCTCGTCGGCAAGACGCTCGCCGAGGTCCGCAGCGAGCTCGGTGATCTCGGACTCGACGTGAGCGTCGCGTCCGGCTCGTCCGGCGCTTCGGACGCCGTCGTGACCTCCAGCACTCCGGAACCGGGCAGTGAGGTGGCCGGGGGAAGCACGGTGACCGTCGTCACGGAGGCGGCCGAGGGCGAGGATTCGGATTCGGATTCGGATTCGGGTTCTGATTCTGATTCTGATTCGGGGGCCGATACGGATTCCGGGTCGCCCTCGGGGGCGGGGGATTCGGACGCCGGGGCTTCGGCGTCCGATGCGTCGGTCTCGTCGGTCTCGTCGGCCTCGTCGGTCTCGGGTGTTGCGGCTTCCGGTGCCTCGCGGGCCGGATCCTCGGGCGGTGCGTCATGACGAGCCTGCGTGCACGTCCACGCGCGCGTGGAGCGCTGCGCGGCTGGCGGAAGTACGTCGTCGCGGCCGTCGCCCTGGCCGGGATGAGCGCCGCCGCGGACCGCGCCGCGCTCGCCTGGACCGAGCACTCCACTGCCGACGCCTTCCAGGACGCCCAGGGCCTGACGTCCAAGCCCGAGGTGACCGTCCACGGCTTCCCCGTCCTCACCCAGCTGGCCGGCGGCACGCTGGACCGTGTCGACATAGAGGAGTCGGACATACCCGCCGGCCAGGACGGTCGCCGGATGCCCGTCACCCGGCTCAAGGTCCGACTCGACCGGCTGAGGCGCTCGTCGGACGCCTCGGCGGCGCACGCAGCCTCCGCCGAGGCCACGGCGTTCGTGTCGTACCGGGACCTGTCCGAAGCGCTCGGTCTGGACGTCCGCTACAGCGACGACAGCAGGAAGGGCGCACCCCGCATCGAGGCCGGCACCGATCTGCCACTGGTGGGCGAGGCCACCGCGAGCGCCCGGGTGGCGGTCGCGGGCGCCGACACGATCGCCTTCCGGTCCGTACGGGTCGAGGGCGCCCTGCCGGCGAGTCTGAAGGCCGACCTGTCCGGCGTCCTGGAGCGGGAGTTGAAGCTCGACGGCGTCCCGGCGGGCCTGGCCCTGAAGAGCCTCACCACCACTCCCGACGGACTCACCGCCACGCTCTCCGGAAAGGACGTCACTTTTCACACCACCGCCGGCGCCTGAGCGCCGGCCAGGTGCCACAGGACCGGGCCGGACGGGTGCAGACAGCTGCTGTGGGGACGGACGGCTGTCCCCTGTCCGGCCCGCGCGGGCCCGCCTCACCGGCGCCCCGCGCGCAGGGCATCCGGGGCCCGAGGAGCGGCGGGTCCCGGATGCCCGTGCCCGTGCCCGTGCCCGTGCCGGTGCGGTTCAGTCGTCGGTTGCGTCTTCGGTGCCGGTGCGCCGCTCAGTCGTCGGTTGCGTCGCCCGTTTCGGTAGACACCTGGCGCAGTACGGCGTCCGCCTCGGCCGGTGTCCTCCCGGAGGCCAGCAGGATCGCTGTGGTGGCGGCCGAGGCCGACCCCTCCCACGTGCCGTTGTTCACCGACTCCAGCAGCGAGATGACCATGGACTCGTGCGCGTGCGCGAGGACCTCCGCGGGCAGGTGGTCGGCGAACACCCCGTCCCGCTGCCCCTCGGCCAGCAACTCCGTGGCCAGAGCGCGTACGGGCGTCAGCACGCCGTGGATGCCGCCTTTCAGCCCGCGGCGGCCGAGCGCGATGAGCATGCGATAGCGGTCCCCGATGCCCCAGACGGCCAGCGTGAAGCGGGCCAGGGCCACGTCGGGCGCCTCGCCGGGTACCCGGAGTTCGACGAAGGTCTGCCGGACCGTTTCCACGGCGTCGTCGGCCAGGGCGTCGAGGAGTTCCTCACGGCTCGCGAAATGGCCGTAGAGCGTACGGCGGGCGACCCCGGCCGCGCGGGCGATGTCGTCGATGGTGGTGTCGGGATCCACGCTGAGGCTTTCGCGCGCCGCCTCCAGGATGCGCCGCCGGTTCGCCTGGGCGTGCCGCCGCTGGGGCGTCGCCTTCGCGGTCTCAGTCATCGCCTGCTCCTCATGTCGCTCTGGCGAAGACTCGCATACGTCCAGGTCACGTTGCCGGGGGGTGTGGGTGTGCGTCAACACGCACGCGCGCGCCGTGCGGCTGTCCCTGGGCGGGGGCGGCCACGCGGCGCGCGCGTGCGAGGGGCGGCCGGTCCTGACCGTGCCTGGCCGGTGCTGGCCGATGCTGGCCTGACCTGACCGGTGCTGGCCGGTCCCGGCCCGACCTGATCGGTGCTGGTCGGTCTCAGAAGCGGCCGGTTTCGGGGTCGGTCCCGGAGGCGGGTCGGTCCCGGAGATGGGCCGGTCCTGGAGATGGGGCGGGTCCGGAGATGGGCCGGTCCTGGAGATGGGGGGGGGCCGGAGTCGCGCCGGTCCCGGGTTACGCGGCGAAGCGCTCGGCGAGTTCCTTCGCCCGGGTGGTGGCGGCGTCCAGGGCCTGCGTACGGGAGGCCTCGAACAGGGGGATCAGCTCGGCCATCGCCGGGTTCTGGGGCGCCATGGTGAGCTCCGGGACGATGAACGTGACGTCCAGGGCGAGAATGTCCCGCAGGGCCGCCTCCAGG
Source organism: Streptomyces sp. NPDC058274 (assembly GCF_042881375.1). Taxonomy (NCBI): domain Bacteria; kingdom Bacillati; phylum Actinomycetota; class Actinomycetes; order Kitasatosporales; family Streptomycetaceae; genus Streptomyces; species Streptomyces sp. NPDC058274. The sequence goes on from NZ_JBHVXW010000002.1 coordinate 316,430, forward strand.
TAGTTCTGCACGTACTCGAAGGGCTCGCGCGGGGTGCCCGGCGCGTAGGAGCCGCCGCGGCTGGCGACGACGGTGACCGGGGTGCCCTTGACCTTCGACTCCTCCGACATGGCGGTGCGGCCCATCAGGATCACGTTGTCCAGCCACGCCTTCAGCGTCGACGGGATCGAGAAGTTGTACATCGGGGCGCCGATCAGTACGGCGTCGGCCTGCTCCAGCTCCTCGATGAACTCCAGACGCGCGGCGAAGGCGGCGGCCTGCTCGGGGGTGTGCGTGTCCGGGGCGGCGAATCCGGCGGTGTGGGCCTCGGCGGTGATGTGCGGCACGGGGTTCGCGGCGAGGTCGCGGTAGATCACCGTGCCCTCGGGGTGCTGCTCCTCCCAGGTCTTGCGGAAGGCGTCGGTGACCGCGCGGGACGTGGACGCGGAAGCGGGGAACACGGACGAATCAATGTGGAGAAGGGTGGCCATGGGGGTCTCCAAGGAAAGAACGGGGGACGCTCCGGCGGTGAGCCGAGAGGGCCTTCTGTTTCGTACCTAACTATAGATAACACAGTCACTTACTTTTTTTCATCCCCTTGTGGGAACGCAGTACTCTGGACCCATGCCAGAGCCGGAAAGCCTCGCCGCAGGGCCGTGTCAGAAAGTCGATGACGGCATGGCACGGGTCTTCGAGCTGTTCGGAAAGCGCTGGACCGGCCTGATCGTGGCCGTGCTGCTCCAGCACCCCGTGCACTTCGCCGACCTGCGCAGGGCGATCCCCGGAATCAGCGAACGGATGCTCTCGGACCGGCTCACGGAACTCGGCGCGGCGGGACTGGTCGTGCGCGAGGTCGACGAGGGTCCCCCGCTGCGGGTGTCGTACCGCCTCACGGAGGCGGGGGCCGCGCTGGAGCCGGCCCTCAAGGAACTCGGCGCCTGGGCGGAGGCCCACCTCCCGGGAAGTGGGCCCTGCCCCGGGCCGCTGGGGAAGTAGTCCGGTGGTGGGGCTGCTCCGGCGCGTGGTTCGCGGCCTCGGCCGCGGAGTTGTCCACAGGGTCTGACGCGCTGTCGCGACCGGCGGTACGGTCATCACGAGTTGATGTTCGTGCGCGGGGGAGGCGGTCGCGATGACCGAGGTCAGTGCAGTGATTCCGGCACAGCAGGCACCCGGGGATTCCGCGGTGTCAGCGGTGTCTGCGGTGTCTGCGGTGTCAGTGTCTGCGGTGTCTGCGGTGTCCGCGGCGGCTGGGGTCCGGGGGTTCGCGGCGTGGCCCGTCGAGGGCTCCCCCAAGAAGGAGGGCAAGGCGCTGCGCCGCCGGGTGCCGCGCGCCGCGCACGCCGGGTTCACGCCGGACGCCGGCCGGCCGGACGCGGTGACCGCGGTCGAGGAGTCCAATCGGGGCCGCCTCCCCGAGCTCACGCCGATACGCGTCGGCAGGATGGCCGCCACGCCCTTCGCCTTCCTGCGCGGTTCGGCCGGCCTCATGGCGTACGACCTCGCGCGCACCCCCATGACCGGCATAGGCGCCCAGATCTGCGGCGACGCCCACGCGGCGAACTTCGGCCTGTACGGCGACGCGCGAGGGAGCCTCGTCATCGATCTGAACGACTTCGACGAGACGGCGCACGGCCCCTGGGAGTGGGACCTCAAGCGGCTCGCCGCCTCCCTCGTGCTCGCCGGCCGCGAGGCGGGAGCGGACGAGGACACCTGCCGCGCGGCAGCGCACGACGCGGTCGGTGCCTACCGACGCACCATGCGCCTGCTCGCGAAGCTGCCGGTCCTCGACGCGTGGAACGCCATCGCGGACGAGGAACTCGTCTCGCACGCCGACGCCCACGATCTGCTCGGCACGCTGGACCGGGTCTCGGAGAAGGCGCGGGCCAACACCAGCGGGCGCTTCGCCGCCAAGTCGACCGAGGTGGTGGACGGCGGCGGACGGCGGTTCGTCGACGCGCCACCCGTGCTGCGCCGCGTGCCGGACGCGGAGGCGGCGGCGGTCGTGTCCGCCCTGGAGACCTACCTGACGACCCTGTCGGAGGACCGTCTCCCCCTCATCGCCCGCTACGCCGTGCACGACGTCGCGTTCCGTGTCGTCGGCACGGGCAGCGTCGGCACCCGCTCGTATGTCGTGCTGCTGCTGGATCACCGTGGAGAACCCCTCGTCCTCCAGGTGAAGGAGGCGCGTCCGTCGGCGCTGCTCCCCCATCTCGCGACCTCTGGCCACACCGTGCCCAATGTGGACCACGAGGGCCGCCGGGTGGTGCTCGGGCAGAAGAGCATGCAGGTCGTCAGCGACTTCCTGCTGGGCTGGACATCGGTCGACGGCCGTCCTTTCCAGGTACGCCAGTTCCGCAACCGCAAGGGCAGCGTCGACCCCGCCGCGCTCGCCGCCGACCAGATCGACGACTACGGCCGGATGACCGGAGCCCTGCTCGCCCGCGCCCACTCGCACAGCGCCGACCCGCGCCTGATAGCCGGCTACTGCGGCAAGAACGAGGAGCTGGACGAGGCGATCGCCTCCTTCGCCCTCCTCTACGCGGACCGCACGGAGGCGGACCACGCTGACCTGGTGGCAGCGGTCAGGGCCGGCCGGACAGCCGCGGAGCTGGGGGTATGACGGGAGCAGCAGGGGCCGGTCGCGAGGACCGGTGACGCGGGCTGCCTCTCCCTCGCTCGGGTCGGGGCGCTGACGCGGGCGAGCGACGCCGGACGGCGACGCCGGGCGTGCGGACGGGCGGTGACGCGGGCGGATCACCGGCGGGGGGCGGACGACGTGGGGCGGTGACGCGGGCCGGGCGTCGTGGGGCGGTGACGCGGGCATGGCGTCGGGGGCGGTGACGCGGGCATGGCGTCGGGTGGCGCGGTGGGGAAGGCCACGAGCCGCCTGCGGCCGTGGCCTAGGCTGGACGAGTGACAACCCCGGAAGCCGAGCACAGCCAGCCCGACCGCACCGAGGCGGACGCCCGCGAGGCCGCGGACGGCCGGCCCCGAGGTGCGGGGGAGCCACAGCCGTCCCCTGGTGCCGGGTCGGAGTCCGAGGCCGGGAGCGCGCCGGCCTCGGTGCCCGAAGCCGAAGCGGTCTCGGTGCCCGAAGCCGAAGCGGTCTCGGGGGCGGCGCCGGGTGCCGAGCAGGAGGCTGGCGCCGAGCAGGAGGCTGGTGCCAAGCAAGAGTCTGGCGCCAAGCAAGAATCTGGTGCTGAGCAGGAGTCCGGCGCCGAGCAGCCGTCCGCCGGGACCGAGGACGGGCAGGCCTCCGGTGAGGCGTCCGGCGAGGACGCGCGGCCCGAGGCGCGGCTGGAGCGGGCCGTACGCGCCGCCGAGCAGGCGTTGATCGAGTACGAGATCGCCGTGGAGACCTTCCGCGTGGAGGTCGAGAACTTCTCGCGGCTGCACCACCAGAAGCTCGGGCCGATGTACGCGCGGCTCGACGAACTGGAGGCGCAGATCGCCGAGGCGCAGGCCGAGCGGACCGGCGACCCGGAGGACGTACGCAAGGCGCACGAGGCGCGGGCGCGGGTCATGCCGATGCCGGGGGTCGAGGAGCTGTTCCACGGCTGGATGGACTCGGAGGGCCTCTTCCCGGAGGCCGCGGCGATGCTGACGGATCAGCCGGTACGGCCCCCGCAGCGGGTGCGCCCCAGTACCGAGGCCCGCAAGCTCTACCGCGAACTGGCCCGCAAGGCCCACCCCGACCTGGCCCAGGACGAGGACGAGCGCAAGCGGCGGGACGAGTTCATCACCCGGGTCAACGCCGCCTACGCGCGCGGTGACGCGGAGCTGCTGCGGGAGCTCGCCGAGGAGTGGGCCGCAGGTCCCGCCCCCGTGGAGTGGAAGCCGAGCCGCAGCGAGGAGCTCTACGCCCGCCTCGAATGGCTCTCCCAGCGCAAGGAGATGCTGACCTTCATCGCCGGCGAGCTGGAGGAGAGCGCGATCGGCGCGATGCTCAAGCTGGCTCCGGACGACCCCGACCGGCTGCTCGAGGAGATCGCCGAACAGCTTCTGACCCAGGTCGGCGAGCGCGAGACACAGCTGGCCGAGCTGATCGGCTAGACCGCGCGGGCCGACCGGTTGTTCGGCGCGGGATGACCTCCTGGATGTCGCCGGGCGGCTGCGTGGATGTCGCTAGGCGGCCGGTTGTACGGCGCGGGGTGACCGCTTGGACGTTGCTAGGCGACCGGTTGGATGGCACGAGGGTGATCGCCTGGATGTCGCGGGGCGACCGGTTGGATCTCCGGGCCTCGCCCCCGGTCCGTCGGTCCGGTCGGGTAGCGTCGGGGCCATGCATTTTGGAGCTGGTGTGCCCACCGTCGAGGTCGCGGACCTCACGGACGGAGACTTTCTGCTGGACGTCCGCGAGGACGACGAGTGGCAGGCAGGTCATGCCGAGGGGGCGCTGCACATCCCGATCAGTGAATTCGTGGCGCGTTACGGCGAGTTGACCGAGGCGGCTCCGCAGGACGGCAAGGTCCACGTGATCTGTCGTTCCGGTGGCCGCTCGGCCCAGGTCGCGATGTACCTCGTCCAGCAGGGCGTCGACGCCGTGAACGTCGACGGCGGTATGCAGGTCTGGGCCGCCGCGGGCCGCCCGGTCGTGAACGACAAGGGCGCGTCGGGGTTCGTGCTCTAGACGCGCGCGGGGGACGCAGCCGGCCCCGGCCCGTCCGCTCTCCCTGTGCTCTCACGGCCCGTCCGCTCTCCCCTGTGCTCTCCCGTCCGCTCCCCCCCGGCTCCCCGTTCGGCTGCGGCGGGTTGGCCCAGGGGTTCTTCGGTTCGGCTGCGGCGGGTTGGCCAAGGGGGTTCTTCCGTTCGGCTGCGGCGGGTCGACCCAGGGGACCCTCGCGTCCGGCTACAAAGCGCCGGTCAGCCCAGGGGATGGGCGGCCAGGAGATCTCCCAGTGCTTCCTCGTGTGCCGCCGCCGGGCCGAGCGACAGTTCGAGTTGCTTGGCCCAGGCGTGGTAGCGGTGGAGGGAGTAGTCCGTGTCGGCGCCGAAGCCGCCGTGCAGATGCTGCGCGGTCTGCACGACCCGCCGTACCCCTTCCGAGGCCCAGATCTTGGCGACGGCCACGTCCCCGGACGCCGGCAGCGCGCCTCCCGCGCCCGTGCTGATCCGCCACGCGGCCTGCCACAGCGTGGCCTCCATCGCGCGCAGGTCGATATAGCGGTCGGCGGCCTGCACGGCGACGGCCTGGAAGGTGGCGACCGGGAACCCGAACTGCTCGCGCTTGCTGGTGTAGGCGCTCGTCATCCCGAGTACGGCCTCCCCGAGCCCGAGCGACAGCGCGCACGTCCCGGTGGCGAGCAGCGCGCGCAGTGACTCCCACGCGCCCTCCGCGTCGATGACGTCCCGCACGGCGATCCGTGCCGACTCCAGGCGCAGCTCGGCCAGCCGCTCGCCGGTGGTGGAGATCTGCTCGGCGAGTACGACCCCTTCGTGGACGCGGGGGACGAGGGCGAGGACGGTCCGGCCGGCCGCGGTGTGCGCGGGGACGAGCGTGAAGTCGGCGTTGTGGGCCCAGGGAACCGCCGTCTGTGCGCCGTCCAGGACCCATGCGTCGCCGTCCTGCCGTGCGGTCACGGCCAGTTCGGCCGGGTCGTGACCGGTCCGGCCGTTCGCTGCGACGGTCAGTACGAGTTCGCCGCGGGCGGCCGGTGCGAGCACGTCCGCCTTCAACTCGGGTCCCCCGTACGCCTGCACGGTCACCCCGGCCGCGGTGCTCTCCAGCAGGGGCACCCGGGCCAGCACCTTCGCGGACTCGCGCAGGACCAGACACAGGGCGATCGCGTCCAGCCCCGCTCCGCCGTACTCCTCGTCCAGCAGCAGGCTCAGCAGGTCCGCGCCGGCGAGCTTCGCCCACAGACCGCGGTCGAAGTCCTCCGCGACGGCGCCCGGTGTGAGGGCGGGGCTGGGCACGCCGTCCGGAGCGACCCCGGCGAACACCGCCTTCGCCGCCTCGGCCGCCGCCTGCTGCTCCTCGGTGAAGGTGAAGTCCACGGTCCTGCCCTCCCACGCCCCGGCCCACCGGAGGGATCTCCGGATCCATTGATCTGACGGAGCGTCAAGATAGAACAGGTTCTATGAGAAGGGAACCGCCCGCGAGCCACGGCCCGCCCGCGAGCCAGGGCCGGTGAGTCACGGCCCGCGAGGGCTGGTGAGCTACGGCCGGTGAGTCACGGCCCGCGAGCTACGGGCCCGCAAGCCGCGGCCCGCGGCCCCCGGCTCACCGGTCGAAGTCCAACTCCACCTGCTCCGTGGCCGGATGGGACTGGCAGGCCAGTACGTATCCCGCGTCCGTCTCCTCCGGTTCCAGCGCGAAGTTGCGGTCCATGCGCACCTCGCCGGAGACGAGGAAGGCGCGGCACGTACCGCACACCCCGCCCTTGCAGGCGTAGGGCGCGTCGGGACGGTTGCGCAGCACCGCGTCCAGGAGTGACTCGCCGTCCTGGACGGCCCAGGTCCCGCCGCGGCCGTCCAGCCGCGCGGTCACCGTGCTGTGCGCGGGAGCCGGCGTCGCGGGGGTCGGTGCGGTGCCCGCGTCCACGTGGAAGATCTCCTCGTGGATGCGGGTCCGCGCCACCCCGAGTTCGCGCAGGGCCCGTTCGGCGCCCTGCACCAGACCGAACGGCCCGCACAGGAACCAGCCCGCGACCCGGTCCACCGGCAGCAGCGCCGGAAGCAGCGCGGCAAGCCGCTCCTGGTCGAGGCGCCCGGACGGCAGCCCGGCCTGCTGCTCCTCGCGGGAGAGCACCGTCACCAGCTGGAACCGGTCGGGAAAACGGTCCTTGAGGTCGGCGACCTCCTCCAGGAACATCGTCGACGCGGACGTGCGGTCGCTGCGCAGGAGGCAGAACCGCGCCTGTGGCTCACGCGTCAGCAGTGTCGTGACGATCGACAGCACCGGGGTGATTCCGCTGCCGCCGACGACCGCCGCGTACAGCCCGGGCGCCGGCTCCAGCGTGAACCGTCCCGCCGGCGTCATCACCTCCAGCTCGTGCCCGACGGCGATCTCCTTGAGCGCGTACGTCGAGAAGGCGCCGCCGTCGACGAGGCGCACACCGACCGTCAGCGTCCGCGGACCCTCGTCCGCCGGGGCGGGGGCCGGGGAGCAGATCGAGTACGTCCGGCGGACCTCCGTACCGTCGACGCTGCGCCGCAGGGCGAGGTGCTGGCCGGCTGCGTGCCGGTACTCCGCGCGCAGGGCCGGGGGCACGGCGAAGGTCAGGGCCACGGAGTCGTCCGTGAGGTGCTCGACCGCGGCCACCGCGAGAGGGTGGAAGCGGGCCATCACAACTCCTTGAAGTGGTCGAACGGTTCACGGCAGGACAGACAGCGCCGCAGCGCCTTGCACGCCGTGGACGAGAAGCGGCTGAGCAGCTCCGTGTCGGCCGCATCGCAGTGCGGGCAGCGGATGGGCTCCGTCTCCGGGGAAGCCGCCGCATCCGGAGTGGCTGCCAATTCCGCGAAAGCCGCCGCATCCGGAGTGGCTGCCCATTCCGCGAAAGCCGCCGCATCCGGGGTGGTGGCCGCTTCCCGGGTGCTCGCGACCGCTTCCGGGCCGGCGGTGTGCGTTCGGGTGGGGCCCAGGCCGACCGTCACCGGTCCCGTCGTACGACCGCCGCGGGGCGGGGCGATCCCGAACTCCCGCAGTTTGCGGCGGCCTTCGTCCGAGATGTCGTCCGTCGACCAGGCCGGACTGAGCACCGTGTGCACGGTGACCTCGCATATGCCGTGTTCGTGCAGCAGGCGCTCGATGTCGGCCGACATCGCCTCGATGGCCGGGCAGCCGGTGTATGTCGGGGTCAGCTCGACGTCGACCGCGCCGCCGTCCTGGATGTGCACCGCGCGCAGGACGCCCAGTTCGTCGAGGGTCAGGACGGGCAGCTCGGGGTCGGGCACGGACCCGGCGAGCCGGCGCAGTTCCTCTTCGAGGGGTGTCGCCGTGGTGGCGTCGGCCGTGGGGGCGCGGGTCACCATGACGCCCCCGGGTGGCTGCGGTGCAGATGCTGCATCTCGGCGAGCATCCGGCCGAAGGACTCCGTGTGCAGTCCCTCACGGCCGGCGCCGGCGGCCCACGCCCCCGACCGCGGCCCCGTCGGCACCTGGAGAGTCGTCCGCTGCAGAACACCGGAGACGGACGCCAGCCAGTCCGTCTGCAGCTCCGCCCAGTCGACGTCGACGCCCTCCACCGGCTGGAAGAGCTCACCCGTGAACCGCCACAGCGCCTCGCAGGCCCGCCGCATCCGCTCGTGGCTCACCTCGGTGCCGTCGCCGAGCCGCAGGGTCCACTGCTCGGCGTGGTCCTGGTGGTAGGCGACCTCCTTGACGGCCTTCGCGGCGAGCGGTGCGAAGGCGCCGTCCCGGGCGGCCAGCCGCGCGTACAGCAGGCGCTGGTAGGTGGAGAAGTAGAGCTGGCGGGCGATCGTGTGGGCGAAGTCGCCGTTCGGCTGCTCCACCAGCTGGACGTTGCGGAAGGCCCGCTCCTCGCGGAGGTAGGCCAGCTCGTCCTCGTCGCCGACCAGGGACAGCAGCACCCGGGCCTGGCCCAGCAGGTCCAGCGCGATATTGCCGAGGGCCACTTCCTCTTCGAGGACGGGCGCGTGCCCCGCCCACTCGCCCAGGCGGTGCGAGAGCACCAGCGCGTCGTCGCCGAGGGCCAGCGCCGCGGCGGCCGTGATGCCGGTCTCGGGCAGTGCGGGCTTCACAGGTGCTCCACCCCCTCCGGGATGTCGTAGAACGTCGGGTGGCGGTACGGCTTGTCCGCGGACGATTCGAAGAAGGGGTCCTTCTCGTCGGGCGAGGAGGCCGTGACGGCCGTGGACGGCACGACCCAGATCGAGATGCCTTCGCCGCGCCGGGTGTACAGATCGCGCGCGTTGCGCAGGGCGAGCTCGGCGTCCGGCGCGTGCAGGCTGCCGGCGTGGGTGTGCGAGAGACCGCGGCGGGAGCGCACGAAGACCTCCCACAGGGGCCAGTCGGGGGTCGTCATGCTCGGGCCTTTCCGTGTGCGTCTGCGTGGCCGGCACCGGCCGGGTCCTGCTTCGCCGTCTGCTTGCCGGCGTACGCGGCGGCCGCGTCCCGCACCCAGGCGCCCTCCTCGTGGGCGCGCCGGCGCTGCGTGATGCGCTGTTCGTTGCACGGGCCGTTGCCCTTGAGGACCTCTCGGAACTCGGTCCAGTCGATCGGGCCGAAGTCGTGCTGTCCCCGCTCCTCGTTCCACCGGAGGTCCGGGTCGGGGAGGGTCAGGCCGAGGGATTCCGCCTGCGGTACGCAGATGTCCACGAAGCGCTGGCGCAGCTCGTCGTTCGAGTGGCGCTTGATCTTCCAGGCCGTCGACTGTGCCGAGTGCGCGGACTCGTCGTCGGGCGGGCCGAACATCATCAGGGACGGCCACCACCAGCGGTTCACCGCGTCCTGCGCCATCTCGTGCTGCTCCGGGGTGCCGCGGCTGAGGGCCAGCAGCAGCTCGTAGCCCTGGCGCTGGTGGAAGGACTCCTCCTTGCAGATGCGGACCATCGCGCGGGCGTACGGCCCGTAGGAGCAGCGGCAGAGGGGGACCTGGTTGGTGATCGCGGCGCCGTCCACCAGCCAGCCGACGGCACCGACGTCCGCCCAGGTCAGCGTCGGGTAGTTGAAGATCGACGAGTACTTCTGGCGGCCGGTGTGCAGCTTGTCGAGCAGCTCGTCGCGGCCGGTGCCGAGGGTCTCGGCCGCGCTGTAGAGATACAGCCCGTGCCCGGCCTCGTCCTGGACCTTGGCCATCAGGATCGCCTTGCGGCGCAGGGACGGCGCGCGCGTGATCCAGTTCGCCTCCGGCTGCATGCCGATGATCTCCGAGTGGGCGTGCTGTGCCATCTGCCGGACGAGCGTGGAGCGGTAGGCGTCGGGCATCCAGTCGCGTGGCTCGATGCGCTCGTCGGCCGCCACCGCGGCGTCGAAGGCGCGCTCGTACGCCTCCTGCGCGGTGCTGTCCGCCGGGCCCGCTTCCGGCGTGCGGACCGTACGGTGCGCGGCTGCTGTCGCCATCCGGATCCCCCTTGACCTCTCGCTCCCACGAACCGACCGATCGTTCGGTTCGCCCACCCCATGGTCGGGTGAGGGTCGTACAGTGTCAACCGCTGTGGATAACCTCGTGGGCCCGGATGTGACCACTGTGCCCACAGGGGCTGTGCCGGGCGGCGGGCCTGAGTACCGTTCCGGTGCGACCGCGGCGCCGGGTGCGCGGGCCCTGCGGCCCCGGACGGGCGGGTGGCGCACAGTCCGGTACGGCGTCGCAGAGCCGGACGGAGGAATCGGACCGGGATCGGGAACGGGGCGGAATGGACGCGTACGACGAGGGCTCGGACGCCCGGCACGGGCCGGGCGGCCCCGACGGCTCCGTACCGGACGACTCGGCCCGCGCCGACAGCAGCCACGGCACCGCTCCCGGCGAGGGTTCCCCCCAGGACGGCCCAGGCGGCGACGGCCCGCGACCCGCACCGCAGGAGCCCGCGACGCCAGTGAGCGCCCTCCCGCGGCCCGCACCGCACGAGCCCACGGCGCCGGCGCGCGCCCACCAAGGGGATGACACCGATGCGGGTCCCGGGCGCGCCCACGAACGCAGGGGCCCCGACGCGGATCCCGGTCACGTCCAGGAAGGCGACGGCCCCGACGCGGGCCCGGAGGGCACCCTTCCCGGAAGCGCCCCGGAATCGCCCGCCCCGCCCCCCACCGGCCTGGCCGCGCTCTCCCTGCCGTACCAGATCGCCGCCGCTCTCGCGCTCGCCGTCGTCATGGTCGGCGCGTGTGCCCATCTCGCCCTGGTGTTCCTGCACGTCGCGCCCTCGAACACGGTCACCAAGCAGCACGGCCGGGCGGTGGACGACTGGGTCTATCCCGAGTTCGAGCAGAACTGGAAGCTCTTCGCGCCCAATCCGCTGCAGCAGAACATCGCGGTCCAGGTCCGCGCCGACGTCCGCACCGCGGACGGCGGACGCAACACGACCGGCTGGTACGACCTCTCCGCGCAGGACGGCGCCGCCATCGACGGCAATCTGCTGCCGAGCCACACCCAGCAGAACGAGCTGCGCCGGGCCTGGGACTTCTACGTCGGCACGCACGACAACCAGAACCGTCCCGCGGGCCTGCGCGGCGACCTCGCCGAGCGCTATCTGCGCCGGGTCGTCGTCCTGCGTCTCGGCCGTGCGGACGCGGGCGGCAAGGGTGCCGCCCTGGAGCGCGTCCAGGTCCGCTCCCGCACCACCAACGTGCCTCCCCCCGACTGGAGCGAGGAGCAGCTGTCCGACAAACCCGTCTACCGCGAGCTGCCCTGGTGGACGGTGCCGGCGGCCGAGCGGACGGGGGCGGACACGTGATGAACCGGTTCTCCCAGTGGATCTCGCGCGGGATCGCGCGGGTCACCGACGCGGCCCTCGGCCCGTACCAGTCCGCCGTGATCCGCATCGGTTTCTCGGCCACCTGGCTGCTGTTCCTGCTGCGCGAGTTCCCGCACCGGCAGGAGATGTACGGGCCCGAAGGTCCGTGGAGCTGGAGCCTGGCGCAGCAACTCATCGCGGGCAACCACGCCTTCACGGTCCTGATGTGGTCCGACAGCGGGCTGTGGTTCGAGAGCGTCTACGCGCTGGCCCTGCTGTCGAGTGTTCTGCTGCTGCTCGGCCTGCGCACGCGCACGATGTCCGTGCTCTTCATGGTCGGCGTGCTCTCCCTGCAGAACCGCAGCATCTTCATGGGGGACGGCGGCGACAACGTCATCCACCTGATGGCGATCTACCTGGTGTTCACGCGCTGCGGTGAGGTGTGGTCGCTGGACGCGCGGCGGGCCCGGCGCGCGCGTGAGGCACGCGCGCGTGGCGAGCGGGAGGCAGCCGACTGGTCCGGGCCCGCCCTGTGGGCGGTGCTGGGCCTCGCGCTGGCCGCGGCGACCCTGGCGGGGAAGCTCGACGGGGGCCTGCTGGGCGGCTGGCTCACGGTCTTCTGGGGACTGTGGACCGTGCAGGCGCTGTGGTGGGCCGCCGGCCGCCACACGCGCGGGAGGGAGCCGCGGATCCTGCTGGACGTCGTCGCCAACCTCGCGCACAACGCGGCCCTGTTCGTGATCATGGCCGAGGCGTGTCTGATCTACTCGACGGCCGGCTGGTACAAGATCCAGGGGTCGCGCTGGCAGGACGGCACCGCGGTCTACTACCCGCTCCACCTGGACTACTTCTCGCCCTGGCCCGCGCTGTCCGACCTGCTCTCCGCGCACGGCACGCTCGTGATGCTGGTGACCTACGGGACGGTCGCCGTGCAGGTCGCCTTTCCCTTCACCCTGTTCAACCGACGGGTCAAAAACGTCCTGCTGGCAGCCATGATCACCGAGCACGCCGTGATCGCCGTGGTGCTGGGGCTGCCGTTCTTCTCGCTCGCGATGATCGCGGCCGACGCCGTGTTCCTGCCGACGACCTTCCTGCGGCGCCTCGGGGACTGGGCGGCACGCGCGCGTGGAGGGCTCTTCCCGGGCCGCGGCCGTACGCTGCCGGGCCCGCGCAGGCAGCAGGAGCGCACCCCGGAACCGGCCGGGGAGACGCACGTAGGCTTCGGAGCATGAACGACCCGGACAGCAGGCAGGGCCCGCACGGTGGCACCGACGCACAGGACGCCGTACGGGCCTGGCACCGGCTCGCCGACACCGCCGTCCTGCTCGACGGGTTCCACGCCCTCAAGCACGCCGTGCGCTTCCAGGCCCGTATCCCGGTGGCCGTGAGCGCCGGCCGGCGGGCGACGCTCGCGCTGGCCGACGAACTCGCCCCGGACGTACGGGAGGCGATCGACGGGCTGCTGGCCGAGGTACCGGAGGCGACGCTGCGGGCCCTCGTGCCGCGCGTCCACCCCACCGCGGTCGCCGCACTCGCCGAACGCCCCTCCCGGGAGGCCAATCTCGCGGCGCTGGCGCACCCGGCCCGGACGGCGCCCGTCATCGTGCTCGACAATCCCCGCAACCTGGGCAACGCGGGCGCCGTGATCCGGCTCGCCGCCGGCTTCGGCGTCACCGGAGTCGTCACGACGGGCACGCTCGACCCCTGGCATCCGACGGTCGTCCGCGCCGGGGCGGGCCTGCACTTCGCGACCGCCGTGGAGCGGCTGACGGTGGCCGAGCTGCCGCCGGGGCCGGTGTTCGCCCTCGATCCGGAGGGTGAGGACATCCGGGGGCTGAAGCTCCCGGACGACGCCGTGCTCGCCTTCGGCTCGGAGCGCAGCGGGCTCTCCGCCGAACTGCGCGCCCGCACCGACCACTTGGTGTCACTGCCGATGCGCCCCCAGGTCTCCAGCTACAACCTGGCGACCAGTGTGGCGATGACGCTGTTCCACTGGAGCACGACCGGGGGCGCGGGCGCGACCGCTTAGCGCCCCCGGTGCTCCTGGACGATCCGGCTCAGGCCTGGCGGCGGACCTCCACCACACGGAAGCGGTTCGCCACGAACGCCCCGTCGCACAGCGCCGCGTTGGCCGCCGGGTTGCCGCCCGAGCCGTGGAAGTCGGAGAACGCCGCGGTCTGATTGACGTAGACCCCGCCCGTGAGGTTCAGCGAGAGCTGGGCGGCCTCCTCCAGGCAGGCCTCCTGCACGGCTTGCTCGACCTCCTCGGAGGTGGTGTACGCGCCGACCGTCATCGCGCCCTTCTCCCGGACCGTGCGACGCAGCAGCGCCACCGCGTCCGCGGCCGAGTCGACGGCGACGGCGAAGGAGACCGGGCCGAAGCACTCGTTCATGTAGGCGGCCTCGTCGTCCGTCCCCTCCCAGTACTTCCGCGCGCCGTCGAGCTTCACGATCACCGGCGTACGCACCACGGCGTCCGGGAAGTCGGGGTTGGCGATCTCCCTTGAGGGGAGCGCGACTTCGCCGAGACCGGCGGCGGCCTCCAGGCGGGCCTTCACGTCCGGGTTGACGATGGCTCCGAGCAGCGCGTTCGCCCGGGCGTCGTCGCCGAGGAGTCCGCCGACCGACCGGGCGAGGTCGGCGACCACCTCGTCGTACGACTTGGGGCCCTCGTCCGTACGGATGCCGTCGCGGGGGATCAGGAGGTTCTGCGGGGTCGTGCACATCTGGCCGCTGTACAGGGACAGGGAGAAGGCCAGGTTGGAGAGCATGCCCTTGTAGTCGTCGGTCGACTCGACGATCACCGAGTTGACGCCGGCCTTCTCCGTGTAGACCTGGGCCTGGCGGGCGTTGGCCTCCAGCCAGTCGCCGAAGGCCGTCGAGCCCGTGTAGTCGATGATCCGGATCTCGGGCCGCACGGCGAGGGTCTTGGCGATGCCCTCTCCGGGGCGTTCGGCGGCCAGCGCCACCACGTTCGGATCGAAGCCGGCCTCGGTGAGGACCTCGCGGGCGATCTGGACGGTGAGCGCCAGCGGCAGCACCGCGCGCGGGTGGGGCTTGACCAGCACCGCGTTACCGGTGGCGAGGGAGGCGAACAGGCCCGGGTATCCGTTCCACGTCGGGAAGGTGTTGCAGCCGATGAGGAGTGAAATGCCGCGCGGCACGGGCGTGAACTGCTTGCTCAGCGCGAGCGGGTCGCGCTTGCCCTGGGGCTTGGACCAGTCGACGCTGTCCGGGGTGCGGACCTGCTCCGCGTACGCGTACGCCACCGCTTCCATGCCTCGGTCCTGCGCGTGCGGGCCGCCCGCCTGGAACGCCATCATGAAGGCCTGGCCGCTGGTGTGCATGACCGCGTGCGCGAACTCGTGCGTGCGGTCGCTGATCCGCTTGAGGATCTCCAGACAGACCGCGGCACGCGTCTGTGCGCCCGCGTCGCGCCATGCGCGCAGGCCGGCCTGCATGGCGGGCAGCAGCTCGTCCACGTCCGCGTGCGGATAGGTGACGCCCAGCTCGATTCCGTACGGCGAGATCTCGCCGCCCACCCAGTCGTCGGTGCCGGGCTGGCCGAGGTCGAGACGGGTGCCCAGGAGGGCGTCGAAGGCGGCCTTGCCCTCGGCCATGCCCAGGCTGCCGTGCTCTCCGTACGCCTTGGGGTGTTCGGGGTGCGGGGACCAGTACGCGCGCGTGCGGATCGCTTCCAGCGCCTGGTCAAGGGTGGGCCGATGCTGGGCGATCAGCTGGTGCGCGGTCGGTTCGGCGGCCATCAGGGACCAACTCCTCGTCTCAAGAGCTCTTCTTTGAGCTCATGACCTGGGCGGAAACAGCCGGACAGAGCTAGAGTAACCGAACGATCGGTCGGGACAAGGGGGTCCGCCGCATCTGTGGAAAACCATGTGCGGGAGGATCGCGAGCATGACAGCACTCGACCTCAGCAGCCCCGTGGCCGTCGTCGGTACCGGCACCATGGGCCAGGGCATCGCCCAGGTCGCACTCGTCGCGGGCCACCCCGTGCGGCTCTACGACGCCGTACCGGGGCGCGCGGACGCGGCGGCCGAAGCGATCGGCGCCCGCCTCGACCGGCTGGTCGAGAAGGACCGGCTCGCCGGTACGGAGCGGGACGCGGCACGCGCGCGGCTGCGGCCGGCGCAGAGTCTCGCCGAGCTCGCGGACTGTGTCCTCGTCATCGAGGCGGTGCTCGAACAACTCGATGCGAAGCAGCAGCTGTTCCGCGACCTCGAGGACGTCGTCGACGAGAACTGCCTGCTCGCCACCAACACCTCCTCCCTGTCCGTCACGGCCATCGGCGGCGCGCTGCGCAACCCGGGGCGCCTCGTCGGACTGCACTTCTTCAATCCCGCGCCGCTGCTGCCCCTGGTGGAGGTCGTCTCCGGGTTCTCGACCGACGTCACGTCGGCCACGCGCGCGTACGAGACGGCACGCGCCTGGGGGAAGACCCCGGTGGCCTGCGCCGACACCCCCGGCTTCATCGTCAATCGCATCGCCCGGCCCTACTACGCGGAGGCCTTCGCGGTGTACGAGGCGCAGGCGGCCGACCCGGCGACGATCGACGCGATCCTGCGCGAGTCGGGCGGGTTCCGGATGGGCGCCTTCGAGCTGACCGACCTGATCGGCCAGGACGTCAACGAGTCCGTCACGCACTCCGTCTGGCAGGCCTTCTTCCAGGACGTGCGCTTCACGCCCTCCCTCGCCCAGCGGCGGCTGGTGGAGTCGGGCCGGCACGGCCGCAAGACGGGACAGGGCTGGTACGACTACGGGGACGAGACCGAGCGTCCCGAGCCGCACACCGCGGACCGGGCCCAGCCGCCCGCGTACGTGACCGTCGAGGGCGACCTGGGGCCGGCGGCCGAGCTGCTCGCCCTGATCCGCGAGGCGGGCATCCAGGTCCGCGAGGACGAGGAGGACCACGGCACCCGGCTGGTGCTGCCCGGCGGAGGCCAGCTCGCTCTTGCCGACGGCCAGACCTCCGTCGAGTTCCGTGACGTCGTCTACTTCGACCTGGCGCTCGACTACCGCAGGGCGACCCGGATCGCCCTGTCGGCCTCCCAGGACACCGCGTCCCGGACCCTCTCGGAGGCGATCGGCCTCTTCCAGGCGCTCGGCAAGGACGTCAGTGTCATCGGGGACGCGCCCGGCATGATCGTCGCCAGGACCGTGGCGCGGATCGTCGACCTCGCGCACGACGCCGTCGCCAAGGGCGTGGCCACCGAGGAGGACATCGACACGGCGATGCGCCTGGGCGTCAACTACCCCCTGGGCCCCTTCGAATGGAGCCGCCGGCTCGGCAAGAACTGGGCGTACGCGCTGCTGGACGACCTGCACCTGCGCGACCCCTCCGGGCGCTACGCTCCCTCGCTCGCGCTGTACCGCCACGCGTACGCCTCCGACAAGCGGGAGGGCTCCTCATGACCACCGCCAAGCGCGACACGTACACCCCGGAGACACTGCTCTCCGTCGCCGTCCAGGTCTTCATCGAGCGCGGCTACGACGGCACGTCGATGGAGCACCTCTCCAAGGCGGCCGGCATCTCCAAGTCGTCGATCTACCACCACGTCGCCGGCAAGGAGGAACTGCTGCGCCGTGCCGTCAGCCGGGCGCTGGACGGCCTCTTCGAGATCCTCGACGAGGAGCACGCGCGCGAAGGGCGTGCCGTGGAGCGCCTGGAGTACGTCGTACGGCGCATGGTCGAGGTGCTCACGGCCGAGCTGCCGTACGTGACGCTGCTGCTGCGGGTGCGCGGCAACACGGACACCGAGCGCTGGGCCCTGGAGCGGCGCCGCGACTTCGACCACCGGGTGGCCGAGCTGCTGAAGGCGGCGGCCGCCGACGGGGACGTACGTGGCGATGTGGAGGTCCGCCTCGCGACCCGGCTGGTCTTCGGGATGATCAACTCCATCGTGGAGTGGTACCGGCCCGACAGCCGTGGGATGGGCGAACGCGAAGTGACCGAAGCGGTGGCACAGCTGGTCTTCGGGGGACTGCGCAGCGAGGGCTGAACGGGTCACTCCGGTGCCGCCTGGCCGCGGCTCACCCCTCCGGCCCCACGTCCTCCTCCTCGAAGACCAGCAGGGTCCGGGTGCTGAGCACCTCGGGGATGGCCTGGAGACGGGTGAGCACCAGCTCGCGCAGCGCCCTGTTGTGGGGGGTGTGCACCAGGAGCAGTACGTCGAAGTCGCCGCCCACCAGGGAGATGTGCGCCGCCCCCGGCAGCACCCTGAGCTGCTCGCGCACGGTGCGCCAGGAGTTCTGCACGATCTTGAGCGTGATGTACGCCGACGTGCCCTGACCGGCCCGTTCGTGGTTGACGCGGGCCCCGAAGCCGCGGATCACGCCGTCCTCGATGAGGCGGTTGATCCGCGCGTAGGCGTTGGCGCGCGAGACATGGACCCGTTCGGCCACGGAGCGTATCGACGCGCGGCCGTCCGCCTGGAGCATCTGCAGGATGTCCTGATCGATGGCATCGAGAGGGCGGGCGGGTGGCAGGGACGTGCCGGCCTCGGGCCCCTCGGCCATTTGTTCAGGTGCCATGTCCCCCCGCCTCCCTACCATGGACGTACTGCATCCATCTCAGGTTGTGCAGAACCGTTTGTCCACAGCCTGGCGGTGCCTGTAGCCAAAATGCGTCGGCGACCGAACAATCGGTAGGTGAGGCGCATCACACCCGACGCGCCTCTTCCAGCCGCTCCCACGAGGAGGTGCCGTCATGACGGTCATGGAGCAGCGAGGCGCTTACCGGCCCACGCCGCCGCCCGCCTGGCAGCCCCGCACCGACCCCGCGCCGCTGCTGCCCGACGCGCTGCCCCATCGCGTCCTCGGCACCGAAGCCGCCGCCCAGGTCGACCCGGGACTGCTGCGCCGGCTGTACGCGGAGCTGGTCCGCGGCCGCCGCTACAACACGCAGGCCACCGCCCTCACCAAGCAGGGCCGCCTCGCGGTCTACCCCTCCAGCACCGGCCAGGAGGCCTGCGAGGTCGCCGCCGCGCTGGTGCTCGAAGAGCGGGACTGGCTCTTCCCCAGCTATCGCGACACCCTCGCGGCCGTCGCCCGGGGCCTCGACCCCGTCCAGGCGCTCACCCTGCTGCGCGGCGACTGGCACACCGGCTACGACCCCCGCGAGCACCGCGTCGCGCCCCTGAGCACCCCGCTGGCGACGCAGCTCCCGCACGCCGTGGGCCTCGCGCACGCCGCCCGCCTCAAGGGCGACGACGTGGTCGCGCTCGCCCTGGTGGGCGACGGCGGCACCAGCGAGGGCGACTTCCACGAGGCACTGAACTTCGCCGCCGTATGGCAGGCCCCGGTCGTCTTCCTCGTCCAGAACAACGGCTTCGCCATTTCCGTCCCGCTCGCCAAGCAGACCGCCGCCCCGTCACTGGCCCACAAGGCCGTCGGCTACGGGATGCCGGGCCGCCTGGTGGACGGCAACGACGCGGCGGCCGTGCACGAGGTGCTCAGCGACGCCGTACGGCACGCGCGCGAGGGGGGCGGTCCGACGCTCGTCGAGGCCGTGACCTACCGCATGGACGCCCACACGAACGCGGACGACGCCACGCGCTACCGCGGCGACTCCGAGGTCGAGACCTGGCGTGCCCACGACCCGATCGCCCTCCTGGAGCACGAGCTGACCGAGCGCGGCCTCCTCGACGAGGACGGCATGCGGGCCGCCCGCGAGGCCGCCGAGGCGATGGCCGCGGATCTGCGCGAGCGCATGAACCAGGACCCGGTGCTCGACCCCATGGACCTGTTCGCCCATGTGTATGCCGAACCCACCCCGCAACTGCGCGAGCAGGAGGCGCGGTTGCGCGCCGAGCTGGCGGCGGAGGCCGAGGGGTCGCACGGGCCGGAAGGAGCCGGGCGATGACCACCGTGGCCCTCAAGCCCGCCACCATGGCGCAGGCCTTCGGCCGGGCACTGCGCGACGCCCTGGCCGAGGACCCCTCGGTGCACGTCATGGGCGAGGACGTCGGCACGCTCGGCGGCGTCTTCCGGGTCACCGACGGACTGGCCAGGGAGTTCGGCGAGGACCGGTGTACGGACACCCCGCTCGCCGAGGCGGGCATCCTCGGTGCGGCCGTCGGCATGGCGATGTACGGGCTGCGGCCGGTCGTGGAGATGCAGTTCGACGCGTTCGCCTATCCGGCGTTCGAGCAGCTGATCAGCCATGTCGCCAAGATGCGCAACCGCACGCGCGGAGCGATGCCGATGCCCATCACGATCCGCGTCCCCTACGGGGGAGGCATCGGCGGCGTCGAGCACCACAGCGACTCCTCCGAGGCGTACTACATGGCGACCCCGGGGCTCCATGTCGTCACGCCCGCGACGGTCGCCGACGCCTACGGCCTGCTGCGCGCCGCCATCGCCTCCGACGACCCGGTCGTCGTCCTGGAGCCCAAGCGGCTGTACTGGTCGAAGGACTCCTGGAACCCGGACGAGCCGCCGGCCGTTGAGCCGATAGGCCGCGCGGCGGTGCGGCGCTCGGGCCGGAGCGCCACCCTCGTCACGTACGGGCCGTCCGTCCCCGTCTGCCTGGAAGCGGCGGAGGCGGCGCGGGCCGAGGGCTGGGACCTCGAAGTCGTCGACCTGCGCTCCCTGGTGCCGTTCGACGACGAGACGGTGTGCGCGTCGGTCCGGCGGACCGGCCGCGCGGTCATCGTGCACGAATCGGGTGGGTACGGCGGCCCGGGCGGCGAGATCGCCGCCCGGATCACCGAGCGCTGCTTCCACCATCTGGAGGCGCCGGTGCTCCGGGTGGCCGGGTTCGACATCCCGTATCCGCCCCCGATGCTGGAGCGCCACCACCTGCCCGGTGTCGACCGGATTCTGGACGCGGTGGCGCGGTTGCAGTGGGAGGCGCAGAGCTGATGGCCCAGGTGCTGGAGTTCAAACTGCCCGACCTCGGAGAGGGCCTCACCGAGGCGGAGATCGTCCGCTGGCTGGTGGAGGTCGGGGACGTCGTCGCCATCGACCAGCCGGTCGTCGAGGTCGAGACCGCCAAGGCGATGGTCGAGGTCCCCTGCCCCTACGGCGGTGTGGTCACCGCCCGCTTCGGCGAGGCGGGCACCGAACTGCCGGTCGGCTCCCCGCTGCTGACCGTCGCCGTGGGAGCCCCCGCGCCCACCGACGACGAGGGCTCGGGCAACGTGCTGGTGGGATACGGCACGGGGGCGGCGCCCGCCCGGCGCCGGAGGGTGCGGCCGGCGGACGGCCTGGGGACTCCGGCACGGCCCGCGGCCTCGCCCGCGGGGGAGGCGGCCGGAGCGGTCGCTCCGGCCACGGGACAGGAAAGCGGGCTGGAGTCCGGGCAGCAGTCCGGACCGTTCGGCGGCGAGCACGTCGCTTCGGCCGGACCGGCACCGGACGCGGGAGGGGCCCCCGCGCGCGACGGTGAGGACACCCCGTTCTCCGCGCCGCGTGCCGACGGTGCGGCGCCCTGTGCGGACGGTGCCGGGGCTCACGTCGCCGGTGCCGTGGCCCTCGCCGAGGGGCCCGTACCCGTCATCTCCCCGCTCGTACGGCGGCTCGCCCGGGAGAACGGCCTGGATCTGCGGGAGTTGGAGGGCTCCGGCCCCGACGGACTCATTCTGCGGGCCGACGTCGAGTACGCGCTGCGGGCAGCGGGCCGGCCCGGCCGTGCGACCCCGGAGACGCTCCGCACGCCGTCCGTGGCCGACGGGGTGGCTGCCCCGGCCGGTCCCGGGGGCGCACCGTCCGTCGCCGACGGGGCGGTCCCGCGGGCCGCGGCCGGCCTCGCGAACGGGTCGTCCGCCGCGACCGGCACGCGCATCCCCCTGCGCGGGGTGCGCGGCGCCGTCGCCGACAAGCTCTCCCGCAGCCGCCGCGAGATCCCCGACGCCACCTGCTGGGTGGACGCGGACGCGACGGAACTGATGCACGCGCGCGCGGCGATGAACGCGGCGGGCGGTCCCAAGATCTCCCTCCTCGCGCTGCTCGCCCGCATCTGCACGGCCGCGCTGGCTCGTTATCCGGAGCTGAACTCGACGGTCGACATGGAGGCCCGCGAAGTCGTGCGGCTCGACCGGGTGCACCTGGGCTTCGCCGCCCAGACCGAGCGGGGCCTCGTCGTGCCCGTCGTACGGGACGCGCACGCGCGCGCCACGGAATCGCTCGGCGCCGAGTTCGCGCGCCTGACCGAGGCGGCGCGGACCGGGACGCTCACCCCGGGGGAGCTCACGGGCGGCACGTTCACGCTGAACAACTACGGGGTGTTCGGCGTCGACGGTTCCACGCCGATCATCAACCACCCGGAGGCGGCCATGCTGGGCGTCGGCCGCATCATCCCCAAGCCGTGGGTGCACGCGGGCGAGCTGGCGGTGCGGCAGGTCGTGCAGCTTTCGCTCACCTTCGACCACCGGGTGTGCGACGGAGGCACGGCGGGCGGCTTCCTGCGCCATGTCGCGGACTGCGTGGAACAGCCGGCGGTACTGCTGCGGAGCCTGTAGCCGCCGGGAAGATCCCCGTCCACCTGCCGGGCGGGGGTGGCAATGATCCTTCGGGCGCTCATACTCGGGGGATGACCGCGTACGAGCCACCCGGCGAGGCCGGCACCGGCGTCGCTGTCGCCCACGACACCCACGGGGCCCCGGCCGCGTACGACGCCGTCGTGCTCGCCGGGGGCGCCGCGCGGCGGCTCGGCGGCGCGGACAAGCCCGGAGTCCGGGTGGGCGGCCGGGCGCTGCTCGACCGCGTGCTGGCCGCCTGTGCCGGTGCCGCGACCACGGTCGTGGTGGCCGGGCCACGGGCGACCGCGCGGCCCGTGGTGTGGGCCCATGAGGATCCGCCGGGCGCGGGACCCGTCGCCGCGCTGGAGGCCGGGCTGCGCCACACCACCGCCGAGTACGTCGTCGTCCTCTCGGCCGACCTGCCGTTCCTCGACGCGGCGACGGTACGGCGGTTGCTGGCCGCCCTGAGCCCGGTCGCCACGCCTGGTGCGGCGACTGCCGCGCCGGGTGCGGCCGACTCCGCGCCGGGTGCGACGGCTGCCAGGCCCGGCGCGACAGACCACGCACGGGGCGCGACCGCTGCCGCGCCGGATGCCGCGGATGCCGCGGATGCCGCGGACGCCACGGACGCCGCACACCAAACGGTGGCTGACCCCGGCCCCGACACCGCCGGCCCCGGCGGTACAAGGCCCGACACCGCCGGCCCCGGCGGTACAAGCCCCGACAGCGCCCACCCCGGCGGTACAAGCCCCGACAGCCCCGCCCCCCGTGGCACCGGCCTCGGGACGGCCACCACACCCGCCGGACAGCGGCACCCCGCGTACGTCCATCCCGACGGCGTGCTGCTCACCGACCCCGATGGCCGGGATCAGCCGCTCGTCGCCGCGTATCGTGCGAAGTCGTTGCGGCGGGAGCTGGACGCGCTCGCCGCCGGGCACGGTGGTCTGACCGGACTGCCCCTGCGGCGGCTCACCGCCGCACTCGAACTGACCCGCCTTGCCGATCCCGTCGCGTCCTTCGACTGCGACACCTGGGACGACATCGCCGCCGCTCGATCACGCATCAGGGAGCATGGGCACGTGTTGGATGAATGGATTTCCGCAGTCAAGGACGAACTGGGCATCGACCTGGACGTCGACATCAGCGTCCTGCTCGACCTCGCCCGCGACGCCGCGCACGGAGTGGCCCGGCCCGCCGCGCCGCTGACCACGTTCCTCGTGGGGTACGCGGCGGCGCAGGGCGGGCCCGAAGCGGTGGCCGAAGCCGCCCGCAAGGCCGCGGCGCTCGCGCTCCGCTGGGCGGACGAGGACACCCCGGACGCCAAGCCGACCCCGGAGCCCGCGCCCGGCGCCCCGGAGCCCGCGCCCGGCGCCCCGGAGCCCGCGCCCGGCGCCTCCGAGCCCGAACCCGGCGCCTCCGTCTCCGATGCCGAACCCGGCGCCCCCGGATCCCGCCCGGACGCCGGATGACCGCCGCCCGCGGTACCCGGGACAGCCGGCAGGACGAGGACCTCGACGTCGAGGAAGCCCTCGCCCTGGTCAAGGCGGAACCCGCGCCGCAGAGCCGCTCCGTGCCCGCGCCCGCCCCCGAGGGCGAGCAGCAGGTCCGGCAGGCCGCGCACACCGACCACAAGGCGACCGCCTGGCCCGAGGCGCGCGTCGTCGCCGAGCGGGCCGCCCGCCGCGCCCCGCGCCGCGCCCCCGTCTCCGTGCCCCTCGACGCGTCCCTCGGCCTGGTCCTCGCCGCCCCGCTCGCCGCCCTCACGGACCTGCCCTCCTTCGACACCTCCGCCATGGACGGGTGGGCGGTGGCGGGTCCGGGCCCCTGGGACGTGCGCGCGGAAGGGGTGCTCGCCGGGCACACCGGGCCGGAGACGCTCACCGACGGCGAGGCGGTACGGATCGCCACCGGCGCGCGCATCCCGCAGGACGTCACCGCCGTACTGCGCAGTGAGCACGGACGCGTCGACGACAAGGGGCGGCTGCACCCGACCCGCGAGGTCGCGCACGGGCAGGACATCCGCCCGCGCGGCCAGGAGTGCCGCGGTGGCGACCTTCTGCTGCCGGCCGGCGCGCAGGTCACCCCGGCCGTGCTGGGCCTGGCCGCGGCCGCCGGGTACGACACCCTCGCCGTGCTCCCCCGCCCGCGCGTCGAAGTCCTCGTGCTGGGCGACGAGTTGCTCACCGACGGCCTGCCCCAGGACGGGCTGATCCGGGACGCGCTCGGCCCGATGCTGCCGCCGTGGCTGCGGGCACTGGGAGCGGAGGTCCTCGGTGTGCGCCGGCTGGGCGACGACGCCAAGGCCCTGTACAAGGCGATCGACGGCTCCGACGCCGACCTGATCGTCACCACCGGGGGCACCGCCGCGGGCCCCGTCGACCACGTCCACCCCGTCCTGGACCGGCTCGGCGCCGAACTCCTCGTGGACGGCGTCAAAGTGCGCCCCGGGCACCCCATGCTGCTGGCCCGCACCAAGGAGAACCAGCACCTCGTCGGCCTGCCCGGCAACCCCCTCGCCGCCGTCTCCGGTCTGCTCACGCTCGCCGAGCCGCTGGTCCGCACCCTCGCCGGACGCGTGGCCCCGGAGCCGTACGCGATGCCCCTGAAGGAAGCCGTGCACGGGCATCCGTACGACACCCGGCTCATCCCCGTCGCGCTGCGCGACGACCGGGCGGTGCCGCTGCGCTACAACGGCCCGGCGATGCTGCGGGGCATCGCCGCCGCCGACGCCCTGGCGGTCGTGGCACCCGGCGGCGCCCGCGCGGGACAGGAACTGGAACTCCTCGACCTGCCCTGGGCGATGTCCGGCGTCGAGGCCTGCCTGGAGTGACCGTGGCGAACCGGGCGCACTCCGCGCCCGGTTCGTGTCGGGCGGGGAGTGCCGCCCTGCCCCGGGGCCGGGCACAGGACGCCCCGCAGGCGGCCTAACGGTTGCCGTTGGTGGCCTTCCTGATGGTGATCAGACGGTCCCCGGCCCGCAGTGGCGAGAACTCGGGGTCGGCGTAGTCCACCAGCTGCTTTCCCCGTACGACGGCCACGACCAGGTCGGTGCAGTCGCGCGGTGAGGCGCCGATCTCCCGGTCGGTGACCGGCCGTTCGGCGAGGTCGAGGCCGCTGCCGTACGTCATCAGACCCTCCAGCACGTCGGCCGCGTGCGGGCTGGCCATCGAGACGCCCAGCAGCCGGCCGGCCGAACTGGAGCTGGTGACCACCATGTCGGCGCCGCTCTGCTTCAGCAGCGGTACGTTCTCGTCCTCCCGGACCGCCGCGACGATCGTGGCGCGCCGGTTGAGCTGGCGCGCGGTCAGCGTGACGAGCGTCGCGGTGTCGTCGCGCTGCGGAGCGACGATCACCTGGGCGGCGCGCTGCAGTTCGGCCTTGAGGAGGGTGTCGGAGCGGGTGGCGTCGCCGAGCACCGACACGAGCCCGTCGCTGCTCGCCGCGTCCACCGCCTTGCGCTGCGGATCGACGACGACGATCCCGTCCTTGGTGATGCCCTGCCCCAGCAGCGTCTCGACGGCGTGCCGCCCCTTGGTGCCGTACCCGACGACGACCACGTGGTCCCGCATCCGGGAACGCCAGCGGTGGATGCGTACCTGCTGACGGGTGCGCTCGGTGAGGACTTCGAGGGTCGTGCCGACCAGGATGATCAGGAACAGCACGCGCAGCGGAGTGACGACCAGGATGTTGACGAGCCGGGCCGTGTCGCTGACCGGGGTGATGTCGCCGTAGCCGGTGGTGGAGAGGGTGACGGTCGCGTAGTACGCGGCGTCCAGGAGGTCGACCGCGCCGTCGGAGTTGTCGTGGTAGCCCGTCCGGTCCACCCACACCAGGAACGTGGTGAGGGCGAGGACCAGCAGCCCCATGGCCAGCCGGCGCAACACCTGTTGGAGGGGCGGCACCCTGCCCTCCACGGGCAGCACGATCGAGCGGCCCGCCTCCGCGTCGTCCAGGGCCTCGGTGCGCGACCGGTACCAGAGGGAGCGCAGGATCGAGAACCTGCCCGCCCCGGGCAGGTCCTTCCCGGAACCGCCCCCTTCGGGTGTGCCCTTCCCGCGCCCGCGCCGTGCGCGGGCGTCCGCCCTGCGGGTGGCTGTCCTGGGCGGTCGTTGTTGCCCGTCCTGCATCACGCGCTCCCAGCGGCTCGGGGTCCGGTCGGTCGGCACCGGGGTCATGCTCTCGGATCTTCGCGCGCGGTGTGGGTAACGTCGGTGCCGTCGGCCCGGGTGAGGTCCGACAGGACCGCTGGAGGCCCGCCGTGCGAGACCACACCGTCGTTGTCGGCTTCGGGACGAAAGGACGGTCGGCCGTACAGACCGTCTGCGCGACGGGGTTGAAGAAAGGCCAGGTCGTCGTGGTCGACGCCGGCTCCGAGGTGATCGACGCGGCGCTCGCCGAGGGATACGCGGGCGTCGTCGGGGACGCGACGCGCAGTGACGTACTGCTGCGGGCCGAGGTGCAGAAGGCGCGGCAGATCATCATCGCCACGCAACGCGACGACACGGCCGTGCTCGTCACGCTGACCGCCCGGCAGCTCAACGCGGCCGCCACGATCGTCGCGGCGGTGCGCGAGGAGGAGAACGCGCCGCTGCTGCGCCAGTCCGGCGCCGACGCCGTCATCACCAGCGCCGGCGCCGCCGGCCGGCTGCTCGGGCTCTCCGTGCTCAGCCCCAGCGCGGGCCTGGTCATGGAAGACCTCATCCAGCAGGGCAGCGGCCTGGACATCGTCGAACGGCCGGTCATAAAGGCCGAGGCCGGCAAGGGCGTGCGCGGGACCGACGACCTGGTGGTGAGCGTCGTACGAGGTCATCGGGTGCTCGGATACGACGATCCGGCCATCGGGACACTCCAGTTGACGGACCGTCTCATCACCATCGTGCGCATCCCGTCGGATCCGAGGGCGGCACCGGGCCCGCGGCCGCTGCCCCGGGGTCAGGACCAGCGGCACCATGGATAGGGTGCCGGCCCCAGATGCCAGATCCGTTGCCCGTACGGCTACTTGCGGTTGTACAGCCGCATCGTCACCGGTCCGAAGACCAGGACGAACAGGGCCGACCAGCCCACGGACCAGGCGATCTCCGCGCCCGGCCAGTCGCCCGACATCAGTCCGCGCACGGCCGACGACAGGTGCGTGATCGGGCTGTTGTTGACGAAGGCCTGGAGCCAGCCGGGCATGGTCCTCGGGTCGACGAAGACGTTCGACAGGAAGGTGAGCGGGAAGATCACCATCATGCTGACGCCCATCACCGACTTCTCGGTGCGCAGCAGCAGCCCGAACATGGTCCAGATCCACGAGAAGGCGAACGAGAAGACCAGCAGCAGCAGGACTCCGGCGAGCACCCCGAGGACCCCGTCCGGCCGGTAGCCCAGGATCAGGCCGACGGCGAGCATCACCAGCGACGCCATCGTGTAGCGCAGGGCGTCGCCGAGCAGATAGCCGACCATCACCGACGGCCGCCAGATCGGCAGCGTACGGAAGCGGTCGAAGACGCCCTTCTCGATGTCGGTGTTGACCGAGACCCCGGTGTACATGGTGATCATCACGACCGACATCACCAGGATGCCCGGCAGCAGGAACTGGATGTACTCCTTGGGCGATCCGGCCAGCGCACCCCCGAAGAGGTACGTGTACATCAGCACCATCATGATCGGGAACGCGGTGACGTCGAAGAGCTGCTCGGGCACGTGCTTGATCTTGAGGACCGCCCGCCAGCCGAAGGTCAGTGACGTCGACAGGGCGCTGGGCCGCGGCGGCCGCTCCTTGCTGATGAGCAGCTCGGCCAGCGACTCGGCGCTGACCGGGGCGAGTTCGCCGCTCTCGGTGGTCGTCGCGGTGCTCATGCCGCCGCCTCCCCGTCCTTGTGGTCATCGGTCTGGTGTCCGGTCAGGGCGAGGAAGACCTCGTCCAGGCTGGGCTGCCCCAGCGAGAAGTTGTCGACGGTGACGCCGGTGCGGGCCAGCTCGGCGAGCGCGCGGGCGGCCTGCTCCGCCGCACCCCGCCCGTTGGCCGCTCCCGTGCCGACCCGTGCGGTCAGGGCCACCGGGTCGGGCTCCAGCTGGACCTGCGCGTCGAGGGCGAGCCGCAGGATCTGCTCGGCCTGCGGGCGCTGGGCCGGGTCGCGCAGGCGCAGATGGACGGAGCCGGCGCCGACGGAGGCCTTCAGCTCGCCCTTCGTCCCCTCGGCGATCACCTTGCCCTTGTCGATGACGGCGATCCGGGACGCCAGCTGGTCCGCCTCGTCGAGGTACTGCGTGGTGAGCAGCACGGTCGTGCCCTGGGCGACCACCGCGCGCACGATGTCCCACACCTGGTTGCGGCTGCGCGGGTCGAGGCCGGTGGTCGGCTCGTCGAGGAAGAGCAGCTCGGGCGTGTTGAGGATGGACGCGGCGATGTCGATGCGGCGCCGCATGCCCCCCGAGTAGTTCTTGACCTGCCTGCCGGCTGCCTCGCTCAGTCCGAAGGCCGCCAGGAGCTGCGCTGCGCGCAGCCGCGCGGCCCGCTTGCCGTGCCCGAGGAGCCGGCCGAGCAGCACCAGGTTCTCGGCGCCGGTCAGATCCTCGTCCACGGACGCGTACTGGCCGGTGAGGCTGACCAGGCCGCGGACCCGGTCGGCGTCGCGCACGACATCGTGGCCGAACACGTGCGCCTCGCCGCCGTCCGGGCGCAGCAGGGTGGCCAGCATCTTGACGGTGGTCGTCTTGCCGGCGCCGTTGGGTCCGAGGACGCCGTAGACCGTGCCGGCGGGCACGCGGAGGTCGACGCCGTCGACGGCCCGGGTCTCACCGAACGTCTTCACCAGACCCGCGGTCTCGATGGCAAGGCCGGTCGTCTGTCCGCTCATGTCGTGGGTCCTTCCGCGTACCTCGGCTGTGCAAGGGAGACCGCCGCCGCCCCCGGAACTCATCGCTCGCCCGGCAGAAAGTTGGGTGCGGCCCCGCCCCGGGAGAAAGGGGGTGAGGAGTAGCGTCCCCCTCATGTACGCGATCACGATTACCGAACCTGGTGGGCCCGAGGCGCTGGTGTGGGACGAGGTCCCGGATCCGGTGCCGGCGGAGGGCGAAGTCCTGGTCGAGGTGGTGGCCAGCGCCGTCAACCGCGCCGACCTGCTGCAACGGCAGGGCCTCTACAACCCGCCGCCCGGAGCGTCCCCGTACCCCGGTCTCGAATGTTCCGGGCGGATCGCCGACGTCGGCACCGGGGTCTCGGGGTGGGCCGTGGGCGACGAGGTGTGTGCCCTGCTCTCCGGCGGCGGTTACGCGCAGAAGGTCGCCGTTCCGGCCGGGCAGCTGCTGCCCGTGCCCGAAGGCATCGACCTCCGCCAGGCGGCCGCGCTGCCCGAGGTGACCTGCACGGTCTGGTCGAACGTCTTCATGATCTCCCACCTCCGCCCCGGCGAGACGCTGCTCGTGCACGGCGGCTCCAGCGGTATCGGCACCATGGCGATCCAGCTGGCGAAGGCCGTCGGCGCGAAGGTCGCCGTCACCGCCGGCACCGAGGACAAGCTGCGGTTCTGCGCCGGCCTCGGAGCGGACATCCTGATCAACTACCGCGAGCAGGACTTCGTCGAGGAGCTGAAGAAGGCCACCGACGGAGCGGGCGCCGACGTCATCCTCGACAACATGGGCGCCAAGTACCTGGACCGGAACGTGAAGACGCTGGCCGCCAACGGACGGCTCGCGATCATCGGCATGCAGGGCGGCATCAAGGGCGAGCTGAACATCGCCACCCTCCTCAACAAGCGGGCCGCGATCAGCGCGACCTCGCTGCGCGCCCGCCCGCTCGACGAGAAGGCGTCCATCGTCGCCGCCGTACGGGAGCATGTGTGGCCGCTGATCTCCTCCGGGCACGTACGGCCGATCGTGGACCGTGAGCTGCCGATGAGCGACGCGGCCACGGGTCACCGGGTGCTGGAGGAGAGCGGACACATCGGCAAGGTGCTGCTCGTGGTTCCGTAGGCCGTCGTCCGGAGCGGCCCGCGTCGGGAGCGGCCGGCGTCGGGAGCGGCCGGCGCTCGGACCGGCCGGCGTCCGGAGCGGGCCCCGACCGGGAGCGGCCCTCGTCCCTCGTCCGGAGCGGTCCTCGACTGGCACGGCCTCGTTCCCCGTCCGGATCGGTCCCCGACTGATACGGCCCTCGTCCGGAGCCGCCGGGGCCGTCAGCCGCGTCGTACGCGCAGGGCGAGGAACGCGAGGCCCAGGCCGCAGCCGATGAGGATCAGCCCGCTGCCCAGCGGCAGCATCCGCAGGACCGGCTCCTCCTGACTGCTGCGGACGGTGGACCGGCCCGCGACGTCGGCCGAGGGCGACGGGGGCTGCGCGGCCTCGGCCGCCGGCTCGGAGGCGTCGGTGGCCTCCGGGCTGGCCGGCCTCTCCGCGCTGTCCCCGGCGTCGCTGCGGTCGCCGCCGTCCGGTTCGTCCGCGTCCTC
Source organism: Streptomyces sp. NPDC058274 (assembly GCF_042881375.1). Classification (NCBI taxonomy): domain Bacteria; kingdom Bacillati; phylum Actinomycetota; class Actinomycetes; order Kitasatosporales; family Streptomycetaceae; genus Streptomyces; species Streptomyces sp. NPDC058274. Next base: position 346,664 of record NZ_JBHVXW010000002.1, read on the forward strand.
TCCGCCGTCCGGGTCACGGTCCGTGTACGACGGGCCCGCGTCCTCGTCCCGCGGTACCGGTTCCTGCCGCCCGGGCCGGGCACGGCCCTCGCCGGCCTGGTTCCCGGCCCGCGACGCCTCGGCCGAAGGGGTCGGGGAGGCGGAGGCGGACGGGGAAGGGGGCCGGGAGGGGAAGCGCCCGATGTCGTCGTACGAGGCAGCGGCCGCGTACGGCAGCCGGGTGGCGTACGCGGCCACCAGCAGGAGCAGCAGCAGCCCCAGCCCGGCGGCGCGCAGTACGGCAGTACGCAGTACGGCAGCCCGCAGTCCGGCGGATCGCAGCCCGCCAGTGCGCAGCCCGCGGCCGTCTGCTCGCTGTCTGCGAAGCCCTGGAGTCACGTCGGTGACCCCCTCCCGGTACGGAGTCGCCAAGATCAACGGCACAAGCCTCACATGACGCCCTGATACCGGCATCTCGGGTGTCCGGCGTTCGGGCGTCCCGGGTCGCGGCGCCGAGCGCTCCGGTCCGTGGCGACCCGGACCGCCCGAAAGCTGACGGCAAAGACCCCTTCGTACACGGTGGATCATGATGCGCAGGGGGCACCACCGTGATGGGGTGCAGGTGTGCGAGACAATGGCGGCATGGAGATGCCGAGGAACGAAAGGTCGCCGGAGAACCCCCAGATCCTGGTTGTCGGCCAGGACGGAATGGCTCTCGGCGGCACCGGAGACGAGGACTCCCGCGAGGTCCCGGTGACAGAGATGGTGGCACAGCCCGCCAAGGTGATGCGCATCGGCAGCATGATCAAGCAGCTGCTCGAGGAGGTGCGGGCGGCTCCTCTGGACGAGGCGAGCCGGGTGCGGCTCAAGGAGATCCACGCCAGCTCGGTGAAGGAGCTGGAGGACGGTCTGGCGCCCGAGCTCGTCGAGGAGCTGGAGCGGCTCTCCCTGCCCTTCGCGGACGAAGCGACCCCCAGCGACTCCGAACTGCGCATCGCGCAGGCTCAGTTGGTCGGCTGGCTGGAGGGGCTCTTCCACGGAATCCAGACGACCCTGTTCGCCCAGCAGATGGCGGCCCGGGCACAGCTGGAGCAGATGCGCCGGGCGCTGCCCCCGGGCGTCGGCGGCGGGGAGGACGAAGAGGACCCCCGGGCGGGCGGCCGCTCGGGCGGCCCGTACCTGTAGGCCGGGCGGCCCGTACCCGTAGCAGCCCCGGCACGGCGGGTCCGATCCGTTGCACACACCGGCCCCGAAAGGCCGGCCTCGACACGAAGGCGCCCGGCACATCCCGTGCCGGGCGCCTTCGCGTGCGGATCAGCGTTCAGCGGCGGAGATCACGACGGGTCGCCCGTCGACACGCTGAGCTGGATCTCGGGCATCTTCTTCGGGTCCACGTCCGTGCCCGGCGCCGGGAACTGGTCCATGACCATCCCCTCGCCGAACGTGTTCTCGTCCACGTCCTTGATCTTCATCTGCCAACCGGCGGCCTGGAAGCAGGACTTGACCGACTTGATGTACTTGTAGGTGAAGTCGGGGACCTCGACCTGGTCCGGGTCGTTGTAGGACTCCTGCGGCTCCGTGCACTCGGTCGTCTCGATCGCCTTCGTCGTGTCCGGGCCCTTGTGTCCCGCGACCTCGGACGAGGACGCCGAGGCGCTGGAGTCGCCGCCGCCCTTGTTGTCGTCACCGCCGCCGTTCATCGTGAGCGCCGTGATCAGGCCGCCGATCGCGACGAGCGCGACGACGATCGAGGCGATGATCACGCCCTTGTTGCCCGAGCGACCGCCCGGACCGCCCGACGCCGGTCCCCCGGACTGGGGCGTGAGGTTGTACGGCGGCGGGGTCGAGACGCCGTGCTGCGGGGAGTACGCCGCGGTCTGCTGGGGCTGGTAGCCGCCCTGTTGGGGATAGCCGTACGACGGTGCCGGCGTCGGCGCGGGGGTCGCCGGGCCGTAGGGACCCGGCTGGTACGGCGTGTGCACGGGGCCCGTCGGCGCCGGGGCCGACTGGTCGACCGGCGGGAAGACGGCGGAACCGACACCGGCCCCGCTGGACGTCTGGGCACCGGGGACGATGCTCGGGGCGGCGGGGTGGAGCGACTGGGCCACCCGCAGGCACTCGTCGCGCATCGCCTCCGCGCTCGGGAAGCGCTCGTTCGGGTTCTTCTTCAGCGCGCGGGCGACCAGGGCGTCCACGGCCGGCGGCAGCGAGCGGTTGATCGAGGAGGGCGTGACCGGCTCCTCCTGGACGTGCGCGTACGCGATGGCCAGCGGCGAGTCCGCCTCGAACGGCAGCCGCCCGGTGACCAGTTGGAACAGCATGATGCCGACCGAGTAGAGGTCGCTGCGGGCGTCCACGCCCCGGCCGAGCGCCTGCTCCGGGGAGAGGTACTGCGGGGTGCCGACGACCATGCCGGTCTGGGTCATCGAGGTGACACCCGACTGCATGGCGCGGGCGATGCCGAAGTCCATGACCTTGACGATGTTGCGCTTCGTCATCATCACGTTGCCCGGCTTGATGTCCCGGTGGACCAGGCCCATCTCGTGGCTGATCTCCAGGGCGGCCAGCACATCGGCGGTGATCTTCAGCGCCTTGTCGGCGGGCATCGCGCCGTGCTGCTGGATGTCCGCGTCGAGGACCGAGCCGAGCGGATGACCCTCGATGTACTCCATGACGATGTACGGCGTCGTCAGGCCGTCCAGATCGTCCTCGCCGGTGTCGAAGACCGAGACGATGTTCGTATGCGTGAGCTTCGCCACCGACTGGGCCTCGCGGCGGAAGCGCTCGCGGAAGGCCTGCTCGCGGCCGAGTTCGGTGTGCAGTGTCTTGATCGCGACCTGACGGTCGAGCACCGAGTCGTAGGCGAGGTGCACCGAGGCCATACCGCCCTCGCCGAGCAAGTCCCGCAGCTGATAGCGCCCGCCGGCGACCGCACGCCCCGCGTACCGGCCCTGTGCGCCGTCCTGGCTCATGTTTCTGCGTCCCCCATCGGCGCGGGCGGCAGCTGCTGGCGTGCTCCCGCTTCGGCGATCCGTTGTCAGTGATCCAATGTGCTATTCCCGGCCAAGTCTGCCCGAGGGCACTGACACGTCAAGCTCGGTGCCCGATCCGTGACCGTACGCGAAGGAAGCGTCGCGGAAGCGTTACAGGTGCCGTACGGCCGGTACACACAACGTGCACGTGGGTACCCGCCACGGGCCGGGTGGCCGGTCCCTCCGGAATCCGAACCGGAACGGCGCCTTGCGCGGAGCCTGTAGCGTGGCCCGACGGAGACCGTAACAACCACCGCGCAGACCGCGGGTAGAAACGACGGCGAGGACTGATGGCACAGCAGCGCGCTCAGGGCCCGTCCGACCCCGAGGCGACTGGCGGCGGTATGTCAGATGCGCCGGAGCTGTGGGGTAACGGAGGGCTGGTCGGTGACGGCCGGTACCGGTTGACCCGCAGACTCGGCAGGGGCGGGATGGCCGAGGTGTTCGCGGCCGAGGACGTGCGCCTCGGGCGCACCGTCGCGGTCAAGCTGCTCCGCTCCGACCTGGCCGAGGACCCGGTCTCCAAGGCCCGCTTCACGCGCGAGGCCCAGTCGGTGGCCGGACTCAACCACCACGCCGTCGTCGCCGTGTACGACTCCGGTGAGGACGTCGTCGGCCACGGGGTCGTCCCGTACATCGTGATGGAGATCGTCGAGGGCCACACGATCCGTGACCTGCTGCTCAACGCCGAGGCCCCCGGGCCCGAACAGGCGCTGATCATCGTCTCGGGCGTGCTGGAAGCCCTCGCGTACTCGCATCAGCACGGCATCGTGCACCGTGACATCAAGCCCGCGAACGTGATCATCACGGACACGGGTGCGGTGAAGGTCATGGACTTCGGCATCGCACGTGCCCTGCACGGCGCGCAGTCGACGATGACCCAGACCGGCATGGTCATGGGCACGCCGCAGTACCTCTCCCCGGAGCAGGCCCTCGGCAAGGCCGTCGACCACCGCTCCGACCTGTACGCGACCGGCTGCCTGCTGTACGAACTCCTCGCGCTGCGGCCCCCGTTCACCGGCGAGACGCCGCTGTCGGTGGTCTACCAGCACGTCCAGGACATCCCGGTGCCGCCCTCCCAGGTCTCGGACACCGTGCCGCCGGAGCTCGACGGGCTCGTGATGCGCGCGCTGGCCAAGGAGCCGGACGACCGGTTCCAGACCGCCGAGGAGATGCGCGGCCTGGTCCAGTACGGGCTGCAGATGCTGTACGACCAGGGCGGCCACACCGGCACCTGGAACACCGGGCCCGTGGATGCGCACGACGGTCTGCACACCCCGGCGGCCGGCTTCGCGGGGAGCGCGCTGCCGTACCCCGGCGACTCCGGCACCACGCAGATCCCCTCGCCGATCCTGCCGCCGCCCGGCGGCGGGGACGACGGCGGCTTCGAGGGCCATGGCAACCGGGGCAGCGGCCGCGGCAAGCTGTGGATCCTCGCCGTCTTCGCGGTGATCGCGATCGCGGCGGGAGTGGCGCTCGCGCTGAACACCACCGGCAATGGTGACGGCGGCAGCGGCACAACCAAGTCGCCCACCACGTCGTCGTCCACCAAGGACAGCAACGACTCCAGCGCGACCCCGAGCGACGACTCCACGAACGACGCCACGGACAACTCGACGAACGACAACACCGGCACGGGCTCCGGCACCGGCTCCACTCCGACGACGACGCCGAGCGACGAGCCGACGGAAAAGCCCACGGACGAGCCCACGGAAAAGCCGACGACGACGCCGACCAAGACGACGCCTTCGGAGAAGCCGACGACGACGCCCTCCGACCCCCCGGTTTCGCCCCCCGCGTCGGGCGGCAGCGGCGGCGACGGCGGCGATCCGGAGTCCTGAGACGTCCGTTCACTTGGTCACGCGCGCGTGGAGCCCGAAACGGGCGCCACGCGCGCGTGCCGTTTGAGACGCACCGGACCCAGGCCCCAGGACCCGGGAGGGGCACGCACCCCCCTCGGGAGACGCCCTCACCCCGCGAACGCCTCGCACACCGCGTCGTACTCCCGTGTCCACCACACCGCCAGCGCCGACGCCGCCGGGAACTGCGGGTCGGCGCGGGTGTCCCCGCGCTCGTAGTGCCAGCGCAGTATCCAGAAGTCGTTGAGACGCTCCCACCAGACGCGGTGCACGGCCGCCGTGAGCTCGGAGGGCGTGGCGCCCGCGGAGCGCCGGTACGCGCGCGCGTACGCCCGCACCTTCGCCAGGTCGAGCGCGCCGACGGGCCGTACGAAGAAGATCACCGCGGCGCGTACGGCCTCCTCGGCGCGGGGCTGGACGCCGAGGCGGTCCCAGTCGACGATGGCGGCCGGGTCGCCGTCGCGGTAGAGCAGGTTGAACGGGTGGAAGTCGCCGTGCACCCAGCCCACCGAGCCGCCCTGCGGGGGCCGTCGGTCCGCGTGCCGCTCCAGCAGGGCGCGTCGCTCCAGGAGCCGGTGCCGGGCCAGTTCGTCGAAGGCGTCCGCGGGCCGGTGCCGGCGCACCTGGGCGAGCAGGTCGTCGATGAGGGCGAAGGTGTCGGCGGGATCGGCGCCGTCCGCCGGTTTCGCCGGGGCCCGTCCGCCCGCCGGCATCACCCGCTCCAGGCTCGCGTGGACGACGCCCAGGAGCGCCCCGAGGCGCCGGCACTGCTCGGTGGTGAGCTGACCGCCGTGCCGGTGCCGGCCGTCGATCCAGGGGTGCAGCGCGTAGGCGTGGCCGCCGATGACGGCGACCGTGCGGCCGTCGGTGCCGGCCAGCGGCGGGGCGACCGGGACGCCGAGGTCCGCGAGGCGCTGGGTGGCCCGGTGCTGACGGGCGATGGCGGCGGGGTCGGCGGTCTCGGGGTCGAAATGGTGCTTGAGGAAGTAGCGGCCCCGGGTGGTGCGGAGCCGGTAGCCGCGGTTGAGCAGGCCCTGGTCGACGGGTTCGCAGGTCAGCGCGGAACCGGCGGCGTAACGGCGTAGGAGGGCGCCCAAGGGGGGCGCATGAGACACAGGGGGTGGTACAGATGAGCGCGGCACGCGCCAGATGCTAGGGCACGATCCGGGGCCCTGACCTCGCGTTTGTCACAGGCAGTCGCCTTCGGTCACAGAACGTGCCGGAAGTGCCGTTCCAGGCCACCGTCGGTCGAGTGCACGCTGGCGAACTGGGGATCGATCACCAGATGGACCGGTTCGAAGGGCTCACCGTCCACGAGGCGCGGGACGGGGCCGAAGAGCTCCAGCTGGGCCGCGGTCGGCTCGATGGCCTCGCACTGGCCGACGATCTGCACCGACCACAGGCTCTCGCCGGGACGGGCCGAGCTCAGGTTGTCGGCGCCGTACGCCACGACGCTGCCGGCGCAGGCCCGGTGGTAGCCGCATCCCCGGTGCATACGCAGCAGAACGCGTCCCTCCACCACGATGTGGCGGGCGAACGCGAGGAAGGGCAGCGCGCGCATGCTGGTGGCGGCGCGCCCGTAGTCGGTACGGCCGAGCAGGTCCACGGCGAGCTGTTCGTCGGTGGGCATGCCACCAACCTGTGGCATCCCGGCGGCCGGAAAAAGAGGCGCCCGCCCCGCACCGAGGGGGCCATAAGTCCCGAATGGATGCAGCTTCACGGATCGGCGCTGCGGCCTGCTTCACGGATCAGCGCTGCTGTCTTTCGGCCGGTTTTCGGATCAGCGCTGCTGTTTTTCGGCCTGCATACGGGCCACATAGGCGGCCGCCTGGGAACGGCGTTCCATGCCGAGTTTGGACAGCAGACTCGACACGTAATTCTTGATCGTCTTTTCCGCGAGATGCAGCCGCTCACCGATCGCGCGGTTGGTGAGGCCCTCGCCGATCAGGTCGAGAATCCGGCGTTCCTGGTCGGTGAGGTGCGCGAGCCGGTCGTCGGGCTTGGCGTTGCCGCCGTCGCGCAGCCGCTCCAGGACCCGGGCGGTGGCCTCCGGGTCGAGCAGGGACTTTCCGGCCGCGACGTCCCGTACGGCGGTCAGCAGCTCATTGCCGCGGATGGCCTTGAGGACATAGCCGGAGGCGCCCGCCATGATCGCGTCGAACAGCGCCTCGTCGTCGGCGTAGGACGTCAGCATCAGGCACTTGATGTTCTCGTCCCGCGAGCGGATCTCGCGGCACACCTCGACACCGCTGCCGTCCGGAAGGCGCACGTCCAGCACGGCGACGTCCGGCCGGGTGGCCGGAATCCGTACCAGTGCGTCGGCCGCCGTCCCGGCCTCGCCGACCACCTCGATGTCGTCCTCCACCGAGAGCAGCTCATGGACTCCCCGGCGCACCACCTCATGGTCATCGAGGAGAAATACGGTGATTTTCCCGTTTTCACGCACGGCGTCAGTTTCACACAGGGCGGACGGGCCCGCCCGAGGTGGGCTCTTCCCGTGCCCGGGGTGACCGGGATAACGTGCCGGTGTTCCGGCCCCCTGCAAGGCTGTGACCAGCAGCTGTTCCCGGCTCAAGCGAAATGCTTGGTTCTCCTAGTAAAAAGTACTTGGAAATCCAAGCAAAATCGCAGGTCAGGAGGGGTTTCACAGAAATGTGAAGCACTGGGTAACGTGCTTATTGCAGGGCGCTCGCCGGGGCACCTGTCACGTCTGTTCCCGGCCGAGGGCACCCACCCCGTGCATGGGATCGGGATCAGGCGAGCCGCACTGGCCACTCGGTAATCCCGGGGGCCGGACCGACGGAGGAGCACACGTGACCGTGGAGAGCACTGCCGCGCGCAAACCGCGACGCAGCGCCGGTACCAAGAGCGCCGCGAGCAAGCGCACCGGCGCGGCCGCCAAGAAGCCCCCGGGCGCCGAGGTCGAGCTGATCCAGCTGCTGACGCCGGAGGGCGAGCGGGTCAAGGACGCCACGTACGACCCGTACGTCGCCGACATCACCCCCGAGGAGCTGCGCGGTCTGTACCGCGACATGGTGCTGAGCCGTCGCTTCGACGCCGAGGCCACCGCCCTGCAGCGCCAGGGCGAGCTGGGCCTGTGGGCCTCGATGCTCGGCCAGGAGGCCGCCCAGATCGGCTCGGGACGCGCCACCCGGGACGACGACTACGTCTTCCCGACCTACCGCGAGCACGGCGTCGCCTGGTGCCGCGGCGTCGACCCGACCAACCTGCTCGGCATGTTCCGCGGCGTGAACAACGGCGGCTGGGACCCGAAGAGCAACAACTTCCACCTGTACACGATCGTCATCGGCTCGCAGACCCTGCACGCCACCGGCTACGCCATGGGCGTCAGCAAGGACGGCGCGGACTCGGCCGTGATCGCGTACTTCGGGGACGGCGCCTCCAGCCAGGGCGACGTCGCTGAATCGTTCACCTTCTCCGCGGTCTACAACGCGCCCGTGGTGTTCTTCTGCCAGAACAACCAGTGGGCGATCTCCGAGCCGACCGAGAAGCAGACCCGCGTCCCGCTCTACCAGCGCGCGCAGGGCTACGGCTTCCCGGGCGTCCGCGTCGACGGCAATGACGTCCTCGCCTGCCTCGCCGTCACCAAGTGGGCCCTGGAGCGGGCCCGCAGCGGTGAGGGACCCACGCTCGTCGAGGCGTACACGTACCGCATGGGCGCGCACACCACCTCCGACGACCCGAGCAAGTACCGGGCCGACGAGGAGCGCGAGGCGTGGGAGGCGAAGGACCCGATCCTGCGCCTGCGGGCCTACCTCGAAGCCTCGAATCACGCGGATGAGGGATTCTTCGCGGAACTCGAAGCGGAGAGCGAGGCGTTGGGAAGGCGAGTGCGCGAAGTGGTGCGTGCCATGCCGGACCCGGACCACTTCGCCATCTTCGAGAACGTGTACGCGGACGGGCACGCGCTCGTCGACGAGGAGCGGGCCCAGTTCGCCGCCTACCAGGCGTCGTTCGCCGATGAAGGGGAGGGCAAGTAGCCATGGCAGCAGAGAAGATGGCGCTGGCCAAAGCGATCAACGAATCGCTGCGCACGGCCCTCGAAACCGACCCCAAGGTCCTCATCATGGGCGAGGACGTCGGCAAGCTGGGCGGTGTCTTCCGGGTCACCGACGGTCTGCAGAAGGACTTCGGCGAGGACCGGGTGATCGACACCCCGCTCGCCGAGTCGGGCATCGTCGGCACCGCGATCGGCCTCGCCCTGCGCGGCTACCGCCCGGTGGTGGAGATCCAGTTCGACGGCTTCGTCTTCCCGGCGTACGACCAGATCGTCACGCAGCTCGCGAAGATGCACGCGCGGGCGCTCGGCAAGATCAAGCTCCCCGTCGTCATCCGCATTCCGTACGGCGGTGGCATCGGCGCCGTCGAGCACCACTCCGAGTCGCCCGAGGCGCTGTTCGCGCACGTGGCGGGCCTCAAGGTGGTCTCCCCGTCGAACGCGGGCGACGCCTACTGGATGATGCAGCAGGCCATCCAGAGCGACGACCCGGTGATCTTCTTCGAGCCGAAGCGCCGCTACTGGGACAAGGCCGAGGTCAACAAGCAGGCCATCCCCGGCCCGCTGCACAAGGCACAGGTGGTCCGCGAGGGCAGCGACCTGACCCTGGCGGCGTACGGCCCGATGGTGAAGGTCTGCCAGGAGGTCGCCGCCGCGGCTCAGGAGGAGGGCAAGTCCCTCGAGGTTCTCGACCTGCGCTCCATGTCGCCGATCGACTTCGACACCGTCCAGGCCTCCGTCGAGAAGACCCGCCGCCTGGTCGTGGTGCACGAGGCCCCGGTGTTCCTGGGCACGGGCGCGGAGATCGCCGCCCGCATCACCGAGCGGTGCTTCTACCACCTGGAGGCTCCCGTCCTGCGGGTCGGCGGCTATCACGCCCCGTACCCGCCGGCGCGCCTCGAGGAGGAGTACCTACCGGGTCTTGACCGGGTGCTCGACGCCGTCGACCGCTCGCTGGCGTACTGAGGGAGAGGGTCGTGACGACGATGACGGATACGTCACTGAGCGAGTTCAAGATGCCCGACGTGGGCGAGGGACTCACCGAGGCCGAGATCCTCAAGTGGTATGTCCAGCCCGGCGACCAGGTCACGGACGGCCAGGTCGTCTGCGAGGTCGAGACGGCCAAGGCCGCGGTGGAACTGCCCATCCCCTTCAACGGCGTGGTCCGCGAACTCCGCTTCCCCGAGGGGACGACGGTCGACGTGGGCCAGGTGATCATCGCGGTGGAGGTCTCCGGCGGGGCCGGCGCCCCGGCCGCGGACACCACGCAGGCTCCGGTCGCCGAGGCCCCTGCCGCACCGGAGCCGAAGCCCGAGGGCCGCACCCCGGTCCTCGTCGGGTACGGCGTGGCCGAGTCCTCCACCAAGCGGCGCCCCCGTAAGGGCGCCGAGCCCCGCCCGGGGGCCCAGGAGGGTACGTACTACGCGGCGACCGCGCTCCAGTCCGAGCTGAACGGCCACGGCAGGCAGCGCCCGCTGGCGAAGCCGCCCGTCCGCAAGCTCGCCAAGGACCTCGGCGTAGATCTGGCGACGGTGACCCCGTCGGGCCCCGACGGGGTCATCACCCGCGAGGACGTGCACGCGGCCGTGGCTCCCGCCGCGGCGCCCGTGGCCGCCCCGTCCGCGCCCGCGGTGACCGAGGCCCCGGCTCCCGCCACCGCCCCGGCCCCCGTGGCCACGTACGACGGCGCGCGCGAGACCCGGATCCCGGTCAAGGGTGTCCGCAAGGCCACGGCCCAGGCGATGGTCGGCTCCGCCTTCACCGCGCCGCATGTCACGGAGTTCGTGACGATCGACGTGACGCGCACGATGAAGCTCGTGGAGGAGCTCAAGCAGGACAAGGAGATGCAGGGGCTGCGGGTGAACCCGCTGCTGCTCATCGCCAAGGCCCTGCTGGTCGCCATCAAGCGCAACCCGGACGTGAACGCGTCCTGGGACGAGGCCAACCAGGAGATCGTGCGCAAGCACTACGTGAACCTGGGCATCGCCGCGGCCACCCCGCGCGGCCTGATCGTCCCGAACATCAAGGACGCCCACGCCAAGACCCTGCCCGAACTGGCCGGTTCCCTCGGCGAGTTGGTGTCCACGGCCCGCGAGGGCAAGACCTCGCCGGCCGCGATGCAGGGCGGCACGGTCACGATCACGAACGTCGGCGTCTTCGGCGTCGACACGGGCACGCCGATCCTGAACCCCGGCGAGTCCGCGATCCTCGCGGTCGGTGCGATCAAGCTCCAGCCCTGGGTCCACAAGGGCAAGGTCAAGCCCCGCCAGGTCACCACGCTCGCCCTCTCCTTCGACCACCGCCTGGTCGACGGCGAGCTCGGCTCCAAGGTCCTCGCCGACGTGGCAGCGATCCTGGAACAGCCGAAGCGACTGATCACCTGGGCGTAGGCCCAGCCGGTCACGGGGCCGCCGCACACCGCGGCGGCCCCGTGCAGGACCTGCACCCCCTCGGCAGTCCGGAGCGGCCTGGCATCCCGCCCGCCCGGGCCGGCTCCCGCGCACGCCCTACGCGCCCACCCCTCCCGGGAGCTCCAGTTCCGCCCAGACCGTCTTGCCGACGGTGAGCCTCTCCACGGCCCAGCGGCGGGCGAGCACGCCCACGATGAACAGCCCGCGCCCGAACTGCTCGGCGTCCGCCGCCGCGCGGGCTTCCGGGAGCCGCTCCCCCTTCGGGTCGGTCACCGCGACCCGCAGCACGCTTCCGGTCAGCGACGTCTCCACCCGGAACAGCCGGTCCCGCAGACACCCGTGCAGCAGCGCGTTCGTGCACAACTCACTTGCCAGCAGCGCCGCGTCACCGGCCGCGCCGGGATGCCCCCATTCGACGGCGAGCCGAGCGACGCGTCTGCGGGCACGGGGGACGTTCTGCGGATACGGGGTGTAGTCGACGGCGTCGTAGCGGTCGGGGGCGTGTAGAGGGGGAGTTCGCCGATCGGGGTTACAGGAGCCGGTCATGGGCGCGCACCTTCCTAGTGCGGGGCCGGGAGCCCGGGGCGCCGCCAGGTGGGTGGGGGGAGGTGGCTCAGTCGTACGGCCCCGGGATGGGCAGCACGGTGCACTTCCGCCAACTGGTGTCGCTGGGTGGGCGATTGAGCACTTACGGTAGCGGTGTGCTCACGCCGTGAGCAAGCAGTCTCGGGGAAATATGTCTCCGAAAATGGTTGCGACCCTCTGCGGTGAGCTGCACACTGACGGCGACACAGGAGGCGTTCGGACGTGACCTCAGGCCAGTTCACACGCGGCAGCCGCGTATCGACCGTTCTCGCCCGGAAGTTGGGCGGTGAACTGCTGAGGCTCCGTGACGAAGCCGGCCTCACGCAGCCGCAGGCCGCGGCGGCTCTCTCCGCGACGGCAGCCAAGGTCGCCAAGATGGAGCGGGGTTGGGTGCCCTTCCGCGACCCGGACATCCGGATCCTGTGCGATCTGTACGGCGTGAACGCCCCGAGGGTCGTGGAGCGGCTGCTCAGCCTCGCGAAGACGGACCGTGAGCGCCGTAAGGCCAGAGGCTGGTGGAATCAGTACCCCGAGCTGCGATCTCTCGTGGAGTACGTGGCACTGGAGGACATCGCGACGAGTATCCGTACCTGGCAAGGGGCCTTCGTCCCTGGGCTCTTGCAGACACCGGACTACGCTCGGGCCCTGGCCGTCGGCAACGCCGACTGGGGCGACCCGGACGAGATTGAACGCTTCGTCGAGGCGAAGGTCGCGCGGCAGGAACGTCTGACGGACAGCAATTCGCTCCAGCTGTGGGCGGTCGTGGGTGAAGGTGCGCTTCGTCAACTGGTGGGTGGGCGGGAGGCGATGCGCGTACAGCTCGCGCACCTCGTCGAGTCGGTCCGGCTGCCCAATGTGAAGCTCCAGGTCGTGCCCTTCCTGGCCGGCTCCCACCCCGGCATGACCAGCGCCTTCAGTGTCGTGTCGTTCGCTGAACCCGGCGCGATGGATGTGGTTTACATGGACACGACATCCTCTACCCTGTGGTTGGAGAGCGAGGCGGACGCCGTACGTCACAACGCCAAGTTCGAGCGGATCGCCAGGAACGGGCTCGCTCTTCGCGATTCCGTCGACCTGATCGAACGTATCCGCAAGGAGCTGTGAGTCGTGCCGCACTTCAAGTTCGTGAAGTCCAGCTACAGCAGCGGCGACGGGGAGTGCGTCGAAGTCGCCCGCAACATACCCGGCACCGTCGCCA
>NZ_JBHVXW010000002.1:359843-535738 GCF_042881375.1 Streptomyces sp. NPDC058274
TGTCGCCGTCCGGGACTCCAAGAACGTGGACGGGCCGATACTCCGGCTCGCCCCCTCGGCCTGGGCGGCGTTCGCGCTGCACGCGGGGCAGGGAGCAGGCCCCGCGCCGCACCGCCCGTAGCCGGCTCGTCACCCTGCGAGCCTGTGCGGGGGATCAGTACGGCGATCAGCAGTCCTCGTAACTGCTCAGGACGGGGTGCCTACGGTGTCGGCGGTCGGCCTCCGCCTCAACTCGGCCACGGCTTTGTCGGCAGGCCAGGCGGGCGCTTCTGTCCTGCCGGTGGCGGGACCGACGCCAGCCTCGCGCTTTCGCGTGAGGTCTGTCCAGGTCTTGATCAATAGATGAAGAGTGCCGCTGCCCTGAAACGATGGGACTTGCCGAGGGCCCTGTCAGCTGCAAGGAAAGAAGCACTCTCCAGGTGACGAAGCGTAATGGGTCGTATCCGCGTGTTCGTGTCGAGGCTCGGACCGGGCCCGCCTGTGGCTGGAGGTCAAGCACGTCGGCCACACCCGGCGGATGGACGTCATCAGGGCGCCGAAGGTCGACGACTTGACGGGCAGCGCCTGCGCCGTACGAAGGGCGTCTACGAAGGGCCCGGCCGCCAGGTTGGAGCATGCGGGAACGAGGACGGTTCCCACAACCCAGGGCAATCATCTCGGGGTTCGGCCCTGGCCGTGTGCCGTCTCTTGCTGCCAGTTGCCACCGTGCGGCCAAGCGTTCCTTCGTCAGGGCTGAATGACTTCGGCGGCTGCGTAGTTGTCGGCGTCGCAGATCTGGCACAGCTCCAATGTGATCGAACAACCCGCCCGGATCCTTCACCACCGCCAGTCCACCCGCGCGCCCGGGACGGACGCAACGGCGGGCTGACGCTCGGCGTGAGCGCGCTTTGCGCTCCCATGGCCGGGCGGTTAGAGCGCCTGACCGAGTGACGGGCGACAGGTTTCGGACGCTTTCACCACTCGCGGAGAGGTGCGTACCTGACCAACGAGCTTTTATGAGTGCAAGTTTATGGGCTTTCGCGGATCTTGTACGGGGGAAGAGGTGGGGCTGATTCCGCGCCGCATGGAGCAGGAGAGTGTGGGTACGGCACGAACCTTCATACGGTTCCTGTGACAGGTTGTGCGCCTCTGGTGACTATCGGGGTTGCCGGGGTTCAACTTTCCGTGGGGGGAAGTCGTGCACTTACGTGCCGTCGGCGCGCTGGTTCGGCGTGCCAGTAGGGGAACAACTCGTGTATCCGTGGCGGCTGTTGTGGTGTCCGGTGCGCTCGCGCTGTCGATGCTGCCGGCCGCCGGCGCGTCGGCGGACGACCCGAAGCCGGTCTCCGTCTGGGGCAAGGACGCACCACGTTTCACCATGCCGACGGTGAAGGTCGGCTCCAACAAGCCGGTACCGAACGAGGCGTCGCGGACGCCATCGGACAAGGTGCTCATGCCGTGGCGTCAGGAGCAAAAGCTCCGGGTCGACGGCACGTCCTCGGCCAAGGCCAGTTCAGCTCCCGCGGGGGAGGACGCGTCGGTCGTCAGTCTGATACCGGAAGGCCAGGGTGATGTCCCCTGGCACCGCATCAGCGACTTCGCGATCACCGATGCGCTGACCGCCCGGATCGACTACTCGACCGGCAACCTCATGCTGGCGGCGACCGACTTCGACATCGCGGGTGTCGGTCAGAGGCTGACGCTGGCACGTACGTACAACTCGCTGGACGCCCCGTACGGGAAGGTGTCCCAGCGGTGGTGGCAGCAGTACGAGCGCTACCTGTCCATCTCCAGCACGGAGGTGGTGTTCTACGACGCCAGCGGTGCGACGCTGCGGTTCAAGAAGAACAGCGACGGCACGTACGCCACCCCGAAGGGGTACTCGCAGGAGCTGAAGAAGAACAGCGACGACACCTACACCCTCTCCAACTGGAAGTCCCACTCCAAGGACAGTTATGACGCAGGCGGGACGCTGACCAAGGTCACTGACCGCAACAAGGGCTCGATCACGGTCACCCAGCACACCGGCGGCGGCTTCAAGCTGACCGAGGCGCGCTCGGGCCGCTGGATCGATCTCACCCAGGTCGACCCCAACCTGTGGCAGGCGAAGGACAATACCGGCCGCACTGCCACCTACGCCGTGGACGACACCGGCAACCTGGCGACCACCACGGACACCGACGGCAAAACCGTCGTCTTCGGCTACGACGACTGGGGCCGCATCGACAAGATCACCACGGCTGAGGGCCGGGTGACGGCCTTCACCTACGATGACGCCAACCGTGTCACCTCCATGCTGCGTGCGACGGACTTCAACGGTTCGGGTCACACCGGCCCGACCTGGACGTACGCGTACAGTGCAGAGTCGGCGACCGCCGCCGGCACCACCACGGTGACCGACCCCGAGTCGCACGCGACGAAGTACGACCATGACGGTGACGGCCAGGTCACCGAGGTGATTGACGCGCTCACCCACAAGCGGTCCACGAAGTTCGACGCGAACCACAACATCGACTCCGCCACGGATGCGATGGGTTCGGGTACCGCGTCGGGCAACGTCACCGAGTACGGCTTCAACACGCGCAACAACCTGGAGACCGTCACCCTGCCCACCGGCGGAGCGACGGTCAACCACTGGCAGACCATCGCCGGCGCCGGTGACGTGCCGTCCGACTCCACCAACCCTGACGGTGAGAAGACGGAGTTCAAGTACGACACGGCCGGCAACACGATGTCGGTGGCGCAGTCCGGGACCGGTGGCGGCAGCGTCTCCTACACCTACAACCCCTCTTCCCCCACCTGCGGCGGCTTCGAGGGCCAGCGCTGCACCGAGAAGACGAAGATGACCTCGTCCAAGACGGTGGTGACCGACTTCCACTACGACGCCAAGGGCAACCTCGACACCGTCACCCCGCCCTCGCCCCTAGCCAAGACCACCTACACCTACGACGCGCTGGGCCGAACGAAGACGGTGACCGACGCCCGCAGTGTCACGGTCACGTACACCTACGACAACCGGGACCGCATCAAGGTCGTCGACAGCACCAACAAGGCCAGAGTCGAGTACTGGTACGACGGCGACGGCAACCTCACCCAGCGCACCGACGGCGCGGGCACGGTGAAATACAAGTTCGACCCGCTGCAGCGTGAGACGATCCGCACCCTGCAGGACGGTTCGCAGACCCTGCTCGCGTACACGCCCGCGGGCAACGTCGACTACTACAAGGACCCCGCCGGCACGACCGACTACACGTGGAACGAGGTCAACAAGCTCAAGGAGCTGAAGGACCCCCAGGGCCGCCTCACCACGTACGGCTACAACAACAACGACTTCCGCACCACCACCACCTATCCCGGTGGCACGGTGCAGACGGTCAACCCGGACAAGTCCAGCCGCCCCGAGACCATCAAGGCCACCTCTCCCCAGGGAACCCTGGTCAATCTCTCCTACACCTACGGCTACGGAGCCAACGCCACCACCGACGGCAGCAAGATCCGCACCAGCACCGACGCCGTGTCGGGCCTGAAGCGGACATACACCTACGACGGGGCGGGCCGCTTCGCCTACGCCAAGGAGGAGAAGAACGGCAGCATCGCCGACTCCTGGCAGTACTGCTACGACCTGGCCGGCAACCTCACCAGCCAGGGCACCGACCCGGGCTGCCCGCGCGGCACCACCTACACCTACAACGACGCCCAGCAGCTGACGAACAAGTCGTCCACGACCGGGACTTGGTCCTACGACGCCGTCGGCAACGAGACCGCGGCCGCCTCCACGGACGACTACATCCGCACCGGCGAGAAGTGGTCGGACTACTCGCAGATGACGTCGATCACCGTCAACTC
Source organism: Streptomyces sp. NPDC058274 (assembly GCF_042881375.1). NCBI lineage: Bacteria > Bacillati > Actinomycetota > Actinomycetes > Kitasatosporales > Streptomycetaceae > Streptomyces > Streptomyces sp. NPDC058274. Next base: position 363,669 of record NZ_JBHVXW010000002.1, read on the forward strand.
CAAGACGTACGCCGGCCAGTACGGCTCCACCGACCAGAGCGAGCGGATCAAGCTCGGCGACACGTACTTCCACAACGGCCCGCTCGGCCTGTCCGCCAAGACCACCGCGGGCGTGGACATGGGATTCAACCGGGAACCCGGGGGCACCTTGAACTCCATGACCACCGGGGGCAAGGCGTACTACTACCTCACCGACGCGATCGGCACCGTCATCGCCCTCACCGACGAAGACGGCAACAAGGTCGACTCCTACACCTACAGCCCCCGCGGTGTGCGCATCCTGGCCCAGTCCACCGAACCGGTCCCCCAGCCCTACCGCTTCGCCGGCAACTACCAGGACCCCAACGGCCTCTACCACCTCCAGGCCCGCTACTACGACGCCAACATCGGCCGCTTCACCCAACCCGACCCCTCCGGCCAGGAACAGAACCCGTACCTGTACGCCGAAGGCGACCCCGTCAACAACATCGACCCTTCAGGTCTCGGATGGCTCCAGGCGGTAGGAGACTTCGTGAGTGACCAGGAAAGCAAATTCGGAGCTGCTGCGGGCTGCGTGGCCGGCGTAGGCGCCGCGTATGAATCGGGCATCGTTCCGGCAGCGGCCGTCTTCGGCGGCGGAGTAGGAGCGGTTGGTGCGGTGGTTGCCAGCTGTGCAGTTGGTGGCGCAATGGGCTACGCAGGCATGGACATCCTCAGCTACGGGTGAGTACGCACTGAAGTCGGAAGCTGATTGGCCTCGGTGTCTGCTGCGGCAGCGGAATTCGATCCGCTGCCGCAGCGAAGTTTACACAGGAAAGGTACGTGCCAGGAATTTTCATGTGAAAGCCTGCCGACTACTGAGAGCGGAGTCTGAAAATGAACGATAAGCGCAAGCTGCAGATATTCTCCGTCGTGTGCATTCTAATATCGATCGCGGCTCTGATTGCTGGAGTGCAGGCAGGTGACGGGATGTACCTGTTTTTGGGGGGTTTGGGGCTGCTGGGAGTAGCTCTGCTTGCCTTCGCAGTGACGCGGAGGGCAAAGCGCAGTTCTTGATCAGAGCCCCCTGACCTGGTCGCCCTGCACGAGGCCTACACCCGCACTTACCGGGCGCTCGCCCGCGCTCGGCCGGGGCAAAGCGCGCTGTTGCGCCGGGACCTGGTCCTGTTGCAGGCGCGGCTGCTCAACCATCCGTACTGGGCTGGTCGGCCAGGCAGCCCGACTTCGCGTGAATGGGCAGCAACGTTGCTCGGGACCTGGTACACGGCTGCCCCGCATCGTTCGGTCCGTGACTTTTTTGGGCCCGATCAGCAACTACAGCAGGCAGCAGAGGTGCTACGGGCCTTCTGTCATGTCGCACGGCTGACTTTGGACGATCCTCGTGGTGCGCTCGACGGCCATGAATTAAGGAGCCGCTTGAGCCCTGGGTGTCGGTCGTGCAGGGCAGCCAGGGTGCCGTACGACCCGGCGCAACGCCTCCCCAAAGATGAGTAGCCATTTCGATTCGGTTTCATTGAGTTCGGGGACGACTGCCCCGCCCGGCCCTGACCGCAGGACCGCCCGCCGGGCACCGAAGGCACACTGCCGCTGGGTCGGTGCCCGGCGCTATGGTCTCCGAGACATGCCGAACAGGCAGACCAGGGTGGGAATCTCATAACCATCGCACCAGGGCGACGGGGCCGGGGCCAGCGCTCGACGCGTCGGGGAGTTAGCCCGTGCCGCCGAGCGCATTAAGCAGCACCGCCACACCAAGATCATGCTGCCGCGTCGGACAGGCAATCCTTCGCCGGACGACCGCCTGCCGCGAGAGTCAGTCTCTCCTCGAAACCTGCCGTACGAGCTAGACCAGAGACTCTGATTTCGCCTGCAACGAAGGAGACATCATGCAATCCACCGCGGCTTCGAACGTGCTTGCCTACAAGGGACTTGACGGCGTCCCCCTATGGCTGTTGTGCGGAATCGCCATCCTGGCGTTCATCGTCTTCGGCATTGCCCAGGCTCGCAAGAAGAAGTAGCACCTGAGATCTCACTGGGCTGGCGCATCTTGCCCAGGACAACACAAGGGCGCTGTGGGGCGACGTGGCCAGAGTAGTTGCCGGCGGACCGGCAGCGGCCGCATGCGGGACGGCCGTTGCCGCATCGACCCCGGCCACACTCGGAGGATCTCTCGGGGCGGCGACCGGCTGCGGGCGTGGAGGTGAGGTGCCTTTGACGGTCCCGTCGGAAGGCTCCGAGTACTGGATTCGCAAGCGTAAGGTCATGTCCCGCCGCTTCGCCAAGAGGCTCAGCAGGGCAAGACAAAGGGGGCCCGCCGCTGCGAAGCGGCGGGCCCCCTTTTCTGTGGCCGGGGTTACCTGGCGAAGCCGTAGTTCATCAGCTTCTTCGCGTCCGACGTGCGGTTGGCGACGGAGGAGGAGGCGAGGACCGTGCCGATGACCGTCTTGCCGTTGCGGGTGGCGGCGAAGACGAGGCAGTACTTGGCCTCCGGGCCGGAGCCGGTCTTCACGCCGATCGCGCCGCTGTAGCTGCCCAGCAGGGTGTTGGTGTTGTCCCAGTTCATGTAGCGGTAGCCACCGCTCTTGGTGGTGACCTTCTGCTTGGTCGACTTGGTCTTCACGACCGTGCGGAAGGTGGAGCTCTTCATCGCACTGCTGGCGAGCTTCGTCAGGTCGCGCGGCGTCGAGTAGTTGGAGCCGTTGCCGATGCCGTCGAACGAGTCGAAGTGCGTCTTCGTCAGGCCGAGGCTCTGCGCGGTGGAGTTCATCTTGCCGATGAACGACTTCACGCGGGCGGCACGCGTCGAGCCGCTGCCGAACTTGTCGGCGAGCGCGTACGCGGCGTCGCAGCCGGACGGCAGCATCAGCCCGTAGAGGAGCTGGCGCACGGTGACCTTGTCGCCGACGATCAGCCGCGCCGAGGAGGCGTTGTTGGCGACGATGTAGTCGCTGTACGCCTTCTGGATGGTGACCTTGGAGTCCAGGTTGAGGTTCGACTGCGAGAGCACGACCTTGGCGGTCATGATCTTGGTGGTCGAGCCGGTGGAGCGCTGGGTGTCCGCGGCCTTGGTGAACAGGCTCGCGCCCGTGCCGTTGTTCATCACGAAGCCGCCCTTGGCGACGATCGTGGGCTTCGTGACGGCCTGGGCGGGAGCCGCACCGAGCGCTCCGGTCGCGATCATGGCGCCGGTGGTCATCGCCACGGCAGCAGCTCTGCGGACGCGCAGTCCCGTTATGCCGGTTATCAAGTTGAGTACCCCGAATACGTTAAATGCCCCTGGGATGCGGTCACATGGGAGCGCCGCTTCTCGTGTGACACGTAAGTAGCACGAAAAGTTGTGCGGCTTCTCGGCGGGGTGCCCTTCTTTACGTGTTCGTGGGCGACCACGAACACGCGCCCGTGGGTGACGACGGCCACGAACACGCGGGCGCGTATGGTCCCGCGTCCGCGGGCCTCCGCCGGTACGCGTTCCCGCGCGTCCGCATCCTGGACGGCTCGCGACCATGCGTACGTGTTGTATCTATGCTGTGCGCATGTCCGTCGCCCCCGTGTCCGCCGCCTCCGCCCAGCCCGTCGCGTCCACCGTGACGGCCGCGTCCGGGATGCCCGCCGTGAAACCGCCGCCCGCCGCCGACCGGGTGTACGCGCACGTCAAGCAGGGTGTCCTGGAGCGCCGTTACGGAGGCGGGACGCTGCTGACCGAGGGCGAGCTGGCGGACGCCGTGGGGGTCTCCCGGACGCCCGTGCGCGAGGCGCTGCTCCGCCTGGAGGTGGAGGGGCTGCTCAAGCTCTACCCGAAGAAGGGCGCGCTCGTCCTGTCCGTCTCCGCACAGGAGATCGCGGACGTCGTCGAGACCCGCCTGCTCGTCGAGGAGCACGCTGCCCGCAAGGCCGTACCGGCCGCCCCGCGGCTCATCGCCCGGCTGGAGGAACTGCTCGCCGAGCAGAAGGCCCAGGCCGCCGCGGGTGACCTGGCCGGCGCCGCCGTCACCGACCGCTGCTTCCACGCCGAGATCGTCCGAAGCGGCGGCAACGAGATCCTCTCCCGGCTCTACGACCAGCTGCGCGACCGGCAGTTGAGGATGGGCGTCGCGGTGATGCACTCGCACCCCGACCGCATCGCCAAGACGCTCAGCGAGCACGAGGAGATCCTGGAGGCGCTGCGCTCCGGGGACGCCGAGGCCGCGGTCGCGGTCGTCCACCGGCACGTCGGCTGGTTCTCCCACCTGGCCCGGGGCGAGGTCCGATGAGCGCCGCGGCACTGCCCGGGGACCCACCCGGCGGCCGGCGCGCCATCGCCGTATGGGGCATCGGCGTCGCCGTCTACTTCGTCGCCGTCATCTTCCGTACGTCACTGGGCGTCGCGGGCCTGGACGCGGCCGACCGCTTCCATGTCAACGCCTCCGCCCTCTCCACCTTCTCCATCCTCCAGCTCCTCGTGTACGCGGGCATGCAGATACCCGTCGGCCTGCTGGTCGACCGGCTCGGCACCAAGAAGGTGCTGACCATCGGCGTCCTGCTGTTCACGGCGGGCCAACTGGGCTTCGCCTTCTCCCCGTCGTACGGCATGGCCCTGGCCTCGCGCGCGCTGCTCGGCTGCGGCGACGCGATGACCTTCATCAGCGTGCTGCGGCTCGGCACCCGCTGGTTCCCGGCCCGGCGCGGACCGATGGTCGCGCAAATGGCGGGGCTGGTGGGGATGGCCGGCAACCTCGTCTCGACGCTGGTGATCGCCCGGCTGCTGCACGGAGTCGGCTGGACCGCCGCGTTCGCGGGCAGCGCGTTCGCCGGCGTCGTCGTCCTCGTACTCCTGCTCCTCTTCCTCCAGGATCACCCCGAGGGGCACGAGCCGGAACCCTTCCCGCACCTGGGCGCCGCCTACGTACGACGCCAGATCGCCGCGTCCTGGCAGGAGCCGGGCACCCGGCTGGGCCTGTGGGTGCACTTCACGACGCAGTTCCCCGCGATGGTCTTCCTGCTGCTGTGGGGCATGCCGTTCCTGGTCCAGGCGCAGGGGCTGTCGCGGGCGACGGCCGGCGAGCTGCTGACCCTGGTCGTCCTGTCCAACATGGTCATCGGGCTGGTGTACGGGCAGATCGTCGCCCGGCATCACGCGGCGCGGCTGCCCCTGGCGCTCGGCACGGTGTCCGCGACCGCGGCGGTCTGGGCCCTGACGCTGGTGTATCCCGGCCAGCACGCGCCCATGTGGCTGCTGATCGTGCTCTGCACGGTCCTCGGCGCCTGCGGGCCCGCGTCCATGATCGGCTTCGACTTCGCCCGCCCCGCCAACCCGCCCGAGCGGCAGGGCACCGCGTCCGGCATCACCAACATGGGCGGCTTCGTCGCCTCCATGACGACGCTGCTGGCCGTCGGCGTACTCCTGGACGCGACCGGGGACGACTACCGGATCGCGTTCTCCGCGGTGTTCGTCCTGCAGGCGATCGGGCTCAGCCAGATCCTCCGGCTGCGCGGGCAGGCCGCACGGCGGGAGCGGGAGCGGCTGGTGGCCAGCCGGGTGGAGACGGTGCACGTACCGGCGTGAGCGCCCGCGCGCCGGGGTGTCGCGTACCTGCGTGAGGCCCCCGCGTGCCGCGGGTGTTGCGTACGGGCGTGAGCCCCCGCGTGCCGGGAGTTGCGTACCGGCGTGGGCTGCCGCGCGCCGGGGGTTGCGTCCGGGCATGGGCTGCCGCGCCGGAGTGGCGGGTCCCGCCATGAGCCCCGCGCCGGGATCCCTCAGGGGGTGACCGCGAAGTTCCGCAGGATGGCGGTCGTCAGCTCCGGGTCGCCCTCCGCCTTGATGCGGTCCGACACGGCGTCCGAGGTCACCCGGCCACAGGCCAGCCGGACATAGGTCTCCCAGTCCAGCACCAGGGTCGCGGCGGGCCCCAGCGACGGCGCGCCGTCGATCGTCCCGCGGCCGTCCGCGTCGACGCGGACCGTGCGCAGGAACTCGACGGGTCCGTGGACATCGAAGACAACCGCCGAACTGGCCGGAGCGCCCGCGTCCTTGGCGACGACCTTCGGGAGCGCGGCGAGCAGCTCGTCACGGGCGACATACGCACCCGGCGAGTCGAGATTGCCCGGCCGGCCGAGCGCCGCGCGGAGGTCCTGCTCGTGCACCCACACGTCGAACGCGCGGTTGCGCATGGCCTCTTCGAGGGTCGGCTCCGTGCCGAGCGGGCCGCGCACCTTCTTGTCCGGGCTGCGCGACTCGTTCCGCAGCTGGCGGTTGCGGCGGATGATCGTGTACTCGAGCTCGGAGGTCATCTCCGGCGCCGTGTGGTGACGTCGTACGTCGACCTGCATCTCCATGTACCGCTGGTGCTCGTTGGTCACGTGGAACAGGTCCCGCGGCAGTGTGTGGATCGGCCGCGGGTCGCCGAGCATCTCGCAGTCCAGCCCGATGACATGGGACACGATGTCCCGCACCGACCAGCCCGGGCATGGCGTCCGCCTGTTCCACTCGCCCTCCACAAGCGGGGTCACCAGCTCGGATATCGCGTCGATCGAGTGGGTCCAGGCGTCGGCGTAGGACTGAAGGCTCGGATGCAGACTCACGGAACGGGACCCCTCGGGCGGTCGGTACGCGGGCAGTGGGTGTCTTGGAACGCTAAGTTACGCTGCTGTGTGGCACCCCGGCAGTGCTTTCGTGTGACGATCGTAGGCCCGTAAAGACGGCTCGAATGCCAGGACGGTGGTAGTGTGCGCGCCTCCCTCATCCAGATCGGTGTAGACGAGGGCGAATCGGTTGATTCCCGTCGCAGGCGCGTCGCGTCCCTTGTACGAGATCAAGCCGGTGTCGACCTCGTGGTGCTGCCCGAGTTGTGGTCGACGGGGGCTTTCGCCTACGAGGCGTTCGGCACCGAGGCGGAGCCCCTCGAAGGCCCGACCTCCGAGGCGATGGCTAAGGCCGCGAACGGGGCGGGCGTGTGGCTGCACGCCGGATCGATCCCCGAGCGGGCCGCCGACGGCACGCTGTACAACACCTCCCTCGTCTTCTCACCCGACGGTGAGCTCGCCGCCACGTACCGGAAGATCCATCGGTTCGGCTTCGACAAGGGCGAGGCCGTCCTGATGGGCGCCGGGACCGAACTGGTCACCGTACGCCTGCCGGAGACCACGATCGGCCTCGCGACCTGCTACGACCTCCGCTTCCCCGAGCTCTTCCGCGGGCTGGTCGACGCGGGCGCACAGACGCTGGTGATCCCCGCCGGCTGGCCCGAACGACGCCGCGCCCACTGGACGCTGCTCGCCCAGGCGCGGGCCGTCGAGAACCAGTCGTACGTACTCGCCTGTGGAACGGGCGGGACGCATGCCGGAGTTCCCCAGGCCGGTCACTCGATCGTGGTCGACCCGTGGGGAGAGGTGCTCGCGGAGGCGGGGGCCGGCGAGGAGATCCTCACCGTCGAGTTCGACCCGGCGAAGGTTGGTGCCACCAGGGAGCAGTTCCCGGCGCTGAAGGACCGCGTGCTGGGGGTCGAGGCGCCTCGGCGCTGACGGGCGGGGAGCGTGCGGGGGCATGCGGCTGCCCGGCGTCCGCGGATCCGGAGCTCGGTGACCCGAGGGCCAAAGCCGGGCCCCGGGACGCGCGGCCGTGGATCAGTCCTCGCCCCGTTCCTTGTCCGCCAGGTGGATGACGCAGACCGCCACCGCGATCAGCAGCGCCGCGTCCGCGTCGTCACGGACGATGTCGACGCCGTACGTCTCGCGGACGTGCAGCCAGCGGCGGGAGATCTGGGCCAGCAGCTCGTTGTCGTAGTCGATGGCGAACTCGCGGTCCAGGATCTTGCCGCTGACATCGAGTTCGGTGCCGTCCACCAGGGACACCCGGTAGTGGTTGCGCAGCAGCGAGAGCCGCTTGCGCTTGATGGTGGCCAGCGGATCGCCGTCCCGCTCGATGACCATCGTGTCCCGCAGGGCGAACATCTTCTGGTGGATGTCGATGAGGACCCGGCCCTGGGTGTCCTGCAGCTCGAAGGTGTCCCGCAGCCGCATGGCCTTGCCGTCGACCAGGAAGACCTTGTTGCCGTGCTGGTCCTCGATCCAGTAGTCGTCACCGAAGCCGAGGAGCCGATCGCGTACGAGGTATCTCATGCCATCACCGCTTCCCCGGCGGCCGGTCCGAAACGCCGACGGTAGGCCGACGGGCTGAGCCCCGTCTCCCGCCGCACCCGTTCCCGCAGGTTGGCGGCGGTGCCCAGACCACTGCGCCGCGCGACCACGTCGAGCCGTTCCTCGCCCCGCTCGATCAGCCGGCAGGCCAGCGCCACCCGCTCGCCGGTCAGCCAAGCCAGCGGGGTCGTGCCGAGCTGCGCGCGAAAACGCCGGTGCAGGGTGGCCGGACTCACCGCGGCGCGCACCGCCAGGTCCCCGACCGTCAGCGGATCGCCGATCCGCTCCCGGGCCCACGCCAGCAGGGGCGCCAGCGACTCGTCCGGTACGTCGGGCAGCGGCCGTTCCACGAACTGGCGCTGCCCGCCGTCGCGATGGGCGGCGAAGACCAGCCGCCGGGACACCGCGTTGGCGATCTCCGCGCCGTGGTCCCGCCGGATCAGATGCAGCCCGAGATCGAGCGCGGCGGCGCTGCCGGCCGCGGTCAGTACGTCACCCTCGTCCACGAAGAGCACGTCCGGCTCCAGGAGCACCTTCGGATGCAGTGCCCGGAAGGAGTCCGCCCAGCGCCAGTGCGTGGTGGCCCGGCGGCCGTCCAGCAGCCCGGCCTCCGCCAGCGCGAACGTGCCCGTGCAGAAACTCACCACACGGGCACCGCGCGCGTGGGTACGGCGGATGGCCTCGCGTACGGCGGCGCCCCGCGGCACCACGTTGTCGGGGCGGCCCGGCACGATCAGGGTGTCCGCGCCGTCCACCGCGTCGAGGCCGGGCACCCCGGTCAGCGTGAAGAACCCGTGGTTCATCCGGACCCCGGGCGTGGGCGTGCACAGCGCCAGCTCGTACAGCGGCCGCGGCAGGCCCAGTTCGGGCCTCGGCAGCCCGAACAGCTCGGTCGCGACGCCGACTTCGAAGGGGTTCGTACTCTCGTCGACGATCACGGCGACGCGGTGCGGGGGCGCGGCCTGCGCCTTCCAGGCTCGGGGAACCCTCTGCCATGCCTGCGGTGCCTCTTCTGCCCGCGGTGCCTCTATTGACATCACTGCCTCTATTGCCTGTGCTGCGCCTGCTGCTTCTGCTGCTTGCGAGGATTCTTGCGGCGTGTGCGATTTCTAGCACTCGCGAGGCCCTGGGACCACGCCCAGGATGAGCCCATGAGCAGCGAACTCAGTCAACCCATCTCCCTGGCCGCGGCCCTGGCCTCCTTCGACGACCTCTGGAGCCCGCGGATCGTCACCGCCGTCAACGACTACGACGTACGCGTCGCCAAGGTCGAGGGCGAACACGTCTGGCACGTGCACGACCACACCGACGAGTTCTTCCTCGTCCTCGACGGCGAGCTGACCATCGCGCTGCGGGAACCGGACGGAGAGCGGACCGTCGTCCTGCCCCGGGGGTCCGTCTTCACCGTCCCGCGCGGCACGGAACACAAGCCGATCGCCCCGTCGGGCGCCTCGCTGCTCCTGTTCGAGCCCACCGGCACGCTCAGCGTCGGGGACCACCATGACGAGGTCCCCGCGCACGTGGACGTGACGACGGGGCACGCGCTCGGGTGACGTCCGTGAGCTGAGCCCCGCGGGGCCGGCGTGCTCCGGGTCGCCCGGGCGCGGAAGGGTCCCCGCGGCGGGCGCGGAAGAGTCCCCGCGGCAGGACAGCCGCGGGGACTCGACGCCAACCGCACGACCGGTTACCGCCCGTCGGTTACCAGTTGCCGATTACCGGTAGCCGTCCGACCACGTCTCGTCGTCGTCCTCGGCGAGGTTCTCGTCACCGCGGGCGCGCTCGCGCGGACCGGAACCGGGCATCCCGGCGTCCGAACCGCGCCGCTCCCGGCGGTCCCTGTCCTCCATGCCCTCGGGGTCCCGCGGGTTGTCGCGGTCCCGCATACGACCGCGGTTCTGCATGCCCTCGGGGTCCCGCATGTCCTCACGGTCCCGCATCCCGGGCTCAGGCGTGGATTCATCGGGCTTTCGTGCCATGGAACTGCTCCCTTGCAGTCGCCCCCCTGTCTGCGACGAGCATCTCTCCGTCACGCCTCGTGCGCATCTCGTGAGATTCGGATACGGAGCGTAACTGGAGTTATCCACAGGTGAACCGAGGGCCGCGGCCGTGAGTGGCACCCTTGATCCATGAACCACTCCGCATCGCGTCGCGCCCGCGTCCGCGCCCCCGAGCTGACCGGCAGGGGCGGCTGGCTGAACACGGGAGGCACCGACCTCACCCTCGCCGACCTGCGAGGACGCGTGGTCGTGTTGGATTTTTGGACGTTCTGCTGCATCAACTGTCTGCATGTCCTGGACGAGTTGCGGGAGTTGGAGGAGAAGCACCGGGACACGGTGGTGATCATCGGTGTGCACTCGCCGAAGTTCGTGCACGAGGCCGAGCACCAGGCGGTGGTGGACGCCGTCGAGCGGTACGGCGTCGAGCACCCCGTCCTCGACGACCCCGACCTCGCCACCTGGAAGCAGTACGCCGTGCGGGCGTGGCCCACGCTCGTCGTGATCGACCCCGAGGGGTACGTCGTCGCGCAGCACGCGGGCGAGGGGCACGCCCACGCCATCGAGCGGCTCGTCCAGGAGCTGGAGACCGAGCACGCCGCCAAGGGCACGCTGCGCCGCGGCGACGGGCCGTACGTGGCGCCCGAGCCGGTGGCCACCGACCTCCGCTTCCCGGGCAAGGCGCTGCTGTTGCCCTCGGGGACCTTCCTGGTCAGTGACACGACGCGGCATCAACTGGTGGAGCTGGCGCCCGACGGTGAGTCCGTCGTCCGACGTGTCGGCTCCGGGGTGCGCGGATTCGCCGACGGTCCGGCAGACGCGGCCGGCTTCAATGAACCGCAGGGTCTGGCGCTGGTGGACGACGGCGCCGCGGTGGTCGTCGCCGACACCGTCAATCACGCGCTCCGCCGCCTCGATCTCGGCACCGGCGAGGTCACCACCCTCGCGGGCACCGGCCGCCAGTGGTGGCAGGGTTCGCCGACGTCCGGCCCCGCGCGCGAGGTGGACCTCTCCTCCCCGTGGGACGTGGCGGTCTTCGGCGGCCGGATCTGGATCGCCATGGCGGGCGTGCACCAGCTGTGGGCGTACGACCCGGGGGACGGGACCGTCTCCGTCGCGGCCGGCACGACGAACGAGGGTCTGGTGGACGGGCCGGTGGCGGACGCCTGGTTCGCGCAGCCGTCCGGGCTCGCGGTTTCCCCGGAGCGGGACCGCCTGTGGCTGGCCGACTCCGAGACCTCGGCGCTGCGCTGGGTGGACCTCGACGGCGTCGTCCACACGGCGGTCGGCACCGGCCTGTTCGACTTCGGCCACCGGGACGGGCCCGCCGAACAGGCCCTGTTCCAGCACCCGTTGGGGGTCACGGCGCTGCCCGACGGATCGGTCGCCGTCAGCGACACGTACAACCACACCCTGCGCCGCTTCGATCCGGCGACGGGCGAGGTGACCACGCTGGCGACGGACCTGCGGGAGCCGAGCGACGCGGTGGTCGTGGGTTCGGACGTGGTCGTCGTCGAGTCGGCCCGGCACCGGCTGACGCGTCTGCGGCTGCCCGAGGAGGCGGTGCGGGTCGAGTCGGTGGCCCACCGCACACAGCGCGCGGCGACCGAAGTGGCCCCCGGCAGGCTGCGGTTGGACGTCATCTTCCAGGCTCCGGCGGGTCAGAAGCTGGACACCCGGTACGGGCCGTCCACGCGCCTGCTGGTGTCCTCGACCCCACCGGAGCTGCTGCTGGAGGGCGACGGAGCGGGGACGGACCTGTCCCGTGCCGTCCGGCTGAACCCCTCGGTCACGGAGGGCGTCCTGCACGTCTCCGCCATGGCCGCGTCCTGCGACGACGACCCGGCCAACGAGTACCCGGCATGCCATGTCCACCAGCAGGACTGGGGCGTGCCGCTCCGGCTCACCGAAGGCGCAGCGGACCGACTGGCGCTGGTCCTGGCAGGGATGGACGAGAGTGAGGACGGGGGTGGGGGCGGGGACGGGGGCGAGGGCGAGGGGTAGGACTGACGGCGCCGTCGGCAGCGCCGGTCGCGGCGGAGTGAACCGGTCCCGCCGGTCGCGGCGGAGTGAACCGGTCCCGCCGGTTGCGGTGGAGTGAACCGGTCCCGCCGGTCGTGGCGGAGTGAACCGGTCCCGCCGGTCGTGGCGGAGTGAACCGGTCCCGCCGGTCGCGGCAGAGCGAAGGGGAGGACGGTCGATCTCCGTCCTCCCCTTCCGCCGTGCCGTTCCACCGTGCGTGCGCTCAGCCGCCGTAACCGTCGCTGTAGCCGCGGCGCTCTTCCTCCACCACCGGTGAGGCCGGCCGTACGACCGTGCGCCGCCGCTTGGCGATACTGCTGAAGGTCGCCACGCCGATCAGTCCGGCGATCATGAAGATGATGCCGACCAGGTCCAGGTTGACCCCTTTCATGTCCCAGTCGGTCGCGAACGTGAGGATCGCCCCTACGGCGATCAGAATGATGCAGCCGCCCAGGCCCATGGGTGTCGCCTCCTGTTGCCGACTTGGCGTCTTGCCAGGCTCAACCCGGGTACCCGACCGTGCGCCGGACATGCCCAACTACTCCTCCAGGAACGCGACCAGGGAGTTGGCCAGCAGGAACGGGTCGTCGGCGCCGCACAGTTCACGCGCGCTGTGCATGGAGAGGATGGCCACGCCGATGTCGACCGTCTTGATGCCGTGCCGGGCCGCGGTGATCGGGCCGATGGTGGTGCCGCAGGGCATCGAGTTGTTGGAGACGAAGGACTGGAAGGGGACGCCGGCCTTCTCGCAGGCGGCGGCGAAGATCGCGCGGCCCGAACCGTCCGTGGCGTAGCGGTTGTTGACGTTCACCTTGAGGATGGGACCGCCGTTGGCGCGGGGGTGGTGCGTCGGGTCGTGCCGCTCGGCGTAGTTGGGGTGGACCGCGTGGCCCGTGTCGGAGGACAGACAGACGGTGCCGGCGAAGGCGCGGGCCCGGTCCTCGTACGTACCGCCGCGGGCGAAGACGGAGCGCTCCAGCACGCTGCCGAGCAGCGGTCCGTCCGCGCCGGTGTCCGACTGGGAGCCGTTCTCCTCGTGGTCGAAGGCGGCGAGGACGGGGATGTGGGAGAGCCGGTCGGTGGCCGCCGCCGCGGCGAGGGCGGCGGTTCCGGCGTGCACGGACAGCAGGTTGTCCATGCGCGGGCCGGCGAGCAGTTCCTGGTCGCGGCCGAGGTAGGAGGGCGGCTCGATGGAGTGGGTCATCAGGTCCCAGCCGGTGATCTCGCCGGCGGACAGGCCCGTCTCGTTCTCGACGAAGGCGATCAGGTCGCCCTCGCGGGGGTCTCCCAGTCCCCAGATGGGCTGCAGATGGCGTTGCTTGTCCAGTTTCAGGCCGTCGGTGGAGACGGAACGGTCCAGGTGGACGGCGAGTTGGGGGACGCGGAGGAGTGCGCGGTCGATGTTGACCAGGCGCGTCGAGCCGTCCCGCAGCGAGACCCGTCCGGCCAGGCCGAGGTCCCGGTCCAGCCAGGAGTTGAGCAGCGGGCCGCCGTAGATCTCGACCGCGACCTGCCGCCAGCCCTGCGTGCCGCTGTCGGGCAGCGGCTTGACCCGCAGGTTGGGGGAGTCGGTGTGGGCGCCGACGATCCGGAAGGCTGTGTGAGGGGCGGCGCCCTCTGGGACGTACCAGGCGACGATGGCGCCGCCGCGCAGTACGTACTTTCCGCCGGTCGTCCCGTCCCAGGCGTCGGTCTCGGCGACCTGACGGAATCCGGCCTTCTCCAGCCGCTCCGCGGCGTTCGCCACGGCGTGGTACGGCGTCGGGGTCACCGCCAGGAAGGTCATGAGGTCGTCGGTGTGGCCGCGATCGAAGCGGGAGGGTGTGCTCATGGGGTTCACCTTAACGACGCCCGAGGGCCCGCTCCCGGGGTTGGGAGCGGGCCCTGGTAAGAGGTGTGTGGAGGCCTGCCCGGCGGAACCGCGGGGTCCGTCCGGGAGGTGTCCGGAGGCCCCAATTGCCCGCTGTGACAGGGCGGGCGCCGACCCCGACCACCGCGAAGCGGCCGACCACCACGCGAAAATCCGAGCCCGGCCGCGCCCGGCCGACCATCACGCCGGATACCCGAGCCCGGCCGAGCCCGGCCGACCATCACGCCGAAAACCCGAGCCCACCCGAGCCCGGCCGACCACCTGCGCTCAACATCCGGAAGCGGTCCGGCAACCGGAAGCGGTCCGGCACCAGAAGCGGTCCGGCACCAGAAGCGGGCCAGGACCCGTCCGGCCTCAGAACGCGGACTCGTCCAGCTCCATCAGGTCCAGCTCCACGCCCTCGGCGAGCTTCCGCGCACCCGTGACGCCCGGCAGGACGTTCGCGGCGAAGAACTTCGCGGCCGCGATCTTGCCGGTGTAGAAGGGCCGGTCCTTGGCGGAGGCGGTCTCCAGCTTCTCGGCGGCCACGGCGGCGCCGCGCAGCAGCAGATAGCCGACGACGACGTCACCGGAGGCCATCAGCAGCCGGGTCGTGTTCAGACCGACCTTGTAGATGTTCTTGACGTCCTGCTCGGTCGCCGCGAGGTCCGTGAGCATCAGGCCGACGATGGCCTCCAGCTCGACGGCCGCCTTGGCGAGGTGCTCGCGGGCGGCGGACAGCTCCTCGCCGCCGGTGCCGAGCGCCAGGAACTTCTTGATGTCCTCGGCGAGGGAGTTCAGCGCCGCGCCCTGGTTGCGGACGATCTTCCGGAAGAAGAAGTCCTGGCCCTGGATCGCGGTCGTGCCCTCGTACAGGGTGTCGATCTTGGCGTCGCGGATGTACTGCTCGATCGGGTACTCCTGGAGGAACCCGGAGCCGCCGAAGGTCTGCAGGGACTGCGCGAGCTGCTCGTAACCGTTCTCGGAGCCGTAGCCCTTGACGATCGGCAGGAGCAGGTCGTTCAGGGCCTCGAGGGCGGCGGCGTCCTCGCCGGCGGCCTCCTTGACCTGGATCTCGTCCTGGATCGCGGCGGTGTGCAGCACCAGCGCGCGCATGCCCTCCGCGTACGCCTTCTGCGTCATCAGCGAGCGGCGCACGTCGGGGTGGTGGGTGATGGTGACCTTGGGCGCGGTCTTGTCCATGAAGTTCGCGAGGTCCGGGCCCTGGACGCGCTCCTTGGCGTACTCGAGGGCGTTCAGATAGCCGGTCGACAGCGTCGAGATGGCCTTCGTGCCGACCATCATGCGGGCGAACTCGATGATGCGGAACATCTGGCGGATGCCGTCGTGCTTGTCGCCGATCAGCCAGCCCTTGGCGGGGTGGCGGTCGCCGAAGGTCATCTCGCAGGTGTTGGACGCCTTGAGGCCCATCTTGTGCTCGACGTTCGTGGCGTAGACGCCGTTGCGCGCGCCCAGCTCGCCGGTCTCGAAGTCGAACTCGTACTTCGGCACCAGGAAGAGGGAGAGGCCCTTGGTGCCGGGTCCCGCGCCTTCGGGGCGGGCGAGTACGTAGTGGAGGATGTTCTCCGACATGTCGTGCTCACCGGACGTGATGAAGCGCTTCACGCCCTCGATGTGCCAGGAGCCGTCCTCCTGCTGGACCGCCTTGGTGCGGCCGGCGCCGACGTCCGAGCCGGCGTCCGGCTCGGTGAGGACCATGGTGGAGCCCCACTGCTTGTCGACGGCGATCTTCGCGATGTGCTTCTGGACCTCGGTTCCCTCCTCGAAGAGGATGCCCGCGAACGCGGGGCCGGAGGAGTACATCCACACGGCCGGGTTGGCGCCGAGCACCAGCTCCGCGTAGGCCCAGATCAGGGAGCGGGGCGCGGTGGTGCCGCCGATCTCCTCGGGGAGGCCGAGCCGCCAGTACTCGGAGTCCATGAAGGCCTGGTAGCTCTTCTTGAAGGACGCGGGCACCGGAGCGGTGTTCGTCTCGGGGTCGAAGACCGGCGGGTTGCGGTCGGCGTCCGCGAAGGACTCCGCCAGCTCGTTCTCCGAGAGGCGGGTCAGCTCCTCGAGGATGCTCTTCGCGGTGTCGGTGTCCATCTCCGCGAACGGGCCGGTGCCGTACAGCTTGTCGCGCCCGAGGACCTCGAAGAGGTTGAACTCGATGTCGCGGAGATTCGACTTGTAGTGCCCCATGGCGACGGCTCCGTAAGGGATCGGGGAGGCCGTGGATCCAGCAGCCTCGTTACACATACCAGCAAGTAGCTACGATGATGCTACCCGTCGGTAATAAGAATCAACCCCTGATGGCCCATATGTGGCCCACTACTCTTTGACGCATGTACGGCTACGACCAGAACGCGAGCGCTCAGCAGCAGTACGCCCAGCCGCAGCAGCAGATGTCCGGCGGGTACGGGCAGCAGCCGCCGCTGTACCCCGAGCCGTCCCCGCCGTCCCTCGCGGACGGGGTGCGCGCGTTCACCACGGGATCGATGTCCGCGGAGGACTTCCAGCAGGTCTTCGCGACGTCGAAGGTCTACTGCCCGCGCGGCGACAACCCCGGTTTCCTGGCGCTGCACAACACCCAGCAGCCCGTGATCCCGATGTTCAGCTCGCTCAAGGAGCTCCGCCGGTACGCCGGCAAGGAGTCCAAGTACTTCGTGATCACCGGCGCCGAGGTGATCGACCTGCTGCCGACCGGCTACGGCTTCGTCCTCGACATGGAGGGCGAGCATCGCATGGTCTTCGACGCGAAGGCCGTGGAGCAGATGGTCGACTTCGCGATGCGCAGGATGTACGGCTGACGAGCCGGCCCTGCGTCTGACAGGCCCGCCCCACCCGAACGCCCGGAGGGAATGCCCTCCGGGCGTTCGTCGTTACGGGTGGCAAGAAGTTCAATAGTCAACTAAACTCGAAGCCAAGGAGGTACCCGACATGCCTGCAGTGACCGTCGAGAACCCGCTGACCCTGCCCCGTGTGGTCGCGCCCGCCGACGCCGTGGCCCGCCCCGTGCTCGCCGTGACGACCGCTCCGGGCGGCTTCGAGGGCGAGGGCTTCCCGGTCCGCCGCGCGTTCGCCGGGATCAACTACCGCCACCTCGACCCGTTCATCATGATGGACCAGATGGGCGAGGTGGAGTACGCGCCGGGTGAGCCCAAGGGCACCCCCTGGCACCCCCACCGCGGCTTCGAGACCGTCACGTACATCATCGACGGGATCTTCGACCACCAGGACTCCAACGGCGGTGGCGGCACCATCACCAACGGCGACACCCAGTGGATGACCGCCGGCGCCGGCCTGCTGCACATCGAGGCCCCGCCGGAGGCGCTCGTGGTGTCCGGCGGCCTCTTCCACGGCCTCCAGCTGTGGGTGAACCTGCCGGCCAAGGACAAGATGATGGCGCCGCGCTACCAGGACATCCGCGGTGGCCAGGTCCAGCTGCTGAGCACCCCCGACGGCGGCGCGCTGCTGCGGGTCATCGCCGGTGAGCTGGACGGCCACCAGGGCCCCGGCATCACGCACACGCCGATCACCATGATCCACGCGACCGTGGCGCCCGGCGCCGAGCTCACCCTGCCGTGGCGCGAGGACTTCAACGGTCTGGCGTACGTCCTCGCGGGCCGCGGCAGCGTCGGCGCGGACCGCCGGCCGGTGCACACCGGCCAGACCGCCGTCTTCGGTGCCGGCTCCTCGCTGACCGTCCGCGCGGACGAGCAGCAGGACGGGAACACGCCGGACCTGGAGGTCGTGATCCTCGGCGGTCAGCCGATCCGTGAGCCCATGGCCCACTACGGCCCCTTCGTGATGAACACGCGCGAGGAGCTCCAGCAGGCCTTCGAGGACTTCCAGAAGGGCCGCCTCGGCACCATTCCGGCGGTGCACGGGATGTCCGAGGGCGGCCTGTAGGCCTCCCGCGCCCGCGCAAGGAAGGGCCCCGTCCAGGTTCCGCAAGGTCCTGGACGGGGCCTTCCGCGGTGGTCCGGGCCGCCGGGGAGCGTCAGGAGACGATGCGGTACCGGGCCATCATGCAGTTGTCCTCGTGGTCGATGAGGTGGCAGTGCCAGACGTAGCCCTGCAGCCGGTCACCGCTCTGGGACGTGAACACCGCGTCGGGATCGAAGCCCAGCTCGTCGGCGGTGGGGAAGCGGACCAGGACGCGGGTGACCGTGTTCACCGGACACAGCACGGTGTCCTTGAGGCCGGCCTCCCAGGCTTCCGGGGGTTGCTGGTCGCCCTTGAGGTAGCGGTCGGCCGGCGGGGCCCAGCGGGTTCCCATGGCCGGAACCGGGTTGTCCTTGATGTAGGCGGCGGTGTCGATGGACTGCCGGCTGAGGACACGCATGTTCACCAGGTGCAGGTGAACGGGGTGGTCCTCCACGGTGGAGTTGACGATCTCCCAGACCTCCGTGCTGCCCTGCCTGGGCTTCTCGACCGGATCGTCGCCGTAGCAGAGGTTGCTGAGCGCCATGCCCTCGGCCGTCATCGTCAGACCCACCACGCGCCGGTTCGACACCGCGGTGGCCGGCGGCAGGGCGGCGGGCTGGGAAGGACCGCCGCGCAGCCCGGTGGGCGCCGGCTTGGTGAAGCCACGGCTGCTGGAGACGGTGAAGCGCATGACCCGGGGCAGGGTGTAGGCACCGCTGGTGGCGGCGATGGAGGGGTTCACCTGCTCGTCGTTGCGCAGCTCGACCGTGTCGCCGCCGGACAGGCCGGAGAAGTCGACCAGCAGATCCGCGCGCTCACCGGGACTGACCCGGATCGATGTGGTGCTGACACTGCTGTTGATCAGACCACCGTCGTTCCCGATGACCCGGAAGGGCATGTTGTTGGACAGATAGAGGTGGTACGCCCGCCAGTTGGACGCGTTCAGCAGCCGGAACCGGTACAGCCCCCGCGCCACTTCCAGCGTCGGCATCACGACGCCGTTCACCGACATCGTGTCGCCGATCATGGGCCCCTGGAGTGTGCCCTCGGGGGTGCTGCGGGCGGTACGGGGATTGAGCGATCCGTCCGCGTGGAAACGGTGGTCGGCGACGATCAGGGGGATCTCGTAGTCGCCACTCGGCAGGCCCAGCGGGTTGGCTGAGGTGCCGGTGTCGAACTCGTCCCGGATCAGGTACATCCCGGCGAGCCCCGCGGGGACGTTCAGCCGGGTGATCCCCATCGCGTGGTCGTGGTACCAAAGGGCAGTGGCCTCCTGCCCGTTGGTGAACTCGTAGGTCATCGACGTGCCGGTGCGGAAGGTGTTCTCGGTGTGCCCGTCGAACTCGGGCCGCACGACCGAGCCGTGCAGATGGACCGAGGTGCGCGGCCGGGTGCGGTCCTCCTCGCTCACTCCGTCCAGGGAGGTGTCGATGTCCTTGGCGAAGAGGTGGCCGTCGAGGTTGTTGGCGAACGTGAGCTTGAGCTTCTCTCCCGACCGGGCCTCGATCGTCGGGCCCAGATACGGCTGACCTCCGAAGGACCAGGTGGGCGCGGTGCCCAGGTCCCGGTGGAAGCGGTGGCTGGACCGGGCCATCGACAGCGTGCGGTCACCGCTCAGCGACGGGGGGATCCACAGGTCGTCCACGTACGGCGTCAGGTCCGGTGAGGGAAAGGTGAGTTGGTCCCCTGGAGAGCTCTGCGCCCCGGCCGGGGTGGTGGCTATGGCCCGGGTGACCGCCCCGACCGTCCCGACGGCACCGAGCACCATCCCTGCGCTCAGCAGTCGGCGACGTGAAATTCTGTGCGACATGGAGTCCGTTTCCGAGTTCGTTGGTGGGGGGTGGACGAACGGAGGGATGTCGCAGGGGCTCGCACTGAGCCGCACCTGAGACGAAGATCACTCCGGGCGTCCGCGGCAACAGATTTGCACACTCGTGTGCAAAAAATCTACCTCGGAATGGTCACGTGATCTCGTGACTGATGAACCGCCAGAAACGCCTAGGAATAGGGCAGTTGGGGCAACGGGCAGTCGTCCGGGCATCCGGGTCGATCCCGCCCGGAGGCCCAGAGGCCCGGAGGCCCGGAGGCCCGGAGGCTCGGAGGCCCGAAGGCCGGATGAGCCGGAACCGGGAAGCCTGACGCCGACGGTGACACCGCTGGACGACCGAAGGCTCTGGCCGCCCGCCCGCCCGCCCGCCCGCGCGGTGCGGCGACGGCGACGGCGAGCGCGCCCTGACGCCGTGTTACCCGGCTGGACCGTTCCGACGGGACGGCCCCGTGCCCGCATGGTCGGGTGGAGGCGTGCAGCTACTCCCCGAAGGTGCCCGGCGGCTGGCGGCCTGGTGTGCCGTCATCCTGCTCGTCGCGGGTGTGGGGTGGGTCGGGATCCGGCTGTGCGGGGAGCTGCGGACGGCGGTCGTGCCGGTGCTGCTCGCGCTGCTCGGCACGGCGCTGCTCGGGCCGCTCCACCGGCGCCTGGTGAAGGTGAAGGTCAATCCGTCGCTGGCCGCCGGGCTCACCTGTGTCGCGGTGGTCGTGGTCGTGGGCGGCGCCGTCTACATCGTCGTCGCCGCGCTCATCGACACCGGCGACCAGATCGTCGCCTCGCTCAAGCAGGCCGCGACCTCGCTCGCCGAACACTTCGGGGCGGCGGGCACCTCCCTGGACGACCTGGCCTCCAACGCCAAGGACCTGCTGACCAAGTTCGGCGGCACCGCCGCTTCCAACGTCATCAGCGGCGTCAGCGTGGTCGGCGAGACCCTCGCCATGGCCGTCCTCGCCCTGCTGCTCGTCTTCTTCTTCCTGCGTGACTCCGGCCGCGCCATGCGAGCCCTGCGCACGCTCTCCCCGCAGGGCACGGCCGACACCGTGGAGGCCATGGCCCGGCGGGCCTTCGAAGCCGTCGAGGGCTTCATGCGCGGGACGACCCTCATCGCGCTCATCGACGCCATCTGCATCACCGTCGGACTGCTGATCCTCGGTGTCCCGGGAGCGGTGGGGCTGGGCGCGCTGGTCTTCGTGGCGGCCTACATCCCCTATCTGGGGGCGTTCCTCTCCGGTGCGGTGGCGGTGCTGGTCGCCCTCGCGGACCGGGGATTCGTCATCGCGCTGTGGGCACTCGGGGTCGTGCTCGCCGTCCAGGTGCTGGAGGGGCACGTCCTCCAGCCGGTGATCCAGAGCCGTACGGTGCAGATGCATCCGGCGGTCGTCATGCTGGCGATCACCGCGGGCGCGTCCGTGGCCGGGATCCTCGGGATGCTGCTGGCCGTACCGCTGACGGCGGCCGCGTTCGGGATCCTCTCCGAGCTGCGTACCCGCTATGCCGCGGGCACGTCGGACGGGCCGGAGTCGTCGGGGTCGTCGGGGTCGTCGGGGTCCTTGGCGGACGATTCGTAGAGTTCGAACCAGATGCTCTTGCCCTGGCCCTGGGGATCGACGCCCCACGCGTCCGCCAGGAGTTCCATGAGGACCAGTCCCCGCCCCGAGGACGCCAGTTCGCCCGGGTGGCGCTTGTGCGGCAGGTCGTCGCTGGCGTCCGTGACCACCACCCGCAGCCGGCGATCGCCGCCCTCCCCGGTCATCTCCGCGATGAGCAGCGCGTCGGCGTCGGTGTGCACGAGGACGTTCGTCACCATCTCGGAGGTCATCAGCACCGCCGAGTCGACCTGGTCGTCGCTCGCCCAGTCGTGGAGCAGCTCGCGCAGTTGCTGACGGGCGCCGGCGACCCGCTCGGGCTCGGCCTGCGCGACGCTGACCATCGTGCGGCGCACCGGCGGCTGGACCACGGCGACCGCGTCGCCGCAACCGCATCCGTCGCCCAGCCGGCACAGCAGCAGCACCGCTATGTCGTCCTCGCGCCGGTCGGCGAGCGGCCCGGTCGTGTGGTGCGAGGACGGGCCGTGGACGGCCTGGACCAGCGAGTCGGCGAGGGCCTCCATGTCGCCGTCGTGCTCCTCCAGGATCCGGCGGATCCGCCGCCAGCCGGTGTCCAGGTCGTGGCCGCCGGTCTCGATCAGACCGTCCGTGCAGAGCAGCATGGTCTCGGCGGGCTCCAGGGCCAGCCGGGTGGTCGGATAGTCCGCGTCCGGGTCGATCCCCAGCGGGAGCCCACCCGCCGTCGGCCGCATCAGCACCGTCCCGTCGGCCATGCGGATCGCGGGGTCCGGGTGCCCGGCGCGCGCGATGTCCAGCATGCCGGTCGCCGGGTCCACCTCGACGTACAGGCAGGTGGCGAAGCGCGGGTCCGCGTCCTCGTCCTCGGGGGTGACCGAGTTGGTGATCCCGTACAGGAAGCGGGAGGCGCGCGAGAGCACCGCGTCCGGGCGGTGCCCCTCGGAGGCGTACGCGCGCAGGGCGATCCGCAGTTGGCCCATCAGCCCGGCGGCCCGTACGTCATGGCCCTGGACGTCCCCGATGACCAGGGCGAACCGTCCGGCGCCGGACTTGGTGCGGGACGTGCCCCCGGGCAGCGGGATCATGTCGTACCAGTCGCCGCCGACCTGGAGACCGCCACCGGTGGGCACATACCGGGCGGCCACCATCATGCCGGGTATCTGCGGGCCCAGGGTCGGCATCATCGAGCGCTGCAGGCCGTCGGTCAGCTCCCGCTCGGACTCGGTGACGCCCGCCCGGGACAGGGCCTGGGCCAGCATCCGCGCCACCGTCGTCAGCACCGAACGCTCGTCGGGCGTGAAGGAGACCGGATAGGTGAAGGCGGCCATCCACGCGCCCATCGTGCGTCCGGCGACGGTCAGCGGCAGGAACGCCCAGGACTGGCGCCCGAAGCGCTGGGCGAGCGGCCAGGAGGCCGGATAGCGGGCCTTGTAGTCCTCGGGGGTGGAGAGATAGACGGCACGGCCCGTGCGGACGACCTCCGCGGCCGGGTAGTCCGTGTCCAGGGACATCTGGGAGAACGGGCCCTCGTCGCCCGGCTGGTGCCCGTGGTGGCCGATGATCGTGAGCCGGTCGCCCTCCGCGCCGAAGACGGCCAGCCCGTCCGGCGAGAAACCCGGCATCGACAGGCCGGCCGCGACCCGCAGCACCTCCTCCGTGGACCGTGCCTCCGCGAGGGCACGCCCCGCGTCCAGCAGGAACGCCTCACGCGAGCGGCGCCAGTCGCCGGTGACGGGGGTGCGGGCGGCGGCGCCCGGCGGCTGCTCGCTGACCTCCTGGAGGGTGCCGAGCAGCTCGTACTCCCCCGTTTGGGAGTCGGCCGTCGGCCTGGAGCGGCTGCGCACCGTACGAATGACCCGGCCCTGTTCGTCCATGACCCGCATCCGGGCCTCGGCGAGGGTGCCCTCGGCGAGAGCGAGCTGCACGATGCCGTCTATCTCGTTCCAGTCGACCGGATGGAGACGGGAGCGGACACCCGCCTCCGTGAGGGTCGTGGGCTCGGCCGGCAGCCCGAGGAGCCGGGCCGCCTCCGCGTCCAGCGTGACGAGCCCGGCGTCGTTGTTCCAACGCCACAGCCCGGTCGCGAGGGCGGCCAGAACGTCCCCCACGGTGGGCAGGGGCTCACCAGTGCGCATTCACCCACTGTAGGAAGAGGTGATCGAAAGGTGCCACCGAGAGTATTCGGGGAGCCGATCCTGAGGTGGCCGGTACCCTTGGGGCATCCGGGCGCCGGCCCGGAAGTTTCACGTGAAACACACCCCGATCCGCGAAGACTGGATGAACGACGATGCATCGGTACAGGTCCCACACCTGCGGCGAGCTCCGCGCCTCTGACGTCGGCAGCGACGTCCGGCTGAGCGGCTGGCTGCACAATCGCCGAGACCTGGGCGGCATCCTCTTCGTCGATCTGCGCGACCACTACGGCATCACGCAGCTGGTCGCCCGTCCGGGCACGCCCGCCTACGAGGCCCTCGACAAGGTCTCCAAGGAGTCGACCGTCCGCATCGACGGCAAGGTCGTCTCGCGTGGCACGGAGAACGTGAACCCGGAGCTGCCGACCGGCGAGATCGAGGTCGAGGTCGGCGAGGTCGAGCTGCTCGGCGCCGCCCAGCCGCTGCCCTTCACGATCAACGCCGAGGACGGGGTCAACGAGGAGCGGCGCCTGGAGTACCGCTTCCTCGACCTGCGCCGCGAGCGCATGCACCGCAACATCCTGCTGCGTACGGCCGTGATCTCCGCGATCCGTCACAAGATGACGGCGCTGGGCTTCAACGAGATGGCGACCCCGATCCTCAGCGCCACCTCCCCCGAGGGCGCGCGCGACTTCGTGGTCCCCTCCCGGCTGAACCCGGGCAAGTTCTACGCGCTGCCGCAGGCGCCGCAGCAGTTCAAGCAGCTGCTGATGATCTCCGGCTTCGACCGCTACTTCCAGATCGCGCCGTGCTTCCGCGACGAGGACGCCCGCGCGGACCGTTCGCCGGGCGAGTTCTACCAGCTCGACGTGGAGATGAGCTTCGTCGAGCAGGAGGACGTCTTCCAGCCGATCGAGAAGCTCATGACGGAGCTGTTCGAGGAGTTCGGCGGTGGCCGTCACGTCACCTCGCCGTTCCCGCGCATCCCGTTCCGCGAGTCGATGCTGAAGTACGGCTCCGACAAGCCGGACCTGCGGGCCCAGCTGGAGCTCGTCGACATCACCGACATCTTCGAGGGCTCCGAGTTCAAGGCCTTCGCGGGCAAGCACGTACGGGCCCTGCCGGTGCCGGACGTGTCCGGTCAGACGCGGAAGTTCTTCGACGGCCTCGGTGACTACGCGGTCGAGCAGGGCGCGAAGGGCCTGGCGTGGGTGCGGGTCGGCGAGGAGGGTGCTCTGACGGGCCCGATCGCCAAGTTCCTCACCGAGGCGAACGTCGCCGAGCTGACCAAGCGCCTCTCCCTGGCCCCCGGCCACGCGGTGTTCTTCGGTGCCGGTGAGTTCGACGAGGTCTCGAAGATCATGGGCGCGGTGCGGGTCGAGGCCGCGAAGCGCTCGGGCAACTTCGAGGAGAACGTCTTCCGGTTCTGCTGGATCGTCGACTTCCCGATGTACGAGAAGGACGAGGACACCGGCAAGATCGACTTCTCGCACAACCCCTTCTCGATGCCGCAGGGCGGTCTTGAGGCCCTGGAGACGCAGGACCCGCTGGACATCCTCGGCTGGCAGTACGACATCGTCTGCAACGGCGTCGAGCTGTCCTCCGGCGCGATCCGGAACCACGAGCCCGAGATCATGCTCAAGGCCTTCGAGATCGCGGGCTACGACCACGAGACCGTCGAGGAGCAGTTCGCCGGCATGCTCCGCGCGTTCCGCTTCGGCGCCCCGCCGCACGGCGGGATCGCCCCGGGCGTGGACCGCATCGTGATGCTCCTCGCCGACGAGCCCAACATCCGCGAGACCATCGCCTTCCCGCTCAACGGCAACGCCCAGGACCTGATGATGGGCGCGCCGACGGAGCTGGACGAGACCCGCCTGCGCGAGCTGCACCTCTCGGTGCGCAAGCCGCAGCCCAAGTAGACCGTCGTACGGCCGCCGCGGGGCGGCCGGGCAGCAGGGTGGCTCGGAACCGAGGTCGGTTCCGAGCCATTTTGCATGCACATGGAAAACCACAGTCCGCACCGAGGTGGTTCACACGGACCGCATCTGACGCTCGGCGTCGAGCCGGACCGGACGGACGACGGCCCGGCCACCCGCCCGAGCGCGTCGGCGTCGGCCGGCTGACCCACCCGGCCGACCGAGGGCCCGGAACGCCACTGGTTCCGGGCCCCGTTGGGGCCTAGGTGTCGTAACGGCCGTTCCAGGGAGCGGCGAAGCCGAGGCGGTCCGGGTAGAGCTCGGCCCAGGCCTCGCCCTCGTCCTCACCGGTCACCAGGGCGAACAGGACGCCGTCGACGGTGCGTTGGAAGGGACGGATCGCGATGTCCGTGTACGCGCGCCGGGGCAGACTGCGCAGCAGTTTCGCCAGGTGGGCGCGGGCCCGGGCCAGGACCGAGTCCTCGCCGTGCGGGTTGCTCTGCTGCTCGGCCCAGGTGCCGGCGCACCAGATCTCCGAGTCGCGGTACCGGCCCTCGGCGTCGAAGGTGTGGAGCGCCACGTAGAGGCGCTTGTGCTCTTCCCAGCCGTCGTCGGGACGGAACCCTTCGGGGAAGGCGTACGTGATCGATGCCAGGAACTGGCCGTCCGCGTACCGGCCGATGGTCTCGGTGCGGCGCTTCGGCTCGTAGGCGATCGGGATGACGTGGGGGACTGCCATGGCGGAACCATACGGGTGGTCGGGGACATGCCACTAACGGGGTCGGCTCCTGAGCACTCCACCGCCGCCGACACCCACACACCTCGCACACCGCGGAGGCCGGGGTGAGACTGAGAAGAGGCCGGATCTCCCGGGACCGCCGCGACGAACCGGCCCTGGAGGAGCCATGACGGCGACAACCCGCACCGAAACTCCCGTCGCGATCGAAGGCAACGGCGTGGAGTTGCGCACGCAGGAAGTCGGTGGCGACATGAGCGTCGCCTTCGCGCGCTTTCCGAAGGGCACCGACATGGGGCCTGCGGTCAAGGGCCTGCCCGACGACATGTGCCAGTGCCCCCACTGGGGTTACGTGTTCAAGGGGCGGCTGAAGATGCGGACGAAGGAGGGAGAGGAGATCTACGAGGCCGGACAGGCCTTCTACTGGCCGCCCGGGCACGTGCCGGAAGCGCTGGAGGACTGCGAGTACCTGGACTTCTCACCGACGAAGGAGTTCACCGAGGTGATCGACCACATCAGGGCCCAGGCCGGCTGAAGCGTGTCCGGTACAGCCTGTTCCCGGGCCCGCGTCGACGGTTCCGGTTACTCCGGGGCGCCGCCGAAGCGCTCCTTGTACGCCTCCAGGTCCTCGTCCGTGATCTTGGCGAAGAGGACCGGGGGAACGGTGAAGGGGGTGCCGGCGGGTACCGAGGCCAGGGCGTGGGCCTCGTCGGCCGAGACCCAGGCGGCCGTGTCGTCGGGCAGCGAGAACGCCGAGCGCATGGCCGCGGCGGACGCGGGGATGAACGGCTCCGAGACCACCGCGTACAGGTGGATCAGGTTCATCGCCGTGCGCAGGGTCAGGGCCGCGCCCTCCGGGTTGGTCTTGATCTCCAGCCAGGGGGCCTTCTCCTCCAGATACGAGTTGCCCGCCGACCACAGCGCCCGCAGCGCGGCGGCCGCCTTGCGGAACTGGAGGGCTTCCATCTGGGTCTCGTACTCCGCGAGCAGGCCGGCGATCTCCTCGCCCAGCTTCGTCTCCGCGCCGCCCGGCTCGCCGCCCGCGGGCACCTCGTCACCGAAGCGCTTGCGGGAGAAGGACAGGACGCGGTTGACGAAGTTGCCGAGGGTGTCGGCGAGGTCCTTGTTCACCGTCGCCGTGAAGTGCTCCCAGGTGAAGGACGAGTCGTCCGACTCCGGGGCGTTGGCGATCAGGAAGTAGCGCCAGTAGTCGGCGGGGAGGATCTCCAGGGCGTGGTCCGTGAAGACACCGCGCTTCTGGGACGTGGAGAACTTTCCGCCGTAGTACGTCAGCCAGTTGAAGGCCTTGACGTAGTCGACCTTCTTCCACGGCTCGCGCACGCCCAGCTCGGTCGCCGGGAACATCACCGTGTGGAACGGGACGTTGTCCTTCGCCATGAACTCCGTGTAGCGGACCGGGCTCTCGCCCGAGTCGGCGTCGTACCACCACGACTTCCAGTCCCGGTTCTCCGGGTCCAGGTCCGACCACTCCTTCGTCGCCCCGATGTACTCGATCGGCGCGTCGAACCAGACGTAGAAGACCTTGCCCTCGGCGGCCAGCTCCGGCCAGGTGTCGGCCGGAACGGGGACGCCCCAGTCCAGGTCACGGGTGATGGCGCGGTCGTGCAGGCCTTCGGTCAGCCACTTGCGGGCGATGGAGGAGGCCAGCTGCGGCCAGTCCTCGGAGGCGCCGTCGATCCAGGCCTCCACCTCGTGCTGGAGCTTCGACTGGAGCAGGAAGAGGTGCTTGGTCTCCCGTACCTCCAGGTCCGTCGAACCGGAGATCGCCGAGCGCGGGCTGATCAGGTCGGTCGGGTCCAGGACGCGCGTGCAGTTCTCGCACTGGTCGCCGCGGGCCTTGTCGTAGCCGCAGTGCGGGCAGGTGCCCTCGACATAGCGGTCCGGGAGGAAGCGGTCGTCGGCCGGCGAGAACACCTGCCGGATCGCACGCTCCTCGATGAAACCGTTCTCGTGCAGCTTGCGGGCGAAGTGCTGGGTGATGTCCCGGTTCTGCGGGCTGGAGCTGCGGCCGAAGTAGTCGAAGGCCAGCGCGAAGCCGTCGTACACCGCCTTCTGCGCGTCGTGCGCCTGGGCGCAGAACACGTCGACCGGCAGGCCCCGCTCCTTCGCCGCCAGCTCGGCCGGGGTGCCGTGCTCGTCCGTCGCGCAGATGTAGAGGACGTCGTGGCCGCGCCGGCGGAGGTACCGGGAGTACACGTCCGCCGGGAGCATGGACCCCACCATGTTGCCCAGGTGCTTGATCCCGTTGATGTACGGAAGGGCGCTGGTGATGAGGTGTCGAGCCATCGCGGGCTGCTCCCAAGTCGCTACGTGCGGTGACGGATCTCGCATCCGGCTGCACCGCCGGGCCGTCGTACGAACCTTGAAATCGTAGTCGACGGCGACGACGGGAACGGCCGGCCGTGCGACCGCACCGTCAGTGGACGCTCACCAGTGATGCGTACGACGAGCGGTGGGAGCAGGTGCTCAACAACGGACTGGTCGCGCTCTGTGACCTAACCGAACTGGAGCTCCTCTGCTCCGCCCGTTCTGGAAAGGACCGGGATGCCAAACAGGAGCGTCTACGGCGGTTGTTCAGTTGGACCCTGATACCCGACGGCATCTATCAGCGCGCTCGAGAGGTGCAGCAGCTGCTCACCGACAACGGTGAGCACCGCTCGGCCGGACCGGTCGATCTGCTCGTCGCCGCCACGGCCGAGTTGTCGGACCTGACGCTGCTCCACCACGACCGGGACTTCGAGACCGTGGCCCGTCGTACGGGCCAGTCGACCGTATGGCTGGCCGAGCCCGAGACCGAGACCGAGAACGATCCAGCGTCCTGAGCACGCAGGGGCAATGACCGGGGCCCCGGGGACGGACAGTTCGTTCCCGGGGCCCCGTCGTGTCCGCACTACACGCTCGGCTTCTCCTCCAGGCGCGGGAAGAGCACCGCGCCCTTGGTGACCGCCGAACCGGGGCGGAGCGTGCCCCACTCGCCGGCTTCCTGGACCTTCTGATCCGCGAGGGCTCCCAGGGACGCCTCGGCGCCGAGGGAGTCCCAGAGCTTCTGGGAGGTGTCCGGCATGACCGGGTTGAGCAGGACTGCCATCGCGCGGAGCGACTCCGCGGCCGTGTAGAGGATCGTCGCCAGCCGGGCCCGGCCCTCCGGGGAGTCGTCCTTGGCCACCTTCCACGGCTCCTGCTCCGTGATGTAGCCGTTGACCTGCTTCACGAAGTCGAAGATCGCCAGGATGCCGCCCTGGAAGTCCAGGTCGTCACCGATACGCAGGTCCGCCGTAGCCACAGCCGTCGCGAGCCCTTCCTGAACCGCCTTCTCCGCCTCGCCCGCGGCCGTGGCCTCCGGCAGCGTGCCGCCGAAGTACTTGCCGACCATCGCGGCCACGCGCGACGCGAGATTGCCGTAGTCGTTCGCCAGCTCGCTCGTGTAACGGGCGGAGAAGTCCTCCCAGGAGAACGAGCCGTCCTGGCCGAACGCGATCGCGCGCAGGAAGTACCAGCGGTACGCGTCCACGCCGAAGTGCGAGGTCAGGTCCTGGGGCTTGATGCCCGTCAGGTTCGACTTCGACATCTTCTCGCCGCCGACCATCAGCCAGCCGTTCGCCGCGATCTTGCCGGGCAACGGCAGACCCTGCGCCATCAGCATCGCGGGCCAGATGATCGCGTGGAAGCGGAGAATGTCCTTGCCCACCAGGTGGACGTCGGCGGGGAAGGTGTTCTCGAACTTGGCCGGGTTCTCGTTGTAGCCGACCGCCGTCGCGTAGTTCAGCAGGGCGTCGACCCACACGTAGATGACGTGCTTGGTGTCCCAGGGAACCGGGACGCCCCAGTCGAAGGTGGAGCGCGAGATGGAGAGGTCCTGCAGTCCCTGACGCACGAAGTTCAGGACCTCGTTGCGCGCCGACTCGGGCTGGATGAAGCCGGGGTTCGCCTCGTAGTGGGCGAGGAGCTTGTCGCCGTACTCGCTCAGCTTGAAGAAGTAGTTCTCCTCCTTGAGGAGCTCGACCGGCCTCTTGTGGATGGCACACAGCTTCGTGCCGTCCTCCGCCTCGACGAGGTCGCCGGGGAGTTTGTACTCCTCGCAGCCCACGCAGTACGGGCCCTCGTAGCCGCCCTTGTAGATCTCGCCCTTGTCGTGGAGATCCTGGACGAACTCCTGGACCCGGTCCGTGTGACGCCTTTCCGTCGTGCGGATGAAGTCGTCGTTTCCGATCTCCAGGTGCTCCCAGAGGGGCTTCCAGGCTTCGTCGACGAGCTTGTCGGCCCACTCCTGCGGGCTGACGCCGTTCGCCTCGGCAGTGCGCATGATCTTCTGACCGTGCTCGTCCGTGCCGGTGAGGTACCACACCTTCTCACCGCGCTGACGGTGCCAGCGCGTGAGCACGTCGCCTGCGACGGTCGTGTAGGCGTGGCCCAGGTGAGGAGCGTCGTTGACGTAATAAATGGGGGTGGAGACGTAGTACGCCTTCGCACCCTGCTTCTCGGATCCAGTGGCCGCCATGGCCGAAATCCTAATGGCCCAGCGAAGATCGACTCACTCCGGTTACGGGCGGTGCGGAGTACGGAGACGGGGCCCGGCGTTGAGCCGGGCCCCGTCACTCGTCCTCGCGGAGGGCCCTACGGGCGCCAGGCCGCGAGTACGCCGTCGAAGACCTCCGCGTCCGTCAGCTCGCGCGGAGTCGGGCCCGCGTGGAAGAAGGCGGCGTTGTCCGCCTGCAGCTTGCGGAGGTAGTCGAAGCCCTTGGCGTCGGTCTCGCCGAAGGCGACGAAGGAGAAGAAGAGGGGGAGCTTCGCCGCGTTCGCGAGGGCCTCGTTGGCGGGGGCCTTGGTGTCCGGGGGACCGTCCGTCTGGAAGATCACCAGGGCCGGGTCCGTCGAGCCCGACTTCTCGTAGTGCGTGACGATCTCCTCGATCGCCGCGTGGTAGCTGGTACGGCCCATGCGGCCGAGGCCCGCGTGCAGCTCGTCGACCTTGCCCTCGTACTCGGTGAGGGTCAGCTCGCCGGTGCCGTCGAGTTCCGTCGAGAAGAAGACGACGTGGACCGTGGCCTCTTCGTCGAGGTGGGCGGCGAGGGCGAGGGCCTGTTCGCCCAGGGCCTGGGCGGAGCCGTCCTTGTAGTACGGGCGCATGGAGCCGGAGCGGTCCAGGACGAGGTACGTCTTGGCTCGGGTGCCGGTCAGGTCCCGCTTTTCCAGCGCGGTACCGGCTTCCTGGTATGCCGTGGCCAGGGCCGGGGCCTTGGTCTTCACGTGGGTGAGGGGGACGGCGGGCTTTTTCGTCGCCGTGGCCTCGGGCTCGGTCCCGGTGCCCGTGCCCGGCTGGGTCCCGGGCTCCTCTGCGGCTGCCGGCTGCGGCTTCTTTGCGGCCTCCGGTTCCGGTTCGGTCTTCGGCTGCGCCGCTGCCTTGGGCTTCGCCTTCGGCCTTGCCTTGGCCTTCGGCTCCGGCTTCGGCTCCGGGGCTGCCTCTGCCGATGGCTCGGCTGCCGGTTCCTGGTGCGCCTCGGCTTCGCCTTCGACCTTGTCCTTCCCGCCCGCACCACCCGTGCGGCTTTCGTCGTCGACAGCGGGTGGCCCCTGCGGGGGCTCGTCGCCGTCGGCGGGTGCGGGGTCGCTCGCCTTGGCGGGAGCGGACGCGGCTGCGGCTGCCGGTGCGGCTGCGCTCGCCTTGGTGGTGGCTGCGGGTGCGGGTGCGCTTGCCTCGGTGGTGGCTGCGGTTGAGCTTGCCTCGGCGCTCGTCTCGGTGGTGGCCGCGGCTGCGGGCGTGCTCGCCTCGTCGGTTGCCGTAACGGCGGGCGCGCTCGTCTCGGTCGCCGTGGGCGCCGGTTCGCTCGCCTCGGCGGCTGCCGGTGCGGCGGGGCTCGCCTCGGCGGCTGCGGGCTTGCCCGTCTTGGCTGCCGCGGTCCTGGTTGCCCTGGCCTTCGCCGGGGCGGGCTTGTCGGCCTTGGCCTTCGCGGGGGCGGAACCGGTTGCCGCGGCTTCCGCGGGGACCGGCTCGCTCGCCTTGGCCGCCGCGCGGGTGGCCCTCGGCTTGCTCGTCTTCGCTGCCGGAGTGGGTGCCTCGGTGGCTTCCGCTTCCGCTTCCGCTTCTGGTGCCGGCTCCGGTGCGATCTCGGCCACCGGTTCGGGCGTCGGCTCGACCTCCGGCTCCGTCGCCGGGGTGGATTCCGCTGCCGGCTCCGTGGCCGGAGTGGACTCCGCGACCGGCTCCGCGGCCGGAGTGGTGCGGGGCTTCGGGACCGTTACGTTGTCGAAGGCCGCCGAGACCAGCTCGTCCACCACGGAGGGGGCCGGCTCGGTGGACGGGGCCGGTACCTCCGGGGAGGGGGCCGTCGCCGAGGGGGTCTCCGACGGGTTCGGCTCGGTCGCCGGTGCCGGAATGGTCGGGTTTGATGCCTCCCGCGAAGTCTCCGCGTCGGCGTCACGACCCTTGCGTGAGCGGCCGAACGCATTCCGCAGGAGAGTGAGAATGCCCATGTGCGCAACCCTTCGCGTGAGTTGGTGCCGTCAATCCCTGGCCAGGACGGACACGTAAGGTTAGCGGCCGTTCTTGGCGATCTTGGCCAGGGCTGGTGACCGGGACGCGGAGGGCTCTGACATCGGACGACGCGGAGGTTCGGCTCCGCCGGACCGGCTCCGGGCCTCAGTGGGCCGGAGCGAAGGCCCGGGGGCGATGGTGGGCGCGTTCCAGCCACTCCCCGTACGCCGGCGCCTGCCGGGCCGTCTCCCAGTACGCCTCCTCCAGGCCCGGGTAGACGGCGTCGAGTTCCGCCTCCGTACGGGCCGCGAGCAGCAGCCGTACGCCGAGGGGGTCGCCCGCGAGGCGCCGTACCGCCGTCTCGGGGCGGGACGGCGAGGTCGGCTGGCAGACCGTGACGACCTCGCCGGTCGCGACCAGGGCCGCGGCGGTGTGGTAATCGCCGTGCAGGACACGGGGGTTGAGGCCGGCCGCGCGCAGGATCCGGTGCACGGCGTCCCATTCGCCGTCCACCGTGGGGTCGATCATCCAGCGGTCCCCGGCCAGGTCGGCGAGGTGGACCACCGGCCGCGCGGCCGCCGGGTGGTCGGCGGGCAGCGAGACGAACTGGGGCTCGCGTTCCATCAGGACGCGCAGCCGCAGTCCCTCGGGCATGCGCAGCGGGCAGCCCTCCACCTCGTGCACGAAGGCGATGTCGAGCTGACCGTCGGCGACCATGCGGAGCAGGGCGTTGGCGGAGACGTCCATGTGCAGGATCGGCTCCTGCCGGCGCCCGCGCAGCCGGCGCAGCCAGCCGGACAGGGCACGGCTGGCGGTGGAGCCGACCCGCAGCTGGGGGCCGCCCGTGGCGGCGGACCGGGCCTCGGCCACCAGGGAGCGCATCTCGGCCACGAGCGGGCGGGCGCGCAGCAGGACGAGGCGGCCGAGCGGGGTGGGGCGGCAGCCGGTGTGGGCGCGGGTGAACAGCGCCCCGCCCAGCTCCTGTTCGATCCGGCGCAGCTGGGTGCTCAACGAGGGCTGGGCGACGCCCAGTTGACGCGCGGCGCGGTGCAGACTGCCGGTGTCGGCTATGGCGCACAGTGCGCGGAGGTGCCTCACCTCGAACTCCATGCCCCGGGAGCCTAAGCCGGAACCAGGCGCCGCACCAGATGTACAAACCGCAAGTAAAACCGGCGAGTTGGACGGCCGGCGGACCCCGATAGCCCGGTCCTATCGCCCATTGCCATCATCACAGCCCGCTCACAGGCACCGACACTCACCGTTGACGACTTCAACCCCCCACACGAGGAGTCATCGATGAGACTCACCCTGCCCCTGTCCCGGACCCTGCTCGCGACCGCGGTCGGCCTCGGTGTCACCGCCGCCGGTCTCGGCGCGGTCCCCGCCGCGGCGGCCCCCGCGCCCCTGCCGTCCTCCGGCTACACCGGCTCGGCCGCGGAGGCCAAGGCCAACCAGGCGTTCTTCGAGGCGGTCATCAAGTCGGTGGCCCAGAAGCGGGCCGCCAACCCGCTCGCCGCCTCCGTCACCGTGGTCTACAACGCGTCCAGCGCCCCCACCTTCAGCGCCCAGATAGCCCGCAGCGCCTCGATCTGGAACAGCTCGGTGTCGAACGTGAAGCTCCAGTCGGGCTCGAACGCCGACTTCAGGTACTACGAGGGCAACGACTCGCGCGGCTCGTACGCCTCCACCAACGGCCACGGCAGCGGCTACATCTTCCTGGACTACGCGCAGAACCGGCAGTACGACTCGACGCGGGTGACGGCCCACGAGACGGGTCACGTGCTCGGGCTCCCGGACCACTATTCGGGTCCGTGCAGCGAGCTGATGTCCGGCGGCGGCCCCGGCACGTCCTGCACCAACCCCAACCCGAACGCGGCGGAGCGCTCCCGGGTCAACCAGCTGTGGGCCAACGGCTTCGCGCAGGCCCTCGACAAGGCGCTGAGCAAGGCCGACGCCCGCTAGCACCCGTACGCCAGACCAGCCCCGAACCCCGGGCCGGTCTCCAGCCGGCCATCCCCACCCCCACATGTGCGGGCCGCCCCTCCTCGGGCGGCCCGCCGTGTCATGGGGGAGACCGGAAGCCCGGCGCCCGGGGCGGAGTTCAGTGCGGCGACGCGATCGCCCGGGCCGCGGCGACCTCCTGGCGGACCGGTTCGAGGACGCTGCCGGAGGGACCGGTAAGATCCGTCCGGACTTCGACGAGTACGTCAGTCTCGCGCAGCCCCGCGGACAACTCGCGCAGTTGCAGGGTGACTTGGGTGACCTCGCCGGAGGACGGCGGCGGGGCACCCTGCTTGACGCGTACCCGGGCCGCCGTCGTCGCGTCCACGATCCGCTCGACGGCGACGACCAGCGGCCACCACGCGGCGGCCCGCCGTCCGGTGGGCGGCGGTTCGGTCAGGGCGCGCTGGAACTCCGTACGGATGGCGGACAGATCGCGGTAGAGGCGGCGCCGCATCCGGGCGCGTTCAGCGGGGTCGGGCTCGCCGCCGAACGCGCACTCCACATATCCGGCCGTGTCGGCGACCGCGTCCGCGAGCCGGTCGCCGACCCGGGTGTGCCAGCTCTCCGGCCACAGCAGATATCCGGCGACGAGCGCGATCGCGCACCCGATGAGGGAGTCGACCAGTCGCGGCACCAGCAGGCCGGTGCCCTGGTGGTTGAGGACGTCCGACAGGAGCAGGATCACCGGGGTGATGGCGGCGGTCTGATAGCCGTACCCGCGCGGGGTGAAGGCGGGGATGAGCGGCGCGAGCAGCAGGATCACCGGCACGTCCCACCAGCCGCGCGGCACCACGGCGAGCACCCCGACCGCGACGACGAGCCCGGCGACCGTGCCCAGGGCGCGCAGCAGCGCCCGCGAGAAGACGGATCCGAAGTCGGGCTTCAGCACGAAGGTGATGGTGAGCGCGACCCAGTAGGAGCGGGGCACGGCGATGAGCGAGACGAGGGCCTGGGCGATGCCGATGCACAGCGCGAGGCGAAGCCCGTAGCGCCAGGAGGCCGGGGACAGGACGACGCCGCGGGCCGCGCGGACGGCCCGGACGCGCAGGGGGGCGGGGCCGCCGGTCCGGTCGTCGCCCGGCTGCCGCGGGTTCCGGTCGGTGACGACGGCGGCGGCGTGCCGCAGGGCGTGGTCGACGGCGCGCGACGTCTCGTTGGCGGGCACCGGCAGGTGGAGCCCTATGGGGCCGCTGTATCCGGTCTCGACGGCGTCCGCGAGATGGCGTACGGCGGCCGGGATCTCGTCCGCGAGCTGCTGTCCGGCCTGGTGGACGGCGGGTGCCGCCTCCACGACGGGCGTGACGGCGTTCAACTGGGCGAGCAGCCGGACGAGGTCGGGGCTGCGGCCGTGATGCCGGGCCCGCCGGGCGAGGACCAGGTCGTAGGACTGGTTGAGGGAGAGCGTGACGGCGAGGCGGGCGTCGTCGTACGCCGGTGTGCCGCAGGCGGCCAGCAGCCGCGCCACCGTCCGGTAGGTCCCCGCGACGGCGGTCCGCTCCGGCACCCCCGACCGCAGCGGCCAGGCCAGCAGGGCGAGAGCGAGGACCAGCAGTCCGCCGCCGGACATCAGCAGCGGCGCCAGCCACCACGAGCCGGGCATCGGGAGGCCGGCGCCCACCACCGCGTTCAGGAGCAGCAGCAGCCCCGACACGGAGGCGACCGCGCCGATCGACGAGATCATCCCGGAGACGAGCGCGACGCCGGTGACCGCGGCGACGGTGACCCAGCCCTGGCCGAACACCAGCGAGCCGATCGTGACGCCGATGGCGCCGAAGAGCTGCGGGATGGCGATGTTGAGGATCCGCATGCGGTACGCGTCCGCGGTGTCGCCGATGACACCGGACAGGGCGCCCATGGAGGCGAGCGCGCCGTACGCGGGCCGGCCGGCGGCGAGTCCGATCGCCAGCGGCAGTGCCATGGCGAGGGCGGCACGGGCGACGGCCGGCCAGTTGACCGGGGCCTGCTGGGGTCGGAGGTTCCTGACCAGCCAGTCGGGCGGGGTGAGGCCGATGGGCAACTGGCGGGGCATGGGGTCATTATGACCGCTGCGCCGCGCTGCCCCCGGGCTCATTTCCGCTGGTGGAGCGTGAGATCGACGACGAGGGCGCGGTGATCGGTGCCGGCCACGGGAAGGAAGGCGGCCCGGCGTGCGGAGAAGTCGGCGGAGACGAGCACGTGGTCGATCTGGGCGCCGATCCGCGGTGCGGTCCGCGCGGGCCAGCTCGGGGTGCGGGGGGACCCGGCGAGACGGGCGCCGTCGCGCAGGCCCGTGTCGAGGATCCGGCGGAAGGCGGCGTGGTCCTGGGAGGCGTTGAAGTCGCCGGCGACGACGGTCGGTTGCCCCTCGCCGGCGGCGGCGTAGTCCCGCAGGGTGCCCAGCTCCTTGCGCCAGAGGCCGACCTGGTCCGGCAGCGGGGGCATGGGATGCGCGAGCTGGAGGCGTACGCCGTGGCCGTTCACGTCGGCGACGGCGCCCGGCATCCCCATGGTCCCGGGCACTCCGGCGGCCTTCCGGAGCGGAAACCGGCTGAGGATGACGGACCCTTCGGAGCCGCCGCCCTCGACCGCGGCGCGGTAGGGGAAGTCGCCCTTCCCGAACTCCTCCCGAAGCCGGTCCTGGCAGCCGTTCTCGCACTCCTCCACGAACACGATGTCGGGCCGTTCCCGCCGGATCGCCGGGACGAGCGCGTCCGTTCCCCGGCCGAACTGCACGTTGGAGGTCAGCACCCGCAGCCCGGCGACCGCGGCCCCGGACGGCTCGCTGGTCCTGCCGTACGGCTCGATGTACCAGGCGACGACTCCGAGCACCGCCACGCCCCACACGAGTCCGAGCCGCCACCGGGCGAGCGCGGCGAGCAGCAGGGCGAAACCGGCCGGGGCGAGCAGCCAGGGCAGGAACGCCAGCAACTGCGGCACCGGCGTGATCCCGTCGGTGTCGGCGGCCCGGCAGCCGGCGACGACGCTCACGCCGGCCAGCACGAGCCCGCTCAGCCAGGCTCCGAGGACCCGCCCGCGCCGCCGTGGTCCATCGGCCCGCTCCGCCGGACCCGTCCGCTCTGCCGCCGCAGTGTCCACGTCCGGCCTCCCGCTCCCGTGTGTGGCGTGCCCGAATCCTCCCTGAAGGACGGGAGGCGCGGGGCGATGGTTGCCGCACGGGACGGGGACCTGCGTGGTGGTTACGGGGTGGTCGTCGTCCGCGCCGAGGTGGCCAGGGACCACATCACGAAGACGCCGATGGCGATGGAGATGACCGACCAGACGGGGGCGTACGGCAGGAACATGAAGTACTCGATCATGTACAGGGCCGCCAGGCCGATGCCCACACCGCGTGCCCAGTCCGCGCCCTTGAGGATGCCCCAGCCGGTGATCGCGACCAGGACGCCGATGACGAGGTGGATCCAGCCCCAGGTGGTGAGGCTGAACTCGTACACGTAGGTGCCGACGCGCTGGTACACGTCGTCGGCGGCGATGCCCGCGATGCCGTTGAGGACGCCGACGACGCCGCTGACCATCATCAAGATCCCGGCGAAGACCGTGCCTCCCGTCGCCCAGGTCGAGTGCCTCGGGTGGGTGGCCCGGGGCGGGGGTGCGGACGCGGTGTGCTGGGTCATGAGGGTCTCCTCGGGGAGGGTGTGACTCTCTCGCAGCGTGGTCCCGGGGGCACGGGCAGGCATCCCGGATGGGCCGAACGGGTGAATCGGCGGGCATCGGGGATTGCGGCGGGCGGCGGGTGGCTCGGACCCGTCGGGCGGCATGGCCGCCCGGCCGCTCAGGCGTCCACGCGCGCCATGCTCGGACCCGTCGGGCTGCATGGCCGCCCGGTCGCTCAGGCGTCCACGCGCGCCAGGAACGCCGACAGCGCCCGGTTGAACTCGGCCGGGCGTTCCAGGTTCGGCAGGTGGGCCGACGACTCGATCACCTGGAGCGTGGAGTCGGGGAGCGCCGCGTGCATCGCCTCCGCGTCCCGCTCCTGGGTGAACGTGTCGTCGGCGCCGACCACGACGAGGGCCGGGACCGCGACCCGGGTCAGCAGCTCGCGGTAGTCGGGGCGTTCCGCCCGGCCCCGCAGGGCCGCCGCCGCACCCTCGGGAGGGGCCGCGGTCATCATGCGGTGGACGTGCGCCGCGACCTCCGCGTCCGCGTACGGCGCGACCATCCGGTGCAGCACCTCGTCGGCGTACCCCCGCATGCCCTCCCGCAGCAGGCGGTCCGCCGTGTCGTTCCGCGTCTTCCTGCCCTCGGGTGTCTCGGCGGCCGGGAAGGTGTCGGCGAGGACCAGGCCCCGGATGCGGTCCGGGAACTGCCGGTAGCACTCCATGACGATCTGGCCGCCCATGGACAGCCCGCCGAGGACGAACTCGCCCACCCCCAGCTCGTCCAGCAGGCCCGCGATGTCCTCGGCGAAGGTGCCGAGCGGGGTGGTGCCGGGGACCACCGGGGACGCGCCGTAACCGCGCAGGTCGGGGGCGATCACCCGGCGCGCGGGTGAGAAGGCGGCGATCTGCGGTACCCACATCGTGCGGTCGAAGGGGTGGCCGTGGATCAGGACAAGGGGCACGCGCGATGCTTCGGTGCCTTTGTCCTCGTATGCGAGGAAGGGTGCCATGTGATCGACCTTAGGGTCCCTCAACTCCTCGGTGCAATAAGATCTTTGCTCTCGGTGCAATGACGATGCAATGACGGAAAGGGGCGGACGCGTGGGGGACTACCGGCGGATCGCCGACCGCATCGCGGACGACATCGCCACCGGGCGGCTGAAGCCCGGTGAACGGCTGCCGCCGCAGCGGGCGTTCGCGCGGCGCCGCGGGATCGCCGGCTCGACCGCCGGGCGGGTGTACGGCGAACTGGTGCGGCGCGGACTGGTGGTGGGCGAGGTCGGCCGCGGCACGTTCGTCCGGGCCGCGCCGGTGCCCTCGGGCCGCGCCCTGGCCGAACCGGCGACCACCGCCCCGGTCAACCTGGAGCTCAACTACCCCACCGCGCCGGGCCAGTCGGAGCTCCTCTCCCCCGGCCTCGCGCCGCTGCTGCGCCCCGACGTCCTCACGGATGCGCTGCGCACCGCCCCCGCCGCCGGCACCGCCCCCGCCCGCGAGGCCGTCGCCGCCCTCCTCGCCACCCCGGGCTTTCGCCCCGCGCCCTCCCGGCTCCTGTTCGCCGGCAACGCCCGGCAGGCGATCGCGGGCGCTCTCGCCTCCCTCGTCCGGCCGGGCGGTCGCGTCGGCGTCGAGGCCCTGACGTATCCCCTGGTCAAGGAGATCGCGGGCCGCCTCGGCGCGGTGCTGGTGCCGCTGGCCACGGACGCGGACGGGCTGCGCCCCGACGCCCTCGCCGCCGCGCACCGCACCGCCCCGCTCTCCGCCGTGTACGTCCAGCCGACACTGCACAACCCGACCTCGCTGACCATGGGGAACGGCAGGAGGCGCGAACTGGCCGATGTCGTAAGGGCGTTGGACCTGCCGGTCGTGGAGGACCGCATCTGGTCCTTCCTCGCCGGACCCGCCGCGCACGGGGAGCACGCGGGCCTGGATCCGCTCGCCGCGTACGCCCCCGAGCGCACCCATGTCGTCGACGGGCTCTCCAAGCGCGTCGCGCCCGGGCTGACGGCCGGCTTCCTGGTCGTGCCCGAGGGGCGGCAGGAGGCGGTGGCGCAGGCGCTGCGCTCCGGGGGCTGGACGGCGGGGCGGTTCGCGCTGGAGGCCTCGGTGCGGTGGATCACCGACGGCACGGTGGACCGGCTGGTGGCCGCCAAGCGCGCGGACGCCGCGGCGCGGCAACGGCTCGTCGCCGAACACCTCGCGGGCTTCGCCGTACGGGCCGATCCGCGGGCGTACTACGCCTGGTGGGAGCTGCCGGCGCCGTGGCGCGCGGACACGTTCACGGCGGCGGCCGCGCGGCGCGGGATCGCCGTCACGCCCGGCCCCGCGTTCCAGGTGGCCGTGGCGCGCGGGTCCGCCGCCGTGCCGGCGCCCGGAGCCGTCGACGCGGTCAGGCTCGGACTTGCGTCGGCTCCTCGGCAGGAGCTGGCGTGGGCGCTGCGGACGCTCGCCGCAGTCGCGCGATCCGCTCCGTGAGCAGCGCGCCGAGCGCCACCACCAGACCCAGTGCCAACAGCAGCCAGGACACCGAGCGCAGGGTGGTCGTGAGGGTGTCGTAGATCGCCCCGGCGGCCGCGTGGGACACGTCCGAGGGCAGCCCGGCGAGGGTCAGCCGGCGCCCCACGGCGATGGCGACCGCGAGCAGTCCGGCCCCCAGGGCGGTGCCGAGCCCGGTCGCGACGACCGCCCGGCGGCGGCACACCGCGACCAGCACACCCGCCACCGCCAGTACGACGGTGGCGACCGGAAGCCAGAAACCGGCGAATTCGAGCACGTGAAACCCCTTCCGGAACTCCCTCAGATCGGCGGCCCTGAGCACGGTGATCTCGGTGTGCTCGACCGGGATGCGGTTGGCGAACGGCACGTGGTCGTGGGTGAGTCGGCGCTTGACCTGCTCGGTGACCGGCGCCAGGTCGAGGGTCACCGCCCGCTCGCGGTCGTCGCGCAGCGCCCGCATCACGGCGTCGTACGCGGCCTGGTTGGCGGCCTGCCACGCGGTGTGGAAGGCCGGTGTCTGGGTGAAGGACCGCACGGCCTCGTGCACGAAGGAGCGCACCGGCCGCCGCAGCCGGGGCCCCACCTCGACCTCGCGCATGATGCCGTCCGTGGTCGCCGCGGCGATGGCCTCCCGGACGGCGGGATCGGTGGCGAGCGGCGCCGTCGTGGCCTCGTAACGAGCGCTGTCGCCGATCTCGTACGTCGCCCACATCGCGAGCGTGCCGACCGGCGCGAGCAGGCAGGCGAGGGCGATCAGCACGGCCGACAGGGCGCTGCGGACACGTAGGGACACCCCCTCAGGCAAGTCCTCGCGGGCGGGGCGCGCGAGCGGTTTGGCTGCATATGGGCGCATATGACAAGCCGTACGGGGGAGGGGGCGGCGGGCCGTCCGGGGGAGCGGCTCAGGCGCCCGGAAACGCTCGGGAAGCCCGTGATTCCGGGCTCCGGTGGAGGGCTCACCCGAACGGGTGTTACCTGGATCTGGGGAAAGGAGGCCGATCATGCGCACCACCCCGGCCCTGCGGACCTTTGCCGCGGCCCTGTTCACCAGCGGCGTTCTGACCGTCGCGATGACGGGCACCTCAGCGGCGGCCGCCCAGTCCCATCCGTCCGGTCGAGACGGCTCCGGCAGTCCCATCTGGGGCACCATCGTCTCGAGCGGTGAACTCAACCTCCGACAGATGCCCACCACGAACTCGGCGGTCGTCGGCTCGGTCTCACCGGGCAGCCAGGACCGCGTGGAGTGCGCGGTCAAGGGACAGAACGTCTTCGGCAACCCCTACTGGTACTGGCTCACCGGAGCCCGGGCGTGGGCGAGCGCCGCCTTCGTCGACACCGGCAGCCAGGGCGTGCCGAGTTGCTCGGACCCGTGCCCCGGCTGGAAGGACAGGTCCTCGGACAACGTGCACGACCGGGGCGCCTGGACGTGCGACGCGTGCGACGACCGGGATGCGTCGAGCAGCAGCAGTTCGAGCGGTTCCGGCTCGGGCTCCTGGAGCTTCAGCGCCGCGGGT
The DNA here is from genome assembly GCF_042881375.1 of Streptomyces sp. NPDC058274. Classification (NCBI taxonomy): domain Bacteria; kingdom Bacillati; phylum Actinomycetota; class Actinomycetes; order Kitasatosporales; family Streptomycetaceae; genus Streptomyces; species Streptomyces sp. NPDC058274. Next base: position 405,832 of record NZ_JBHVXW010000002.1, read on the forward strand.
TCCTGGAGTTGGAGCGTTTCGGGCTCCTCGTCCGGTGTCTGGGAGTGGAACCCGGGCAGCGGCTGAGTGAGACAGACGTACGAGGCCCCGGCATCCCTGCCGGGGTCTCGTTGCTCGGGTCTCCCGCCGAAGTCGCGCGATCAGCCGCGGATCAGCCGCGATCAGCCGCGGATCAGCTCCGGATCAGCTCCGGATCGGGCGGCCCTCCGCGTCCTCGTGCGTGTAGTAGCGGTAGAAGAGCACGGCGAAGACGGACGCCGCGATGCCGAGCGACATCAGCACGGAGCGCAGGACCGTCGCTCCGGTCTGGCTGTACAGGAAGCCGAACGCGATGCCGGTGAAGGCGAACCAGAGCAGCGCGTGCACCTCCCGCCGCATCCTCGGCGCCATGATGCTCAGGCCGGCCCATACCGCCCCGAACGCGATCGCGCACACGAACCCGAACAGCACGTTCCAGCCGGTGATGGCGTGCGTATCGCGCCGGATCGCCGCGGCCCAGAAGCCGTAGACGAGCCCGAGCACCACGGGTAGCGCCAGCTTCACGGCCGCGTGGGCGCGCGGGCTGAGGACGCCGGGCGTCCCGGTCGTGCGGTCGGTCTTTCCGGGCGTACGTGGTGTCCCTGACGCGGGTGCCGCTTGAGCCATGGGAACACTCCTCTCTCTCCTCGCCCCTGCCTTCCAGAGCACACCTCGCGCAGGGCGCTGGCAAGTCGGGATGCGGGGGTCTCGGCACCGTGTTTCGCTGGCCGTATGAAGCTCCTACTCTTCGGCGCCACCGGCATGGTCGGCAGCCGGATCGCGACGGAGGCGTCGGCGCGCGGACACCGGGTCACGGCCGCGAGCCGGTCGGGGCAGTCCCCGATTCCCGGAGTCACCGCCACCGCCGCGGACGCGGGGGACCCGGCAAGGGTCGCCGCGCTGGCCGTGGGAGCGGACGCCGTGGCCTCCGCGTGCGTCCCGCCGCGTGACGGCTCGGATCCGCGGGGCCCCTTCCTGGCGCTCAACCAGGCCCTGGCGCAGGGCACCCGCGAGGCCGGAGTGGCGCGGCTGCTGGCCGTCGGCGGCGCGGGGAGCCTTCAGGTCGCCCCCGGCCAGGAGCTGTCCGACCAGCCCGGCTTCCCGCAGGCCGCGCTCCCCGAGGCCCTCGCCCACCGCGACGTCCTCGCCTTCTACCGCACCCTCGACGACCTCGACTGGACCTACGTCTCCCCGGCCGCCGCGATCACCCCCGGTGAGCGCACCGGCCGCTACCGCGTCGGCGGCGACGAACTGCTCACCGACGAGCACGGCAACAGCCGTATCAGCGCCGAGGACTACGCGGTCGCCTTCGTCGACGAACTGGAGAACCACGCCCATCCGCGCGCTCGGATCTCGGTCGCGTACTGACGAGGCGCGGACAGGTGGACGGCCGGCGGCACGGAGCGAGGCGCGACCGGTGGGCCCTGCGCACGCCGCGGCACGGCGCGGGGCGGCACCGGCGGACCGTCCGCGACGAAGGGCTCGGCGAGACCCGGCAGCGGCCGGCCGTACTCGACCGCCTGCCGGGCGCCGGCCGGCAGCCGGACGCCGCCGACCGGGAGCAACTGCGCGTCGGCGGCCGCAGTGTGGCCTGGGTGCCGCCGCTGATCCTGCTCCTCGCCATCGCCGTGCTCGACTGGAACACGTCCGGCGAGTTCCGGATCATCTCCTGGATCGTGCTGGTGCCCGGTATCGCCGCGGCGATCTGCGGGGTGTGGGGCACGGCGGTCTTCGCCGTCCTCGCGGTCCTCACCTACGTCACCGTGGACACCTCCTGGCCGCACCAGTACCAGACCGGACTGCCCGACTTCATCCTCGTCGCCGCCGGCGGGGCGCTGGCCACGCTGGCCTGCGCGGTCCGGGTGCGCGGCGAACGGCACATGCTGCACATGCGGGACGTCGTCGAGACCACCCGGCGCGCGGTCCTGCGCCCGCTGCCGCCGGGCTGGGGCGGCCTCGACCACGCGGCCGCGTATCTCGCCGCGGACAGCGAGGCCCGCGTCGGCGGTGACTTCTACGACATCCAGCCGGGCCCCAGCGGCACCCGCGTCCTCCTCGGCGACGTCCAGGGCAAGGGCCTGGGCGCGGTGGACGTGGCGGCGGCGCTGCTCGGCACGTTCCGCGAGAGCGCCTACCACGAGCCCTCCCTCGCCACGGTCGCCGCCCGTCTGGAGACGCGGATGCTGCGGCACGTCGAGTACTGCGCGGCGGCCGGGCAACTCGACGGCGACCGCTTCGCCACCGGGGTCCTGGTCGGCTTCACCGAGGACGACCTGGACACGGTGGAGGTCATCAACTTCGGCCACGACCCGCCGCTGGTCATCGGTCCCGGCGGGGTGCGCTCCCTGCCGCCGGGCGACGGACTCCCCCTCGGGCTCAGCGAGTTGGTGCCGGGGCCGCCGCCCGTGCTGCGCGTGCCGCTCGGTCCCGGCGAGACACTGCTGCTCGTCACCGACGGGGTGACCGAGGCCCGCGACGCCGACGGCGAGTTCTTCCCGCTCCTCGACCGTGTCTCCGAGGCCCTGGCCGGCGACCCGGGCGCGATCGAACCCCGGCGGCTCGTCCGGCTCGTCCGCGACGGCACCCTGCGGCACAGCGGCGGCCACCTCGGCGACGACACGACGATCTTCGCCGTACGCCGGCGGCAGCCGGATCCGGGGCTCACCAGCCGGTCAGCAACAGGTGATTGAGGAGCAGCGCGAGCACGGCCTGGGCGGCGAGCCAACGCCGGGGGCCGGGCAGCGGCGCCCCGGCGGGCAGCAGCCACATCACGAACGGCAGCCAGATCCGCTCCGTCTCCGCCTTGCTCATCCCCGAGAGATCCGCGACGAGAAGGGCCGCCAGCGCGGCGAGCGTGAGCAGCGCCAGCCGGCGGCGGCCGGGAGTGGGGCCCGCCGGGTCCGGGAGGGTGGGCGCCGGCCGGCGGCGGCCGGGAGTGGGGCCCGCCGGGTCCGGGAGGGTGGGCGCCGGCCGGCGGCGGTCGGGAGTGGGACCCGCGGGGTCCGGGCGGATGGGCGGTGCCAGTCGGCCGGGAGTGGGGCCCGCCGGGTCCGGGAGGGGGACGGCGGTCCGGCCCGGGCGCGCCACCGAGGCGACCGCCCGCCGCAGCCCCGCCACCGTCGCCGGCCCCGCCACCAGCACCGTGCACGCGAGGTTCGCCCACACCCAGTAGCCGTACGGCCGGACACCGCCCGCGCCCTCGTAGTAGCGCTCGACCAACAGCCGGTACGCCTCCCACCAGTTGAAGCCGAGCAGCGCGAACGTCAGCGGGACGACGACGAGCCCGCCGGCCACGTACGGCAGGACCCGCAGCCGGGAGCGCCCGAGCAGGAGCACCGCGGCGGCGATCAGGGCGAAGAGCATCAGCCCGTACGAGAGCTGGGAGAGCAGACCGAAGAGGAGGCCGGAGGCGAGGGCGGCGGTCCTGGGGCGGTGGCCGGTGACCGCCAGGGCGAGCAGCGCCAGGGCCCAGGCCGCGACCGCGGCGAAGTAGCCGTCGGCGGAGGTGCCCGCCCACACCGCGGCCGGGGACAGCACCAGGAACGGCGCCGCCCGCCGGGCGAGGGCCTCCCCGGCCAGCGCGCGGACGGCGATCAGCACGGCCACGCCCGCCGTCGCGCCGACCGTGATGCACCAGACCCCGGCCCACGCCCCGCCGCCCAGCCCGATCCGGTCGAGCAGCACGAAGGTGAGGGTCGCCCCCGGCGGATGCCCGGCCACGTGCGCGGGCCAGTGGCCGGGGGAGTGGATCAGGATGTGCCGGGTGAAGTCCCGCAGGGCGGCGGGGATGTCGTGGAAACGGTCGATGACCCGGAGGTACTCGTACGCGGTCGTCAGCCGTCCGGCGATGCCGCGCTGCCAGCCGTCGACGAGCGCCAGCGAGAACGTCCACGCCAGGGCCGTCCCCCAGGCGGCACCCAGCAGTGCGCGCCACGGCAGCCGGGCGGCGAGCGACGGCCCGTACGCGACCACCGCGACGGCCGCCGCGAACGCGGCCGGGGTGCCCGGCCCGACGTGCGGATCCCAGGTGGCGTACAGGGGTGGCCACCCCACGTGGAGGGTGCCGTCGTCGCGTTCGATCGCGGTGCCGGCCACGACGGCGGCCGTGACGAGCAGCGCGCCGGCCAGGACGGCCCACAGGTCGTGGAGAAGATCGCGTCTCACAGGGGCACGCTAGGCCGGGAGCCGTCGGCATCGGCCGCGACCAGCCCGGACGTCAGCGTTTCGTCATGAGTCGAAAGCCCTGTGCCGGGCCCTTCCGGTCCTACGGTCGGGACATGCCCCACCCACGCTTCCCGGCCTCCCGGCTCTCGCGCGTCTCCCGACGTCTCCCCCGAGGTCTCTCCCCCGCCGCTCCCGGCTTCTGGCGCAGCCCCGTGCGCGGGCTGCGGTTCACCTCGGTGCTGGGCGTCGTCCTGCTCGTCGGCATCACGCTGCTGTTCGTGACGGGTCTGCTGTCGTACGCCGCCTACAACCCGGGTCTGTCACCGGTGAACGACAAGACACCGGACAAGGGCCTGCTCGGCTTCTACCTCTTCTCCTGGCCGACGGACCCGGTGTGGCTGTACCGCCTCACCCAGGGTGTGCACGTCACGCTCGGTCTGGCCCTGATCCCCGTACTGCTGGCGAAGCTGTGGTCGGTCGTGCCGAAGCTGTTCGCACTGCCGCCCGCGCGGTCGCTCTCGCACGCGCTGGAGCGGATCTCGCTGCTCCTCCTCGTCGGAGGCGGCCTGTTCGAGTTCACGACCGGCGTACTGAACGTCCAGCTCGACTATGTCTTCCCCGGCTCCTTCTACCCGCTGCACTTCTACGGGGCGTGGGTGTTCATCGCCGCCTTCGTGGCACACGCGGTGCTGCGGGTGCCGACGGCCGTACGCAATCTGCGGCACCTCCGGGACGAAGGGCACCCGGAAGAAGATGACTTGGCATCCCCGGACCCCGCTGCCCCCACCGTCTCGCGGCGCGGTGCGCTCGGTCTGGTCGGCGGCGGTTCGCTGCTCCTGTTCGTGACGACGGCCGGCCGGAGCTTCGACGGGGCGCTGCGGGAGACCGCCGTCCTCGCGCCGCACGGCGGACCCGAACCGGGCACGGGTCCCGGCGCGTTCCAGATCAACAAGACGGCCGCGGCGGTGGGGATCCGCGCCGCGGAGACCGGCGAGGACGCGTGGCGGCTGGTCGTCGAGGGGCGCTCGGGCACGGTCCGGCTCGCCCGCGCGGACCTGCTGCGCCTGCCGCTGCACAGCTCGGCCCTGCCCATCGCCTGCGTGGAGGGCTGGTCGACGGCGGACCAGTGGTGGCGGGGCGTACGGCTGCGGGACCTGGCGGCGCTGGCCGGCCACGAGGACGGACCGCCGGACGTGCTCGTGGAGTCGCTCCAACGGCACGGCGCGTTCCGGCGGGCGGCCCTGCGCGCCAACCAGGTGGCCGACCCGCGCTCGCTGCTCGCCCTGTACGTCAACGGCGAGCCCCTGACCCCCGACCACGGCTACCCCGCGCGCGTCATCGTCCCGGCGGCGCCCGGCGTGCTCAACACCAAGTGGGTGGCCCGGATGACGTTCGGAGACCTGTGATGCCCAGCGGCCGTCGGCTTCCTCTCGGGAGTCCCCTGCAACTCCTCCTGCTCGCCTGCACGTTCGCGCTGTCCGCCTACGCGGGCGTCCGGCTGCTCGCGGACGACTGGCTCGGCGTGACGGTGTGGTTCGTGGGCGCGGCGGTGCTGCACGACCTGGTGCTGGTCCCGCTGTACGCGCTGGCGGACCGGGCCGTCAGCGGGGCACTCGGCGCGGCCGGCCGCCGGGAATGGGCCGGCTACGTCCGGGTCCCGGCGGCGCTCTCGGGGCTGCTTCTGCTCGTGTGGTTCCCGCTGATCAGCGGCCAGGTCGCGGACCGTTACGCGTCCGCCACCGGTCTGTCGGGCGACGGGTTCGCGGCCCGCTGGCTCCTGATCACCGCCGTGCTGTTCGGGGCCTCCGCCGCCCTGCTGGTCCTGCGGTCGCTCCGGCTGCGCAGGGCCACGAAGGACCGGCCGCCGGTGGTCCACTGACCGTCCGGTGACCAGCCCGCGCGGCCCGCGTGCCGCAGCAGGGCCGGGGTGCCGAGCCGGGCCCAGGGGAACGGCGTACCGGCGGCGCCGCGGCCGTCGGCGACCTCCACGCGCACCCGCTCGTCGACGTCGACCGGAACGGTCTCCGCGATCAACAGGCCGCCGGGGGCGAGCAGTCGGGCGAGCCGACGCAGCAACGCGCGGGGCTCGCCGCCGATTCCCACGTTCCCGTCGATGAGCAGGGCGGTGTCCCACCGGCCCTCGCCGGGCAGCGGTTCGAAGACCGACCGGCGCAGCGCCTGACCGCCCAGCCGGACGGTGTGTGCGACGGCCGCCTCGCTGACGTCGACGCCCAGGACCGGGCGCCCGAGTGCGGCGAGCGCGGCGACGAGCCGCCCGGGCCCGCACCCCACGTCCAGCACCGCGCCCTCGCAGCGCCGCAGCACCTCCAGATCCACCGCGTCGGCGTCCGCGCACCAGCGCTCCACCTCCAGCGGCAGCAGCCAGCCGTCGGTACGGCGCAGGAACAGGGGACCGCGGCCGGCGGCGAGGGCATCGGCGTACGGGTCGGCCGACCAGGCGGGGACGGCGGCGCCGTGCGGAGTGGTCCGCAGCGTGCTCATCGGCCGGAGACCGCCGTCAGCCGGGACAGTTCGGCGGCGAAGCGTCCATCGGGCGCCGCCGCGGCGACCCGCACGGCGTCGTACGCCGTGTCGACGTCCCGCAGCCGGGGCAGGTCCCGGACCCGCAGCCCGGCCGCGACCAGCCGCTCCCGCTGTACGGCGCCGGTGGCCGCCGTCGACATCGGGACTCCGCGGATCAGCCCGGGGTCGGGCTCGGCCAGGCCCAGCGCCCAGAAGCCGCCGTCCGCCGCGGGGCCGAGACAGGCCTCGTGGTCCCGCCAGTCGACGGTGAGGAGCGCGGGCGTCACCTGCGGGGTGTCCATGCCGATGAGCAGGGCCGGCCCCGTACAGCCGCCGAAGGCCGCGGCCAGCCGTTCGTCGAGCCCGCCCGCGCACTGCGGTACGACGTCGAAGCCGGGCGGCAGCCAGCGGCCCGGCTTCCCGTCGAGCACCAGCACCCGTCGGCGGGCGGGCGTCGCCAGCACCGCGCGCAGGGTGTCGGCGAGCGCGGCCTCCGCGAGCGCGGCCGCCTCCTCGGGTGTGAACGGCGGGGTGAGCCGGGTCTTCACCCGGCCCGGCCGCGGCTCCTTGGCGATGACCAGGAGAGTGGTGGCGTCGGCGCTGCTCACTGGGGAGTTCCTCCTCGGGGAAGGGCGGCCGGCGCCGCCAGGACGCGGCGCATGTCGCGTACCGCCTGCCAGGTGCCGCGCCAGGTGCCCGTCACCTTGGAGGTGCCGGTGCGCGGCAGGTACGGGACGTCGTGCTCGGTGACGCGCCAGCCGGCGTCGGCGGCGCGGACGACCATCTCCAGGGGGTAGCCGCTGCGCCGGTCGGTGAGACCGAGGGCGAGCAGCGGTGTGCGGCGTGCGGCACGCAGCGGGCCGAGGTCGTGCAGCCGCAGCCCGGTACGGCGGCGGAGCATCCGGGCCAGCGCGAGGTTGCCCGCGCGGGCGTGCGCGGGCCAGGCACCGCGGCCCTGCGGGCGGCGTCGGCCGAGCACCAAATCGGCCTGCCCCGCGCGCACTTCGGCGACGAAGGGGACGAGCAGCGAGGGATCGAGCGAGGCGTCGCAGTCGCAGAAGCACACGATGTCCGCGGTGGCGGCGGACAGCCCGGCGTGGCAGGCGGCGCCGAAGCCCCGGCGCTCCTCGTGGACGACTTGCGCGCCGAGTGCCCGGGCGAGGTCCGCCGAGCCGTCCGTGGAGCCGTTGTCCACGACCAGCGCGCGCCAGCCGGACGGGATGCGGGCCAGGACCCAGGGGAGGGCTCCGGCCTCGTTCAGACAGGGGAGGACCACGTCGACGGGCGCCGTGTCCGTTGCTGGGGCCGTTTCCGGTTCCGATGCGGGAGAGATCGTCACGGGTTTCACCCTACGAACGCAAAGCGGACACAACGGACTCCGGCTCCTTACGAAACACGGACGTCAGGGCCTCGGGGCTGCTCGGGGGCGGCGTCCGCGCGAGCGCGGTGCGAGGCTGGCGGTATGGAGCAGCAGCGGGACGAGTCGCGTGGCGCGGGGTCTGAGGCGGGGGCCGGCCTGGGGTCTGGCGCGGGGTCTGGCGCGGGGGCCGGCACCGGTCCGGAGGCGGGGTCGGCCCCGGAGGGTGTCGGTGGCACCGGCACCGGCACCGGCACCGGCACCGGCACCGGCAACGGTCCTGGGGATGCCCGGGTCGGCGTGCGGGCCGATGCCCGGGTCGGCGTGCGGGCCGGGGCCGGTGGAGGTGCGCGGGTTCTGGTCGTGGACGACGACCCCACCGTCGCCGAGGTCGTCACCGGATACCTCGAACGCGCGGGGTACGTGGTGGACCGCGCCGGTGACGGGCCCGAGGCGCTCGCCCGGGCCGCCGCGCAGTGGCCCGACCTGATCGTCCTGGATCTGATGCTGCCGGGGATGGACGGCCTGGAGGTGTGCCGCCGGATACGGGGACGAGGGCCGGTCCCCGTCATCATGCTCACCGCCCGTGGCGACGAGGACGACCGGATCCTGGGCCTGGAGGTGGGCGCCGACGACTACGTCACCAAGCCGTTCAGCCCACGGGAGCTGGTGCTGCGCGTCGAGTCCGTACTCCGCAGGACGCGACCCGCTCCCGGTACCCGTCCGCTGCGCGCGGCCGGTCTCACGGTGGACCCGGGGGCTCGCCGGGCCACCAAGGACGGTGTCGAACTCGCCCTGACCATCCGGGAGTTCGACCTGCTCGCGTTCCTCCTGCGGCATCCCGGCCGCGCGTTCGGCCGCGAGGAGCTGATGCGTGAGGTCTGGGGCTGGGACTTCGGTGACCTGTCGACTGTCACGGTCCATGTCCGACGCCTGCGCGGCAAGGTCGAGGACGACCCCGCCCGGCCCCGTCTGATCCACACGGTGTGGGGCGTGGGCTACCGCTTCGAGGCCCCGGCGGCCGACTCCGGCGACACGGCGGCCGACTCCGGCTCCGGCGACGCGGCGGGTGACTCCGACTCCGGCGGCGCGATCCCCGGCTCCGACTCCGGCAGCGCGGCCCCCGGCTCTAGCTCCGGCAGCGCGGCGAGCGGCTCCGGCACCGCGACGATGCGCCCCGGCTCCGGAAGCGACGCCGATCCCGGAACCGCGGCGGCCCGCCCCGGCTTCGGCTTCGGCACCGGCTCAGGCACCGGCACCGGCACCGGCTCAGACACCGGCACCGGCACTGGCGCCGCAATGACCGGTGCCGGCACCCGCACCGATCCCGGCACCACCACCCCCAGCCCCGCCGCCACCCCCACCCCCGCTGCCGCCCCCGCTGAGTTCACCACCCGAGGCCCCGTCCCCGGACAACCCGGCGGCGTCGCCCCCACGCAGGAGCCGTGACCCATGCGCGACATGCTGCTCATCGCCCTCTTCGCCTTCCTCGGTGCCGCCGCGGCCGGACTGCTCGGGGCGGCCACGCTCTGGCTGATCCGGCGCCGTTCGCTGACCGCGTCGCTCGCCGTGGTCGCCGCCGTGGCCGTGACCGCGATGCTCGCGGGGACGCTGGTCGTGGCGTGGGCGATGTTCCTCTCCCCGCACGACCTGAGCGTCGTCACGACCGTCGTGGCGATGGCGGCCGTGGTCTCCCTGGCCACCGCGCTGCTGCTCGGTCGCTGGGTCGTCGCCCGCAGCCGCGCGCTCACCCTCGCGGCCCGCTCCTTCGGCGACGCCGGCGCCTTCGCGGCCCCCGACGGCCCCGCGACCGCCGAACTCGCCGCACTGAGCCGGGAGTTGCAGGCCACGAGCGCGAAGCTCGCCCAGTCCCGTGACCGCGAGCGCGCCCTGGAGACCTCCCGGCGCGAACTCGTCGCCTGGATCTCGCACGATCTGCGCACCCCGCTCGCCGGGCTGCGGGCGATGTCGGAGGCGCTGGAGGACGGTGTCGCCGCCGACCCCGACCGCTATCTGCGCCAGATCCGCACCGAGGTGGAACGCCTCAACGACATGGTCGGCGACCTCTTCGAACTCTCCCGCATCCACGCCGGAACGCTCGCCCTGACCCCCTCCCGGATCTCCCTCTACGACCTCGTCGGCGACGCCCTCGCGGGTGCGGACCCGCTGGCGCGCGAGCACGGCGTACGCCTGGTGGGGGACCGGATCGAGCCGGTGCCGGTCGAGGTGGACGGCAAGGAGATGAGCCGGGTGCTGGGCAACTTGCTGGTCAACGCGATCCGCCGGACCCCGGCCGACGGCACGGTCGCGGTGGCCGCGGAACGCTCGCCGGAGGGGGTCGTCCTGTCCGTCACCGACGGCTGCGGAGGCATCCCCGAGGAGGACCTGCCCCGCGTCTTCGACACCGGCTGGCGCGGCACCCACGCCCGGACGCCGCCCGCCGGGGCGGGCCTCGGCCTCGCCATCGTGCGCGGCATCGTGGAGGCCCACCAGGGGCGCGCCGCCGTACGCAATGTGACGGGCGGCTGCCGTTTCGAAGTGACGCTGCCGACCGTGCCGCTGACGCTCCCGGCGGGCGAGGTGGGGGCGGAGACCTAGGCCCTGTCCGGGCACCGTGGGGAACAACCGCACGATTCCGCCGGGCAGGCGCCAGGGGTGCGGGCACGGCGGGTGGGGGCGATTCCCGCCCACCGCCGTCCCCCTTTGCACGCGCAGCGGTTACGGTGCTGCGGTACGTGATCGATGGGGGGAGGGACGATGCCCGGAACCGTGCTGCTGCTCGCGGCCTCGCCGGTGGGCAAGGGATGCCTGGTGGACGCGGCGTCGGTGCTTCCCGTTCTCGCCGCCGTGGCCCCGTCCGTGCTGTCCGGTACGGACACGGCGAACGTGGTGGAACTCGCCGACCCCCTGGAGCCGCAGGCGGTCCTCACCCGGCTGCGCGCCGCGGCGACCGCGCCCGGCCCGCTGACCGTCTATCTCGCCGGCCAGCTCCAGCTCGACCGCCGCCAGCACCTTCCCCACCTCGCCCTGGCCCGCACCACACCGTCCACGGTCCGCTACACGGCCTTCCCCTGGCACTGGGTGCGGGAGGAACTGCGGCTGCGGCCGCCGGGGACGACCACCTTCTTCGCCGATCTCCACGCGGACGCGGACGCCTGGCAGCACCTGGTGTCCCACCCGCTCACCGCGGGCCCGGGCGTGACGCTCTACGGCCGGATCGCCCCGCCCCCGCCGCGCCGCGCGGTGGCGACACCCTCGTACATGAAGGCCCTGGCCACGCTGTTGCGCAGCGGACAGCGGCCGGTGCCCGCGCAGTTGCACCAGCACGCCCTGACGCGGGCGTGGGGCGAGGGCGAGCCGGCCGGGATGGTGCTGGCCGCCGAGGCGCAGGTGCCCGCGGCGTCCGATCCGCACGCTGTCATCACGGCCGCCGTGCAGGCGGGTCGGCACGGGGAGGCGGCGGCGCTCGCCGCGCGGTGGGAGCAGTCGGCGGTCCGTGCGTACGGTCCCGGGTCCGGGCAGGCGCTGCACTGGATGGAGGTCCGCGCGGATCTGGCGATGTTCGCGGGGGACCCGGTGCTCAGCTGCCGCGTCTGGCTGGCGGTGGCCGCCGCACGGCTGGGGGCCGGGGAGTCGCCGGACACGCCCGCCGTCGAATCGGCCGTCGACCGCGCCCACCACCAGTGGGGCAGCATCCGGGACGCGGCCCGCGCCCGTGAACTCGGCCCCGCCCTGGCCGATTTGCGCCGGCGCGTCCCCGGCCGCCGCGAGGGCGCGCTGCGGCACATCCGGCAGCACCTGGACGAACTGGGCGCCGCCCAGCTCACGGGCTGACACACGCCCTACGGCCGCTCCCCCGCGAACTCCTTCATCCCCGCCGCGAAGGTCACCTCCGGCCGCCAGCCGAGGTCGGTGCGCAGCCGGGTGGAGTCCGCGGTGATGTGGCGGACGTCGCCGAGCCGGTACTCGGCGGTGACGACCGGGTCGGGGCCGCCGTGGGCGGCGGCGAGGGCCCCGGCCAGCTCGCCGACCGTGTGGGGGTCGCCGCTGCCCGTGTTGTAGGCGGTGAAGGTGCCCTCCGCCGAACCGGCCTCCAGAGCCAGTGCGTTCGCCGTCGCCACGTCCCGTACATGGACGAAGTCGCGCCGCTGGCCGCCGTCCTCGAAGACCCGCGGGGACTCGCCCCGCGCCAGGGCCGACCGGAAGAAGGCGGCGACCCCCGCGTACGGGGTGTCGCGGGGCATACCGGGGCCGTACACGTTGTGGTAACGGAGCGCGATCGCCGTGCCGCCCGTGCTGCGCGCCCATGCCGCCGCGAGGTGCTCCTGGGCGAGCTTGGTCGTCGCGTAGACGTTGCGGGGGTCGGCGGGCGCGTCCTCTGTCACCAGTCCGGGGCTCAGGTCCTGCCCGCAGGAGGGGCAGGCCGGCTCGAAGCGGCCGGCCGACAGGTCGGCCGCGGAGCGCGGACCCGGCCGCACGACCCCGTGCCGCGCGCAGTTGTAGCGGCCCTCGCCGTACACGACCATCGACCCCGCGAGCACCAGCCGCCGGACGCCCGTATCGGCCATCGCCGTCAACAGCACCGCCGTACCGAGGTCGTTGCGCGAGACGTACTCCGTCGCGTCGGCGAATCCGTCGCCGAGGCCGACCAGCGCCGCCTGGTGGCACACCGCGTCCACTCCGGCGAGCGCCTCCGACACGGCGGCGTGATCGCGCACGTCCCGGCCGTCCCGGAGGTCGTACGAGACCGCCTCGTGCCCTCGCGCGCCCAGCGCGGCGACGACCTCCGACCCGATGAACCCGGCTCCGCCGGTGACCAGTACGCGCATACGCCACAAGCTAGGCGCGCGGACCGCCCGGACGGCGCGCCCGCGCCCGCACGTCACCACTCCGTAAGAACGGGGGCGGTGCGGCTCAGCGCACGAGGTAGGACAGCGCCCCCGACACCAGGGTCCGTACGCCCGGAGCGAGGGTCGACAGGTCCGGGGCGAAGTGCGGGCTGTGGTTGCTGGGGACGGCAGCGAACTTGTCCATCAGGTCGGTGCCGGGCGCCGCGTTCCAGACGTCGGCCGGAGTGCAGGTCACGAACCAGTAGGAGTACGGCAGCCGGGTGCCCTCGTGCTGTGCGAGGTGGGCGAAGTCCTCGCTGCCCATCGCGGGGCCGGGGTCGAGGATGGTGGCGGCGCCGAAGACCTGGCCGTGCACGGCGGCGATCCGGCGGTCGGTCTCGGAGTCGTTCACCGTCACCGGGAAGGTGTTGCCGACGGTGACCTCCGGCTCGCGGGGGCAGCCCGCGGTCCGGCACTCCCCCGCGGCGATCCGGCGGATCGCGGCGATCATCCGCTGCCGGACCTCCTCCGACTGCGTGCGGATGTTGAGGGCGATGCGCGCCTCGGACGGGATGATGTTGTGCCGGGTGCCCGCCTCGATGCGGCCCACCGTCAGGACCGCGGACTCGCGGGCCGCGATCTCCCGGCTGACGACGGTCTGCAGCCGGGTGACCAGGTAGGCGGCGGTGACGACCGGGTCCACCGTCGCCTCCGGACGGGAGCCGTGGCCGCCGCGCCCGTGGACGACGATGTCGACGTCCGTGGAGGCGGACATGATCAGGCCCGGGGAGTGGGCGTAGAGGCCGGCCGGGCCCGGGACCGCGTGCTGGGCGAGCAGGACGTCGGGGCGCGGGAACCGCTCGTACAGCCCGTCCGCGGTCATCAGGGCCGCGCCCTGGCCGGTCTCCTCGGCGGGCTGGCCGACCACCAGGAGCGTGCCGGACCAGGTGTCCCGGCCGGCGGCGAGCGCCTCGGCCGCTCCGGTCAGCCAGGTCACGTGCAGATCGTGGCCGCAGGCGTGCATCACACCGTCGTGCTCGGAGGCGTACGGCAGGCCCGTCTCCTCGGTGACCGGGAGCGCGTCCATGTCGGCGCGCAGCAGGACGGTCGGCCCGTCCCCGTTGCGCAGCATCCCGACCACGCCGGTCCCGCCGACGCCTTCGGCCGTCTCGTACCCCGCGGTGCGCAGCCGTCCGGCGAGGCCCGCCGCCGTCCGGTGCTCGGCCAGCGACAGTTCGGGATGGCGGTGCAGGTCCTGGTAGAGGTCCTCCAGGGCCGGGACCGGGAGGTCGGCGGTGAGGTCCCGTGCGGTGCGTGCGGCGGCAGAGGTCACGGGATCAGCGTAGGCGTGCGACCTCTGCGGGGGCGGTGTGCGGGGCGTGCGGGGGCTGGGCGGCCCTGGCCGGACCGGCGTTCGCGGCGGTGACCAGCGCGGCCACGGCGACGACCGCGGCGCCCAGTCCGCGGAAGTAGCGGGCGGAAATGCGTCGAAGCACGGCGACCTCGCAACAGCGGCGTATTAAGCACGTTTAATACGTTGCTTAACGTAGAGGCTGCTTAAGCCCAAGGGCAAGAGTAGGTAAGGGAGTTGGACAAAGGTCAGGACTCGCCTGAGAGTAAGTCGCCTTAATGGCATGCTTAATTCATGGCGGAGCGCGACGACCCGGGAATCATCGGGCGCAGGGTCCAGAATTTGCGTACGGAACGCGGGCTGACACAGAAGCAGCTGGCGGAACCGGCGTACACGCCCGCCTACATCTCCACCCTGGAGGCGGGCCGGGTGCGCGCCTCCGAACCGGCGCTGCGGCACATCGCCGAGCGCCTCGGGGTGGCGTACGAGGAGCTGGCGACGGGCCGTCCGGCGCACCTCGCCACGGATCTGCGGCTGCGGCTGACGGACGCGCAGCGGACGCTGGCGACCGGTGAGGCCGAGGTGGCCGCCGAGCAGTACACGGCGCTGCTCGCGGAGGCCGACGCGCACGGGCTCGTCGCCGAACAGGCGGCCGCCCTGCTGGGCCTCGGCGAATGCGCCCTGGAGACCGGCGACCTGGAATCGGCCCGCACCCGCTTCGAGCAGTCGGAGCAGCGGCTCGGGGACGCCCCGCTGCCGTTGCGCGTCCCCGCCCTGCGCGGCCGGGCCGTCTCGCACTACCTCGCGGGCGAACTGCGCTACGCCTGCTACCTGTTCGAGTCCTCCCTCGACGAGCTGAACCGCACCGGACTGCACGACCCGGACGCGCTCCTCCTCCTCTATACGGGCATCATCGCGCCGTACATGGACATGGGCGCGCACGCCCGCGCCGCCCAGGCCGCCGAGTTCGCGCTGGCCCTCGCGCCCCAGGTCGGCGACCCCGCGCTGGTCGCCCGGATGCACCGCTCCGTCGCCCGTACGCTGCTCGCCGAGGGCCGCACCGCCGAGGCCGACGCGTCCCTGGCCAAGGCCGCCGAGCTCTACCGCCAGCTCCAGATCCGTACGGAACTGGCGAACTGCCACTGGATGCGCGGCTATCTGTACGCGCAGAACGGCGAACTGGAGCGCGCCGAGAGCGAGTTGCGGGAGGCCCGGGCCATGCTGTCCGCCAAGCGGGCCGCCCTGTACACCAGCCAGGTGGTCGTCGAGCTCGCCGACGTACTGCACCGGCGCGGCAAGTCGGATGAGGCGGCCGGGCTGCTGCGCGAGGTGCTCGGGGACCTCAGCTCCGAGCGCGGCGCCGTCCACTCGGCGGGCGCGCACCGGCTGCTCGGAATCATCGCCGAGGACGCGCGGGACACGGAGGCGGCCGAGGAGCACTACGTCAGGGCGCTCAGCCTGCTGGAGCGCGCGGGCGCGGCGGGCGATCTGGCCGACCTGTGCCGGATGCTCGGGGATCTGCTGCGCAGGACCGGCCGGGTCGAGGCCGCGCTGGACGCGTACCGCACGGGCCTCGGCCACCGCACCGCCCCCGGCACGACGACCCTGGGGCCGGCCCCCGCGCAGCCGCCCCTGTGACGCCTCCGTCCTCCTGCCGCCGCACACCGTCCCCTCTTTGCCCTCTGCGGGGTGCCCCACAGCGCCGGTGATCCCTGACATCAGCGGGGTGCCGCACAGCGCCGGTGAAACGGCACGTCCTCCGGCGGACGCAATGCGTCGAACGGCTGGATATGCCGGTGGAAAGAATCCGCACGGCGCTCACGCGTGGCCCGGGGCCGCGCTAAGGTGCGACCAATACGCCAAATGTGGCGTGCGTCACATGATGGACGCGCGGCGCTCAAGGCTACGAACAAGGGCCGCCGGGAGGCTTCCCGGGCGGCCGTGCATCTGGGGGGCCTCATGCACGAGATGGTCAAGGGCGCCAATGTCGGTCTGGCGTCCTTAAGCGAGGACATCGGCTCGGTGATGGTGAGTCTGAGCTGGAGCAGTCCGACCGGGGAGGGCGACGCGGACGTCTCCGTGCTGTTGTTGACCGCGGACGGCAAGGTACGCAGCGACGCGGACTTCTACTTCTACAACAACCCCGTCGCGCCCGACGGGAGCGTGCAGCTCCTGGGCAAGGCGCCCACGGCGAACGGCAACGAGGACCGCATCACCTTCGACCTGACCGCGATTCCGCCGGACGTCGAACAGATCGTCGTGGCCGCGAGCCGGGACGCGGGGGACCGGTTCGCAGACCTGGAGGACCTGCGGCTGACGCTCGCCGACGGCGCCGGTCAGAGCCTGCTCCGGTTCGCCGTCGAGGGGGTCGACGAGGTCGGCGCGCTGCTGTTCGGGGAGTTCTACCGGCGGAGCGGCGACTGGAAGTTCCGCGCCATCGGCCAGGGTTACGCCTCCGGTCTGGCCGGCCTGGCCCCGGACTACGGCGTCGACATCGACGACGAGGCGGAACCGGAAGAGGCGGCCGAGGTGGCAGCGGTGGCCCTGGAGGCCGCCGCGCCGATCGTGGCGTCCCTCCCGGCGCAGGCCGTGAGCGGACCGGTCGAGGTCGTGCCGAAGGCGGCACCCCGGCCGCGTACCGCCAAGAAGAAGGTCACGCTGCCCAAGGTGACGAGGAAGTCCCTCGCCGAGAACGAGACCTGGCGCACCGCCCGGCTCTTCCCCGTCTCCGCGCTCAAGAGCGACCGGGAGCGGGAGACGAGAGCGACGTCCGTGCTGCTGTCGGTGATGGCGCAGGTACCCGAGTTCGGCCGCCGGCTGACGGCGGCGTTCGGTGCACCGGCCGGGCGCATGGATACGTTCACCGAGGTCTCGCTGCCGAACGGCGACTCCCCGAGGCGCCCTGACGGCGTCATCCGGGTCGAGCGCGCGGGCAAACTGTGGACGGCGCTGGTCGAGACGAAGACCAACGGCAACTCCCTCAAGCGCGACCAGGTGCAGGCGTATGTCGACATCGCCGCCCGGCGCGGATACGAGGCCGTCATCACGCTCTCCAACGACGTGGAACTCGACGGCAGCCCGCTGCTGGACGTGAAGGTGGACGGACGGCGCAAGAACAAGGTCGCCCTGTGGCATCTGTCGTGGGCCGAAGTGACGCACCAGGCACAGATGTTGATCCGCCACGAGGGTGTGGGAAACGCCGCTCACGCCTGGCTCCTCCAGGAACTCCTGCACTATCTCCAGCACGAGAACTCCGGCTGCCACGGCTTCCAGAACATGGGCCCGGCCTGGGTACCCGTGCGCAACGGGATCGACGACGAGACCCTGTGCCAGGGCGATCCGCGGGCGATGGAGGTCGTGGAGAGCTGGGAGCGCCTGGTCCGGCAGGTCTGCCTGCGACTGGGCGGCGAACTCGGGCAGAAGGTGCTGCCGGTGCAGCGGGCGAAGCGGGGGACCGATCCGCGGCTACGGCGGGCGGCGCTGGCCGACCGGCTCTGCCGGGACGGCAGACTCGACGCCGAACTCCGGATCGAGGGGACGGCCGGCATCCTCGCCCTCTGCGCCGACCTGCGAACAGGCAAGCTGCGTACGTCCATTGAGATCGCCGCTCCCGAACAGGGCTACCCCCTCACCTGGGCCAAGCGGCTCGTCCGACAGCTGGCCGAGGCGCCGGCCGACCTGCACGTCGAAACCCTCGTCACCGGTGACGCGGGCGGCCCGCGCGGAACGCTGGAGCGGCTGCGCCCCGAACCCGCCGACATCGTCCCCAAGAACGGCGCGCCGATCACCGGCTTCCGGCTGTCCCTGTTCCGCGGCATGGGCAACACCCGCGGTAACGCCGAGTCCGGCTTCATCCGCAGCGTCGACGAGTCCGTCGACCGCTTCCACGCCCTGGTGGTCGTCCCCTTGGACGGCCGCACCCAGCGCACCCGGCAGCCCGCCGCAGTGGGGTGAACCCTCGCAGCCGCGCGGGCACCTACTTGTCCGCGCGGTACAGCTGGAGGGCGCTGTTGGCGAAGAGGTGGACGTAGCCGCATTGCCAGCAGATGAGGCCGGTGGCTGTTTCGTCGGCCCAGGCCAGTTTCATGAACTCCATGCCGGTGCTGTTGAGTTTGATGCCGCGTCCGCGGAAGCGGTCGCTCTTGCAGACCTGGCAGGTGATCCAGTGGTCGCCTATCGCGGCCCTGACCGGCTTGGGTGCCATGAGTGGTTCCTTTCCCCCGAGTTGAACAGCGGTACAGCCTACGGCGGGCGTCGGTCAGGGGAGGAGGGCGGTGCGGGCGGTGGCGGCCAGACCGGGGGCCAGTTCGGAGGCCGCGGTGGGGAGCGGGGCCGGGGTGGGTGGGTGTTTGCCCTTGGCGGGATGTTCCGCGAAGAGGGCGACGGTGACGGTGAGTCGGTCGTCGTAGGTCGTGTGCCAGCGGGTGCGCGGGCCTGCCGTGCCCGTGTAGATGGTCAGCGGGTCGTAGGGGTCGTAGGCCGTCTGCCGGCTCTTGGTGAGGGTGTCCGCCAGGGTGGGCGGCATCGTGGGTGTCGTGCGGGGGCGGGCCTTGTAGAGGGTGTCGGCGGCCCGGGTGATCTTCGAGACGGTGTACGGCGTCGCGTAGCTGCCGCGGGCCGCCACCGTGGCGTAGGCCGAGGCCAGGCGCAGCGGCGTGGGGGCCGCGGTGCGGGGGAGGCCGGTCAGGGGTGCGGCGAGTTTCATGCCGCGGAAGGGCTCGAGCGCGGTGCCTGCCTCCACCGCCCCGTCGAGGGCGTCGTTGAACGGCTGGCGGGCGTAGTCGGCGCCGCCGTACAGCACACGGACCGCCCCGTCGCCGGGGACCATCGCGACGACGGCCGTGTGGACACGGGTGTTGTCGGGCACGCCCTTCGTGCCCTCGTCGACCCGTTCCGCGGTCTCGTCCTGCGCGGCGAGGTCGAAGGTGGTGTGCACGGTGTAGCCGCCCCGGGCCAGTTGGTCCTCGGTGATGCCCAGCCGTCCCGCGGCCTCCGAGGCGGCCGCGTCGATCAGGTACTGGCGCTGGCCGTCCGTGTCGCCCGGCGGATAGAAGCGGAACGCCGGGAACGTGGCGGCGGCCCGCCGCGCCGCCGTGATGTCCCCCGATGCCGCCATCGCGTCCAGGACCCAGGCCCAGCGGCGCTGCAGGGTCGCCGTCACCTTCGCGTCCGAGCCCGTCCTCTCGTAGTACGACGGCAGGTTGATGATCGCCGCCAGCGCGGCGCCCTGCGCGAGGGTCAGGTCGTGGGCGTCCACACCGAAGTAGTTGCGCGCCGCCGCCTGGATGCCCGCCGCGCCCCGGCCGAAGTACACGGTGTTGAGGTAGCCCTCCAGGATGTCGTCCTTGGAACGGGTGCGGTCCAGCTTGACCGCGATCAGCGCCTCGCGCGCCTTGCGGCTCAGTGACTGCTCGGGGCTCAGCAGGGCGTTCTTCACGTACTGCTGCGTGATCGTGGAACCGCCCTGCCGCGCGCCGCCCGTCATCGCGGCCAGGGTCGCGCGGGCGATGGCGCTCGGCGAGATCCCCGAGTCCGTACGGAACGAACGGTTCTCCGCGGCGATCACCGCGTCCTGCACCGGCCGCGGGACCTGGGCGAGTGCCACGTCCTGGCGGTCCACCGGGCCGCGCCGGCCCAGATAGGCGCCGCTCGCGTCGAGGAAGACCGTGCTCTGCGTCACCGTCTCGGGATGCGGCTCGGGAACGTCCGTCATCTCGTACGCCACCACGACGGTGCCGCAGACGACAGCGAGCAGCGCGAGAACCGCGACCCCCGCCCGCCGCAGCCTGCGCCCCCGGGAAAGCGGCCCACGCGAGAGACGGCCGAGTGGAGGACGCCCACGCGAAAGGCGGCCTCGGGTGCGGGCGGCACGTGTACGGGGCCTTCGGATACCGGAGGTTCGGCCGCGGCGGACCTCGCGCAGCCGCTCGTAGGCGTTCATCCGGCGAAGTCCGTCCGTGCGATCACCCCGCCCGAGGAGTCGTACACCGTGACTCTCCCGGTGACGCCGGAGAGCGCCGCCGATCCGCTCGTGCCGGAGCCGGGCAGCTTCACCTCGGCGTACCAGACGCCCCAGCCGGGATCGCCCGCCAGGGTCAGGAGTGAGCCGCTGAACCGGCCGCCGGCCGTCTCGATCTCGACGCGCGCCGCCTCGCCGGCCCCGTGGTAGACGCCGGACACGAACCAGTTGCCGTGTTTTCCCTCTTCCTGGAGGGTGATGCCGGGCTCGTCCTTGGTGGTCCCGGCGTACGTGCCGGTGCGGACGGGCTGGGGAGCGTCCGGTGCCGACCAGTGCTCGCCGTCCTTGGTGAGCCACACCTTGACGCCGGGGGCGACCGGCACGCGCTCGCCGGGAGTCACGATCCGCACACTCCCGCCGAACGACTCGGCGGCGTTCGCCCCCGCGGACCCCGACGCCCCCGACGACCCCGCGGAGCCGCCCGCCCCGGAAAACAGGTCCGTGCCCAGTGCCGCACCGCCCGCCGCGATCAGCAACAGCCCGCACAGCGCGCCCAGTACGACGCCCCGGCGTCGCCGCCGCAGCCTCCGCCCGCCACGGGTGACGGCGGCCAGCGGCACGGCCGACGGCACGACGCCGTACACGGCGTCGGCGAACACCCCACGCAGCCAACGGGATTCGGGGTCGCTCTCGTGCGGCTGTCCGGTGCGGCTCGCGAGGTCGTCCTCACGTGGCTGTCCGACGCGGTTCGCCGCGTCGTCGCCGTGCGGCCGTACGCCCCGGTCGTCGGCGGTGGTCCCGCAGGGCTGCACGCTCCAGTCGGCCGTGGGCGCCGGGCGAGGTCGTACGGCCCGGTTCACGGTGGTCGCCTCGCGCGGTCGTACGGCGTGCTTCGCGATGTGGTTCATCGGTGGCCTCCGGAGAGGGTGTGGGGGGTGAGTACGGAGTGGAGGAAGAGGTCGGCGTGGAGGGCGAGTTCGGGGTGGGCGCGCAGGGCTCCCAGACCGCGCCGGGCCTGTCTCCTGACCGCGCCGGCCGAGCAGCCGAGGAGTTCCGCCGTCTCGGCCTCGCTCAGCCCCTCCCAGTGGCGCAGCACCAGCACGGCACGCTGCCGGCCGGGCAGCGCGGCCAGCGCCCGACGCACGGCGTCCCGTCCGCCGACGTCTTCCGCGGACCCCGGCCACGACCTCGCCCCCGGCCACGACCTCGCCCCCGTTCCGGAACCCGCCCCCGTTCCGGAACCCGCTCCCGCCCCGGGTCCCGCTCCCGTTCCGGGTCCCGCTCCCGTACCGGAACCCGCCCCCGCCCCGGGACCCGGTCCCGTCCCCGCCCCCGGCCCCCGGAACGCCACCAGCCGCGCCACCCCTCTCCGCCGAGCCCGCCCGAGATGGCTGCCGACCAGCGACCGGCGTGCGCAGAAGTCGACGTCGGCGCGCGCGATGCGGCGGCGGCCGGCGTACACCTCGGTCAGCGCGGCCCGGACGAGATCCTCCGCCTCACGGAGGTCGCCGGTGAGCAGGTGCGCGGTGCGGACCAGACGGGGCCACGCCTCGGTGGCGTACGCGGCGAAGTCGCCGTCCTGGACGGGGAGTTCGGAAGCGGGGGTTTTGTGGTGGGGCACAGCCGGCGGTCCCTCGGGATCGGGTGCGGGTGGGGAAGGCGGGTCCCGGTGAGCCGGCGGACGGGGGCGGGGGACCGGACGTGGGGCCGGTCCCCCGCCCCGGCTCGGCTCAGCGGAAGGGGCGTCTGCGGCGGGGGGCTCTCGTGAGCGGTCTTCGGGTCACGTCAGCGCGCTGCCCGTCCGCCACTGGTCCCAGGAGAGGTTCCAGTCGCCGTAGCCGTTGCCCGCCGCCACCGTCTCCGTGGAGCCGGTCACCTTCACGACGTCGCCGGGGATGACCTCGCCGTAGAAACGGCTCGCGGTGCCGTCGGTCGCGAGACCGATGCAGCCGTGGGTGACGTTCTGGCGGCCGGCGTACGTATTGGCCTTCGGATTCTGGTGGAGGTACGTACCCGAGGTGGTGAGATGCACGGCGTATGCGTAGTAGCCGGCGTACGAGTCGCCATAGCCGACCGTGCGGGAGTCCATGAACACGCGGCGCTGTTTGTCGGAGACGACCATCGTGCCGTTCCAGGTGTCCATGCCCGGGGCACCCGCGGTCACCGGTACGCGCCGGGTCGAACCGTCCTTCTCCACCGTCATGGTGTGGGTGCGCACATCGACCGTGGCGACGAGGGAACGGCCGACCGTGAAGCGGCGGGTGAGGTCGGCCCCGGCCCGCACGGTGACCTCCGTGCCGGGCTTCCAGTACGTACGCGGCCGGAAGTCCACCCGCTGCCCGTCGAGGAGGTTGCGGTCCTTGATCCAACTCCATGATCCGGTCGTGCCGTTCGAGGTGGTGACCTTCAACTGGCGTTCGGTGTCGGCCCGTTCGGCCGCCGGCACCGGACGGCTGAACGTGACGGATATCGGCATGCCGACCCCCACGGTCCCCCGGTCGGCGATGTTGACGCGCGCCCCCGCGAGGGACTTGAGAGGCTTCGGCTTCGGTTGGGCGGCCGGGACACCCGTGGTGCCGCCGGTCTTCGCCGCCGCGTCCGCACCGGTCCCCTTGCCCCCGCCTGCCACGGCCTGTGCCGAGCAGCCGGTCAGCGCGAGCGCGCACACGGCCAGCGCGGCCCCCCACACCCGCACCCGCCCGAGGCGCCCGGCCCCGGCCGCTCCCGCCGATCCCGCACGTCTCGTGGTCCCCGTACTTCCCATGGTCCCCATGCCCCCCGTACTCCCCGTGGTCATTCCGCTCCCCCTGTGGTGTGTTTCGATGTGCGACGTACGGGACCTGTACGCACGGCGCGGTCGGCCGGGTTGCACGGGACCGCGGAAAATCCGCACACTCCGGCGAGGGGCATGACCGAGGACGAGTTCGACACGTTCTACGCCGCCGCGTTCCCCCGGCTGACAGGCCAGCTCTACGCCTTCACCGGGGACCACGGCGAGGCGCAGGATGTCGTCCAGGAGGCGTTCGTACGCGCCTGGGACCGGCGGCGGGATTTCCTCGCCGAAGGGGCACCCGAGGCGTGGATACGGACCGTGGCGATGCGGCTCGCGGTCAGCCGCTGGCGC
The DNA here is from genome assembly GCF_042881375.1 of Streptomyces sp. NPDC058274. NCBI lineage: Bacteria > Bacillati > Actinomycetota > Actinomycetes > Kitasatosporales > Streptomycetaceae > Streptomyces > Streptomyces sp. NPDC058274. The sequence continues at coordinate 429,157 of NZ_JBHVXW010000002.1, forward strand.
CGCGCGCGCCGCTGGCTGGAGCTCGTACGCCGCACCCCGCCGCCTGAGCACACACCGGGCCCCGACCCCGAGCGCATGGCGCTGATCGCCGCGCTGCGCACCCTGCCCGAACCGCAGCGGATGGCCCTGGTCCTGCACCATCTGTGCGACCTGAGTGTCGAGCAGGTAGCCTCCGAAACCGGTGCGCCCGTGGGCACGGTCAAGGCCCGGCTGTCCCGCGGCCGGGCGGCGCTGGCCCGGGTGTTGTCGGAGGGGGAGGCCGCCGCCGCGGCCGGCGAGGGTGAGAAGGAGGACGACCGTGTCCGATGAACTCACCACTGAGCTGCGCGAGTTGGCGGAAGCCGGCGTGACGCCACCACCCGTGTCCGGTGCCGAGATCCGCCGGCTGGCGGTCCGCCGCCGACGTCGCCGCCGTACGACCGCCGCCCTCGCCGGAGTCTCCGCGGCCGCGGCGCTGGCCCTCGGTCTGACGCTCACCGTGACCCTCGGCGACCGTGCCGAGGAGCGCCCGTCCCCGGCCGCGAGCCCCACCGGCACGCCGAGCGCCCTCCCGGTGCGGGCCGACGCCACCATCGACCTCCGCCGGCTGGTGCTCACGATCGACGGCCGCATGCTGCCGATCTCGGCGGGCACCGTCAAGGCGCCCACGCCGACCGGCCGGATGACGGTCACGGCCAAGGAGGAGGCCAAGACCGTCGCGTCCGACGGCATCGCCTTCCCCAGTGGCTACAACCTCAAGGCCCTCTGGGTGCTGGAACTCCGTGCCGCGGACGGCCGTACGACCTATCTCGCCGCCCTGACCTACGACGACAAGGCGCCCGGCAACTACGACACCACGGGCGGCTGGATCGGCCTGCGCACCGCCGACGCCCAATGGCTCTACGGCCAGTTGCGGAAGGGCTCGGTGGTCGATGTCGAGAGCTCGTTGCCCGCCGCGACCGTGCGGCCGCCGGCCGCGACGTCCCCGTCCGCGAGCCGCACCCGTGCCCCGGAAACGGCCCCCGCCGGCTGAACCGCACGTGGCCGACTTGGATCTGTTCGGCTGGGTACCCGGACGCCGGCACGCACTCCACCCGAGAAAGCCCGTCGCAGGGCGGGCGGCGGAAGGAGGCGGTGGTCGTGCGGTCCGAGAAGGAGGGTCACGGCTCCGGTGCCCCGGAAGCCCACGGCCCCGACCGTGAGAACGACGCATACGGCACCCGGCTGCCCCCGGAACCGGACACCAAGCCGGAGCCGAGCCGCAGCCCTGGTCCGGACGGAGGCGCGGACTTGAAGCCAGAGCCGGACTCCGCCGCTTCCGGGAACCCCGGCCCGGGGAACCCGGACCCGGACTCCGCCGCTGACGGAAGCGCGGGCTCGGGAGGCGCGAACCCGGATTCCGCCGCTTCCGGGAACCCCGGCGCGGGGGAGCCGGACCACGATTCCGCTGCTGACGGAAGCGCGGGTTCGGGAGGCGCGAACCCGGATTCCGCCGCTTTCGGGAACCCCGGCGCGGGGGACCCGGACCCGGACTCCGCCGCTGACGGAAGCGCGGGCTCGGGAGACGCGAACCCGGATTCCGCCGCTTTCGGGAACCCCGGCGCGGGAGGCCCGGACCCGGACTCCGCTGCTGACGGAAGCGCGGGCCCCGGGGACCCGGAGCCGGAGCATGACTCACCGGAGCCGGACTCCGCCGTGGGGCCCGACCCGGGAGCGGAGCCGCACGAGGGCTCTCGGTCCCTGCCCCCTGCACAGCCCCCTGCAGAAGGGGACGTGGGCGCGCACCCGGATGCCGGCCTCGGGCCGTCCCGGGACCACGGTCCGCCGGGTCGCCCGTCCCCGGGCCACGGTCCGCCGGTCGAGCCGCCCCCGGGCCAGGGAACCCCGGGCCACGGGCCGCCGGTCGAGCCGCCCCCGGGCCAGGGGACCCCGTTGGAGCCGCCCCCGGGCCGCAGAACCTCACTCGACGTAGCCGCGCTGATCCGTGACGCCGTGCGGAACCTGACCCCCGAGGAGGTCCCCGCACGGCTGTGCGCGCTGGCCGTCGACCTGCTGCCGGTCAGTGGCGCGAGCATGTCGCTGCGCAGCGACGGCCTGCCGGTACGGCTCGGCGCGAGCGACGCGACGGCCGCCCGGATCGCGGACGTACAGGGCACGTTGGGGGAGGGCCCCGGCCTGGACGCCGCGTCGGCCGGGCGGCCGGTCCTCGCCTGCGACCTGACGAGCGGCGGCGACGCGGTCCGTTGGCCGGTCTTCGCCCAGCAGGCCACGGAGGCGGGCGCCCGGGCCATGTACTCGCTGCCTCTGGGCGACGCGGCGGTGTGCGTCGGCACCCTGGACCTCTACTGCGACGTCCCCGCCGAGCCGACCGGAAGCGACCTGCGCACCGCGCACCTCGTGGCCGGAGTCGTGACGGTCGCCCTGATGTCCCTGCCCCGCGGCGAGTGGGCGGCGGCCCGCGGGGACGACTCCTGGCTGAGCACACTGGCCTCGGACCACGACGAGATCCACCAGGCGATCGGCATGATCATGGCCCAGCTCGGCGTCTGCGCCGACGACGCACTCGCCCGGCTGCGCGGATACGCCTTCGCGCACAGCCGTACGGCCGGATCCGCGGCCCGCGAGGTACTCGCGCACCGCAAGCGGTTCCACCCCGAGTGAGACCGTGAGGCCAGAAGGGCTTAGCCCTCCTGGGCCGCCGGTGACGCGGCGGCCGGCGTCTTTCCGGCGGCGACGTCCTTCAGCCGCTGCGTGCCGAGCTGGGAGGCCAGTCGGGTGGACTCGTCGTCGGCGCCTTCGAGGCCGCCGTCGGTGAGGGTGAGGGCACTGTCGCCGACGCGTACGGAGGCGATGTCCAGGGTGAGCGTGGCGGGGGCGCCCTCCAGGTCACCGGTCATCATCATGCGCAACCCCTGCCGTGCGTCGCCCAGTTCGGGAAGCGAGGAGTCGACGACCTGGACCGCCCACCGGGTGCCCTTGGCGTTCGTGGCCGTGAACTGGCCGCACTTCACCGGCATGGTCTGCAGCCAGGTGATGCCGGCGTCCAGCTGGGGCCGCCCGTACGCGGCGACCTCGTAGCGCAGCTGCCCCCCGCTCTCACCGTCGTCGAAGCCGGTGACGACCCGCGCCCCCGACGGCTCACCGAGCAGGTCGTCCTCGTATAGGCCGTCGAGCAGCCGCTGGCAGTCCGGGCGGTCGGCCCGTGCCTTGAGGACGGCGTCGTGCCAGGTGGCGGCGCCCTCGCTCGGCGCCCACCGGGGGCCGAGATCACCGGCGGTGACCATCGCCGCCCCCGCCTGCGCCTCGGTGAGCGCGGCCGGAGCGGCGGAAGCGGACGCCGGTGCGCTCGGGGCCTGCCGGGCCGCCGGGGACGCGGACGCCACCGCGTCCCCCGCTCCACGGCCGCCGCCCCCGCCGCCGCCCGAGCAGGCCGCCGCCGACGTCAGCAGCGTGCCCGCTGCCAGAGCGGTGGCGAGGACGCGGGGACGACGGTTCATGGCGGTACCTCCGGCGCGGGTCATGGCGGTGCGTGTCACGGGGGGTGCGGACACGGTGATCGTCCGTGGCTCCCTGCCCCAAGGCACCACTCCTCGTACGCGTCCACCACCGCGCCGGACCGTACGGGTGATGTCCCCTGCACCGGGCCCGCGACGACCCTGTGAAGCCGCCTGCCGTACCGTCGCTGCGGAGCATCAGCCCGACGGCGGAATATCTGTCATGGCGGCCGTAGAAATATCCGCGATGCGCCGACAGGTTTAGGTATTCCCCCGGACGAGGTGACATAGTGGGCCGTCCCCCTTGGCCTGTCCCGTGCTACTGTCGATTTCAGTTGCAGTTGTGGTTCCCAAAGTCTTGGGGCGTGCCTACCGGTCAGTACCGGGCGGCTCGCTTCTGAATTTCCGGTCTTTTCCGGACGGGGCAATCATCGCGGCGACGCGGGCCCACACAGTGTGGGTCCACGAGCACTGCTCCCGAAGGAGAATTGACATGGCTACTGGCACCGTGAAGTGGTTCAACGCGGAAAAGGGCTTCGGCTTCATCGAGCAGGACGGCGGCGGCGCCGACGTCTTCGCCCACTACTCGAACATCGCCACCCAGGGCTTCCGTGAGCTCCAGGAGGGCCAGAAGGTGACCTTCGACGTCACGCAGGGCCAGAAGGGCCCGCAGGCCGAGAACATCGTCCCCGCCTGACCTGGGACACGGCTGACGCCTGACCCACGGGTTGGCTGACGCGTACAGGTGGCCGGGGCCCGCACCACGGGGTGCAGGCCCCGGCCACCTGCTTTTTCGTTTTCCGGGCATTTTCGAGTAGAGGTTCCGGCGTTTTCTCCAGCACGCCACTCACCGTCCCCGTCCGGATCAGCATTGAATCTCAACCCGCGGAGGCACCATGCGTTGTGTGATCGCCCGATTCCCGTTCGACCTCATCAAGAGCGAGGTGGAGCAGTCGATGTCCGGCATCCGCCCCGAGCCCGTCACGGGCTCGTCCGTGACCATCGGCTCGCACACGTACCCCGTCAAGCAGGTCGGCGAAGTGATCACCAAGCAGGACCGCCGCGACTTCACCGAGTTCGAGGTCGCCCGCGCCCTCACCCGGCTGGGCTTCACCTGCCGCCCCGCCGCCGCTCCCGCCCGCCCCGCCGCGGCCGGCTGGACCGAGACCGCGTAACTCCGTACCTCTCAGGCGAATCGTCGCGGTGCCACTCCCGCGACGCACTCCGGCGCCACCCCTGCGGGGCGGCGCCTCCGCCATGTGGCGCGCATCTCATGACGCGCTTCCGTGGCGTGACTCCGTGAAGCGCTTCCCGCGACGTGCTCCCCTGACGTGACTCCGTGGCCGGCCCGGACCTTGAGTTCTGGGCCGCCTGGTCTCCCGGGCCCGCACCGCATCGCGCCCGGCCCCGCACCGCATCGCATGTATCGCAGGTACGGAGCCCCGGTGCATCGCGTCCTGCCGCACCGCGTTCCTCTGCCCCGCACCCCGCCGCGGCGCTCCGCGCGCCGGCCGGAACGTGTGGTTCCTAATGGGGTCAAAGGGTGAGGGCATGTGAAGTCGCCGTGTTTTCACCGAGGTTGACACCGTTGCCACGGTGATCGACGATGTGGTCCCTGTGGCACATGTGACCTGTGTGCCCAGTGTTCATCACTGTTCCCGGTGCGACCGGCCCCCGGCGTTGCTGTGCTGCCCGCTGCCGTCGTCCGGGTCCCGCAACGTCAGATGGGATCCGTATGTCCATAGCGAGACGTGTCACGATGCGCTGCCTGGTGGGGACGGGCGTCGCGGTCCTCTCCCTCTCCGCCGTCTCGACCAGCGCGTGGGCCACCGGTACGCCGGGCGGCGACGGCTGGGACAAGGGCGGCCGCGCCTACTCGTCGGGGCAGGGTCCGGGCACGGTGACGGAGACCGATCACTGCCAGTTCTCCCTGAACGGGACGGACTTCGCCGACTCCGTCGGTCTCGACGACCAGAACCTCAAGCCCACCGAGGACGGCAAGGTCCACGTCAAGGTGCGGGCCGCGCAGGACGCGACGACCTGCACGGCGTCGCTGGCCGCGTACCGGGCGCACGGTGCGACCTTCAAGACCTCCGGGGTCCAGGTCTTCCACGACTTCGACTCGGTGACGGTGAAGCAGGGCGAGACCGACTCGCTGGACATCTCGGTGCCGGACGCCGGCTGCTTCGCGCAGATCGACCTGTACCGGGGCAAGGTGAAGTTCGACGGCAAGCTCGACGCGAAGGACGGCTTCGAGCACGGCGACGTGCCCGAGGGCCCGGACCACCCGGTCATCAAGGACAAGCTGATCGCGGCCTGGAACGGCGGCTCGAAGGACTGCACGGCCGAGACGCCGGGTACGCCGGAGACCACCCCGCCGGCCACGACCCCCGCCGCGACCCCGTCGAAGTCCGCGACCCCCTCGGCGTCGGCCTCGACCCCGGACGACGCGGAGTCGACCACGGCGGCCGCGCCCACCCCGAACGGCGGTGGGTCGACCCCGGCGGGCGACCTCGCGGAGACCGGTGGCGGCAACACGCTCCCGATCGCCGGCGGGGCGGCAGCCCTGCTCGCGGCCGGCGCGGCCCTCGCGGTGGCCGGCCGCCGCCGTACGGCCAAGTCACGCTCCTGACCGACCCTGTTGGTCCCCACGGGCCCGGCACTCCTCCACCGAGGAGTGCCGGGCCCGTCCCGTTTCCGCGGCGGTGCTCCCCCTCTCGCCCGTGCCGTCACGACGGCTTCCGGCCAATCGGGCAGCGCGGTGGGAGCGCCGGGGCGGGCGGCGTCGTCGCAGGCCGCGTCCGTACGGCTCGCGGCGGGTGGTCGCGCGCTGGGGCGCCCGGGGCCGGAGGGGTGACCCGGCCGGCGTGAACCGGGCGCCGGGGCTGACGCGCGATCACGGCACCGTGGTTGTCTGACGGCAGCCGGCCCGCGCCCCACCCGGACGCACCGGCGGACAGCTGCGCCGACGCGACCCGCGGTGCCCGCGCTTCCCCGCCCCGCCCCGCGAGGAGAGGACCACCGCGCATGCCCGTGTCCCCGCCCCTTCTTCCGGCCTCCGTGCGCAGAGGGCCGCTCGGGTCCTGGGCCGGCCGCAGCGGCGGCCGGCTGATGCGGGCCGCGGCCTGGCTGACCACGCCGCTCGCGCCCGACGACTACCTCGGTCTGCTCGACCCCCTGCTGTCCGCGCGCCATCCGGCGGGACGGGTCACCGCCGTGCGGTCCGAGGGGCCCGGGGCGGTGACCCTGACGATCCGGCCGGGGCGGGGCCGGCCCGAGCACCGGGCGGGGCAGTACCTGCCGGTCGGCGTCGAGATCGACGGCGTACGGCACTGGCGTACGTACTCGCTGACCTCGCCCCCGGACGCGCCGGGCGGCGAGCTGACCATCACGGTCAAGGCGGATCCCCGGGGCCGCGTCTCACCGCACCTCGTGCACCGGACGCGGCCGGGCACGGTGCTTCGACTCGGGCCCGCGCAGGGGGAGTTCACGCTGCCGGATCCGCCGCCGGCGCGGCTGCTGATGGTGACGGCGGGCAGCGGCATCACCCCGGTGATGGGCATCCTGCGGACGCTGGCGCGCGGCCCCCGTGTCCCCGGGGCGAAGGGCGCCGCACCCGATGTCGTCCTCCTGCACAGCGCGCCGACTCCCGAGGAGTCCCTCTTCCGCTCCGAACTCGCCGTCCTGGTCGAGACGTTGGGGTGGCTGCGGGTGGAGGAGCGGCACACCCGTGCCGCCGGCCGGCTCACCGCGGAACACATCGCCGCGCTGTGTCCGGACTGGCGGGAGCGGGAGACCTGGGCCTGCGGGCCGGACGGAGTGCTCGACATGGTGGAGGGGCACTGGGCCGGGGCGGGAGTCGGGGACCGGCTGCGGCTGGAGCGGTTCCGGCTCGCTCCCCTGATCTTGCCCGACGGCGGTGAACCGGGGCTGTCCGGTGGCCGGGTGCGGTTCGGCCGCGGCGGTGTCGAGGTGGATTCCGGGGCCGCCGCTCCCCTGCTGGAGACCGGAGAGGCGGCGGGCGTCGTCATGCCGTACGGGTGCCGCCGGGGTGTCTGCCTCGGGTGTCTCGTCCCGCTGCTCCATGGCCGGGTCCGGGATCTGCGGACCGGTGAAGTGCACGGCGAACCGGGTGAGTTGATCCAGACCTGCGTCAACGGTGCGGCAGGTCCCCTCGCCCTCGACCTCCGGGTCCCGCCCCTCCGGCACTGACCGGCCGGGCGGCCCAGGTGCAGACAGGAGCTCCACGTGACCGCAACCGTCGTACCCCTCCGAGCCATTGCCGCCGAATCGCCGCTCGACTCATCCGACCGGGCTGACGAGTTCGGGGCGGAACTCGACCGTCTCCGGGCGCGGATCGTCGCCGGGCGCGGCGCCCGGGACGCCCAGTACATCCGTACGGTGATCGCCGTCCAGCGCGGTCTGTAGGCCGGCGGACGCCTCGCCCTCGCCGTCTCGCTGTTCCCGCCCGCGTGGTGCGCGGGCACCGCGCTGCTCACCGGGGCCAAGATCCTGGAGAACATGGAGCTGGGCCACAACATCCTGCACGGCCAGTGGGACTGGATGGGCGACCCGGCGATCCACTCCACGACCTGGGAGTGGGACTTCCTCACCCCGGCCGACGCCTGGAAGCACACCCACAACCATCTGCATCACACGTACACGAACGTCGTCGGCCGCGACCGCGATCTCGGCTACACCGTCCTGCGTATGAGCCCCGAGCAGCCCTGGCGCCCGTTCCATCTCCTCCAGCCCCTGTACGCCGCCCTGCTCGCGCCGGTCTTCGAATGGGGCATCGCCCTCTACGACCTGGAGGCGGACGCGGTGCCCTCCGGACGCAAGAGCGTGGGCCGGCTGGCGGGGGAGGTGGCGGGCCTCGCGCGGAAGGTCGTACGGCAGTTCGCCAAGGACTACGTCCTCTTCCCGCTGCTCGCGGGGCCGTCCGCCCTGCCCTGTCTGCTGGGCAACCTCACCGCCAACAGCCTGCGCAACATCTGGGCGCACACCATCATCTTCTGCGGCCACTTCCCCGGTGACGTACGGACCTTCGACGAGGCGGAGATCGAGGGCGAGAGCCGCGGGCAGTGGTATCTGCGGCAGATCCAGGGCTCGGCGAACATCGAGGGCAGCCCCCTCTTCCATGTCCTCAGCGGGAACCTCAGCCACCAGATCGAGCACCACGTCTTTCCCGACCTGCCCAGCAACCGCTACGCCGAAGTGGCCGTCCGGGTGCGCGAGTTGTGCGAGGAGCACGGTATTCCGTACGTCACCGGGTCACTGTGGCGGCAGTACACGTCGATGTGGGGGCGCGTGGTGCGGCACGCGGTGCCGTAGCGGTCGCGGGGGTGTCCGGGCGCCGGTGCTCGCCGTGCCGGGTACCGGCCTGCTCGACCCGGACCGGGCCGGGCAGGCGGGTGCCGTACCCGGCGGGGAAAGCGGAGGGCCTCGGCCACGGTCCCTCATATGGAGGGTCCCGGGCCCTCGGGTCGCCGCCCCCCTGAACCCCGAGTTCCCACCGGCCACCGCGCCGGAACGCCCCACCCGCGGCCCGACCGCCCTCCGCCGGCTCCCCGGCCCGCTCTGCGCACCGCCGCGCCCCGAGGTAATTTGTCCATGATTTCCGGACTTCCACCTTCCGTCCTGCGTCGCGTGGGACGGGAGGCGCTCTCCGAGGCGCAGGGGTGAAGGGTGGGCGATGGTCAAGACCCTGTACGTGCCGCTCGTCGGTGCGGGGCGGCGCGGCCCGGCTCCGGTCGCCCGCACGGCGGAGCGCCCCGGCGACCGGGCCTGGCCTGCCCTGGTCGCGTGCGCCTTCGCGCTGGCCCAACTGGCCCTTGTACGGCCGGGGATGGGTCTCGGCTGGGACGAGACGGTGTACGTCAGCCAGGTCGGCACCCATGCCCCGGCCGCGTTCTTCAGCGCGCCGCGCGCCCGCGGGGTCACCCTCCTGGTGGCCCCGGTCGCGTCCTGGTCGTCGTCCACCGCACTCCTGCGGGTCTATCTGGCCCTGCTCTCCGGACTCGGGCTGTACCTGGCGCTGCGCACCTGGCGCGGTCTGTTCCCGACCCGCGTCCTGACGCTCGCGGGCGCTCTGTTCGCGACCCTGTGGGTGACCCTCTTCTACGGCCCGCAGGCCATGCCCAACTACTGGGTCGCGATCGGCGCCCTGACCGCCGTCGGCTGCTTCCTGCGCGTCGGGTGGGACCGCGCGGGGCGGGACCGCGTCGGGTGGGACCGCCCGGGCGGTGCCGGCCGCCGTGGCGGAGGGGCCCTGTGGGGCCTGGCCGCGAGCGTCGCGCTGATGGCCTGGATGCGGCCCACCGACGCGGTCTGGGCTTCCCTGCCCCTGCTGGTCCTGGCGGTGTGCGTACCGCTCCGGCGGCGACTGGGTCTGCTGGTGGCGCTGGTCGGCGGGCTGGTGGCCGGGGCGGGCGAGTGGGTCGTCGAGGCGTACGCCGGTTTCGGCGGCCTGGACGCGCGGCTCGCGGAGGCCTCCGCGATCCAGGGCGGCCTGGGCTGGAACATCGCGATCGGGGACCAGCTGCGCAGTCTGGGCGGCCGCGCCCTGTGCCGTCCGTGCACCGGGCCGATGCCGAGCACCGCCGTACTGGCGTGGTGGTGCGCGCTGCCACTGCTCGCAGCGCTCGGCCTCGCGGTCGCGGTCAGGACCCGGCGCACCGCCCGTACGCTGCTGCCGCTGGCCTGCGCCACGACGGCGGGATTCCCGTATCTGTTCATGATCGGGTACGCGGCTCCGCGCTTCCTGCTGCCGGTCTACGCCCTGCTCGCGATCCCGGTCGCCGACGGGCTCGTCCACCTGGTCACCGCCACGGGCCGCTCCTGGCGGGCGCCGGTCTTGACGCTGGTGGTGCTCGGACTGGCCGGGCATCTGGCGGTCCAGTACGCGGTACTGGCGAACACCGTGGACCGCACCACCGCCGCCCGCGACCAGTGGACCCGTGCGGCTGCCGAGCTGCACCGTCTGGGCGTACGGCCGCCCTGTCTGCTCACCGGCGACCAGGCCATTCCGCTCGCCTTCTACGCCGGGTGCGCCTCCGCCAACGTCGGCGGGCACAACGCCAACACCACCCCCGCGGCCATCGAGCGGACCGCGCTGCGGATGCCGGTCGCCGTCCTCGGGGCCTCGGGGGACCGGCCGCCGTCCTACGCCCGCACCTGGCGGGCCCACCGCGTGGCGGGCCTGTACGCCTTCGTCGCGCCGGAAGCCGGTGAGGCGCCGCAAGCCGCGCGAGCCCCGCAAGCCCTCGAAGCCCAGCACGTGCCGCTGACTCAGCAAGCGCCCGAAGCCCCCGAAGTGCGGCGAGCCCAGCAAGCACCAGTGGCCCCGTACACCCCGTACACCCCGTACACCCCGGAAGCCCCGGGCGCATGACCCTGCCGACCGACGCCCCCGCGGCCGTACGCAGGCGTGTCCCCTGGGAGGCCGGGATCAGCCTCGTCGTCCTGGGGTGCGCGGCGGTGTTCGGGCTGCGGCACTGGCCGGTGATCGAGACCGGGGCGGACCGGCTCGCCGTCGCCGACCGGGGCTGGCTGCTGACGGCGGCCGCGGCGACCGTGGCGACCTGGGTGTGCTCGGCGCTCGCCCAGCAGGGGGCGGTGGCCCAGCCGCTGCCCGCCGGGCGGCTGACGGCGGTGCAGTTCGCGGCGTCCGCCGCCAACCACGTGCTGCCCGCGGGGCTCGGGGCGGGGGCGGTCAATCTGCGCTTCCTGACCCGGTGCGGGCTGCCGGTCGCCCGGTCGGCGACCGCTCTCGCGGTCAAGGCGACCGCCGGCACCGTGGTGCGCGCGGCCCTGATCGGCGTACTGGCCCTGGTGTGTCCGGGCGTACTCCGCCTCCCGCACGTTCCGCCGCTGGTCTGGGCGGTGGCCGCCGTGGTGGCCGTGGGCGCGGTGCTGCTGCTCGCCGGTCCGCTGCGGCGCGCGGTGCGGGCCGTGCTGGCGGACGTCCGCGCCGTGCACGAACTCCCCGCCCGGGCCGGGGCCCTGTGGGGCGGCTCGCTGGCCTTCGCCTGTCTGCACGCCGGTGTGGTGATCGCGGTCGCCCAGTCCCTCAGCCTGCCCCTGCCCCCGGCCCAGGTCGCCCTCGCCTACCTCGCCGCGAGCAGCGCCGCCGTCCTCCTGCCCACCCCCGGCGGTCTCGGCTCCCTGGACGCCGCGCTCGCCGTCGCCCTCACCCTCTCCGGCGTCCCCGCCACCGCGGCGGCCTCCACCGTCCTCGGCTACCGCCTGCTGACCGGCTGGCTCCCGCTGATCCCGGGCCTGCTGACCCTCGGGCTGCTGATCCGGCGCAAGGTGCTGTGACGGCCTCGGCGGGGACGGACCGGACGTGGCCCGGGTCCTGGGAGCCGGATGGCCCGCCTTCCGGACGGATCAGGCCGGATAGGCGTGGGTCTGCGTGGCCTTCACCGTCGCCCAGACCGGCGCGCCGGTGTGCAGGCCGAGTTCCGCGGCGGCGACGGTGGTCAGGTCGGCGGCGAGGGAGAGTTCGCCGCTGAGGTCCGCGCGGATCTGGTCGCCGTGGGTCTCCAGCCCGCTGACCCGGCACTCCCACAGGTTCCGGGCGCTGGAGCCGGTGGGCCGGTCGCGGTGGAGCGTGACGGCGACGGGCGGGAACGCCACGAAGACGGGGCCGGTGAGGTCCTCGGTCGTGGTGATCGAGGGGCCCGTGTCGAGGTGCACGGTGTGGCCTTCGGCCCGGCCCCGGTACAGGTTGAGGCCGACCAGCTGGGCGATGTAGTCGGTCCGGGGATGGCGGGCGATGTCCGACGGGCTGCCGTCCTGGACCACCTGCCCGTGCTCGATGACGATCAGCCGGTCCGCGAGCACCATGGCGTCCAGCGGATCATGCGTGACGAGTACGGCGACCGCCTCGAAGTCGGCCAGGTGGCGCCGGAGCTGCGCCCGCACGTCGATACGGGTGCGGGCGTCGAGCGCGGCCAGCGGCTCGTCCAGGAGCAGCAGCCGGGGGTGCGTCGCCAGGGCGCGGGCCAGGGCGACCCGCTGGGCCTGGCCCCCGGAGAGCCGGCGGGGCTTGGCACTCGCGTGGTCGGCCAGGCCCATGCGGTCCAGCCAGCCGGCGGCCTGCGCCCGGGCCTCGGCCTTCGGCACCCCGTGACAGCGCGGCCCGAACGCCACGTTGTCCAGGGCGGACAGGTGCGGGAAGAGCAGATAGTCCTGGAAGACGACACCGACCGGGCGGGACTCGGGCGGCGTACGGTCCAACGAGGCGCCGTCCAGGCGCAGATGACCGCCCGCGGAGAGCGGGGTGAGCCCGGCCAGCGCGCGCAGGGCGGTGGTCTTGCCGGCGCCGTTCGGCCCGAGCAGCGCCACGACGTCCCCGGGGCCGGCGGTCAGCTCCACGTCGAGGCGGAAGGAGCCGCGGTCGACGACGAGCCGCGCGTCCAGCCCTTCGCCGCGGGTGCCGGTGGCGGGAACGCCCTTGAGATCGTCGATGCCGGTCATGACGCCGTCATCCAGCGGTCCCGCAGGCCCGCGAGGACCGCGATCGACACGGCCAGCAGGACCAGGCTCAGCGCGATGGCCGCCTCTGGGTCGTTCTGCAGGGCGAGATAGACGGCCAGGGGCATCGTCTGGGTGCGGCCGGGGAAGTTGCCGGCGAACGTGATCGTGGCGCCGAACTCGCCGAGCGCGCGGGCCCAGGCCAGTACGGAACCCGCCGCGATCCCGGGCGCGATCAGCGGCAGGGTGACCCGGCGGAACGCGGTGAAGCGGGAGGCGCCCAGTGTGGTCGCCGCCTCCTCGTAGCGGGGGTCGGCGGCCCGCAGCGTGCCCTCCACGCTGATGACCAGGAACGGCATCGCCACGAACGACTCGGCCACCACCACCCCCGCCGTCGTGAACGGCAGGGTGATTCCGAAGGCCGAGTCGAGGAACTGGCCCACGACGCCGTTGCGGCCGAGCGCCAGCAGCAGCGCCACACCGCCCACCACCGGCGGGAGGACCAGCGGCAGCGTCACCAGGGCCCGTACGAACCCACGGCCCGGGAAGTCGACCCGCGCCAGCAGCCAGGCGAGCGGTACGCCGAGGATCAGGCTCACCGCGGTGGCCGAGGTCGCGCAGATCAGGGACAGCTGCAGGGCCTGCCAGACCTCCGTGCTGGTCAGCTGGTCCGGCAGGCCGCGCCACGGAGCCCGTACCAGCAGGGCGATCAGCGGCAGCAGCAGGAACGCCAGCCCGACGAGGGCGGGCAGCAGCAGCGGAAGCGGCACCCGGCCCCGGACGCCCGCCCGGACACCCCGACGGCGCGGCCGGTCCCCGTGGGTGGTGCCACCCACGAGGACTTCGGCCGCGGCACCGGACGGGTCGGGCGCGGGCCCGGGCTCGGGCTGGGTCACGGCTTGAGGAACCCGGCCTCGGTCAGCACCTTCTGGCCCTCGGCGGACTGTACGAGCGCGATGAACGCCTTGGCCGTCTCCGTGTTGGGCGCGTCCTTGAGCAGGGCGATCGGATAGTCGTTGATGGCCTTGGCCGACTCGGGGAACTCCACGCCCGCCACCTTGTCACCCGCCGCCTTCACATCGGTCTTGTAGACCACGGCGGCATCGGCCTCCTTCAGCTCCACCTTGGTCAGGGCGCTCTTGACGTCCTGCTCGTAGGAGACCGGGGTGAGCTTGAGGTCGCTCGCGTCCAGCGCCTTCTGCGCGGCCGCGCCGCACGGCACCGTCTTGTCGCACAGCACGACCTTGAGACCCGACTTGGTGAGGTCCTTCAGGGAGGCGACCTTGTCCGGGTTGCCCGGCAGGGTGGCGATCTCCAGCTGGTTGCGCACGAAGGTGGCCGGGGTGCCGACCGCGTCCTTCTTGTCCGTCACGATCGCCATCGTCTTGGGGCTGGCGGCGGCGAAGACATCGGCCGGGGCGCCCCCGGTGATGCTCGCGGCGAGCGAGTCGCTGCCGCCGAAGCTGAAGGTCACCTTGGTCCCTGGATGGGCCTTCTCGAAATCCTTGCCCAGCGTCGTGAAGCTCTCCTTGAGGGAGGCGGCGGCGAAGACCGTCACCGTCCCGGAGAGTTCCTTCGAGCCCGCGGCGCTGGGCTTGCCCGAGGCGTCGGAGGAGCTGGAGTCGGAGCCGGAGCCGGAGGAGCAGGCGCTCAGGGCCAGCAGCGCGGCGGCGCCGGCGCCGGCCACCTGAAGGGTGCGGCTGGTACGGCGGGTCCGGCGCGCGGAACGGGTCGTCACGGGTCTACTCCCTCGGACTGTTCAGATGGGGCATGCGCCGTTCATCTTTCCGCAGATGCAGGCCGAAAGTCACCTGTCGCATCGCATGAGCCGGGTCAAGGACAGGGGGGTGCCCGCATGTGCGTTTGTACGGGACCACTGTCCGGGTACGTTCCTGCGGGAGGTGGTGGCCAGTGAGCCAGTCCCTGACACACCCGCTCGCCCATGCGCCGGTGCTGCTCGCCGCCGGCATCGACGGCACCCCGCTGGACGGGGCGGGCCCCCAGCTCGTGCTGCCCCAGGACCGCTGCGGCGCCCGGCACATCAGCGGGATCAACGCCATCCGGGTGGACGGCCGCTACCCCTCCTGGCCGGTGGCCGGCTGACCTGCGGGCCGGCCGCGGGCGCACGGCTGGACGGTGTCTGCGAAGCTGGCCGGCACCCGTGGACGGAGGTGACGCATGCTGCTGCGTCAGCTGGAGTATCTGGTGGCGCTCGCCCGTGAGCGGCATTTCGCGCGGGCGGCGGCCGCCTGCTACGTCTCACAGCCGTCGCTGTCCGCCGCGATCCGGCGTCTGGAGCACGAGCTGGACGTGCCGATCGTGCGCCGGGGCCGGCGCTATGAGGGCCTGACCCCGGAGGGCGAGCTGGTGCTCGCCTGGGCGCACCGCATCCTCGCCGAGCGGGACGCCCTGCACCAGGAGCTGTCGGCGCTGCGCGGCGGCCTGAGCGGCACCCTGCGCCTGGGTATCGTGCCCACCGCGCTGCCCGCCGCCTCCCTGCTGACCACCCCGTTCTGCGAGCGGCATCCGGGAGCCCGGGTCAGCCTGGAGTCGCTGTCGTCCGCGGAGATCAACCACGGCCTCGCCGAGTTCGAGCTGGACGCGGCGATGACGTATCTCGACGACGACACCCTCCGCCACGTACGCCGGTTCCCGCTGTACGAGGAGCGCTATGTGCTCCTGACTCCGGTGGACGGCCCGCTGGCCACGGCGGTCACCGCCCGCTGGGCCGAGGCCGCCGCCCTGCCGCTGTGCCTGCTGACTCCGCGGATGCGCAACCGCCGGATCATCGACGAGTGCTTCGCCGCCGACGGCGCGACGGCCACCCCGGCGATCGAGTCGGACAGCGTGGCCGGCCTGTACGCGCATCTGCCGAGCGGCCACTGGTCCAGCGTCATCTCGCACGCCTGGCTGCACATGTTCGGCGTACCGGACGGGATGACCGTGGTGCCGCTGGAGGGCCCGGTGCACGGTCCCCGGGTGGGCCTGGTGGTCGCCCGCACCGATCCGGCGTCCGTCCTCGCCGGAGCGCTGCTCAACGTGGCGCGGGAGGCGGGCGTGCGGGACGCGCTGGACACCCTGCTGAAGACCTACCTGGCCGACGGCAGTTCATAGCCGGCGCCTATACCGGTATAGCAACGTTCGCTTTGACCAGCGGATTTCACCCCGAGGAAGGTGAGGAGCACTCCCGGCGACGGAGTTTTCTCCCAACGGAGCCGGCCGGCGCGGGAGTTCATCCGATCCACGGAGCTGAGGAGCCGCGACATGGCAAAGGTGCTGTGCGTGCTGTACGACGACCCGACCGACGGTTACCCCACGACGTACGCCCGTGACGACCTCCCGGCGATCGACCACTACCCGGGGGGCCAGACGACACCCACCCCGCAGGCGACCGACTTCACGCCCGGGCACCTCCTCGGCAGCGTGACCGGAGAGCTCGGGCTGCGGCGCTTCCTGGAGGAGCGCGGCCACACCCTGGTCGTCACCTCGGACAAGGACCGGGACGGCTCGGTCTTCGACCGGGAGCTGGCCGACGCGGACGTCGTCATCTCGCAGCCGTTCTGGCCCGCGTATCTGACCCCTGAGCGGATCGCCACCGCCAAGAACCTGAAACTGGCGGTCACCGCGGGCATCGGCTCCGACCACGTCGACCTCGACGCGGCCATCGCGCACGGCGTGACGGTCGCCGAGGTCACGTACTGCAACAGCATCAGCGTCGCCGAGCACGTGGTGATGATGACGCTGTCGCTCGTCCGCAACTACCTTCCCTCGCACCAGGTGGTCCTGGCCGGCGGCTGGAACATCGCGGACTGCGTGGCCCGTTCGTACGACCTGGAGGGCATGCACGTCGGCACGGTCGCTGCCGGGCGCATCGGCCTCGCGGTCCTGCGCCGCCTCGCGCCCTTCGACGTGAAGCTGCACTACACCGACCGGCACCGGCTGCCGGCGGAGGTCGAGCGCGAGCTGGGGCTGACCTTCCACGAGAGTGCGGAGGACATGGCGCCGCACTGCGACGTCATCACCATCAACGCGCCGCTGCACCCGGAGACGGAGGGCCTGTTCGGCGACAAGCTGCTCGCCACCATGAAGCGCGGCGCGTATCTGATCAACACGGCCCGGGCGAAGATCGTGGACCGGGACGCGGTCGACCGTGCCCTGCGCAGCGGGCAGTTGGCGGGTTACGCCGGTGACGTCTGGTATCCGCAGCCGGCCCCGCCGGACCACCCGTGGCGCACGATGCCGCACCACGGCATGACCCCGCACATCTCCGGCTCCTCGCTCTCCGCGCAGGCGCGCTATGCGGCCGGCACCCGGGAGATCCTGGAGTCGTGGCTGGAGGGCACCCCGATCCGCGACGAGTACCTGATCGTGGACGGCGGTGCGCTGGCCGGAACGGGCGCGCACTCGTACTCGACGGCGACGGCCACCGGCACCTCCTGAGCGGCCGGGCCACCGCCCCCGTGTCGCCCCTACGTGCGATCGATGTGCACGTTCGTGGACTTCACCCGGGCGGTGGCCTCCATGCCGACCTCCAGGCCGAGTTCCTCGACGGCCTCCCGGGTCAGCAGGGAGACCAGCCGGTGCGGGCCGGCCTGGATCTCCACCTGGGCCGCGACGTCGCCGAGCTTGACGGCGGTGACGATGCCGGGGAACGCGTTGCGGACGGAGGTGTAGGAGGTGTCCTCCTCACCGTCGCCGTTCCTGGCGAGCTCGACGGAGAACGCGGCCAGGTCGCGCCCGTCGATGAGGCGGCGGCCGCCTTCGTCGCGGTGGGTGCTCACCCGGCCGGCGTCCGCCCACCGCCGTGCGGTGTCCGGGCTCACGCCCAGCAGACGGGCCGCCTGCCCGATGGTGTAGGACTGCATACGCGCCAAGATAGGCGCGAAAACTTGGCATATGCAAGGAATGCGGGCCGCGTCGTCGCGGGCCCTGTCGTCGCCGGGCGGACGAGGAAGTGGACGACAGCCCCTGGCCGGTCAGGCCATCCAGAAGAAGACGGCCGTCATGCGCTTGTCCTCCAGGGTGGCGCCCCAGTATCCGGTCGCGCTGTGCATCATGTTGGCCGTGTAGAGCAGCAGCCGGTTGTAGCGGAGCGGCACGGTGACGTCCTCGGTGAACGCGTCGGGCGGGACGAACCGCGTGCCCAGGGCGTCGACCAGGTTGTTGTGCGGCGCCGTCACCATGTTCCCGCCGAGGACACCGCCGGGCAGGCTCTGCCGGTAGAAACCCGTCCCGCAGTCCTTGGGCACATTCGGACTCAGATAGAGCACCGCGGCATATCGGCACAGCGCGCGCGAATCCGTATGCGGACGCGGCTCGCATTCGTCCTTTCCGACGACCTGAATGCAGTTGTGATTCAGCGTGCCGCCACCGGGCGCCGATTCCTGCCAGAGCCGCTGGGCGCCGGTCTCTTTTTTTACGAGCCTTTCCACGCGCGCGAGTTCCGCCGGCTCGAGACCGGGCATGGTCCGCAGACCGGGCCAGCTCTCGGGCTTGCAGGGATATCCCTCGGTCCAGTCGTCCTTGGCGAGACAGCGCTCCCGGACGGCATCCACATTGGGCAGCACATTGTCGAGAACCCAATAGTCACGCCCGCGCGTGGGTTTGCGGTAAGGGAGAACCGGAAGGGGTGGGGGCGGTGGAGGCATGCGCCAGAACCTACCGCTCGAATTTCCCGCCGTTTCCCAGCAGTTGGTCAATCTTCTGCCAACTCGAAGTGCTTGCGCGGGGCTTTTCCCCTTGTTTATCCCGCGGCGTCGGGCGGACCGGCCGGCTGGGTCGGGGTGTCGAGGGTGCCTGCCCGCTGGGTCGCGGACTCGGGCGTGCCGACCGGCTGGGTCGCGGACTCGGGCGTACTGACCGGCTGGGTCGCGGCGTCGGGCGTGCCCGCCCGCTGGGCCGCGGTGTCGGGTGTGGTGCGCAGCAGGCCGCGCAGGGCCGCGTGCTCCTGGGGGCCCATCGTGCGGGCGATGGCCTCGGTGACGATGTCGGCCAGGGAGGCCGAGGCCTCGCTCAGCAGGGTGCGGGCCTTTGCGGTGAGGGTGACCTCGACGCCGCGCCGGTCGCCGCAGACGGCCTCGCGCGTGACCAGACCGGCGTGCTGGAGGCAGGCGACCTGGTAGGTCAGCCGGGTCTTGGGGCGGCCCAGCAGCTCCGCGATCCGGGTCATCCTGAGCCCCGCCCCGGGCTGGTCCGCGAGCAGGCACAGCACCAGGAACTCGTCGTGCGAGACGCCGAGCGCGCTCTTGACGTGCGTGCGCAGCTGTTGCTCGATCGCCCCGGCCGCGGCCAGCAGGCGCATCCAGGCTCGCAGCTCGTCCGGGAGCAGTCCGCCCTGGCCCTGGTTGGGACAACCGGGCGGGACGGCGGGGGGAGGGGAATCGGCCATGGTGCGTCCAGTCTACTGGTTGTTCATTTTTGGATAACAGGCTAGCGTGTGACTGTCCAAATTTGGATGACTGGGCTCCTGTCCCGCCTGCGGGGCTCGCGCACCGCATCCGCCCCCGTTCCCCAGGGCAGACCGCCCCGGCGGCTGCCCCGCCCGCATTTTCAGGAGAAACCTCATGTCTGTCGCAGTCGAAACCGGCCTCTGGCAGCTCGACCCCGCCCGCTCCACCGTCGCCCTCCAGCACAAGACGATGTGGGGCCTGGTCACCGTCAAGGGCACGTACACCGCCGTGACGGGCGAGGGCGAGGTCCGGCCCGACGGGTCCGCCTCGGGCACCCTCACCCTGGACGCCGCGTCCCTGGACACCAAGAACGCCAAGCGGGACAAGCACCTCGTCTCCGCCGACTTCTTCGACGCCGGCCGGCACCCCGAGATCACCTTCACCGTCCACAGCGCCGTACCCGGCGCGGGCGACACCGTCGAGGTCTCCGGGCAGCTGACCGTGCGCGGTATCAGCCGCCCGCAGTCCTTCACGGCGCACGTCACCGACGCGGACGCCGACGCGGTCACCCTGAACGCCGAACTCACGGTGGACCGCGCGGAGTTCGGCCTGGGCTGGAACCAGCTGGGCATGATCCGCGGCCTGACCAACGTCACCGCCTCCCTCCGCTTCGCCCGCAAGGCCGTCTGACGCAGCCGCCGGCTCCGCGGACCCGGCGTCGCTCAAGTCCCCTTTGCCCGCAGGCGGAGTAGGGTGAGTGGGCCGAGGACTCCTCGTACGCCGGCGATCGGGCCGGTTTCGCCCCCGGCTCACGACGACGCCGGGCAGCGCATCGCCCGGGGCAGGTTCCGCCCTATGACGGCCGAAGGCGTCGGACGCACGGGCCGTGCCGTCGGGCCCCGCCCCGCGGCAGCCGGCCCTTCGAGCGCCGTCCGCGACCGGCCGCCCACCTGCGACAACCGCCCGGTCCCCCGCGGCAGTCGCCCCCGCTTCACCCCCGTACCGCTCGCGCTCGGCGCGACGACGGCACGGGGGAGGCCGACGTCCGTCGGCCTCCGCGTCCTCTGGGCGCACCTCGCCGGTCGTGCGCCGCCCGGACACGTCGTGCGGCGCACACCGCACGGCGTGTCCGAGCGGCACACCGCTCGCCCGCGCCACGCGCGTCGCCTCGCTCGCACGGGCCACGTACACCGCACCACTTGCACGCGCCGGGTACGTTGCGCGGATCACCCGGGCCGCGGACACCGCACCACCCGCACGCGCCACGTGCGTCGCACCGCTCACCCGGGCCGCGTACACCGCACCACTCGCACGCGCCAGGTACGTCCCGCGGCTCACCCGAGCCGCGTACACCGCACCACTCGCATACGCCACGTGCGTCGCACCGCTGACCCCGGCCGTGTTCGCCGCACCGCTCGCACGCGCCGCGTACGTCGCACGGCTCACCCGAGCCGCGTACATCGCACCACTCGCACACGCCGCGTACGTCGCACGGCTCACCCAAGCCGCGTACCCCGCACCACCCACCCGCGCCGCGTACCCCGCACGGCTCACCCGAGCCGCGTACCCCGTACCACCCACCCGCGCCACGCATGCCGCATCGCGCACCCGCACGGCACAGCCCACGCGGTACGTCCGGCCCCTGGTGGCCGGCGTGCCGCTCGTGGCACCGGACGCGCACGCCGCTCGACGCATCCACGAGGACAGCCCCGGACCCCGGCCGTACCGACCGCCTCGGAGTCAAGGGCGCCTGCCTGTCTGCCGGTTCGACCGATCCGCCCCGCTCGTCCGCATCGCCCCGAGGTCCGCCGTACCCGAGCCGCCGGCCCGCCGTGCGGACGGACCCCAGACAGGAGCGCCCCATGGCCACCGTCCTGAAACCCCTGCCGCCGCAGCCCGTCGCCCGGCTGCGGCTGGCGCCGCGCAGCCCCTTCCCGCGTCCCATCGACGGGGCGTGGTGGCCCCGCTCGCGCGACCTCCTCGTCGAACTCCCGTTGCTGATCGGCGCGTTGCCCGCCGCATGGGGTCAGATCGCCGGCATCACCGTCAACTCGGCGATGTGGTTCTCGGGTCCCGGCCGCATGCTCGTCGAAGGCCATGTGGTCCGGCTGCACCGGACCGAGGGTTCGCACGGCCGGCACACGATCTGCCTGATCAGCCCCGGGCACGGGCGCTGGGACCTGCTGGTCGTGCCGCCGGAGGTCGACGCGGGGGACGCGGAGCCGCTGATGGCGGCGGCCGCGGCGGCCACCGCCCGCTGACGGAAGCGGCGCCAGGCGGTGCGGCCAAGGGAGCGACCCCGCCGCGCGGGCCGCGGATCAGCGCGGCGGTCTGCGGATCCACACCTCCCGTACCGCCGGCTCCGGCCCTGCGCCGGGGCCGAGTTCGCCGAGCCGCTGCCAGCCCCAGGAGCGCAGGGTCTCGGCCGCCGCGTTCGTCCGGCCGTCCTCGCCGGGGCGGTCCACGGCCGCGACGACCAGGTCGGTGGTGAGCCGGACGAGCAGCCGTTCGCCGAGCCGGGTCGCGACGCCCTGGCGGCGGTGGGCGGGCAGCACCATCAGCTCGGCCAGCAGGAACGTCCGCCCGGACGCGGTGAGTTCCTCGATGTCCGTCGGCAGCTCACCGCGGAAGCCTGACCACCACGCGCCGGTACGGGCCACCCGGTAGCCGTAGGCACAGGCGGCCAGCCCGGGCCCGTCGGCGACCACCATGTCGAAGTCCGTCTGCTGCACGTCCTGTTCGAACCGGCGCAGAAAGCCCTGCCGGTCGCGGTATTCGGCTCCCGCGATCCCGTGGTACGCCGCGACGTGGACGTCCGCCACGGCGTCCCGCTGTTGCTCGGCCTGCCAGCGCGACAGCCTGCGCAAGTACACCTCGGTCGTCATCCGGACCTCCCCCGGCCACGGGACGCACAGCCCCGGACCAACATCGTGACAACCCGAGCCGACGGGGTAAACCGTGCCTCACGCCACGGGGTGAACCGGGCGTCGGGATGCGGGGTCGAGCGGCCGTCGGGGCGCGGGGTGAAGCGGCCGTCGGGACGGTATCAGGCGGGCGGGTCCGGCCCGGCGCGCGCACCTCCGGCCGCCGGGTCCCCGCCCCCGCCGTTTCCTTCCGCGAAACGGCGGTCGCGCGACCGCGGAAGCCGGGGCGACGCACCCCCTTCGCCCTCCCACCGTCCTTCGGAACCCCGCTCGTAGGCGGCTTCACTCCCCGCGGCGGTGTGCTGCTCCTCGGCCGCCATGAGGGCGCTCGCGGTGAGGCGGTGATGCGGGTCGGTCGCCGCGGTCATCAGCCGGGCGGCCGAGGAGGGATTCGTACGGGTCGGGCAGGGCCGCCTGCCGTTCACCTGCCGTCCGGCATCCGTTGCGAGCGGCCGTACAGGCGGGTGTGCGAGGAGGGGTGCTCGCGGCCGTGCCGTCGGGGGCTGTGCGGACTTGGGTCGTCCGCGGGGGTGTCCACGCCCGTCCGGTTGACCTAAGGTCAATAGGGAGAGGTTCTTTCGTGAGCCTTCACCACGGTTTCGAAGTCGCCGTCGCAGTCCCCGACTTCCCGCGCCCCAGGCCCCCGGGTGCCATCGCCCCAGCTTCCCGGTCGCCGAGCCGCCCACAACCGTCCGCAGCACCCCGTACCCCTGCCGCCGCCTCGTGCCGCGGCCGGGCACTTGCCACATGTCCCCTGTTGGCATTCGCCCCGGTGCACTCCCGCGTACCGGCGCGAACCGATGGAGGACCACATGCCCTGGAACCGCCGCCCGGGGGGACGGCGCGGCAGGGCGGCGCGGTCGTCGCCGGTGACGCATCACCGGCGGCGACCGCCGCAACTCGGGGCTGTCGCACCACGGTTCGCGGTGGCCGGGGTCAGCCCGGCTCGTCCTCGTGCGAACGCCGGGCGTGCGTACCGCTGCTGGTCAGCCAGGGCCCGGCGGCGTCGGCCGGCGGATCGTCGGTCCCGGTCTCCCCGCGGAACCCCGTGTCCCCGCGGAACCCCGTGTCCCCGCGGAACCCGGTGTCCACCGTGAAGTGGAGGAGCGTACCGCTGCCGTCCTCGCCCGCCGGATAACTGCGGGGCTCGTCGCCGGAGAAGTACCGGCGAAGCACCTGGGCGACGAGCTGGGCGGTGTCGGGGTGCGCGGCGATGATGCGGACCTCGGCGAGGCCGGTCGCGGCGGGCGGCCGCTCGGCACCGGGCGAGGACACGGATGCGGGCGCCGGCTCCGGTACGCGGACGGCGGCCGGGGAGCCGGGGACCGGGTGGCCGGGGACGGGTGCCCGGGCTCTCTCACGCGCCGCCCGTGGGCCGAGCCCGCCGGGCACCGACTGGTGACGGCGGTTGCGGTCACGGAACCGCAGGACGGCCGTCTCCCGGTACGGCAGGACGGTTCTCTCTCTGTTCAGCATGACGCTCACCTCTCCTGTGCGGATGGCCGTGCCACCGGGGTGGCACGGCCACGACTGCCGCCGGCCCCGGACTCAGGGCTGTTCCACCGAGCCGTTGACGGCCGGGACGACGGGCGGGGGCGAGGCGGGCGTGACGAGGGCCTCGACGGGGTCCGCCGTGCCGAGCGCCGGGCCGTCGGTCCTGTCGTCGGTCCCGCCGTCGGTTCCGCTCTCCGCCTGGCCGTTCGGGCCGGTGTCCGCGGCGGCGTCCGCCCGGCGGTCCTTCGCGGCGTCCCGCTCGGCGTCCGACCTGGCACTGTCGTGGGCCGAGACGGCCGCGGCCGAGGCCGCGCTCTCCCGGGCCAGGAAGGTGCCGAGTTCGCCGATCGTGCTCATCAGCGGGGCCGGGAAGACGACCGTGCTGTTCTTGTCCACGCCGATCTCCACCAGGCTCTGCA
Organism: Streptomyces sp. NPDC058274; assembly: GCF_042881375.1. Lineage (NCBI taxonomy): Bacteria > Bacillati > Actinomycetota > Actinomycetes > Kitasatosporales > Streptomycetaceae > Streptomyces > Streptomyces sp. NPDC058274. Next base: position 453,336 of record NZ_JBHVXW010000002.1, read on the forward strand.
GATTGCGCAGTTGGAGGGCCAGCGGGTGGGCCATCATGGTGTCCGAGGCGTCCCCGAGCGCGGCCGCGGCCAGCGACTCGCCCTCGGCGCTGATGATCTTCGCTCGCTTCTCCCGCTCGGCCTCGGCCTGGCGGGCCATCGCGCGCTTCATGCTGTCGGGGAGCTGGATGTCCTTCAGCTCGACGAGCGTGACCTCAACGCCCCAGGCGACGGTGGTCACATCGAGGGTTTCGCGGATGCCCAGGTTGATGCGGTCGGTCTCAGAGAGCGTCTCGTCGAGCGTGTGCTGGCCGACGACCTTGCGCAGGGTGGTCTGGGCGATCTGGTTGATCGCCGCGTAGACGTTCTCGATGGCGACGACCGACTTCACCGAGTCGACGACCCGGAAGTAGGCGACCGCCGACACGTCCACGCTGACGTTGTCCCGCGTGATGATCCCCTGGGACTGGATCGGCATGGTGACGATCCGCAGCGAAACCCGGTGCAGTACGTCGACGAACGGGACGATGAACCGGAGACCGGGGGCCCGGGTCCCCATCAGCCGTCCGAAGCGGAACAGCACGCCCATCTCGAACTGCTTGACGACCTTGATGGCCAGCGCGGCGGCCAGCACGGCCAGCACCACGACGATGACCAGAAGAAGAATGAATACGCCCATGCGATGCTCCTCTGCTCATGGGTGCCGGTGCGGCATCCATGAGGCCTGTGGAATGCCGGCGCTGCCCCTGCGGCGCCGATGAGGCGTGCCCGCGGGGGCACGCCTCCGGGTTGTGCGGACTCACCCGGCCTGTGAACTCGCGTCGTGCGTGCGGCGGCGCGGACGCAGTCGCCCACGGCCCCCGTCGCGGTGATCGCGACCGCCCTGGGCGGCGGCGGGAGCCTCGGGGGCGTCCGGCGACGGGAACGGGGGCTGCGCGCCGGACCCATGCCGGGTGCCGGGCAGCCGCGGGCTGTAGGTGTGCAGCGCGATTCGCTCGTCGTGCTGGGCGTTGAGCCGGTGGATGACGAGCGCCGCGACGACGATGAGAAGGATGAACGCGGCAGCGGTCAGGAACGCGTCCATGACCGTCACGTCCCCACGATCAGAGGTTCGGGCCGGCCGGGTACGACCGTCTCGGGCAGATCCGTGACGACCGCGTCCGCCGAGGCGGCGTCGTCCTCGTCCTCGTGCGCCGCCGCCATGAGCGCGCTCGCGGTCAGCGGGAGGCCCTCGTCACCGGAGGCCGCCGCCATCAGGCGCTCGGCCGAGGCGGGGCTGGTCTCGGGCGGGATCACCAGCAGGTCCCAGCGGCCGACGGAGTACGACAGCAGCAGGATCTTGTGCGGGTCGAGCTCCGCCGTGAACCAGCCGACCTTCACCACGTGTCCGTGGACGGGGATCTGGTGCGGAACCGCCGGCCAGTACGTCGGATTGACCGCGACGCGTGTGACACGGCCCCACAGGGGATCGAGTACGTCCATCAGCGCGGGCAGTTCCCGCGTCAGGTCACGGGAGCGGGGCCACCAGGCGCCGTCCAGGAGTCCCCGGGTGTCGCCCTTGGGCTTCAGCGTGATGCGGGCGGTCGAGGTCTCGGGCTGCGATTGCCGCGGCAGCCGGCGGTCGAAGGTGGCGGACATGATGCCGACCCGTCTCCGGGACGACTCGCGGACGGCCCGGTGTCACCGATTCTCACTGAGGACGATTCCGGCATGGCAGCCGGTATGCGAAGTGCCCTCGGTGTCTCAACGCTACTCCGCGACAGAGCCGAACGGACGGCCCGGCCACCCCGGGTTTCCGCGCCTGCCCGGCGGGCTGCCGGGGCGCCGTACCGGCCACCCGCGAGGGTTGCGCCCGGTTGCCGACGCGGCTTTCTCCCACCCGCCCACGTGGATTCGCCCGGGCGTTCACGCGGGTTCTCCGACCGGCCCAGGTGGGTTCACCCGGCCGCTCACGTGGGTTCCTCCGACCGGCCGCTCACGCCGCTCTCGCCCGACCGCTCACGCGAGTCTCGTCCACCAGCCCACGTGGGTCTCGCCCGGTCGCTCACGTGGGTCTCGTCCACCAGCCCACGTGGGTCTCGCCCGGTCGCTCACGTGGGTCTCGCCCGCCGCCTTCGAGTCCGCTCCAGGTGCCCCGGCCGGCCGCGCCCGTACGCCGAGCCGTCGCGCGCGTCCCGTCCCCCCGTTCCAGGCAGATCGCGTTTCCGCAGGTCAGATGTCGTGCATGCATTCCAGCGTCCCGTGCTGCCCGCGCCGCCTTGCCCTCGCCGGGTGACCCCGGTTCTCTGGTGATCACCCACCGCACCCCGGAACCGGCGGCCTGACGGCCGCGGGACCGAGACCAGGGCCGTGGGGTCCATACGACGTCATACCGGGGGGACACCCATGCGCATCACCAACAGCCGCAAGATCCTGCTCGCCGCGCTCGGCCTGACCGCCGCGCTCTCCCTCACCGCCTGCGACGGGACCGGCACCAGGGACGAGGGGGCGGCCGACTCGGCGTCGACCGCACCGTCCGGGAAGACCGCCGGCACCGCGGGCGGTTCCACGGGCGGCACCACGGGCGGTTCCACGGGCGGGGGAACGGCCGGCGGCAGCGGCGGTTCGGCCTCCGGCACCGGTTCGTCCGGCTCCTCGGCCACGGGCGGCACCGCGGGCGCCGGTTCCGGTTCCGGTACGAGCGGCAAGGCGTCCATGTGCCGCACCGACGAGCTCGAGGTCTACGCCGTGGACAACACGACCGACAAAAAGGAGGGCGTCGTCACCGTCCAGTTCAAGAACGGCGGCGGACGCGACTGCTCCGTCAACGGATACGCGGGCGTCGACCTGAAGACCGCCGACGGGTCCACGATCTCCGTCGACCGCAACGGCGAGAAGGCCTACCCCTCGGTCCTCAAGGACGGCGAGTCGGCCGCTTTCAACATCACCTTCCCGGTCAACAACACCGGTGGCTCAGGCGTCCGCCCGACCAAGATCCTGGTCACGCCGCCGAACGAGACCAAGTACGTCGGCGTCGCCTGGCCCGCCGGTTCGCTGCCGGCCTCCGACGGCTCCGGTGGCGTCAAGCTCGCCATCGGCCCGGCGAACAAGGTGAGCGACTCTCCGGCCGGCTGAACCCCGGTCCTCTCGGGAAGCCCACAGCCCCGGCGGCAGGTACGCGTACGCCGCCGAGGGCCGCCCGGCGTGCCCGCCCGGCGACTATGCTGAAAAACGTGGAGCCCCGGACCCCGACGGCGCAGGACCGGTCGGAGGCCACGCCCGCGGTGAGCGGTCCCTCGCACGGTCGCCGCGGACTCTCCTGCCGCGAACCACGGCCCGGACGCCACCACTTGGAGGGTCTCGTGAACCGAGACACGTCATGTTCCTTCCCCCGCTGACCTCGTCGCAGGGGAATCCGGCCGTGCCCCGCGACCGGGACGCGGCCCTGCTCCGCGGGGAGCTCTCCCACCGGCGCGGTACCCGTCGGGCCGTCCGATGAGCGCCGGACGGTCGTCCCGGATCACGCTGCTGGTGGCCGAAGCGGCGGCCAGACGCAGAGCGAAGGTCGGCGTCGTGGACGTGTGCACGGCCGCGGTGGACGCACTGCCGATCGGTGGTGCCGGCCTTTCGGCCAGGTCCCGCACCGGGCCGGGCCACCCGTTGTGCAGCACGGACGAGATCAGCGAACGCCTGGAGGAGCTGCAGCTCACGCTCGGCGAGGGCCCCTGCGTCGACGCCTTCACCCTCGGACTCGCGGTGCTGGCGCCCGATCTGCGCACCGCCGAAATGCGGGCCCGCTGGCCCGTGTTCACGGTCGCGGCCATCGACGCGGGCGCCGCCGCGGTCTTCGCCCTGCCCCTGCAGATCGGGGCCATCAGCCCCGGCGTCCTCGACCTGTACGCGGATGCCCCCGTCGAGCTGGACGCCGAACACCTGGCGGACGCGCGGGCCTTCGCGGACTGCGCCACCCTGGTGCTGCTCGACACCAGGATCGAGGAGTCGGCCGCTGTCCGGGGCGGGCCGCTCCGGCACGGCCGCGGCGAGGACCTGGGCCGCTACCGCGCCGAGATCGACCAGGCCAGCGGCATGCTCACCGTCCAGCTGGGGGTCGGCATCGAGGAGGCCTTCGTACGGCTGCGCGCCTACGCCTACGCGCACGGGCGCCGGCTCGCCGACGTCGCGGCCGACGTGGTGGGCCGCCGCCTCCGCCTCGAGCCCGACCCGCCCACGGGCCCGAGTACGCCCACGGATCCGAGTACGCCCAGGGGCCCGAGTAAGCCCGCGGGCCCGAGTAAGCCCACGGGCCCGAGTAAGCCCACGGACCCGAGCAAACCCACGGACCCGAGCAAACCCGCGGGCCCGAACACGCGCCCGGCTTCCGATCCGCCCGCGGCGACGGACGTACCACCGGAAAGAGCTCCGACCGCGGCGGCCGGCCTTCACGAGGGTCCGGATACCACCCCGGACGCGACGCCCGAAGGAACGCATGATGAGAGCTGACGTGGTGCCACGAGCCCCCGACCGACCCCTGCTTCCCGCGTCCTCCCGGCGAGGCCGGCTTCCCAGAGAGGATGTGCACGATGGATGAACGACTGCTCGCCAGGACGTTCGTCGAATTGGCCGACAACCTGGTCGCCGACTTCGACCTGGTGGATTTCCTGCGTCTGCTGACCGACCGCTGTGTGAGCATGCTCGACGTGAGCGCGGCCGGTGTGCTGCTGGCCGGCCCGGACGGCGAACTGCGCGTCATGGCCGCCTCCGACGAACAGGTGCGTCTCCTGGAGCTCTTCCAGCTGCAGAGCGACGAGGGCCCCTGCCTGGAGTGCTTCCGTACGGGAGCGCCGGTGACGGTGCCCGATCTGCGCGAGAAGGCCCATGCATGGCCCCACTTCACCGAGGCGGCACGGCTGTGCGGTTTCGGGGCGGTCCAGGCCCTGCCGATGCGGCTGCGGCACGAGGTCGTCGGCGCCCTGAACCTCTTCCGCGCCACCCCGGGCCCCTTCGACCCGGCCGACACACCGCTCGCCCAGGCCCTCGCCGACGTGGCGACGATCAGCCTGCTGCAACAGCGTTCCGCGGAGCGCAGCACCGTCCTCAACGAACAGCTCCAGACGGCCCTGCACAGCCGCGTCCTGATCGAGCAGGCCAAGGGCAAGCTCGCCGAACGCCTGGGCCTGGACATGGAAGAGGCCTTCAGTGCGCTGCGCTCGTACGCCCGCGCCCACAACCGCCGGCTGTCCGATCTGGCCCGCGCTTTCGTCGACGGCTCCGAACCCCTGCCGGACCTGACGTCCTGACCGCACCACCAGTGCGCCGGCGGGTGCACCCACAACCGTCGCCCGGTCGGCCGCGCGCTCAGCGCAAGGGGCGCCGCTTGGCGCGCCGGGACAGCCGCACGCCGGCGATGACCACATCGAGCACGAGGACCGCGATGCCGATGGCCAGCAGATAGCCCAGGCCCGAGGCCGCCACTCCGATGATGCCCAGGATGACGGCCACGAGGACGAGCAGCAGGAAGAGCACCATCACGCGAACAACTCCCTCGGACGTGCGGCCACCGCTCAGCGGCGGGCGAGCTGCCGTTCGCCGGCCGCTCCCGGCTTGTAGGTCATGCCGTAGTACTGGAAGATCGACTCCTCCTGCTCGGCGGGCAGGATGTCGTCCGTGCCGATCGAAGGCGCCTTGCGCACCTGGTTCTTGGCGAAGGAGACCTTCAGGTAGCCGGGGCCGAGGACCGCTTCGTCGACGGGGACGAAGACCAGGCGCTGGCGGGTGGGCAGTCCGGCCCGGACGGTGGCCATGGCCGGTTCGTCGGTGGCGGTGTCGACGTAGACCGCTTCGAGCACGCCGATCTTGTGCCCCTTGGAGTCGACGACGTCGTGATTGCGCCACTCGCGGATGTCGGCTGCCTGGATCATGCCTTGTCCCTCCTGTTCGGGGCACCGCCCGGTGCGCGCCTGTCCACGGCCGAGACAACGACTCCGGCGCGCATACGCCGGAGTCGCCCTTCCGGGCGGTTCACGTGAGCGTGAGCCAACCCGAAATCAATGTTACTGCGATCAAGGCGGCCCAGTCGGTTCCGGAGCGCGCAAAAGCGTTTCTCTGTATCTGCTGATCCGCGGGCCATTTCGTCGCGTCCGGCGATATGGCCCGAACAGATCTTCATTCCTTTTCCCGGTACGGCACCGGTGGGTTCCCGGCGCGTTCCCGATGGTTTCTCCGGCGTTGTCGGTGGTTTCTCCGGCGTTGCCGGTCCGGTGCCCCCGCTCGCCGATTACATGCGCAGCAGGCGTTCGGTGATCTCCCGGTACTGCCCGAGGGCCAGCCGCAGTTCGTCCGAGCGGGCTTCGGGTGTCTGGCCCTCCCAGCCCTCCCGCAGGAGGCGCCGCCGCTCCGCCAGGGTGTTCACGAGGTGGGCGGCGACTTCGTCGAAGGTGCCCTCGGCCTCTTCCAGGGCCTCGCGCGGGCTGTCGCCGAAGTCGTGGAGGGCGTGCCGGAGGCGCTGGGTGAGCCGGGACCGTTCGTCCGCCGGGAGCAGGGGCTCCGGGCCGCTCGGGGTGCGGCGCAGGGCCGAACCGGAGTTCTTGTCGGCGGGCTGCTGGGCGCGTGCCTGGTCGTACATCATTTGTGTGCCACTTTCCCAAATCGAAGATCGGCAGAATCCATGACGTCGCCGGACCTCCAGAGCGCGGGGAATTCATTCGTCCGCGGGGCCCAGGCGAAGCGGGGAAGGTGGAATGTCCCGGCCGGACAATCCCGGGACATGGCCCTGCACCGTGTCATCAGTGAACGCCCGGTGATGGCCCGTGTCAACGCGGGTCCCGGCCGTGGTGAGCGACCGGAGCGGGGCCCGGCGGAGGGCCTCGTGCACCGCCCTCGCCCGCGAACCTCCTCAGGAGCGGCTTCACGCCAACTCCCGCGCGGGTGATGAAGTCGCCCTGCGGACAGGGGAGTTCACGCCCCCGGTCCCGAACGGCCGGGGCGGGCGCGGGTGGACGGCCGCTCCGGCCCGGCGTGCGGGCACCGTCCGAGGGCGGTGTCCCGGAGCCGGATAGGGCCTCGATAGGCGGCTGGTAGTGGCTCCGGTTCGGGCGGATAGGGGGGCGCGCAAGAGTGAATCCCGCCAAGGCGACATCCGTTGAATCGTGAGGACTCAGATGACGATCGAAACCCAAGCCCGTCCGGCACCGAGGGAGGTGACCTCTCCGGATGCCGCCGTGCTCAGCACGGTCGTCAAGCGCTTCGCCAACGCCAAGGGCGAGGAGTTCACCGCCGTCAACGGGCTGGACCTGCGGATCCGACGCGGTGAGGTCGTCGCGTTCCTCGGTCCGAACGGCGCCGGCAAGACGACCACCATCGACATGCTCCTCGGGCTCACCCGGCCCGACTCGGGACAGGTGGAGCTGTTCGGGATGGCGCCGCGGCAGGCGGTGCGTGCCGGCCGGGTCGCGGCGGTCCTCCAGTCAGGAGGCCTGCTGCCGGACCTGACCGTCGAGGCCACCGTGCACATGCTCGGTTCGCTGCACCCCGGCGCCGACCCGGAGCAGGTCATGAGCCGGGCCGCGGTCACCTCCCTGCGGCACCGCAGGGTCGCCGAGTGCTCGGGCGGTGAGCAGCAGCGGGTGCGGTTCGCCCTGGCGCTGCTGTCCGACCCCGACTTCCTGGTCCTCGACGAGCCCACCGCCGGTATGGACGTCTCCGCCCGCCGGGAGTTCTGGGCCACCGTCCGCGAGGACGCCGGCCGTGGCATGACGGTCATGTTCGCCACGCACTACATGGAGGAGGCCGACCAGTTCGCCGACCGGGTGGTGATGATCGACCGGGGAGAGGTCGTGGCCGACGGCTCCGCGTCGTCGATCCGCGCCGCCACGAGCGGACGTACCGTCTCGGCCCTGATCGGCCCGGGCGAGGCCGCCGCGGTCGCCGCGCGGGCCGCCGTCCGCTCCGTCACGCGCCGCGGTGAGCGTCACTTCTTCGACTGCACCGACTCGGACGCCCTGCTGCGGGCGCTGGTCACCGAGACCTCCGCCACGGAGATCGAGGTCACCCCGCGCAGTCTTGAAGAGGCCTTCGTGGCCATCACCGGCCCCGGCCGCACCGCCCAGGAGGGGCCCCGATGACCACCCTCGCGGCGCCCGGCGCCGGCCCCCGCACCTCGCCCTTCAGCGGGGTGAACCCCACCTTCGTCCGCTACGAACTGCGGCGCCGGTTCAACCGGCAGACCACGATCTTCACCCTGCTGCTCCCCGCGGTCCTCTATCTCGCCCTGTTCCGCACCAGTCCGGCCCACGCGACCCTGCCGCACGGCAACTTCGCCGCCTGGATGATGATCGGCCTGGCCGTGTACGGCGCGGCGATGGCGGCCACCAGCGCGGCGGCCACCATCTCGGTCGAGCGGTCCGTCGGCTGGATGCGCACCATCGCGCTGAGCCCGCTCGCCCCGCCCGGCTATCTGCTGGTGAAGGTGGTGTGCTCGGTGGTCATGGCCGCCGTGCCGGTGGCGATCGTCGGGGTGCTCGGTTACGTCACCGGTGCGCGCGCCGATGCCGAGGTCTGGGTGACCTCGCTGCTCGTCGCCTGGATCGGAGCGGCGGTCTTCGCGGCGCTCGGCATCGCGATGGGCCTGGCGCTGAAGCCCGAGGTCGTGATGCACATGCCGGGACTGACCATGACCGCGCTCGCCTTCCTCGGCAACCTGTTCATCCCGCTCAGCGGGACCATGCTCGACATCTCGCGGTTCACGCCGATGTACGGGGTGTCGACCCTCGCCCGCTACGCCCTCACCGACGGCTACTCGTTCAGCGGTGAGCACTCCAGCCTCTCGGGTGCCGTGTTCAACATCGTCGCCTGGTTCGCCGGGTTCTCGTTCCTGGCGGTCCGCCGGTTCGCCAAGAGCACCGGGCGCCTCTAGCCAGTCCGTCCGTACCGCACCGCTCGCCGAGCGCCGTGCGTCGGGTACGCAACACGAAAGGGGGATAGAACACATGTTCGGAATAGTTGCGCCGGGTCAGGGATCACAGACACCTGGAATGCTGGCCGGCTGGTTGCGTGACCCGGTCCACGCCGAGCGGGTACGGGCCTGGTCCGAGGCCGCCGACTGCGACCTCGTCCACTTGGGCACCAAGGCCTCGGCCGCGGAGATCGCCCGGACCGAGAACACCCAGCCGCTGCTGGTCGCCCAGGGAGTGCTCGCCCACGAGGCGCTGGCCGGGGCGGTGTCCGCGGGGGACGCGGTGGTCGCCGGCCATTCGGTCGGCGAGCTCACCGCGGCGGTGTACGCCGGAGTGCTGAGCGCCGCCGACGCCGTGCGCCTCGCCGCCATCCGCGGTCGTGCCATGGCCGCCGCCTGCGCCGAGGCACCCACCTCGATGGCGGCGGTGGTCGGCGGGGACGAGCCCGAGGTGCTCGCCCGGATCGGCGAACTCGGCCTCACCGCGGCCACGTTCAACGGCCCCGGCCAGATCGTGGCCGCGGGAGCGCTCGAGGACCTACGGCTGCTGACCGCCGCGCCGCCCCGCGGGGCGACGGTCAAGGCGCTCACGGTCGCGGGCGCCTTCCACACCCCGTACATGGAGTCGGCGCGGCGGACGGTCGCCGCCGCCGCCGCGGCCATCCACTTCGAACGGCCGCGCGGCCTGCTGCTCTCGAACGCCGACGGAGAAGTGGTGGACACCCCCGAGGTGATCCGGCAGCGGCTCGTCGACCAGGTGGTACGTCCGGTGCGCTGGGACCTGTGCCTGGGCACGCTCGCCCGGCTGGCGCCCGCGGTCACCCTCTCGCTGCCGCCCGCCCGCACCCTCGCGAGCATCCTCAAGCGCCAGCACCCCGGACTTGACGTCCTGTCCGTCAACTCGGCCCGGGACCTCGACAAGGCCCGTACCCGCCTCGGCGAGGCCGTCGGCCGAGGGGAGCCCGTCCATGCTGGTCGCTGACCTCCTCGACCGTCCGCGCGCCGAGCGCGCCGGCCACCCCGCGGTCGTCGACACCGACGGCACCCTCACCTATCGCGAGTTCGGCACCGCCGTCGACCGGACCGTCGGATGGCTGCGCGGCCAGGGCGTGACCACCGGCCAGCGGGTCGTCTACGCCGGCGGCAACGACCGCGCCTTCCTCACCTTCTTCTACGCCACCCTCCGGACGGGCGCCGTCTTCGTCCCCGTACACCCGGAATTGACGGACCATCAGGTCGGCGCGATCGTCGACGACTGCGGGGCCGCCCTGGCCATCTGCTCGCCCGCGGCGGGCGCCCGCGCCGGACGCACGGTCGACGTGGCCCGGGCCCGGCAGGAAGCCGAACACGCGGACGCCGACGCCTTCACCGCCCAACTGCCGGACGACAGCGTCGCCATGCTGATCTACACCTCCGGCACCACCGGCCGGCCCAAGGGCGTGATCTGCCCGCACCGGCAGATGATCGCGGCGGCCGAGGCGGTCAACGCCTGTCTGCGGTACGACGCCGACGACGTCGTCCTGTGCAGGCTGCCGCTCTCCTTCGACTACGGCCTCTACCAGGCCCTGCTCTGCGCCCTCACCGGCGGCACGCTCGTCCTGGCCGAACGCAGCAGCGACGTGGGCCTGTTGCGGATCATCGAGCGGCACGGCGTCACCGTCGTCCCGCTGGTGCCCTCCCTCGCCCAGATCCTCACCCTGCTGCAGCGCAAGCTGCGCCGGCCGACGAAGGTGCGCCTGTTCACCAACACGGGCGCCCGGCCGGGCCGGGCCATCATGTCCGAACTCCTCGACGCCTTCCCCGGTTCGGGCTTCGCCTCGATGTACGGCATGACCGAGTGCAAGCGCATCTCGATCCTGGACCCCGCCGAATACGCGACCCACCCCGAGTCGGTCGGCCGGCCCATCCCCGGCGACCAGGTGCGGATCGTGGACGGCGACAAGCACGACCTCGGACCCGAGGAGACCGGCGAGATCGTCGTGTCGGGCACCACGGTGATGGCCGGCTACTGGCGGATTCCGCTCGACGAGCAGAGCCGCTACGTCCGCCGGGCCGACGGCTCGCTCGAACTGCACACCGGCGACCAGGGATACCTCGACGCCGACGGCCGGCTCTACTTCGTCGGCCGCGACGACGACATGATCAAACGGCGCGGGATCCGCCTCGGCCTGACCGAGATCGAGGACGCCGCGGAGCGGATCCCCGGGGTGACCGCGGCGGTGGCCCTGCGACCCGAGCCCGAGGACGGGCCGCTGCACCTCGCGGTGCAGACCGGCCTGCCGGTGGAGGAGGTCCGCGACCACCTCGCCGGACGGCTCGACCGCGCCCGGATGCCCGATGTCATCACCCGCATCGACGCCGTACCCCTCACCGCGAACGGCAAGCCCGACCGCAAGGCCGCCCGGCGCCTGATCGATCCGCCGGCCGGCGACCGGCACACACCCAAGCCTTCCATCGCACAGACGAGGACGTCTCATGAACCAGTCGCAGTTTGACCAGCTCGTCGAGCAGATCTGCGCCGTCACGGTCACGGATCCGGAGAAGCCCCTCGTGGACCTCGGCGTGGACTCGCTGCACACGGTCGCCCTGGTGATGGCCGTCGAGGAGGAGTACGGCGTCGAGATCGACCCGGACGTGCTCGCCGACCCCGCGCTCACCTCCCCGGCCGACCTGTGGCGCTCCGTGCACGCGCAGGCGGCGGCCTCGATACCGGCGACAGCCAGGAACTGATACCCATGTGGACCGACACCAGACCCGCGGTCGAGATGCCGCGACTGTTCGAGCGGGGCGGGGACCTGATCTCCTTCGCCGGGGGGCTGCCCGACCTGGACGTCCTTCCGCTGGAGGCGATCTCCAGCCAGCTCTCCCGTCTCGTACGGCTCGGCGGCAGGCTCGCCTTCCAATACAGCACCCCGCACGTGGCGAAGGCCCTCGTGCCGGCGATCACCGACCTGATGGCCCAGGAGGGGGCCGCCACGACGGCCGAGAACCTCGTGCCCACCGGCGGATCCCAGATGGGGCTGATGGCCGTGGCACTCGGGATCGGTACCCCGGGTGAGACCGTCCTGTGCCAGACACCCGCCTACCCGGGCGCCGCCGCGGCCTTCCGGACCGCGGGCCTGAACCTGCACGCCATCCCCGAGGACCCCGGCACCGACGGCGGGATGGACCCCGTGGGGCTGCGGGAGACGGTGCTGCGGCTGCGCGCCGCCGGACACACCGCCCGGCTGCTGTACTGCAACCCGACATTCCAGAACCCCACCGGCGCGACCGTGTCCGTCGAGCGCCGCAAGGAGCTGCTGACGGTCTGCCAGGAGCTGGACCTCCTGGTCATCGAGGACAACCCCTACGGACTCCTCGCGTTCGACGGCGGGACCACCGCCACCCTGCAGGGGCTCGACCCGGACCGCGTGGTGTACCTCGGCACCTTCTCCAAGGTCTTCGCCCCGGGCCTGCGGTGCGGCTGGATCTCCGCACCGGCCCACCTGGCCCAGCACCTGCGCCGCACCACCGAGGTCATGTCGCTGTCGCCCTCCGCCCTGGCCCAGGCCGCGCTCGCCGCCTTCCACACCCGCAACGGGTGGACGGCGCTGGTGGACGCCTACCGGCACAGCTACCGGGAGCGCAGCACGCTGATGGCCGACGCGCTGGAGCGGGAGCTCGGCACCACGGGCCCCTGGTCGTGGGAGCGCCCGACGGGCGGCTTCTACATCTGGCTGCGCCACCGCGAGGGCGTCGACACCGGCCGCTTCGCCGCGGCGGCCGCCGCGCACGGGGTCTCCTTCGTGCCCGGCAGCCACTTCGGCATCGACGGCGAACACGCCGACGCACTGCGGCTGTGCTTCAGCCACGTCCCCAGGAAGCGGATCACCGAGGGCATCTCCCGGCTGGCCGCCGCGTTCGACGCACCCGACCCGCTTCCGGAAGGAGGAACCCGATGACCGGCACCGGCACGCTGGAGGCGACGACCCGCCGCACCCTGGACTGGTCGGCCTTCGGGCCCTCCTACCGGCTCGGCGCCACGAACTGGCGTGTGTGGGGCGTCGGACTGCTCCGCAGCGCGGGCTTCCCGGTCTCCGGACTGGACCTGCTCGGCGGCCGGCGGGCGACCGACGCGGCGGCGCTGCTGGCGAGCGGCGCGGCCGGTCACGACGAGTTCGTGGCCGCGTACCAGGCGGACAGTGCCGCCGAGGCCGCCCGGCTCGGCCGGCTCGCCACCGACGACCGGGTGCGGACCGCCATCGCCTGGCAGAACCGCACCGTCTACCAGATCCTCGACTCCCTCGCGGCCGGCAAGGGCAAGGAGTCCAAGCGCAAGCAGCGCGAACGCACCCTGGCCATGTACTGGCTGCGGTACTGCGCGAAGGCCGACACCATCGGCTTCTTCGGGCCGGCCGCCTGGATCTCCGTCGGGCGGACACAGCGCGCCATGGAGTTCGAGCACGGCCCGTCGCTCACCGCGGCCGACCGGGTGTTCTTCGAACGCTGGACGGTGGCCGCGCTGGCGGAGTGGATGGCCGGGCAGCCGGGCGCCCGCTGGTGGTTCCCGCCGGTGCTGCGGCCCGACGTGCACCTCGACGGAGACCGGCTGGTGATGCCGGGCCACAAGGTGCTGCGGCTGCGCGAGGACGACGTACAGGTGCTGCGGTACGCCGACGGCAACCGGAACGGCGAGGCCATCACGGACGCGCTCCTCGCGGAGCCCGGACAGCGGTGGGACGCCCCGACGGCCCGCGACCGCGTGGAACGGACCCTGACCCGGCTGCTGGGCCGGCGCGTGCTGACCTGGGACGCCAACATCCCCGTCGACGTACGGGCCGAGGAGATCCTGCGCCGACGGGTGGCCGCCATCGGCGACCCGGAACTGTTCATCCGCTTCGACGCGGTCCTCGGCGAGCTGGACCGGCTGCGGGACGGCATCGAGCGCGCGGCCAGTGCCGAGGAACTCGTCGGGGCCCTCGACCTGCTCGACGACTTCTTCGTCCGTACGACGGGACAGTCGGCGTCCCGGGAAGAGGGCAAGGCCTACGCCGGCCGCACGCTCTGCTACGAGGACTCCGTCCGGGACTGCCGGATGGAGCTGGGGCGGGACTTCCTCGACCCGATCGCCCGTCCGCTGGCCCTGGTGGCCGACGCGGCGGACTGGTTCGGCAACCGCCTGGCGGAGCTGGCCGAGGCGGAGGTCGCCCAGCTCGTACGTGCCGCCGCGGCCCGCCGCCCGACGGTCACGCTCGCCGATGTCTGGCCGCAGGTGCTCGGCCTGTTCTGGGGACAGCACGCCACCCCCGTACAGACCGCGACCGCTGAACTGGCCCGGAAATGGCGGGAGATCATCGACCTGGACCCGGCGGCCGCGCCGGGCGAGCACGTGCGGCTGTCGGTGCCGGACATCGAGGAGCGCGCCCGCGCGGTCTTCGCCACCGGTCCCGTGCGGTCGCCGCACCTCGCCCTGCACAGCCCGGACCTCCAGGTGGTGGCCCGGTCCGTGGAGGCGGTGAACGCCGGCGACTACACCGTCGTACTCGGCGAACTCCACGCCTGCCTGGGCACCCTCGACCTGCCGTTCCTGGACTGGACGACCGACGAGGGCTCGCTCCGGGACAAGGTCAACGCGGCGGTCGGCGCCCCGCGGCTGGTGCCGCTGCTGCCCGTCGACTGGAAGCGCAACAGCGGCCGGATGGTCCCCGCGCCGATCGGGGCCGGCGACCGGCTGATCGGATTCACCCGCGCCCCCTTCGACGAGCGGTCCCGGGTCGACCCGGCGGCGGCCATCACGGTGGCCGAGACGGAGGGCACCGTCACCGCCACCACCCCCGACGGGCGGGTGTGGAGCATGTCCGAACTGCTCGCGGTGCCGGTCTCGATCATCGCCGCGGACGCCTTCAAGATCGGCCTCGACCGCCCGCACGCCCCGCGGGTGAGCGTCGACGACCTGGTCCTGTTCCGGGAGACCTGGCGGCCGCGGGCCGACGGGATCGCCCTGCCCGCCAAGCCGGACCGGCACGGCGACTACCTCGCCGTACGCCGCTGGATCACCGAACACGCCCTGCCCGACCAGGCGTTCGTCAAGTTCCCCGAGGAGACCAAACCGTCCCTGGTCGACTTCACCAGCCCGACGCTGGTGCTCTCCTTCGCCAACCTCGTCCGCCGGGCGCTGCGGCTCGATCCGGACACCGTCCTGACCGTCAGCGAGCCCCTGCCGGCTCCGGACGACTCCTGGCTGCCGGACGCCGACGGCGAGCGCTACGTCAGTGAACTGCGGCTCCAGATCAGCAGAAAGGCACCGCAATGACAGTCCTCGCCTCCGACGGCGCGGCACTGGCGGCCCGCTCGACCCGCGCCTGGGAGACCGACATCGTCGCGACGATCGGCGGGACCCCGCTGGTCGCCCTCGACCGGCTGTTCCCTCCCGAGCGGTTCCAGGTGTACGCCAAGTGCGAGCGCTTCAACCCGGGCGGCAGCATCAAGGACCGCGCCGCCAAGTCGATGATCGAGCACGCCATCAGGACGGGCAAGCTCGTCCCGGGAGTCTCCACGGTCGTGGAGTCCTCCTCGGGCAACCTCGGCATCGCCCTCGCCCAGCTGTGCAACTTCTACCGGCTCAACCTCATCTGCGTCGTCGACCCCCGGACCACCGCACAGAACGCCGCCATCATGCGGGCGTACGGCGCACGGGTCGAGGTCGTCGAACGGGACCCGGCCACCGGCGAGTTCCTGCCGGCCCGGATCAACCGGGTCCGGGCGCTGCTGGAGAGCGTCCCCGACGCGTACTGGCCCAACCAGTACGCCAACGAGTACAACGCCCGGGCCCACCACTCCACGATGCGCGAGATCTGCGAGGCCCTGCCGGGCGGCCCCGACTACCTCTTCCTCGCGGCCGGCACCTGCGGCACCCTGCGCGGCTGCGCCGAGTTCATCCGCGACAACGGCCTGGACACCCGGGTCGTGGCGGTGGACGCGGTCGGCAGCGTGATCTTCGGGCCGCCGGAGCCCTGGGAACGCTCGCACCGGCGCACGATCCCCGGTCACGGAGCGGCCGTGGTGCCGCCCCTGCTGCAACCCGGGCTCGCGGACCGGGTGCTGAAGGTGACCGACTTCGACTGCGTGCGCGGCTGCCGTCAGCTGCTGGCGCAGGAGTCCATCCTCGCCGGCGGCTCCTCCGGCGCCGTCATGGCCGCGCTCCTGAGCTCCTCGTCCTGGATCGAACCGGGTGCCACCTGCGTCGCGGTGCTTCCCGACGGCGGCGACCGCTACCTCGACACCATCTACTCCGACCAATGGGTCGAGGCCCACTTCCAGCACCTCGAACACCCCCAGTCCCACGACGACCAAGAAAGGAGCGCGTCATGAGAATCCTCGGTCGCGACGCCGTCCGCACCGCGCTGACGGGCCTCGAGTCCGCCGTGCTCGACGCGGTGCGCAGCGCCTACGTCCTGCACGGCCAGGGCCACTCGAACCTGCCGTTCTCCAGCTTCCTGCGCCCGCCGCGGCCCACCGGCTCGCGCATCATCTCCCTGCCGGCCTACCTCGGCGGCCCGGAGCCGGTGATGGGCCTGAAGTGGATCTCGTCCTTCCCGACGAACGTGAACCAGGGCCTGCAGCGGGCCTCGTCCGTGCAGATCCTGAACGACCTGGAGACCGGGTATCCGCAGGCCCTTCTCGAAGGCAGCCAGATCTCCGCCTCGCGGACCGCGGCCAGTGCCGCGCTCGCCAGCGGTGTGCTGCACGGCCGCCGCCCGGTGCGCACCGTCGGACTGGTCGGCTGCGGCACGATCAACCACCGCGTCCTCACCTATCTCACGGTGACCCACCAGGACATCGAGACCGTCGTGCTGCAGGACGTCGTCCCCGGCCGTGCCGAGGTGTTCGCCGCCGAACTGGCCGCCGAACACCCGGGGATCGCCTTCCGGACCGGCGAGGTGGCCGACGCGCTCGGCGCCGACACCGTCAGTGTCGCCACCACCGACTCCACCTACTGGCTCGACCTGGCCGACTTCCCGGACCGCCCGGCCGGCCAGGTGATCCTGCACCTGTCGCTGCGGGACCTGAACACCGCGTCGGTGCTCTCCTCGTACAACGTGGTCGACGACATCGAGCACGCCGTCCGCGAGCAGACCTCCCTGCACCGCGCCGAACAGGAGGTCGGGCACCAGGACTTCGTGCACGCCGAGATCGCCACCGTGCTCGGCTGGACCGACCCGCCGGCGACCACCGACACGATCGTCTTCTCGCCGTTCGGCCTGGGCGTCCTGGACCTCGCGGTCGCGCAGGCGGTGCTGAAGGCCGCCGACCGGGTGGGCCTCGGCACGGACATCGAGGGCTTCGATCCGGGCAGCCACCGGGTCACCGCGGCGATGAGCGGGAGCGCCGCATGAGCGCGCCGGGAACGCTGTTCGCCGAGGGCACCAAGGCCCTGGTCACCGGCGCCTCGCGGGGCATCGGCGCGGCGATCGCCGTCGCGCTGGCCGAGCACGGCTGCGACGTGGCCCTGAACTTCCGCTCCAGCGCCGCGAAGGCCGAGGAGGTCGCCGAGCGCGTCCGCGCCCTCGGCCGGCAGGCCCTGCTGCTGCCTGCCGACATCTCCGACGAGGCCCAAGTGGCGGCCATGTACAAGGAGTTGCGCTCCACCTGGGGCGCCCTCGACGTCGCCGTCCTCAACTCCGGGGTGACCGCCGACGGGCACCTGGCCGCCATGAGCAGCGCCAAGTGGCAGGAGGTCATCGGCACCAACCTGACTGGCACCTTCCTGACCGCCCGCGAGGCGACCAAGCAGATGTACGCGACCGGCGGGTCGATCGTCCTGATCGCCTCCACCAGCGGCATCGCGGGCCGGGCCGGCCAGGCCAACTACGCCGCCAGCAAGGGCGGAGTGATCTCCATGGCCAAGACCCTGTCGTACGAGGTGGCCCCGCGCGGCATCCGCGTCAACGTGGTGGCGCCCGGCTTCATCGACACCGACATGGTCAAGAAGGTGCCGCCGGCGCAGATGAAGGAAGCCCTCCAGGTGATCCCGCTCGGCCGGATGGGGACCCCCGCCGAGGTCGCCCAGGCGACGGTCTTCATGGCCAGTCCCGCCGCCTCCTACATCACCGGCAAGGTGCTCACCGTCGACGGCGGAATGATCCCCAACTAGCCCTCTGTACAAGAGATCTGACTACTCATCACTTATCCGGAAGGAACTCCCATGTCCGTCGCCACCTTCGAGGACGTCCGCGCCCAGGCCGAGGCCCGCCTCGAGAAGAACGTGAAGGTCAAGTCGATGATCATCGACCGGCTCGGCCTGGACGTCGAGCCGGCCGTCGTGTCCGACAACCAGCCGCTGTTCGGCCGCGGTCTGGAAATGGACTCGCTGGACACCCTGGAGATCGTCGTCATGGTCAACAACGAGTACGACGTGCTGATCAGCGACGACGACTTCGAGGCCTTCGGCTCGATCAACGCCCTGGTCGACTTCATCGAAGCCCGCGAGGTCTGAGCATGACGACCACGCCGGTTGCCCCCGCCCCCGCGCCCACGCGCCGGGCAGCGGCGGCCAAGGACACCTACAGCTACTCCTCGGACGACATCAAGCGGATGCTGCCGCACCGCTGGCCGATGCTGATGATCGACCGGGCCTACGACGTCGTACCCGGCGTCTCCGGGCGCGGGATCAAGAGCGTCTCGGTGAACGAGCCGTTCTTCGCCGGGCACTACCCGGACCACTCGATCATGCCCGGCGTGATGATCGTCGAGGCGATGGCCCAGCTGGTGGCGGTCGTGTACGTCGCCGAGCTGGTCGAGGCGCCCGACACGGGGGAGACCGGCGCAGACCCGTCCGCCAGCGTCGGCTACCTCGGCTCCATCAGCTCGATGAAGTTCTCCCGGCTGGTGGTCCCCGGCGATCAGCTGACGCTGGAGGCCCGGCTCGGCCAGCGGCTCGGCGGACTGCGCCAGGTGTCGGTCCGGGCCAGTGTCGGCACGGAACTGGCCGCCGCCGGCTCCCTGATCGTCACCACGGAACGCAAGGCCTAGTCACCGGCCCCCGCCCGGGAAGCCGTGCCCCCCGCCCCGGGAACCCCCGCCCGGGAATCCGTCCCCCCGCCCCGGGATCCCCCTGCATCCGATCCGAAGAAAAGGAGGTGTGGAATGTCCATCACGATCCGCCCGTACGAGGAGGGCGACGCGCAGGACATCGCGGAGCTGTACAACCGCCACCGCGACAACCCCAACCCGGTGGCCGGCGGCATCACCGGCGACGAGCTGGAGCGCGAACTGGCCGAGCGGGACACGGCCACATTCCTCGTGGCCGTCGACGGCGGCCGGGTGGTGGGCACGTTCGGCCTGTTCCACGGCACCGGCCGGCGCTCCGCACGAGCCGGTGAACTCATCGCCGACATGTTCTTCGTCGCCCCGGCGTACCGCAACGGTGTGATCACCGGGCGGCTGTTCACCGAGGCGGTCGAATGGATGATGCGGTCCGGCTGCCTGGTCCTGCGGCTGACCGTGAACCCGGCCAACACCGTGGCGTTCCGGCTCTACCGGCGCGTCGGCTGCGTCTCCGTCGGCCAGACCGTGCCCGGCGAGGACGGCAACGTCGAACTGCACAACTACATACCGCTGATCCTGCGCAGCGTCTTCGCGGACCTGGGGGCCGAGGGCCGCGCCGCTCTCGGCGGCCTGAACAGCTTCGCGACCGTCACGGAGGCCCGCGACGACGAACTGCGCTCCGACGTCCGCCTGGTGGACGGTGTCCGCACGGTCACCTACTGCCTGGCCCTCGGCGAGCTGCAGCTCACCGCGAGCGTCGACGTCGACCGGGGCCTCGTGCTCGGGGCCGAACTCGCCGGGCCCGCGGGAGCGCGTCAGCTCCGGATCGCGGAACCCCCGTACCGGGTACGGGCCCCGCGTCACCCGGCACCGCACCGGTTCGGCTCCGACGGACTGGTCTGCGAGGTGGACGGCGACGACGGAACGCTCCGTGTCCTCGCCCCCGGCCACCACGGACCCGTGTACGTCTCCACCTGGCCCAGCTGCCGCGCCGACCGCTCGGCGGGCTGGCGCGAGGGCGAGCCGGGCGACCTGGACATCAGCCCCGTCGAGCACGGCGTCCGGATCGTCGAGCGTTCCGGTGACGACGAAGTCGTCGGCACGGTCACCTTCGACGGTGGTGTGCTGCACCAGGACTTCACCTTCACCGCCCGGCCCGGACGCCTCTTCCAGACGGTCGGGCTGCGCCAGGGCACCTTCGCCCTGACCGACCCGGCGCAGGGTGACGGGCAGGAGCACCCGCTGGGCCTCGGGATCGGCGTCCGGGACTCCTCCGAGGTGGTCGCGGCGGCCCAGCTCGCTCCCCTCGGCAGCGAACTGACGTGGAACGGCGCCGGGTTGCGCATCGAGGTGCCGGTGCGGCAGCCGGTCCGGCTGATCCACAGCGGTCTGCTGGAACCCCGGCTGGAGCCCGGCGCGGACGGGGTGGCCCGGCTGACCACCGTCTTCCGGACGCAGCCGGCACCCGCCGACAGCGCCGGACGACTCGCTCCGGCCCCGCGGTCCGCCGCGGGGGCCCGCCGGCTCCAGGTGGACGCGAACGCCGCGGGAGTCACCACGTGGGCGGAGGGCGCGTCCAAGATCCTGCGCAGCCCCTTCCCCCGCACCCGTGCCTTCGGCTACAACCCCCGCTGGTCGGCGGGGATGTGGGTGACCGCGGAACGCAGCCGGTTCAGCCGCGACAGCGGTCTCGGCTGGGGCGTGCCGCCGACCGCGGCCTGGGAGGAGAAGCACCCGCTCGGCCTGTTCGCCCCCCGGGAGCGGATCGGCTGGGAACTCACCGCTCCCGACGACCCCGCCGAGCCGGTCCGCGTCGACGTCCAGGCCCCCGACGTACCGGAAGAGGTCGTCCTCTGGATCACCCCGAACACCTCGCGCCGGACCTCGGTGGTGATCGACTCGGCCGGCTCCCGGTGGGAGCTCGACTCCTCGGACTTCCGGCAGGTGTGGGCGGCGGCCGCCTCGGTACGGCTGTCCGACGGCAGCTGGCTCGACTGCCGTCCCGCGCCCGGTGGAGCCGGCCACGCGGAGATCGTCCTGCGCCCCACCCCGTCGGGCCTGCTCATCGGCTGTGTCTGTGCGGCCGAGCGACCGCACGGCGCCGAGAACGCCTGGCACCTGTCCGTCCGCACCGACCCCGGCCTCTGACCGGCCGACGGCCCACCACACCTCGTACGGCCGACTGCTTTGTGTACGCCGCCGCACCTCGAACGGCACGCACGCGCCACCGAACAGCAGAACTCCTCGGCACTCGCCCACTTCTGAAGCACCGAAGCACCACCGAGCACTCGCTCCTCACATCAGAACTTCCGGAAGGAATCCGCACATCATGACCACCACGACCATCGCCCCGAGCCGTACCGAGAAGGACGACTACGCCACCGTCCGCACCACCGTCGGCGCCTACCGGGTCGACGCCCCGCTGGTCCGGCTCTCCGGTGACGACCGGCTCGCCCTGCTGGACCAGTTCCTGGCCAAGTCCGGCGAGTACGTCGACCCGGACACCGTCCGCGAGGCGCTGGCGCTGAACGCCGACGGCACCCCGTTCGCCGTCCTGCTGCACTTCGAGATCGGCGAGGAGTCCTGGCTGCTGCCGCGTACCCAGGTCACCGCCGACGTCCTGCGCGGCTACCTGGACGAGCTGGACGTCCCCGAGGGCGTCACCGTCGAGATCGAGCCCGAGGGCTGGGGCGCCACCGCCTTCGAGGGCCCGATCGCCTGGTCCGTGGCGGCCCGCTTCGTCGACTTCGACATCTCCGGTCTGACCCTGCACGCCGTCACCGAGTCGGCGCTGCCCGCCGACCCGGCCGCCTTCGCCCACCTGGCCCGCGTCGGCACCACCGGCGAGTACGGCTACCTCCTCATCTCCAACGCCCCGGACGCCGCCCACGAGGCCGTGCTCGCCGCGGTCGCCGAGCAGGGCGGCGCGCCGGTCGGCCCCGAGGGCCTGGCCCGCGTCCAGGCCGAGGCCGGCATGGCCGTCTACGCGTCCGGTTTCGCCGGTCTGACGGTGGACCAGTCGGACCTCTCCTGGATGATCGACTGGAACCGGATCGGTGAGTTCCAGGGCTCGGAGCACCTGGTCAAGCCGACCACCGGGACGGCCCGGCTGACCGCGCTCGCCGCCCCGGCCGACAGCCGGTTCACCGCCGGCTCCGAGGTCACCGCGGGCGGCCGTCCGGTCGGCACCGTCATCTGGCAGGCCCCCTCCGCGAACCCGGAGGAGGAGCTCGTCCTCGCCCTCCTGGACGCCCCGTTCTGGGTCCCCGGCCTGGAACTCTCCGCCCAGGACGAGCAGGGCGCCGACCGCCCGCTGCGCACCGTCACCCTGCCCCGCGTCATCGCCCGTTCGCTCACCACGAGGATCTCCTGATGACCACTCCCCGCATCGCCCTCACGGGCCTCGGACTGATCACCGGTGCCGGTGACGACGTCGAGAAGGGCTGGTCGTCCATCTCGGCGGGCATCTCCGGCATCCGGACCAACACCCAGTTCGACACCTCACAGCTGCTGACCGACTGGGCGGGCATGGTCACCGCCCCCCAGCCGACGGAACCCGACCGCTGCTACAGCCTGGCGGCCACCGCGATCCGGGAGGCCCTCAGGAACAGCGGGCTCGACCTGGACACCGTCGACCGGGACCGCGTCGCGGTCGTGGTGGGCTCCAGTCTCGGCGCCATGCCCACGCTGGAGAACGTCCACCGGGGCCTGGTGCACGAGGGACGGCTCGACGCCGAACAGGCGGCCGCGTCCCAACTGCCCTGCGTGGGTGACTACATCGCCGCCGAGTTCGATCTGCGCGGACCGCGCGTGGTCCTCTCCAACGCCTGCGCCGCCAGCGCCGTGGCACTCGGCTACGCGGCCGAGCTGCTGTGGAAGGAGGACGTCGACTACGTCATCTGCGGCGGCGTCGACCCGCTGGCCGAACTCTCCGCGTACGGCTTCAGCGCCCTGGGCGCCCTCGACCCCGAGCCCTGCTCACCGATGTCGGCCTCCACCGGGCTCACCCTCGGGGAGGGCGCCGGGTTCATGGTCCTGGAGTCGGCGGACCGGGCGGCCGAGCGCGGCGTACGGGTCCTGGCGGAGCTCGGCGGCTACGGCCTGTCCTGCGACGGCTACCACCAGACCGCACCCGACCCGAGCGGCAAGGGAGCCGCCGCCGCCATGGCGCAGGCCCTGGAGACGGCGGGCCTCGTCCCGGACGACGTCGACTACCTCAACCTGCACGGCACCGGCACGCCCGCCAACGACGCCTCCGAACCCAAGGCGCTGAAGCTGCTGTTCGGCTCGTCGATCCCGCCGGCCAGCTCCACGAAGTCGATCCTCGGGCACACGCTCGGCGCCGCCGGGGCCGTGGAGGCGGTCGTCAGCACCCTGGCGATCGACCGCGGCATCCTGCCGCCGACCGTCAACACCCGTGGTGTGGCGCAGCCGTTCGGCCTGGACGTCGTCCCGGACGACGGGCGCAGGGCCGACCCCGAGGTGGTGGTGTCGAACTCGTTCGCCTTCGGCGGGAACAACGCCTCCGTGGTCCTCAACCGGCCGGGCCGGCCGGGTTCGGCGCCGCGCCGTACCGAGTCGGTGCACGGTGTCGTCGTCACCGGCGCGGCCGGCCTGGCGGGCTCGGCCGGCAACACCGAGCAGCTCATCGCCGCCCTGGCGGACGGCCGCCCCTGCTTCACCGGCCTCGAACACGTCGAGGGCGTCGGCGAGGTCCCGATCGGCCGGGTGGACGTCAAGTCCGCGTCCCGGGGCATCAATCCGAGCCGCGCCCGCCGGATGGACCCGCTCAGCCTGCTGGCCGCCGCGGCCGTCGGCGACCTGTACGCCCGGCACGGCAAGCCCTCACGCGCCGAGGCCGAGGGCACCGGCATCGTGTTCGCCACCGGCTACGGGCCGGTGACCTCGGTCCTCCAGTTCCACAAGGGCGTCCTGGAGCAGGGCATCACCGGCGCCAACCCCTCGCTGTTCGCCAACACGGTGGTGAACGCGGCCGCCGGACACGTGGCCATGCTGCACCGCTACCGCGGCTACACCGCCACCATCGCCAACGGCGGCACCAGTTCGGTCCTGGCGCTGCAGCTCGCGGCCCGGGTCATCGCCCGCGGCGCGGCCGACCGGATCATGGTCGTGATCGCCGACGAGTTCCCGGAGCAGGCCCTCGCCACGCAGGCGGGCCTCCCCGGCTACGCGCGGTCCACGCGGGTGGTCCCGGGCGGCCGTACCGGAATGGTGCTCAGCGAGGGGGCGGCCGCGATCCTGCTGGAGAGCGAGGCGTCGGCCGCGGCCCGCGGCGCGCACGCCCTCGCCACCGTCAAGGGATACGGCGCCTCCGGCGAATCGGTCGGCATCGGCCGTATCGGCCGCGACGGCGAGGCCTGGGCCCGTGCCCTGCGCGGCGCGATGGCCGAGGCCGGGACCGCCCCGGACGAGATCGGCACCGTCGTGTCGGCCGCCTCCGGCTACAGCCTGGTCGACCACGCACAGCGCCGGGCCCTGGGCCTGGCCGGTCTCGCCGACCGTCCGCTCGTGACACCGAAGGCGCTGATCGGGGAGACCTACGGCAGCGCCGGGGCACTGGGTCTGGTCGCCGCGCTCAGTGGCGCGGCCCCGGGCGGACCGCTGCTGCTGTCCAGCTTCGCCTACGGCGGCAGCTACGCGGCGGCAGTTTTCGACACGGGGGCGTGATGGGCGGCCTGCTGGCTCTCGTGATGGATCCGGCGGTGCGCCACCCGGCCGACCCGGCGGTGCGCCACCCGGCCGACCCGGCGTCGCACCGGCCGGTCCGCCCGCTGTCTCCTCGTCCGACGCGGCAGGCGCGGTCGGCGTTCGACGTCGAGGCGGTGCGTCCCGCGCGTACGGCGTTCGACGTCGAGGCCGCCGGGGCCGGCGGGGGGTCCCGGGGCACCACCGCCGGGCAGGGGCACATCGACTGCCTGGTCACCCGGCATCCGCACCTCCCGAGGGACCGCATGGGCCACCGCCTCAACGGCTCCGGCCGCTCGCTGATCATCGAGGCGCTCGCGGAGGTGTACGGGGTCGAGGTCACCGCCCGCGACCTCGCCCGGGACGAGCACAAGCGCTGGCGCGTCCCGGCGTACGGCCTGACCGTCTCGGTGGCGCACTGCGACGAGTTCAGCGCCGTGGTCCTGTCGAGCGGCCCCCGGGTGGGCGTGGATCTGCAGGACGAGCGGGACCGGCCGGCCGCCATGCGCTGGCTCGGCACCCTGCTCGGCCGGGCGGAGCCGGCCGTCATCCGCGACTTCGCCGAGTGCGAGGCCCTCATCAAGGCCTCGCACGTGACGAAGGAGACCTTCGACGGAGTCCGGCTGCCCGCCTGGCAGCCGGGCTGGCGCCCCACCAACGTCCCCTCCTACCAGGTGCGTTCGGCCGCGCTCGGGCCCGCGATGCACCTGGCCCTCGCCGCCGACACCGCCGTCCCGGTGCGGTGGTGGTGGCAGCCGAGCCGTACCGAACCCGCCACCCGCACCGACGTCCTGACCCTGGAGCCGGCATGACAGCGACAGCCGTACGCACGAATGCCGCGACCGCGGGGCCGGCCGCCACCACGGAGCCGACCCCTGTCACGGAGCCGACCGCGACCGCGGGGCCGACCGTGACCGCGGGGCCGACCGTGACCGCGGGGCCGACCGTGACCGCGGAGCCGGCCGCGACCGCGGCGGCCTCCACCACCGCCTCCACCACCGCCTCCACCACCGCGGCCACCACCACGGCGCCGGCCGCCCGACGGCCGTACGCCCGCCGTATCTCCCAGATCGAGCGCGGCTACCTGAACGCCGCCGCGACGGGCACCCCGCAGCTGATCCAGATGGTCGTCGAGGGGGAGGGCCGTATCGACCCCGATGCCCTGCGGGAGGCGGTGCGGGTCGCCACGCTCGCGAATCCGGGCCTGGCGGTCCGGCGCCGGGCGGCCACGTGGCGCGCCGACGGTCCGCCGCCGCCGGTCGTCGAACTGCCCGCCTCGGCGGGGTTCGACGCCCCCTTCTTCCACCGCGACCTCGACGTCGTCACCGGCCCGGTCTGCGAAGTCGGCCTCATCGAGGGGCCGTTGACCCGGCTGGTGGTGCGGGCGAGCCACATCGTCACCGACGGGCGGGGGCTGCGGCAGTGGATCGCCGACGTGTTCCGGGTGCTGCGCGGCGAGCAGCCGGCCGGCGCCGGCTCCGTGGTCGACGACACCCACTTCCGTACCGCGGCCGGCACCGTGCGCCCGGCTCCCGTGCCCGCCCGGCTCGGGGGGCTGCCCGCGATCCTCGGCGCCGGGCCGGCCGACGGCACCCCCCTGTGGATCCGGCGCAGGGTGCCGGCCAGTCCGTCGGCGGTCACCGCCCGGGTGGCCGCCGCCCTCTCCCGGCACCTGGCCACCGACGAGGGCCGGCTGATCATCCCGGTGGACCTGCGCCGCCACGACCGCTCGGTGCGCTCCACCGCGAACCTCACCTCGCAGCTGGTGCTGGACTTCCACCGCGAGGACAGCTGGAAGCGGCTGCACGGCCAGATCGTCGGCGCCCTGCTGCGCAAGCGCGAAGTCGCCGCGCTCGACCGCGACTTCCTGCGCAGCAACCCCTTCGCCAACTCGCTGCGCGAGGCACAGGAGCTGGACGGCACCCGCTTCCCCTGTACGGCGATCATCTCCGACCACGGCCGGATCGACACCGACGACTACCGCACCGGACAGTTCCGGCCCACCGGCTTCTTCACGCTTCCGATGCTCGTGCCCTACGCCGAGATGTTCCTGAGCGCCTGCCAGATCGGCGACGAGACCGAACTGACCCTGTCCTGCCGGGAACGCCCCGGCGCGCGCGAGGCGAGCGAGGCGGTCCTCGACGAGATCGCCCGCGGTCTCCTCGCAGCGGACTGACGTGGTTCACCCCCCTGTCCGCGGTCCCACCCACTGTTGACTTCGAAGGAAGCCCACCCATGTCGATGACCGACGAAACCAGCACAGGCACCCCGAGCCCGCCGCAGAGCCCGGAGCCCCCCGGACCGCCCGCTGCGCCCGCTCCCGAAAAGGCCGCGCCCAAGGGGTCCGCCGGACCGACCGCCTTCACGATCGCCGTGGCGATCACCGGCGGATTCCTCGCGCTGCTCGACACCACCATCGTGAACGTGTCCCTGGAGGACACGACGGCCCGGTTCGGCGCCCTCAGCCAGGTCCAGTGGGTGGTGACCACCTATCTGATCGCCCTGGCCGCCACCATGCCGGCCACCGGCTGGCTGGCCACCCGGTTCGGCGTCAAGCGCGTCTTCGCCGGCGCGATCGCGGTGTTCGCCCTCGGCTCGGCGGCCTGTGCCTTCAGCCAGACGCTGCCCGAACTGATCGCCGCCCGCGGCCTGTCCGGCGCCGCCGCCGGCGTGCTCACCCCCGTGTCGACGATCCTGCTCACCAGCGGTGTCCCGCGCGAACACCTCGGCCGGGTCCAGGCGTTGAACGGCAGCGTGATGCTGATCAGCCCGCTGCTCGGCCCGACGATCGGCGGACTCCTGGTCTCGGCCGGTGGCTGGTCCGCGGTGTACGCGATCAACATCCCGCTGTGCGCGGCCCTGTTCGCCGTCACCCTGCGCCGGGTACGCAAGGACACCCCCGCCGGCCGGAACGCCAAGCCGCTGGACGTGGTCGGGCTGCTCACCTCGGTCGTCTGCACGGTCAGCACGGTGCTGGCCATCAAGGAGTTCACCGACCTCGGCCCCACGCTGGAGCCGGCCCTGCTGCTGCCGCTGGGCCTGGCCCTGGCGAGCGGCACCGTGTTCGTCGTACGCGAACTGCGCGCCCGCTTCCCGCTCCTCGACCTGCGTCTGTTCGGCAACCGCGTCTACGCGATGGCCGTGGTCAACGTGTTCTGCCTGGGCTTCGTCCTCTACTCGCCGATGATGCTGATTCCGCTGTACTTCGAGAGCGCGCGCGGTGAGACGCCCGTGACGACCGGCCTGCTGATGTCCACGGGAGGCGTCGGCGTCGTCACCGCCGCCTGGCTGTGCCGGGTCCTGATGAAGCGGCTGGGCGGTGGCGGCACCATCGTCGTCGGCATCACGCTGACCATGCTGGCGACGGTGCCCCTGACCGGCCTGTCGTCGGACACGCCGTACGCGCTGATCTGCGCCAGCCTCGTGGTGCGGGGCCTGGGCACGGGGCTGACCATCGTGCCCGCCATGACCCGGGCGTTCCAGTCGATCCGCCCCGAGTCCATCGCCGACGCCTCCTCCCAGCTCAACCTGATCCAGCGCATCGGCGGCGCCGTCGCCATCGCCGCGGTGACCGTGGTGCTGGAGGACGCGGCGCACCAGCGCCACGGCCTGGTGCCGGGCGCCTTCGCCCACTCCTTCGGCTGGGTCCTCGGGGTCTACGCGTTCACGCTGATCCCCGCACTCGCCCTGCTCGCGGCGGACCGCCGGGAAGCGCGCCTCGCGGGTGCGAGCGCGTAACGGCGCATCCGGGCGCCCGCGGTCAGCGCGAGGAGGGGAGCCAGCCGTCCTGGACGGCGTGCACCCCGGCCTCGAAGCGGCTGCGGGCGTCCAGCCGTTCCATCAGGTTGGCGGCGATGCGCCGGGCCGTACGAGGCGAGACGCCCAGGCGCTTGGCGATGGCCTCGTCGGTGTAGCCCTGGGCGAGCATCCGCAGTACGGCGCGTTCCTGCGGCGGCATGCCCTTGGCGTCGCACTGCGGAAGGCTGCCGAGCGGGAGCGCGGTGCTCCACACGCTCTCGAACAGGGCGCACAGCGCGGCGACCGTCCCGGCACCGCGCAGCACCACACCGCCGGCCCGCGCGTCGTCGGTGTCGATGGGCAGCAGGGCCTGGCTCCGGTCGAAAATGATCATGCGGATGGGCAGGTCGGGCACGGTACGGACCTGCCCGCCGTGGCCGTGCAGCCAGGTGACGTGGTCGAGCGTGGGCTGGTGGTTGCGCACGCTGTCCAGGTAGATGGTCCGCATCCGCACTCCGCGTTCGAGGAGGGCGGAGTTGGGGCCGCGGCTGGCCCGGAGGTCCTCGGCGGAGTGCGCGCCACCGGGCGCGAAGGTGGTGACCTCGGTCTGGGCGGAGGCGGCCAGTTCCGCCAGCCGTTCACGGATCGCCTCCGGGCCGATCAGCTGCTCGGAGGCGTTGTCCAGCGCGCGTGGCCGCAGGGTCGAGCACTCGGCGATCAGCTGGGCCGCCGCGGCGCGGGAGGCCTCCACCCGCATCTGCTGGGCTGCCAGGTCGGCCTGCTGGCGGGCGAGCAGCACCTCCATCGCGGTCTCCGGACCCACGGCGCGGAACCCGCTGCCCTCCCGGGCGGACGGCTGGACCAGGGCCAGTTCACTGAGCCGGTCCAGGCCCGTGCGGACGCGTTCCTCGGTCAGACCCAGCCGGTCCGCGAGCGCCGCCACACCGTCCTGCGGATTGCTCAACATCCCCCGGTATATGGCTTCTGCCTCTATATCGAGTCCCAGAATGTCCAACATGATGCGATTCCCCCCGGTACACGCCATCAGGTCACTTGGCTTGAAGTTACCGGCCTTGAGCTTACTGACCTTGAACTCCTGATGTCGGCGGGACGCAAGTGAGACCGGTTCCGGTTCCGGGGGCGGTGCCGGCCCCGGCCGCCGCGGGGCTCCCGGCGACGGCGCGGACTTCGGCCGACACGACGGCCCATTCCGTGAGCCCCGTACCTTGATCAACTTATTCCACGCATCCTGATCAATTTAGGCCCTCCGGCTCGAAATCGATCTGGACGCTTTATGACATGGCACAAAGCGTCCGGCGCGAGCCGGTTCACGCTCGAATGCGGGCGCCGAAGATGAGTTCATGTACCTCATTCACGTGCGCCTTCGGGCACCCGGCGACAAGACGCCGTCGCCCGGCCTCGCCGAGACCATCGCCCTTTACGCGGAGGAGGCGGCCGGACTCGAACACGTCTCCGTCCACCTCGATGCGGCGGGGGACGTGACCCTGGGCCTTTTCCTCGTCGCCGCACGTCTCGCCGAGGCCGAGGAAAGCGCCGCGCGATTGGTCGACCGGGCGGTCTCGGACCATCCCGATCTGCGCGGTTACCGCATTGTCACCGCCGAGGCCGTGCTGATGCCCGGACCGTGGTGGGGCACGTCGTGACCGGAAGCGGACGCGGCCGTGACCGAACGCGTACGCGACCGTCGTGACCGGATGCGGACGCGGTCGCCATGGCCGTAGAGCCGCAGGAAAGGGCAGGTCACAGGGCTGCCCGGCGGATCGGACAGGCGGCCGGGAGGGGGTGGACGGCTTAGGACACTGCATGTTCCGTCCAGCCTTCTTCTGTTCCATCCGGCCTTGAGTTCGACCAGAGTGGAGCCATCGGCAGGAACGAACACAGCCGCGAAGCCCAGGGGGGACACCCGGGATTCCGGCTGGTAACAACAGGGGGAAACAATGATGGGCACTCGTGCTTCGAGAATGGTCGCAGCCGTACTGATCGCTCTGGGTGGAATGACGATGACGGTCGCCGTCACGGATTCCCCGGTGCACCTCTCGCCGATTTCCGATGCTGACCTGCGGACCACCGCGGGTGACGCCCCGGACGGGGACGTCACCTGGGGTCCGTGAATTCCACGGACCCGGCCGGACAGCGGCGGGGCGGCGACAGCGAAGCCGAACGGCCGGGTGCCGCGCAGGCACCCGGCTCCTGGACAGGGACGCTGAATTGAGTTGATGCAAGCGGGGGACGAACGAGATGGAATTCCTGGTACTGGGTTCTCTTGAGACGCGTGAGTCGGGCGAACTGATCCGCGTCCGGGGGATGCGGCAGCAGCGGCTCCTGGCTCTGCTGCTCCTCAACGCCAACCGGGTCGTTCCGGTGGACGCGTTGGTGGACGAACTGTGGGAGGACCCGCCGCCGTCGGCCCGTCCACAGGTCCACAACGCGATCCGCGACCTGCGCCGCATCCTGTCCGCCGCCGACGAGTGCAGTCTCGTCACGGTGGACGTCGGATACCGGCTCGTCGTCCCCGAGGACGCCGTCGACGCACACCGCTTCGCCGCCCGGGTGCGGGCCGCCAAGACGGCGGAGCGGGAGGGCCGGTCCGCCGAGGCGATCGGCCTCCTGCAGTCGGCGCTCGACCTCTGGCGCGGTGACGCCTTC
Organism: Streptomyces sp. NPDC058274; assembly: GCF_042881375.1. Lineage (NCBI taxonomy): Bacteria > Bacillati > Actinomycetota > Actinomycetes > Kitasatosporales > Streptomycetaceae > Streptomyces > Streptomyces sp. NPDC058274. The sequence continues at coordinate 484,381 of NZ_JBHVXW010000002.1, forward strand.
GCCGGCATCCACTGCCCGGCGGTCGCCGGCGCCGCGATGAGGTTCAACGAGCAGCGGCTGACCGCCATCGAGGACCTGATGGCGCTGCGGCTGCGGGCCGGCGAATACAGCGCGCTCGTGGGGGAGTTGCACGGCCTGACCGCGGAGTACCCGCTGCGGGAATCCCTGCGCGGCAGCCTGATGATCGCCCTCTACCGCAGCGGGCGGCAGGCCGACGCCCTCGCGGTCTACGACGAGGCCAGGCGCCACCTGGCGGAGGAGCTCGGCCTGGAGCCCAGTCCCCAACTGCGCTCCCTGCACGCGGAGATCCTCGCCGACTCCCCGAACGTCCATGGGTCCGGGGGCGCCGACCTCACCGCGAACGACACGGCGGCGCAGCGCTCCCCGCACTCGGCCGCCCGCCGCGAGGTCTCCGCCGCCACCCCGGCCCCGGAAATCCACCGGAACTACCTGCCCCACGACCTGACGGACTTCACCGGCCGGTCCGCCGAGCTGGACTCCCTGCTGAGCGTGGCAGCGCAGGAGCCGGGCGGATCACCGCTGATGATCGCGATCGACGGGATGGGCGGGGTGGGCAAGACGACCCTCGCGGTCCGCGTCGCCCACCGGGTCGCGGCGAGCTGCCCGGACGGCCAGTACTTCATCGGTCTGCACGGGTTCAGTGCGACCCGGCCACCACTGCCACCCGAGCAGGCCCTCGGCACCCTGCTGCAGGCCAGCGGGCTCGATCCGGGCGCGATCCCCGACAGCCTGGAGGAGCGCAGCGCCCTGTGGCGGTCGCGCCTCGCGGGCCGGCGCTGCCTGGTGGTCCTGGACGACGCAGCGGACACCGCTCAGATCACCCCGCTGCTCCCCGGCACCGGGAACGCGGTGGTGCTGGTGACCAGCCGCCGCAAACTCACCGCGCTGGACGGCTCGTTGCCGCTGTGGCTGGATGTGCTGCCGCACGACGACGCCGTCGCGCTGTTCAGCCGGATCATCGGCGAGCAGCGGGCCGCCCGCGATCCCGAGCAGATCGCGAAGGCCGTGGAGCTGTGCGGTCATCTGCCCCTCGCGATCCGGATCGCCGCGACCCGGCTGCGCGGCCGCCCGTCCTGGTCGGTCGTCGACCTCGTCGACCGGCTGGCGAGCACTCCCGAGCGGGTGCGCTGCCTGGAGACCGCCGACCGCGACCTGATGTCCATGCTGCGCACGTCGTACCAGCATCTGAACCCGTCCCAGCGGCGGTTCAGCCGGCTCATCAGCCTGAATCCGTCGCCGTCCTTCGACATCGATCACGCGGCCGCCATCACCGGACTGACCCGTGGCGACGCCGAGCGCTGCTTCGACGTACTGATAGAGAACAACCTCATCCGCGAGGACACCCCGGCCCGCTTCTCCTTCCACAGCCTCATTCGCGACTGCACCCGGGAACTGGTCGCCGACACCCCGGACCTCGTCACCGCCTTCGGCTGAGGGCGCGGACCGACTCCGCCCAGGGCTCCGCGCCACGCTGCAGGGGACCGCTCCCCATGGCTGAACATGCGGTGCACCGGGTGATCGACTGAGTGCGGAGACGTCGGCGGAAACGGTGGGGCGGCCGACGTCGGCGCCGCGGCCGGCCTCGGTGGCGCGGCCGGCCTCGGTGGCGCGGCCGGTGGAATTTCGGTTGATCGGCCCGGCGCGCCTGCGATACCCATTGCCAGGTGATACGCGGCGAGAAGACCGGGCTGCGCGCCCGGCACGAGACGGATGTCCCCCTGCTCCACGCGGAGTTGTACGACGACGTGGCGGCCCGTTCGCGCACGGACGACCGGCCGTGGCGGCCGATACCGCCGGGCTCCTCCCACTCGCCGTTCGCCATCGGAGAGCCGTCGGACACCGCGGCACCGTTCTCGGTGGTGGAACTCGCCTCGCAGGAACTGGCCGGATCGGCCACTCTGTGGGGCATTGACACGCACAGCCGGGCGGCACACCTGGGGGTCTCCCTGCTGCCCGCCTTCCGGGGCCGCGGGCTCGGCTCGGACCTCGTCCGCGTGCTGTGCGAGTACGGGTTCGCGGTACGCGGCCTGCAGCGTCTCCAGGTGGAGACGCTGGCGGACAACGCCCCGATGATCGCGGCGGCGACGAGCGCCGGCTTCACCGTGGAGGGCACGCTGCGGCGCGCCGCCTGGGTGTACGGCGCCTTCACGGACCTGGTCGTCCTCGGCCTCCTCGCCGACGAATGGGCTGCCTGAGCGCGCCGGCCGCTCCCGCCCGTCCGGTCAGAGGGCGTCAACACGCCAGGCGATGACGCCGGTTGACCCCTTGGTGCCGTCGACATCGATGCGCAGCGTCCGACGCCCGGTGATCCGCTGCCGTACCAACGACTGGTCGCAGGGCACGGTGGTACGGGTGCCGCCGCGCGCCGGAGTGAACGCCAACCGCGCGCTGCCGCTCCCGAAGCACACCAGGCTGAGCTGATAGCTCTTGCCTTCGCTCAGGCCCGGCTCGGTGTGAATGCCGTCGGTCACCCGCTCCGCGCCGGCCTCGACCATCCTGCCGGTGTGAACGGCGTCGAGCGCCGCCTGCGCCTGCTGGACGAGCTGCTCCTCGGAGAGCGTCGGCGCCGTGGCCGAGACGCTCGGCGCCGTACGAGAGCCGTCCGGCGGCGCGGACGGCGACGAACCGGTGGCCTTCTCGCCACCGCCGCCGGACGAACAAGCGGCGACCAGAAACACCGAGGCGACGACCGCGCACCACCCGCCCCGGACCCGCATCCACCGCGACACCCGCGCCCGCACCGGCCCCCGCCCCCGCCCCCGCAAAGAGTTCACACCGAAGTCTCTCAGTCCCACAGGGAGTTCACCGCGGGCACCTCCGTACGACGCGCGACGTGCTCACGCGCGCTCGGTTGAGTGAACAGCGTGGTAGGTCCTCCCGCCCTGGCCGATGAGTACCCGTACTCATGCCTGAGCGCGCCTTGCAGGCCACCGTGGAGACCACCGCACACGGACCGACCGAAGGGACCCGCGATGCCGAACGCCTCTCGCTCGCGCCGTTTCCCGCGCCTGCGTCAGCTGCTTGCGCTCGCCACGGACAACTGGCCCGCCCGGGGCTATCTGGCGGTCTTCGCCGCCTCCGTCCCGGCCGCGTACCTCCTCCCGGAGAGCGGCTATGCCGCGGGCCACCTGCTGCTCACGGCGCCTCTCTCCGCCGTTGCCATGGTTCTCCCCTTCGGGCCCGGCACCGAGGGCGGCGGGGCGGCCGAGGTGCTCGCCACCGCCTTCTGGGCCGGCTGGCTCCTGCTGAGCGCCCTCGTCAACGCCGCGGTGCTCGGCGCCCTCGCCCACGGCGTCCGCGACCACCGCGCCGCCCGCGCGTGAGCCCCGCCCGCGCCGAGGCCCTCCGGCCTCCCCATGCCCCACCCGCATCTCGCACCACTCCGAACACGAAGGAAGGCACGCACATGGCGCGTTCCGCACGTCCCCGACTGGAGAGAACCCGGGCCCTGCTGGCGCCCGCGGTGGACAACTGGCTCTCGCGCGGTTACCTCGCGGTGGTCGCGGCGTCGCTGGGGGTCTTCCTGTACGCCGAGTACCTGGCGCCGGACCCGGGGTTCGCCGGGATCTGGCCGATCCTGGCCACGGCGCCGTTCAGCATCGTCGCTCTTCTGACGCCGATACTCGACTGGTACTCCTCGCTCGACTGGCTGACCCCGTTGATCTTCTCCGCCGCCACGGTCCTGGCCGGGCTGGTCAACGCCTCGCTGCTCGGCCTGCTCGCCCGCAGACTGCGGACGCCGGCCCGGCACCCGGCCGCCTGAGGCAGACGCCGGGCCGGCCGGCCACGTCCGGGGGCTGTCGTTCAGCGGATGATGAAGGCCGGCAGACGCTGTTCCTCCACTTCGTCGCGAGGAAGGGAGAGACCGAACCGCGCCTCTATGAGCGACAAGGTGTGGCGGTCCCGGTCACGGTAGGGCTCGTCCTCCGATCGTGCGTACTCGCCGTCGGGGTACAACACGCCGGCCGCGATCAGCTCCGGCAACAGCAGGTCCGGCTGGGTCCCCCAGCGCCAGACTTCTTCGCCGATTCCGAAAACACAGACGCCCTCGCCGTCCCTCGCGTAGGAGAACATCGCCGGCGGATGGTCCGGGGAAGGATCCAGACGGATCGCCTCCACACCGTTTCGGGAGATCTCGGCCGGCCCCTGACCCCCGTCGCCCACCCCGTACTCAACGGCGAACGACCAGCCGCCGCACGCGCCGACCCGCACGACGTCGTCGTCATCCGTCGCCAGGTCCAGGACCATGTGCCATGCCTCGGTGCCCGTGATCGGTGACACGACGGATCCCGGCACGCCCCCCATCCGCAGCCCCAGCTCCTCCGGCGCGATGCCGCGCGCGAAGACGACGGCGTGCCGCCAGTCGTCCTGATCCGCGAGCCATTGAATGCCGCCATCCATGGCGCCCCCTTACAGGCACAGGTGGACCCTCCGTCCGGCCCACCGAGGCGATCACCCTAGCCAGGGGAACCGACAAGCTCAGGCACACACTGATCGCCCAGTGGACCGACCTGGGGTGATCAGCCTTCGGTGGCGCGAAGGGCTGGTGACCGGCCTTCGAGGAGACACGCTCAAGGTCCGCCGACACGGGACGAACGTGCCAGCAGCGCCGACGGGAGTGGCGGGTGGCACAATAAATCGAACAAGTGATTGAATTTGGCCATGAGCCACCCCATCCCCTCCGACCTCGTCCGTGCCCAGCGGGAGTGGAACGCCACGTACGGGCAGCTCGCCGGCCAGCCCGGCCGGACGGCCCTGCGGCGGCGCCTGCTCCTGCTCTCACGAGCACTGATGACACATCCGTACTGGACGGCCGAGACCTGGACCCCGGCCGTACGGATGGAACTGCGCCGCCTCGCGCGAGCGGACACCGCCGGCTGATATCCGGCCGCCTGCCCCGCAAGGTCGGGCGGCACCGGCCGGCATCCGGTATCCGCCGCGCACCCGAAGGCTCAGACAGGACACACCCACCCGTGAACGAGCGCCCTCCGTCCAAGCTGGAGCTGCTGCACTTCGCGCGCCGTGTCGCCGTGCAGCAGGCGAGGGACAAGATCGCCCAGATCGACCGGTGGATCGCGGCCGAGGAGCGGCGCGAGGCCGAGCGGCGGCGCGGGGCCGAGGCGCGGCCGGCGGTGCCGGACTGGCTGATCGAGCAGGGCCTCAGCGGCCGGGCGCCCGTGTACGTCCATGTCGGCGGCTGCTGGAGCGCGAAGAAGCGGTGCCGTGGTGTCGGGCGTGACCAGGCGCTGCGCGCGCTCGCCGACGGGGTCGACGCGTGTCCGCACTGCCGGCCGGACACCGAGCTCGGGTACCTCGGCTGAATCGGGCGGCCCCCGCACTTTGCCAGGAGTTCTTCAGGTGGCACACAGCATCCTCGTATCAACGGGCAGCAAGCTCAGCGCAGTTGACCGAGTGATCAGCTGGTCGAGCGATGAGGAGCCGCTATGTATGACTACGACCCGACAGACCACACGCCGGCCGGGTCCGCCCCGGCGACGACGGCCGTGCGCACGCACCGGTCGAGCGGCGTACGACGGCTGCTCTCGAAGAAGAAGGGCGGGCTGATCGTGGCCGCCGGGCTGACGTGCGCGGTGGCCGGACTCACCAGCACGTCCGCGATGGCGGTCTCGTCGTCCGGATCGTCCACCGCGGACGCGGCCACGCCGACCGCGACCGCCAGTGTCCCCGCCGGTGGCGGCCCCGTGGCGGATCCGTCCGCCGGCGGCGCGACCGGCATCGTCGACGCGACGTCCGCGTCGGGCTTCACCTTCAAGACGGCGACGGGTGTGGAGGTGACCGTCACCGAGGCGTCCTCGACCACCTACAAGAAGGGGACCCACCGCGCGACGGAGCACGCCGTGAAGAAGGGCGCGAGCGTCCTCGTCCTGGGAACGGTCTCCAGCGCGACCATCGCGGCCACGCAGGTCGAGGTGCAGCCCGGCGGCGACGGCGGAGCCGCGGCCGCCGAGGCGGCCGGAGTGATCCCGTTCCAGCAGGGGACGCCGTCCCCGGACAAGTCGGTCGGCACGATCCCCGACTACACCGAGGGAGAGGGCACGATCCTCAGCGGAACGGTGGCCGACAAGGCGACGAAGGCCGCCCAGGCCGTCGTCCCCGGCGGCATCAACAACCGCGTCGTGGAACTGAGCAGCGGCGTCTACGAGGTCCACAACATCAGCGTCAACTGGCCCCACCACGTCTTCGTCACCAAGGACTTCAAGGTCCTCGGCTACGAGTAGGCCCCACGACACCACCGCCCGACCCGGGTGGCCCCTGGCGCACTTCGCCAGGGGCCACCCGCCTTTCCCGGTCCCGCAGCCCGGCGTCGCGTGTCCCGCGAACTACACTCCCCGTCATGGCGCTGACCGCACGGGACGTCGAGCTGTTCGAGGGGTCCAGGAGCCGGCTGGAGGCCATCGCCTATCGGCTTCTCGGCTCGGCGAGTGAGGCCGAGGACGCCGTGCAGGAGACGTTCCTGCGGTGGCAGGGCGCCGAGGTCGGTCGCATCGAGGTCCCCGAGGCGTGGCTGACGAAGGTGCTCACGAACCTGTGCCTCAACCAGCTCACCTCCGCCCGCGTCCGGCGCGAGACCTACGTGGGCCAGTGGCTGCCCGAGCCGCTGCTCGGCGGGGACCCGATGCTCGGCCCGGCCGACACCGCCGAACAGCGTGAGTCGGTGTCGTACGCGGTCCTCGTCCTCCTGGAGCGCCTGTCCCCGAACGAGCGGGCGGTGTACGTGCTGCGGGAGGCCTTCGGCTACTCGCACCGGGAGACCGCCGAGATCCTCGATATCACCGAGACCGCCAGCCAGCAGATCTTCCACCGCGCCAGGAAGCACGTCGCGGACGGCAGGGCCCGCAGCGACATCGACGAGGGCGCGGCCCGGCGGATCGTCGAGGAGTTCCTCGCGGCCGCCACCAGCGGGCAGACGGATCTGCTCGTGCAGATGCTCACCAAGGACGCCGTCTCGGTCGGCGACGGCGGCGGGAAGATTCCGGCCCGCGCCAAGCCGTTCGAGGGCGCTCTCGCGGTCGCGACGTTCATGCGGGGCCTGTTCAAGCCCAGCAAGGCCAAGCGCGCCATCGCCGGTGGCTCGCCCGAGCTCTACGTCACGACCGCCAACGGCGAGCCCGCCGTCGTGGTGGTCGTCGACGGCCGGGTCATCGGCGTCATGTGCCCGGAGATCACCGCCGAGGGCGTCTCCGCGTTCCGCAACCAGGTCAACCCCGACAAGCTCGAACGCGCGACGCGACAGTGGGCGGCCACCGACCACGGCGACCCCCTGTTCATCGCCTTCTGACCCTGCCGAGCCCGATGTGAGGTGCTTCACATCGGGCTCCTGTCAGGAAACGGCGGGCCGCCCGGTTCAAGTGGCGAATCCGTTTACGACAGGAGCCACGAAATGCAGCACCGCATCGTCGTCCTCGGCGCCGGATACACCGGCGCCATCGCCGCGGGACGCCTCGCCAGGCGGCTGTACCGCGAAGACGTCGCCATCACTCTCGTCAACGCCGAGCCCGACTTCGTCGAGCGGGTCCGGATGCACCAGCTCGCGACCGGCCAGGACCTCGAACCAAGGCCCCTCGCCGAGATGTTCGCGGGCACCGGCGTCGCACTGAAGCAGGCGAAGGTCACCGGCATCGACGTCGACCGCAGGACCGTCACCGTCACCGACGTGAACGGCCCCGACGGGCCGGAGCACGAGCCGGGGCACGAGCCGGAGCACGAGCTGGAGTACGACACCCTCGTGTACGCCCTCGGCAGCGGCTGGAACGACCAGGGCGTCCCCGGCACCACCGAGCACGCCCACGAGATCGCGAGTCGTCCCGGAGCGCTCCGGCTGCGTGAGCGCCTGGCCCGCCTGGACGCCGGACAGCCCGTGGTCGTGGTCGGCGCAGGCCTCACCGGCGTGGAGGCGGTGACCGAGATCGCCGAGGCCCGCCCGGACCTCGACGTCGCCCTTGCCGCCCGCGCCGGCCTCGGCGACTGGCTCTCGCCCAAGGGCACCCGGCACCTGCGGAAGGTCTTCGGCCGGCTCGGCATCACCGTGCACGAGCACGCCGCCGTCACCGGGGTGGAGGCCGACCGCCTGGTCACCGCCGACGGCACGTCCATCCCGGCGGCGGTCACCGTGTGGACCACGGGCTTCGCCGTCCACCCGATCGCGGCGGCGACCGCCCTGGAGGTCACCGGTACGGGCCGGATCGTGGTCGACGGGACCATGCGCTCGGTCTCGCACCCGGACGTGTACGCCGTCGGCGACGCCGCCCTGGCGATGGGGCCGGGCGACAAGCCGCTGCGGATGTCGTGCGCCTCGGGCACCCCCGCCGCCTGGCAGGCCGCCGACGCCATCGCGGCACGCCTGACCGGCGGGAAGCTCCCCAGCATGCCGATCCGCTACTTCAACCAGTGCATCTCGCTGGGCCGCAGGGAAGGCCTGATCCAGTACGTCACCGCCGACGACCGCGCCGTCCGAGCGGCCCTGACCGGACGGTTCGCCGCCCTCTACAAGGAGCTGATCTGCAAAGGCGCGGCCTGGGGCGTCGCCCACCCCGTGTTCCTGCCCTCCCGACGCCGGCACGTCGTACGAGACCAGGACCGGGCGGCCTCGACGGTCACGTCACCGGCCTGACCCGCACACCTTGGTCGGACCGGGCCAAGAAGTTCACCGTCCCGTCCGCCGCCGTCCGCCGCCGGTACGGACCCCGCTCCACGGGGCCCTGCCGGCGCCGGACGTGTCCGGGGGCGCGCCCGCTTCGGGCCGGCGACGCCTCACGGAACCGCGTGGCTCCGAACGAGTGGACTTCACCGGAACACGTGCCCGAAAGAGCCCTCCACCAGGGGCCGGATGGTGACGTTGCCGCCTCTGCCCCTGGCCTGAAAGAGGCGCCCCGACCATGCGACGTACCCCCTCCCGCCGTGTCCTCGCCGCAGCTCTGCTCGTGGCGTCCGTACTGGCACCGATGGCAGCGATTCCCGCTACGGCCGACAACGCGGCGGCCGTCGGCCGGCACGACGAGGGTGGCGAGCACCCGCCGGGGCTCGGGCACAAACTGACCGCCAGGCTGGACGCCGCCATCGAGAAGGTCCGCCGGCAGGCCGCCATCCCCGGCGTCGCCGTCGGCCTGTGGATGCCCGGCAAGGGAAGCTACGTCCGCGCGACCGGGGTCGCCGACAAGGACACCGGCGAGCCGATGACCACCGACAAGTACATCCGGATCGGCAGCGAGACCAAGACCTTCACGGCCACCGCCCTGCTCGAGCTCGTCGACGACGGCCGCGTCGGGCTGGACGACCCGATCTCCGATTACGTCCACGGCGTGCCGGGCGGCCACCGGATCACCCTGAGACATCTGGCCGAGATGCGCAGCGGTCTGTTCCCCTACAGCTCCGACGCCGACTTCGAGCACGACCTGCTGAGCGACCCGAGCCGCACGTTCACCCCGGAGGAGCTGCTCGCGTACGGCTTCAAGCACAAGAACACCGCCGCGCCGGGGAAGGTCTTCGAGTACAACAACAGCAACTTCGTCCTCCTCGGCCTGGTGATCGAGAAGGTCACCGGTCACCGCCTCGAGGACGTCATCCACAAGCGGGTGCTCCGCCCGGCCCACCTGCACCGGACGTTGTTCCCCGAAGGCGCCGAGTTCCCCGAACCGCACCCGCGCGGGTACACCAACCAGACGCTCAGCGGCGAGGTCGCCGACTCCACGGACTGGAACCCCAGTTGGGCCTGGGCGGCCGGCGCGATGATCTCGGACCTGCACGATCTGCGGCGCTGGGCGAAGATCGTCGCCACCGGCGAGCTGCTCAGCCCAAAGACCCAGGCGGAGCGGCTCAAGACGCTGCCGACCGGCTATCCCGGTACGAGCTACGGCCTCGGCATCTTCGAGTCCGGCGGCTGGATCGGCCACAACGGCTCGATTCCCGGCTACGAGACCGTGACCGTCTATCTGCCGTCGAAGAAGGCCACGTTGGTCGTCATGCTCAACACCGACATCACCTACGAGGGCAAGGAGCCGTCCTCGCTGGTCGCCCGGGCCATCACGGAAATCGTCACCCCGAAGAACGTCTACGACCGCCCGGTCCCCACCCGCTGAGACACCGGACGGCGATTGATCACTGCGGACAACGGACAGGCCCGGGTCGACGACCCGGGCCTTCACCGTGGGGCCGACAGGCCCGCCGCCCCACACCACGGCGTCGCCTATGGCCTGCCGAACGCCGCCACCATGATGTTCAGCGCCACCTCGTTCATGTCCTGGCCCTTGGCGTCGGTGGAGTTGACGCTGTAGACGAGGGTCCTGGAACCGTCGCGGGTGGCGGCGATGGCCGTGTTGTAGCCCCAGCGGCCGCCCGTCTTGCCCCATACTTCGAGGCCGCCCAGCTTCTTCATCGAGAGGCCGACGGAGTACGCGGCCCGCTCGCCGCTCTTGAAGTCCGTCACCTTCGGCAGCGTGAACATCTCCTCCAGGAGCGGGCCGCGCACCACCCGGCCCTGGAACAGGGCCTTCGTAAAGCGTTCGAGGTCTGCCGTGGTCGAGACGATGTCACCGGCCGCCCAGCCGTCCGTCGCCCCCCACACGGACACGTCGCGCAGACCGGTCGTCCCGTCGTCCAGCGTCATCGTCTGGTAGCCGTGGTTGTGCGGACCGACGATGCGCGGGTTCGCCTCCGGATAGTACGTGTCGCGCAGCCCGAGCGGCTTCAGGATCCGGCGGGCGACCTGATGCTCGTACGAGTCGCCCGTGACGCGCTCGATCAGCAGACCGGCGATGGTGTAGCCGATGTTGAGGTAGTGCTGCCGCTCGCCCGGCGCGAACTCACGCGGCTTCGCCGTCGCGGAGCGGACCATCTCCTCGGGGTCATGGATCCGGAAGCGGTCGGCGTACGCCTCCTCGACCGTGTCAGCGGGGAAGTCGGGGGCCGGGATCCCGTGCGTGTGGTTGAGCAACTGCCGCACGGTGACGCCCTCGTACGACGCCGGGATCAGCTCCGGCAGATACGAGCGGGCACTGCGGTCCAGGTCCAGTCCGCCCTCGGCGGCCAGCTGCAACGCGACCGCCGCCGTGAAGACCTTGGTCACCGAACCGGCGCGGAAGCGGGCGGCCGGATCGGCCGGCCGCCCGGTCTTCAGGTCGTGCACGCCCGAGCTGCCCCGGTAGACGCCTTCGGCACCCCCGACCCGCACCAGAGCGGCCGTCGCCTCGGCTGACGGCAGACCGGCGATGGCCGCCTCCAGGGCGGGGTCCGCGGCGAGCACCCCGGAAGGGGCGGACCGGGTGGACGCGACGGCCGGCAGGGCCGCCGGGCCCGCCGCGACGCCCAGGACGAGCGCGGCGGCCAGCAGCGTGCGGGTCGTGCTCTTCATGGTCAACTCCGAGGATGTGAGCCGTTGTTCAAGTGAGCTCCATCCTTCTGAGCAGCGGCCGGCCGCGGATCCCCCGCGCGGGCGGTGTCCGGGGGCCGGTTTCCGTCAGTTCCTCGCCGACGCGGGGGAGGAGTCCGGCCCGGACGATCCCCCGGGCGGGGGATCCCCGGCAGCGATCAGGCCCGTCTCGTACGCGCAGATCACGGCCTGGATCCGGTTCCGCAGCCCCAGCTTGGCGAGCACGTTGCCGACGTGCGTCTTGACCGTGTGGTCGCTGACGACCAGTTCCGCGGCGATCTCGGCGTTCGACATCCCCCGCGCCACCAGCAGCAGCGTCTCCCGCTCGCGTCCCGTCAGCACGTCCAGCCGGGGATCGGAGCGCCGTGGCCGGACGGCGGGCCGGGTGTACTGCTCCACCAGGCGCCGGGCCACGGACGGCGCCAGCAGTGAATCGCCCCGCGCCACCACCCGTACGGCGTGCACCAGATCGTCCCGGCGGACATCCTTCAGCAGGAAGCCGCTCGCGCCCGCGTGCAGCGCCTCGTACACGTACTCGTCGGAGTCGAAGGTCGTCAGGATCACCGTCCGGCAGCCGCTCGCCGTACTGATCGCGCGGCAGGCCTGGATGCCGTCCATGCGGGGCATCCGGATGTCGAGCAGGGCCACATCGGGTCCGTGCCGCCGCACGGCCTCGACCGCCTCCGCCCCGTCACCCGCCTCCGCGACCACCTCGATGTCCGACTGTCCGTCCAGGATCATCGCGAAGCCGCTGCGCACCAGCTCCTGGTCGTCGGCCACCACCACCCGGATCGTCACCGCGCCCCCTCCGCCGCGGACGGTACGGAGGTCGTGGACGGTGCGGGGACCGCGGGCGGTACGGGGATCGTGGACGCTGCGGGGATACGGACCCGCACCTCGAAGCCCCGGCCGTCCGGGCCCGGCCCGGTGACCGCCGTGCCACCCTGCGCCGCCGCCCGCTCACGGACCCCGACGAGCCCGTGGCCACCGCCGGAACCGGGCTGCGGACCGCGTCCGTCGTCCGTCACGTCAACGCACAAGTCGCGATCCCCATAGGTGAGTTGCACGCACACGGAGCGGGCGGACGCGTGCTTGACCGTGTTCGTCAGTGCCTCCTGCACGATCCGGAAGACGGTCGCGCCGGTGGCCTCCGGCAGCGTCCGCGCGCTCCCCGCCGTCCCGTACACGACATCGAGACCACTGGCCCGTATCCGGTCGAGGAGATCGGGCAGATCCCCGAGCCCCGGCTGCGGCTCGCGCGGGGAGGCCGGCGGCTCGTCGCCCTCGCGCAGGACCCCCAGCATCCGGCGCAGCTGTGCCATGGCGTCCCGGCCCGTCTCGGAGATCGCGTCGAAGGCGGCCTCCGCCCGCTCCGGTGCCGTCCGCACCGCCACCGGACCGGCCTCCGCCTGCACGATCATCAGGCTCACCGCGTGGGAGAGGATGTCGTGCATCTCCCGTGCGATCCGGGCCCGTTCGCGCGCGGCGGCCCGCTCGGCCTCGACCCGGTTCGCCCGCTGCCGGGTGTCGGTCAGCCGCCCGAAGACATAGGCGGCGACCAACACGAAGAAGGAGAAAGACAGTTCGCGCGCCGTGCGGGTGTTGAGCCACACCGCCCCCGGCACGGCGACCAGCAGCAGCAGTCCGGTGGCCAGCCGTTTGCGTGGCGGCGACAGCGCGGCGATCGTGTAGACGACGACGAGCCCGGTGTACGGCAGCGGCTGCCCGGGCCCCTCCACGGCCAGCTTGTACAGGGCGCTGGCCGCCAGGACGGCGAGCAGGACGGCGACGGGAGCGCGCCGACGCCACACCAGGGGAACCACGGTGAGCGTCGTCAGCCCGTACGCGGGCCAGGTCGCCGGCTCGAACTCGGCCGGGCGCGGCACCACGAACGGCATCGTCATCGCCGCCTGGACCAGCAGCGCGATCCCCAGGTCGACCACCAGGGGATTGGCCGCCCCCAGCGCCCGCCCCCGCTCCCACCACCCCCGCACTCCCGTGCGCATCAGCTCGCCGGGCCGGAGCATGCTCACGCGAGTCCCCCGATTCACGTCCCGCTCCGGTCGGACCCGGAAGCCTGACTCCCCACGGTAACGGGCGTACCGGCCCGGCCGAGCGGAAGAGAGCCGGCGCATACGGCTGCGCGGAACCGCAGTTCGTGCCGATGAGGCTGTGAGATGGGGTGAGCCCGCCCCGTACGATGATGCGGTTCCATGCGACGGACGCACGCTGACGGGGTGTTGACACCTCGGCCTCTCGGAACCCATCCGTACCCGTATCAAGGAAAGCAGCGCACATGACCGACCAGCAGCTGGTCCGACCCGCGGCAATGAGCGGCTTCCCCGAGTGGCTCCCCGAGGTACGGATCGTCGAGCAGCATTGGCTCGACGTGGTCCGTGCGGGCTTCGAGAGGTACGGCTTCTGCTCGGTCGAGACCCCGTCGGTGGAGTCCCTCGACGTGCTGATGGCGAAGGGCGAGACCTCGCAGGAGGTCTACACGCTCCGGCGGCTCCAGGAGGACGCGGACGACCGTTCGGATGCCAAGCTCGGTCTGCACTTCGACCTGACCGTCCCGTTCGCACGCTATGTGGCGCAGCACTTCAACGAGTTGGTGTTCCCCTTCAAGCGCTACCAGATCCAGCGGGTCTGGCGGGGCGAGCGGGCCCAGGAAGGGCGCTTCCGGGAGTTCACCCAGTGCGACATCGACGTCATCAACATCGATCAGGTGCCGCTGCACTTCGACGCCGAACTGCCGCGGATCATCCACGACGTCATGACGGACCTCAAGCTCCCCGCGTGGACCCTCAACGTCAACAACCGGAAGGTCCTGCAGGGCTTCTACCAAGGGCTCGGCATCGAGGATCCGCTGGAGGTGATCCGGACGGTGGACAAGATCGACAAGATCGGCGTCTCCGGGGTCAGCGAGCTGCTCTCCAAGAAGGCCGGCCTGACGGACCGGCAGGTCGGGGCGTGCATGGAACTCGCCGGTATCCGCGGCACGGATGCCTCCGTGGTGGAGGACATCACCGCGGCCGGCGTCCGTTCCGAGCTGCTGTCCGAGGGCTTGGACGAACTGGCCTTCGTGATGGACTCGCTGAGCGATCTGCCCCGCGGGAGCGTGGTGGCGGACCTGTCGATCGCACGCGGTCTGGACTACTACACGGGCACCGTCTACGAGGGCAAGTTCACCGACTGGCCGGACTACGGCAGCATCTGTTCCGGGGGCCGGTACGAGAACCTGGCGGGGTCCTACATCCGCCGGAACCTGCCCGGGATCGGCCTGTCCATCGGGCTGACGCGCATCTTCGCCAAGCTGCTGGCGGAGGGGCTGCTCACCACGGGGCCGGTGTCCGTGAGCGATGTGCTGGTGGTGCTGCCCGGCCAGGAACAGCGGGCAGCCGCCACGGCGGTCGCCGACCGGCTGCGCCGTCGTGGCCTGAACGTGGAGCTCTATCACCAGCCCGACAAGATCGCGAAGCAGGTGCGGTACGCCTCGCGCAAGGGCATCCCCTTCGTGTGGTTCCCGCCGTTCTCCGAAGACCGTGCGCACGAGGTCAAGGACCTCGCGACGGGAGAGCAGACAGCTGCCGACCCGGAGGTCTGGCAGCGCCCCTGACACCCCCGCGCCGTGGTGACCTCCCGGACGCCGGGAGCGGCCGGGAGGGAGCGGGCACGCACCGGATCAGCGCCCGGAGGGACGGCAGCCGCCGCCCCTCCGGGCGTCTCGCGTTCCGGCAGCTGGGACAGCAGCTGAGACACCGTCTGCCGTGGCGGATTCCGGACATGGCGGGTAGGGGCCTGCCCAAGATCTGGAAACGCGCGGGGGGCCGCGCACAGGATGGGGACCCGGATGCCGGGGACGTCCGCTGGTCCCTCCGCAGGGGGTGTGCTCCCGGCATCCGGCCGGAGTTGTGGCCCGACGGTCTCAGGACCGAGGGATGCGACCCCACCGAGCCGTTGGATCAGCGGCACCCGGCACCGCCCGTTCGAGGAGACGGAATCACCATGGCCATCCTGTCCCGCCAGACCGATCCCGCTGCCTGCTCGGACACCGCCCGGGTGCCTGCCCTCCGTATCGACGCGGCCGAACTCCACGACTCCGTCCTGGATCCGGTGCTGTCCTCGATGACCCTGCTGAACGAGATCGCCGGGCGTCATCCGGAGGCGGTCTCCTTCGCGGCGGGCCGTCCCTACGAGGGTTTCTACGACACACGTCAGCTGGCCGGATACCTGAACACCTTCGAGACCTACCTGCGCGAGGAACGGGGTCTGAAGGACGAGGACGTCACCCGCACCTTCTTCCAGTACGGGCGGACCAAGGGGGTGATCCACGAGCTGATAGCCAGGCACCTCGAGAACGACGAGGGACTCCAGGTGGACCCCGAGTCCGTGCTCGTGACGACCGGTTGCCAAGAGGCGATGGTGCTGGTCATGCGGGCGCTGTGCCGGGACCCCCGGGACGTCATCCTCACCTCGTTCCCGTCCTACGTCGGCTTCCTGGGCGCCGCCCGCCTGGTCGGCATGCCGGTCCGGGGCGTGCGTGAAGGCGAGGCGGGCATCGACGCCGACGATCTCGTCGTACAGATCAGGCGGGCCCGGCGGGAAGGGCTGCGGCCCCGGGCGTGCTACGTCGTCCCGGACTTCGCCAACCCCAGCGGCGCCACGATGACCAGGGCCGGCCGGCAACACTTGCTGGACGTGGCGCGCCAGGAGGACATCCTCCTGGTGGAGGACAACCCCTACTCGATGTTCCGTCTGGGCGGCTCACGCCTGCCGACCCTCAGGGCCCTGGATCGCGAGGGCCGCGTGGTGTACCTGGGATCGTTCGCCAAGACCGCGTTCGCCGGCGCACGCATCGGCTACGTGATCGCCGATCAGCCGGTGGTGGACGGTGCGGGCGGCACCACGCGCTTCGTCGACGAGCTGGCCAAGCTGAAGAGCATGCTCACGCTCAACACCTCCACCGTCGCCCAGGCCGTGATCGGCGGCTTTCTGCTGGAGAACGGGTGCAGCGCGGAGCGCGCCTCCGTCAGGGAGGCAGCCGTGTACCGCGCCAACCTGGGACATGTGCTGCGGGGCCTCGCGGAGCGGTTCGGCGAGGGGAAGCAGAACGGGACGGTCACGTGGAACACGCCCATTGGCGGCATGTTCACCGTGGTGACCGTCCCGTTCCAGGCGGACGAGACCATGCTGGAGTACTCCGCGCGCCACTTCGGAGTTCTGTGGACCCCCATGCGGCACTTCTACGCGGGCACCGGTGGCCTCAACCAGCTCCGCCTCTCCTACAGCGTGCTGTCACGGGAACAGATCGAGACCGGACTGGACCGTCTCGCCGCGCTGGTGGCGGACCGCAACTGATCAGCTGGCCAGGCCCCGCACCGGGGAGCCCGCGGGGTTCAGCACTCCCGCCCGGGCGAGCTTCACCGCCGCCTGGAAACGCGTCTGCACGCTCAGCCGGTCCAGCATCTGCGAGATCTTCCGGCTCAATGTGCGGGTGGAGATGCCGAGTTGACGGGCGATCGCCTCGTCCTTCGCGCCCATCGCCATCATGTGGATGACCATCTTCTCGGACGGGGACAGCAGTTGACTGACCTCGTACTGCTCGGACACCGTCTCCAGGGGTGCGGCGCAGGCCCAGTGGAAACGGAAGACGGCTTGCAGTACCCCGATGACCTGACGGCTGCGGATGGCGAACGCTCCCCGCGTGGTGTCCCGTGGGTCCATGGGGAGGATGGCCAGGTCGTCATCGATGATGATCATGCGCAGCGGCACCGCGGGGGCGACACGTACGTCAGCACCGTGATGGGTCACCTCGGTCAGATATTCGTGGAGATGAGGCACTCCGACCAGGTGGTGCGCGTAGATGGCCTCCAGACGCACGCCCCGCTTCAGCGCCGCGATGTCCCGGTGGATCATCTCGTCGACCAGCTCCACGGGTGGAATGCCGCCAGGATGCATGGCCTGTTCCTGCAGGCGGGCCTCCAGCGTGTGCTCTTCGATGAAGTCGTTGACCGCCGGCCCGTTCGGCAGCACATCGATGGTCGCGTCGGACCTCGGGCCGGTGTTGAGCGGGAAGTCTCTCAACAGGGACAGGATCTGCTCCTGTCGGTGTGCCCGCTCCTGCATCCATCCCTCGGTCAGCTCGCGTTCCATCGACATGAGCCGGGAGAGGGCACTGCTGGGTCGTACAGCCTGGTAGCCGGATGGGTGCAGCGGAGCCGGTATCAGCAGGTTCATCTGCTTCAGGCACTCGACTGCCTGCTCTGCCTCCAGGGGCGAGCAGGTCATTTCCTCCGCGACATCCTCTGGATCCCAGGAACATCGGTCCTGTGCCGTGCTGTAGAGCATCTGTGCCAGCACATCTATGGAATCGCTCCCCGTCCTCACGATTCTATCCCCCGTAATTCGGCCAATATTCAGTTCCTGCTTTGTCGTGAACAATCCGAATTCACAGCCAACTGACAGGGGCCCATCCGTGCGATGCCGCCTGTGGGCGCGACCGGATTATCTGCGGCCAGGGGTGTGTGCGCGCCCGGCCGCCGACTCGGCGAGAGTACACGACCTGCAAGAAATCTTTAAGGGACGATTGAGGATTCAACTTACCTCGCGATCGCCGTACCCCGGGGACGCCTTGCACTGACAGTGACGCCCGGGGGAATCGCCCCCCGCGCGGTCGCCTGGACCTGATGTCCCGGCTGAAGCACAGGTGGGGGCACCGGCGTCTCACATCCTGATACGAACGTCCCTTCTGTCCGCCTCACGCCAAGGCGATGGGACGAAGCGGCAAACGCTGGACCGGGACCCCTATTCCGAGAAATGATTTCAACACCAAGCGATCGAGCACCTGGTCGCATCGCACATCCGTGTTCATGGAAAGGGGGATTAATGGAGCAGCTCATCAGTGGATGGTGGTAACGGATCCATGGAAACCCGTCACGGCATATCAGGAATCAGAATCGGGAGTTACAGATGGCGGCCGGACTGGGTAAACGGTTCTGGTTTCTCTGGTCCTCGTCCACCGTCGCCAATCTGGGCGACGGGATGCGTCTGGTAGCCCTGCCCCTGCTCGCCTACTCCGTCAGTGACAATCCGGTCGACATCACCTTGGTCGCCGTCTTCGCCTCATTGCCCGGACTTCTTCTCGGTCCGCTGGCCGGCGTGGCAGTGGACCGTTTCGACCGGCGGCGGGTGATCGCGATCGCCAACGCCCTGCGAACGATCCCCATACTCGTGTTCGCCTGCCTGGTCCACGCAGGCAAGATCGAACTCTCCTACATCTACGCGCTGGCCATTCTGCTCCCGGTCTTCGAGGTGTTCGTGGACAGCGCGGCACCGCCGCTCATGTCCGAGTTGCTGCCGGAACATCTTCTGGAAAAAGGCAACTCGCGGATCTTCATCGCTCGCATGGTCTCCCAGGACGTCCTGGGGTCACCGGTTGCCGGATTCCTGATCGGGGTGTCCGCCAGCCTGCCGTTCTTCGTCAATGGAGCGACCTTTGCCGGGGCCACGATCCTGATCCTCCTGCTCCGCGGCCCGGCGCCCTCGCCCGGACCCGGCGCGGGTGTCGCGGCGGGTACGCGGACGCAGAAGGCGCGCTCAGGGATCTCCGTCATCGGACGCGATCTCAAAGAGGGGTTCGCGGCGATCTGGCACACGCCGCTCCTGCGCGCCATCACGCTCACCTCGGCCGTACTGAACTTCGTACTGCTCGCCGGCTCGGCCCTGCTCGTGGTGTACGCCAAGGAGGACCTCGGTCTCGGGGACGAGCAGTACGCCCTGCTGTTCACTTCGGCGGCTGTCGGCAGCGCACTGGGCGGATGGGCCGCGCCGCACATCGTCGCGCGGCTCGGGACGAGCCCGACCATGGTGTGGGCGCTGGTCGCCATCGGCGCCTCCCGCGCGGGTTTCGGCCTCGCTCAGGGGTTCTGGTCGGCCCTCGCCTCCTTCTTCGCCATCGGCATCGCCACCTTCGTCTACAACGTGGCCGTGGCCTCGTACCTGCAGCGGGTGACACCGAATTCGCTCATCGGACGCGTCTACGCCACTTCGCAGGCCGCGAGCTACGGAGCCGCCGTGATCGCGGCGCTCACCGCCGGCGGACTCACTCAGGTCACCAGCGTGCGCAGCATCATGCTGATCGGTGGCCTCGCCGCGGTCGGATGCGGAATCGCGTGCTGGTGGACCACGTCCCGCGGCGGGATGGCGGACGGCCCGGCCAAGGAGCAGGCCCCCGTTCCCGCCGGACGCTCCGCCGACAGCCCGGCCGAGAAGTAACCGACTCAAGCAGAGGAACTTCCTGATGCCAGATTCCCAAGACGTGCTCGTCCTCTCGAAGAGGTCGGTCGGAGGCGTCCGTCACGTGGCGGAACTGCTCAAGGCGCTGGGCAAGCGGCCGGTTCTCGTCTCGGAGAACCACGACGACAGGAATCGCGACGCGTGCGACGCGCACGTCGTGGTCGACTGGGACGGGGCGGCGCCGGACCAGGCGCCGGCGGCCATCGACGCGGCCGGTGTGGTTCCGACGGGCGTGGTCAACCTCGTGGATCCGCTGGTTCAGTGGCAGGCGCGCATCGCCCGGCACTACGGACTTCCGGGCGGTGAGGCCGCACGCGAGGTACTCGTCAGCAAGGCCCGGGTACGGGCCGAGATGCGCCGGCTGGGACTGTCGTCGCTCTGGTTCGACAGTGGGCCGGCCGGCTCGTACCGGACCGAGGCGGTCCCGGCGTACCCGGTGATCGTGAAGCCGAGTGTCGACTCCGGTTCCTCGCGGCTGGTCCGGCGGGCCGACACCGGGGAACAACTCCGTGAGCATCTGCGGGACATCAGCCGGCACGCCGGACCCGACTTCGAGGTCATCGTCGAGGAGCACATCGGCGGTGTCGAGATATCAGTCGACGGACCCGTCATCGACGGTGACTTCCGGGGCTTGTTCTACGTCGAGAAGCGCGGGCGCGACGAGGAGCGCAACCACGACACCGGCGTACTGCTCTCCCCGCTTCTCGACTCCCGGGTACGGGCCGGAGCCGAGTCCATGGTGCGGAAAATCAGCGCACTGTGCACTGATCTCGGTCTCGCCAGGGGATGGCTGCATGTCGAGGCCCGGGTGCGCGAGGACGGCACCGCGGAGCTGATCGAGATAAACCCCCGGGTCGCCGGCGGTATGCATCCCGCCGCGATAACGCGCACCTGCGGCATCGATTCCGTCGAGGCGATGATTCTCATGGCCCTGGGGGAAGAGGATCTGGAACACCTGCGCACGGCGGTGCGGAATGACGAAGTGATCGGCCTCGTCAATGTCGAACCCCGGCAGAAGGGTGCGGTCACCGATGCCACCCCCCTGGAACAGATGAAGAAGATCCCCGGCGTGGTGGACGGATATCTGTGGGACGACTTCCAGGTCACCTCGCTCGACAACGAGAACTTCTTCGCGGCGTTCCTGATCAGTGGCGACAGCGAGTCCGCGGTACGTACGGCCGCCGACCGTGTCCACACGGAGTTCTCCTTCAAGGTCGTGTAATTCCACCGAGCCCGTTTCTTTCCGGTCCGACACCTTTTCCAGGCAGGTTCCCATGAATTCTCCCGCCGACCCACCGCAGGTCGTCGTCTGCAAGTGGAGTGCGCAGCTGACCCGGTCCATGCTGGACCTCACGCCTCATGTGTTCGTCGTCCTTGACGAATTCGACACCGCTTACATGGACCCCGACTGGGAACTGCTGGCCCGGGCCGAACGGGTGTACCGGATCAAGGACTTCGACTCGCTCGAGGAAATGTCGGCCGTGGCCTCGGACCTCGTCCTGCGCGGGGCGTCCATCGACCACATAGTGAGCTTCACCGAATTCAGCCAGTTCGGCGCCGGCTACCTCGGGGTGCTGCTCGGCCTGACCGAGGATCCGATGCAGCATGTCGCCTTCCGCGACAAGCGGTTGATGAAGGAGCGCGTCCGCCGCGCGGAGGTCCCGACCGCCGACTGGATCACGCTGGCGGACCCCTCGCGCGAGGACGACGTCGCCGCCGTGCGTGAGCGGCTGACCTTTCCGATCGTGGTCAAGCCGGTGGCCGGATCCGGTGCCATCGGGACGCTCAAGGTCGAGGATCCGGACGACCTGTATCCGATGCTCCAGGAGATCGTCCCCGACCCTCACCTGAAGTCGCACCAGCTGACCGCCGAGGAGTTCGTCTCGGGGCGTGAGTATCACGTGGACGCCCTGTGGCACGACGGCCGTCCCCTGTACCTGATCGTCAGCGCCTACTACCGGCCGCGCATGTCGGTGCTGGACGCGGATCCCGGCACAGACGCCAACGAGACGTCTCTCGACGGCAGTTACGTCGTCAACGAGAACGAGGCGCCGGAGCTGTACCGCCGGGTGACCGACCTGCATCACAAGGTCAATCACGCGCTGGGCATCACCGAAGGCGCCACCCACCTCGAGGTCTTCGAGCGGCCCGACGGCGAACTGGTCTTCTCCGAGATCGCTTCGCGCATGGCGGGCGCCTGGATCGGCGCCGTGATCAGCGAGTGCCTCGGACACGAGATCCACCAGGCCATCGCCCAGGGCGTCGTCACCGGCGAGATCCCCGAACTCCGGCCGAGCAAGCCCTATCTCGGGGGACTGCACCTGCGCCCCGCGGGCCCGGGACGGATCACGGCCATCCCCAGCGAGAAGGAGATGCTCGCGGTCGAGGGCGTGCTGCGGGCGCAGCAGCTCCGGACGGTCGGCGACAGCGTCGACCACGCGCATCCCTCCGAATGGTGCGCCTTCGTGGTCCTGGGCGCAAAGACGCGCGAGGAGTACGAGGCGCTGGTGCGGCGCGTCTCGCTGGAGCTGAGGGTCGAGGTCGAACCCGCCGGCTGACGCGGCCGTGGCAACGCGTCACAGGCCCCCCAGACGCTCACGGCCATCGGCCGCGAGGAGAGCCCAACCGAATTCCACAGCCCAGTACGGGCTATGGCCCGATAACCCCGATAACCCCGATAACCCCGACAACAGGGAGACAACGCACATGTTCAGTGTGGGCGAGATCGAGAAGATGGACTACAACCAGCTCATCGGCGTGGTCCGCGAGACCAACCGTCCGCCGGGCGGCATCCGCAGCATCGCCCAGATCGCGCAGAACGGATTCCTCACGAAGGACTCGCACGTTCTCGAGATCGGCACCAGCACCGGCATCACCGCCGTCGAGCTGGCCAAGCTCGTGGGCTGCCGCATCACGGCGATCGACATCAACGAGGAGAGCCTGGTCGAGGCCCGCCGGCGCGCCGACGAGGCGGGCGTCTCCCACCTCATCACCTTCGAGCGCAACGACGCCACCGACACCGGCTACCCGTCCGGGCAGTTCGACATGGTGTTCTGCGGGAACGTCACCTCTCTCATCCCGGACCGCGACAAGGCCCTGACCGAGTACACCCGGGTCCTCAAGCCCGGCGGGTTCATCGGCGCGATCCCCATGTACTACATCGACACGCCCTCCGAGCAGCTGATCGCCGACGTGTCGGCCGCCATCCAGGTGGACATCACCCCGCTCTACCGCGACTTCTGGATCGACTTCTTCGTCGGGGCCGAACGGCACGAGTACTGGCGCCAGGACTACCGGTTCGACAACGTCCCGGTGGACGAGGTCGACCGCTTCGTGGACGACATCCTCCGCCGGCCGCACCTCGCCGAGCTGCCCTCCGACGCCGGCGAGCTGCTCGAGAAGCGTTACCGCGAACACATGCAGCTCTTCCGCGTGAACCTCAGCCAGATGGGCTTCACCACCCTGCTCCTGCGCAAGGAGCCGGCGGACGTCGAGCCCGAGCTGTTCACCTCCACCGCTCTGTAAGGAAGCATCATGACCACGTGGCCGTCCCCCCTGGCCGAGGGCGCAACCCTCGCGGTGTGGGCGCCGAGTTCGCCGGCGCCCGTCGCCTTCCCCAAGCGGTTCGCCCGGGGCATCCAGGCTCTTCAGGACGACGGGTTCACGGTGCGCCCGATGCCTTCCTGCGCCGCCGCCCACGGGGTGTCGACCCTGCAACCCGCGGCGCTGGCAGCGGAGTTGCACCAGGCCCTGCTCGACCCGGAGTGCGACGGGATCGTCGCCGCGGTCGGGGGCTGGACCCTGATCAACGTGCTGCCGCACCTGGACTGGCAGTTGATCGGTGAGGCCGCCAAGCCGCTGATCGGCTACAGCGACATCGCCTCCTTGCTCAACGCCGCCTCGCGCAGGTCGGACCTGGTGTCCTTCCACGGCCCGATGGTGGTGTCCGAATGGGGTGAGGCGGCCGGGCCCTGGGACTACACCCGGAGCGAGTTCCGTGCCGTCACGGGCCTGGCAGGTCCCTGGACGGAGCACCCGGTCACCGAACCCGCCACGTGGTCGGACGAGATGCTCTGGTGGGACAAGGCGGACGACCGGCCCCGCTCGCCCCGCGACGGCGGTGAGCGGGTCCGGACCGTGCGCGGTGGTTCTGCCGAGGTCGAGGGGACCCTCTGGGGCGGGTCCCTGGCCGTTCTGTCGCTCGTCCTCGGAACCCCTTTCGCGGACCAGCCCGAGGACAGTCTGGTCTTCGTCGAGGGCGAGGGCCTCGCGCCGGACGAGTTCGCGGCCCGGCTGCGCCAGCTGCGGCTCGCCGGTGTCTTCGACCGGTCGGTGGGCGTGATCGTGGGCCGGATCGGCAGAGCTCAGGCATGTCTGAGCGGTTTCACCGACTTCGACGAGGTGCTGCGCGACATCGTGCCCGCTCACCTCCCGGTCGCGGCCGGCTACGCCCTCGGGCACTCGACGCCCATGCTCACCGTGCCGGTCGGCGGCCGGGCACGACTGCACTGCGCGGGGGAGGCCCCGCCCCGGCTGACGCTCCTCGGCCCAGCCGGCTGATGGGCAGGTACAGCCCTCGTGGCAAGGGCTGGACCCGGCTCTCCGCGGAACAGCCGTACACGGGACAGGCCGGCCGTGCTGTCCCTCACACGAGATTGGATCAATCCATGAGCATCGCAACACCTGGTCGTGAAGAGGTCGCAGCCAGGCAACTCGACATCTCCATGCCCGGGTTCCCCGAATCCCTGCCCGCCGACGTGATGTTCGAGCAGGGCGTCATCCGCACGATCGGCAGAGGGTTCGAGGCGAGGGGATTCCGGCCGCTCGACTCGGCCTGCGTCCAGCGCCAGGAGGTGCTGGTGGCCGGCGGTGCCCAGTACCTCGACGGCGGCATTCCCGAGTTCGCCTTCACCGTGCAGGAGCCGCCGGAGTCGTACACGGGCGCGAATCTCGCCCTGCGCTACGACCTGACGGTCCCCGTCTCGCGCTTCATCGCCGAGCACTCCAGCAAGCTCTCCTTCCCGCTGCACTGCTACCAGATCAACAAGGTCTGGCGTGCGGAGCAGATGCCCACCGCCACCCACTGGCGGGAGTTCTACCAGTGCGACGTGGACGTCATCGGAGACGGCGAACTCAGCCTGCTCTACGACGCGGAGATCGCGAACGCGCTGGTCGGTGCCTTCCAGAACATCGGAGTGGCCGGCTTCACGGTGCGCATCTCGAACCGCAAGGTGCTGGCCGCGCTGCTGGACAGCCACGGAGTGCGGGTGCACCGGGCGCGGTCGATCGTGCAGATCCTCGACAAGGGCAACCGGCAGCCCGTCGAGGAGACCGTGAGCCAGCTGGTGGCGTCCGGCATACCCGAGCACGTCGCCGCGGACCTCGGCCGGCTGGTCGAGTCGCCGACCCTGTCGGAGGCCCGGGACCTGCTCAAGCTCAGGGGTGCGGACCTGACGGGCGTCGAGGAGCTGGACACGGTGCTGCGTGCCGCCGACGACCTCGGTATGCCGGAGAACCACCTGATCCTGGACTTCTCGATCACCCGCGGGCACGACTACTACACGGGCACGGTCTTCGAGACGTTCGCGACCGGACGCGAGCACTGGGGGGCGATCGGCGCCGGCGGCCGCTACGAGGACCTGCTGAAGCACGTCAACGGAAGCAGCTACCCGGGCGTGGGCATGTCCGTCGGGCTCGCCCGGCTCATGGGGCTGCTGCGCGAGGACGGCGTGCGCCAGCAGCGGGGTCTGCGGCAGGACGCCATCACCGTCGTACGGCACGAAGGCGGTGACGCACAGAACGTCCTGCGGTCCGTACGGGAGTTGCGGGGCGCGGAGCTGTCGGTGCAGGCGGTCTTCGACCCCGTGAGCGAGGACAAGGCGCGGAGCATCGCCGAGGAAGCCGAGGTGGGCTACCTCGCCTCGATCCGGGGCGCGGACCAGGCCGTGGTGCGGGACATGGCCTCCGGGGCCGAGCAGCAGGTGCCCGTCGACGGTGTCGGGGCGGCCGTCGCCCAGCTGCGCGACTCCTGATCCGCGCGGCCGTCAGTGGCCGGCCGGGGTGTGGGTGCACACATCGCTCGCACCCCGGCCGCCGGGCTGGAGACAAGCATGCATTCCAAGTTCCGTTCGCGGGCCGTCATCTCAGGGGCGGCCGGCTATCTCGCCGTCCAGTTCTGGCACACGTTCCGGAACCGGAACACCTGGCCCTTCTGCGCGTACAACATGTTCAACTACGACTTGCCGGACCGGTGGCACCAGTTCCGGGTCGTCCTCCATGACGCGGACGGCAACGCCATGGGACCCACCGATCCGTGGTGCCTCCTTCCCGTGGAGTTCTTCAGGGTCGTCTCGATCCTCAACAAGATGTTCTTCGGCTCGGCGGACGAAACCCTGCGGAGCACGTTCTGTGAACGCACCCTCCATCTGATCAATGAATCCCCCTGGGAAGACTTCGACGAAGTGCGGGCTTCTCCGGTGTCGCCGTCGGCTGCCCCTTTCGTAGCACTCGACGTCTATCTGGTGGAAGTCGACAACACCTGTGACGCGTTCGACCGGTCCTCGGTGTTCTCGGCGGAACTGCTCCATCGGCACGATCCACAGGGCATCACCGCAGGAAAGCAGATCCAGTGGCTCATCCAAGAGAAGTAGGGAATCCCGCCATGGGTTGTTCAGACGTGGACGGAGCCAGTCCGCCGGCAGGGCCCGCGAGCCGGTGGCTGAGTGACCTCTGCATCCGCCAGGACCGCGCCGCGGAACGCCTGTTGCTGTGCCGCCTCACCACGGGCGCCGCCGTGCTGCGCACCGTGTGGCACCTCCCGACGGGCACCTTCCTCGCCACGTACCAGCCCCTGGTGGAGGAGGCCGCCGGCACCCCGGGGACAGGCCGGGCCGTCAACCCCCTTGCGTACGAGGCACTGCGCGGGATCACGGTCGTGTCGGCGGGCGCCTGGATGCTCGGCGCCCGCCATCCAGCCGTCAGGATCGCGGCGAACGTGTCCTTCGCGCTGCTGCAGCGGCAGGTGGTGAAACTCGACGACAGCCTGTACAGCTACAACAGCCACCTCAATGTGTTCCTCGGTCTCCTCTCCCTCGCCGACGACCCCGAAAAGCCCCAACGTCCGGGCTCGTCCGACGCGTACGCCTCGGCTCTGCTGGCCGCCATGCAGGCCTACTACGCCGCGATGTATCTGCAGTCGGGTATCTCCAAGCTCGCCACGGTCGGCTGGAAATGGACCCACGGCAGGACGCTCCAGGGCGCGTGGGCCGAACTCGGGACGCCGGCCGGGAAGCGCCTTTCGGCGATGAACCCGAAGCTGGCTCAGGCGGCGTCAACGGGAGCGCTGCTCTATGAACTGGCCTTCGCCCCCGCGCTGTTGGCGGCATGGCGGCACAGGGCCCTGCTGGGGCTCTCCTCCGCGGCCTTCCACGGTGCGGTCAAAGCGACGATGAACATTTCCTTCTGGCATCTGTCCTGGTTCTCGGCCCCGCTCTTCGCGGTCCCGGACAAGGCCGCCCGCGGGTACTCCCAGCTCCTGTCGACGGGCCGCCGCGGCAAGTGGCCGGCCCGGGGCATCGCAACGGCGGGTGCGCTCGTCGGAGCGGCACCACTGGTGAAGTCCTGGCTGAAGAGGAGGGCCGGCAGTGTTTGACGGATCCGTACTGCTGACGCACGAGACAGCTGTCGACCCCTACCCGGTCTTCGCCCGCATGCGCGCGGTCGAACCGGTGCACTGGAACGAACCCACCAACTCCTGGTACGTCACGTCCTACGAGCTGGTGTCCGGCCTGCTGAGGGAGCCGACCCTGTCGGCCTGTCCCGGGGACTACATGGGGCAGCAGCGTCCCGAGGACGTCGCGGAGGTGGAGCGGGCCGTCGCCTTCTTCAACTCCTGGATGGTCTTCAGCGATCCGCCCCACCAGGCCCGCCTGCGTGATGTGGTGGCTCCCGCGTTCCCGCGGCGCACCGCCGAGGCATGGGCGCAGTTCGTGCGGCAGACGGCACAGGAACTGCTCGACGCGTCCACGCCGGGTGAGATCGATCTGTTCGGCGATTTCGCCGCACCGCTCGCGGCACGTCTCACCTGTGCCGTGCTCGGCGTGCCGCCGGGTGACACGGCCCTGGTGCGGGCGTGGTCCACGCAACTCATCGCCTTCCTGAGCACACCGACGGCGGACGCCCGGCGAGCCCGGGTCGCGCTGAAGGCGGCCGACGAGCTCGGGGCGTATGTCCAGGCCACCGTCCTGCCCCGGCTGCTGTCGTCGGAAGACGAACGCCTGATGGCGCTGCACGGCATCGCGAAGCTCGACAGGGACGATGCGCTGGCCGTCTTCTCGCAGTTGCTCACGGGCGGCATCGACCCCGTGGCGAGCGCTCTGGCCACGACGGCCGACGTGATGATGGGCTGGAGCCCGGCCGAACGGCAGTCGGCCGCAGCCGAGGCCACGCGCCTGGAGGCCGTGGTCGAGGAAGCCCTGCGCTATGACGCGCCGTTCCATTTCGTGCCGCGTACGACCACCACCCCCCTGGAGATCGGGGGGTGTTCGGTGCCGGCCGGTCAGCGGGTGGTCCTTGTGATCGCTTCCGCCAACAGGGACGAGACGGTCTACGAGAATCCGGACGAATTCATCCCCGGGCGGGCCGGGCCTCGCCATCTGTCCTTCGGTATGGGCAAGCACTACTGCTTGGGAGCCATGCTGTCGCGTGTCGTACTCCGGGAAAGTCTCGGTGTGTTCTTGAAGTGGCTCCTCGAAGCCAGTCCCCGTGCGCTGGAGAGCGTGCGTTCCCCTGCATTCGGTGCCACCACCTGGCAACGAGTGATGATTTCTGTCTGAGTGGCGGCACTCGGCCCCGGAAGTGAACTATGCCAATCCTGACGACTGTTGTGGGCGACGGCCTCGCGGCCCACCGAGCGTGGGCGTCCCTGCAACGCTGCGAACTCTTCGAGATATACGAAGGGCACGGTCCTTTCGGCGTACGAGGGGTCGGCGAAGCCGCCGCGGGAAGCTGGACCGAGCTGCTCGAGAGGCCGGAGATCGAGCTGCTCGTCCTCGCGGTACCTCACGCGGATCGCCTCACCCTCAGCCGGGCCGCCCGCGCCGCCGGCAAGGCGGTGCTGCTGGAAGAGGGACCACCGCTCTCACTCAGGGAGCTCGACCAACTGGCCGAGGACGACGCCAACTACGCGGTACCCATGGGAATGGTGCTGCCGCTGCGGGGGCTGCTGATTCCCGATCACGGGATCACGGGCCTGACGTGGACCTCCACTGCCTGCGGCGGGCTGATCATTTCCCACTTCACTCCGGCCTCGGGCCCGCTGTGCCACGCGGCGCACAACCTGGCGCAGGGGCCCCTCGAACGGTGGCCGTCCCAGGCGGTCATCGGCGCTGTCACGCCGTATCTCGACCTGGTGTGCCAGCTCTTCGGCAAGCCCGTTTCGGCGCACATCGACGGCGCCGAGAAGGGCTCGGCCGTCGGATCGGTCGAGTTCGACTCCGGTGCCCGGCTTTCGCTGGTGGTCACGGTCAGATCGGCCATCGAGGAAGCCCAGTTGAAGATCATGGACGCCGATCGCACCGTCACGCTGCAGGGCCGGGAGCTGCGGGTGGAGGACGCGGGGGGCCTCGTGCTGCACAGGGTTCCCCCACTCAGCGACCTGCGGCTGTCCTCCTACCGGGAGATGGCCTTCGCCGTGCACTCCGTGACCACCGTGAGCGGCCACTCACCCACGTCGGCGCGGGCCCTGGCGGACTGCCTGGCGCTGCTTCACGGGTGAACCCTTCAAGCCCGTCCGTGGACAGGGCATCCGGCAGCGGCCGGCCACCGCCGTGCGGCGTCTCAGCATGTGAGAGCGGCCCCGCGAATGGCGATGAGAAGTCATGGCGACCGTGCGCAGAGCCCGGACCTGGACTGCTGACGCGAATGTGAAAAAGGATGGGCCCAAGAGGCCCGGCGGCAAAGACATTTTTTCCGCCTTCGATCGACGGAGGATTATTCATGTCCGTTGCACCTGGGGGAACCGTGGAGGCTCCTCGTTCCTGGCTGACTCCCGAAAAGCACTATCTGGCCGTGCTGGAAAATCCGTGGTACCGCAACCTGACCATTCTGCAGGACATTGTCACGCACAGCACGACGGAATTCTGGACTCGACGGGGTGCGCGTAACCTTCACCTCCCCATCACGACCGGATCCATTTCCAGCCCGATGGGCCGCGGCAGCGACAGCTCCCCGGTCGAGGTGGAACTCGAAGGAGTTCCCACCTATCTGGCGGACTCCATGCAGTTCATGCTCGAGTTCGGCTGCCGGCTGGCTCCGCAGGGGTCGTATTACCTCATGCCGTCCTTCCGCGGAGAGTCCGCGGACCAGACGCACCTGTGCCAGTTCTTTCACAGCGAGGCCGAGGTCGCCGGGGGACTCGATGACGTCATCGAGGTCGTCGAGGCCTACTTGAGGCACCTCGCCACGTCCTTCCTCACCCATGGCAGGCAGGCCATCACCGAGATGGCCGGCAGCGTGGAGCACCTGGAGATCCTGGCCGGCAGCGGCTCACTGCCCAGGGTCCCCTTCGAGGAAGCGGTCGAGCTGCTCAGGGACCAGCCGGACGCGGTCAGCGTGCTGGAGCCCCAGTGCAGGAGCCTGACCCGGCAGGGCGAGCGCGCTCTGATGGACAAGTTCGGCGGGTACGTCTGGCTGACGCATCCCGACCACCTCAGTGTCCCCTTCTACCAGGCGTTCGCCGAGGAGGATCCGGCCAAGGCCCTGAGCGCGGACCTGCTCTTCGGGATAGGGGAGACGGTGGGCGCCGGCGAGCGCCACACCGACGTCGCCGACCTGCGCCGCGCGCTCGCGCTGCACGAGGTGCCGGAGGACGCCTACGAGTGGTACGTGAACATGAACGCCCGCCATCCGATGCGGACTTCGGGGTTCGGACTCGGAGTGGAGCGCTTCCTGCTCTGGGCCACGCAGCACGACGACATCCGTGACCTCGCGCTGCTGCTCCGGTTCAACGGATCGGCCATCCTGCCGTGACGTGGCCGTTGCCGGCCGGCGGCGCCTGCTCCGGAGCGGCCGACTGCACCCGCTGCGCCCACGACGGCCCCCGGGCCGGCCGCCCGGAATCCGTACCCGGTCCACACGACCGCGAGGCCGACCCGGGACCGCCGCCGATGGAGTGCGTCAGGCGATGGGTGCGCGACGAGTAGCGCAGCCGGCAGGAGCCCAGGGCGCGACCTCCCGACCGACCGCCGCCTCGGTGCGCTCCGGGGTGCGGGCGCGTACCCGCGCCCGCACTCCGAGGCGACAACTCAGCTCTCTCCAGGGCCGGTTGAGGGAGTCCCCCGTGGCCTTCACTGCGCGTGAAGCGCCCACCTGCTGCCATCGACGGACGTCGTTCCGGGCAGCGCGATGAGTTCGGGCTTGAACAGCGGTGGCGCGCCCATCGCAGGCTCCCAGGTCGCCAGCTTCTCGTCCTGCGGGACCTCGATCCGCCTGCCGTCGGCGAGGTCGGCGACCACCCGCAGCAGCAACCGCACACCGAGCGGGGCCAGATGCTCGCGCCACAGGCTCTGCGCGGTCGAGCCCGGGGGCACGAACAGATGCTCCTGGGCGGCGAGCGGGCCGGCGTCGGTGCGCTCGGTGAGGTGGTAGACGCTCCCGCCGGTCACCTTGTCACCGTCGCGGATCGTCCATCGGATCGCGTCCCGGCCGCGGTGCAACGGCAACAGGCTGGGGTGATAGCCGATGGTGGCGACGGCGGCCCTGGCGCGCGTCCGGCGGCCCAGGAAGGCGTGGGAATGCGCGGCGACGATGAGATCCACCCCGTCCGGCACGTGCATCGCGCGCAGCTCGGCCGAGTCCGTCCACGGGATGCTCCGGGCGAACGCCCAGGAGCGCAGACGGTCCCAGGACAACGCGTTGTTCTCGTCGGACTGCCCCTTGCGCAGCCGGGGGGCCGCCACACCGGCGATCCGGTGCCCTTCGTCCTGCAGGGCCTCCGCGACTTGCACCGCGAATGCCCCTCGTCCCGAAATGTAGATGTTCACTCGCGCTCCAGGCGGTCGCCGGTCGGATTTCTGTTCAGCAAGGGGCGGTGAAGTTCCGCTCGACATGGTCGAGGGCACCGTCACGGTCCGGGGCGGAGTGGACGATCCGCCAGCCCCTCGGCACCTCCAGGTACGGCCGCCACAGCGCGTACTGCCCGGCTGCGTTCGCCACGACCAGCCAGTCGGCTTCGCCGCCGTCGAAGGGGCTACCGCTCATCAGTCGTCCTCTCTCAGTCCGGAGTGATCGGGCCGGAACCGCACCGACAGCGTGGAGAACCCGGTCAGGAAGTTGGACCGGATGCGCAGCGCGTCATCGGTCTGCTCGAATCCGGTGGTGAAGTCCCGCAAAGCCATGAGGAGTTCGGAGATCTCCACCTTGGCCAGGTACGACCCGACGCAGAAGTGCGGCCCGTAGCCGAAGGCCAGGTGCTTGTTGGGGGTGCGGCCGAGATCGAACACCCCGGGCCGGTCGAAGATCCGTTCGTCCCGGTTGCCGGAGGAGTGCCAGAGCGTGACGATCTCGCCCGGCCGCAGCCGTACGCCGTGCAGTTCGGTTTCGTGGACGGCACTGCGCCCGAAGTGCATGGTGGGTGACGCCCAGCGCAGCACCTCGTCCACCGCGGTGTCGATCGCGACCTCGCCGTGCTTGAGCCGCCGCCACTGCTCGGGCTGGGCCGCGAGGGTGTGGATGCTGTCGATCATCGTGAGCCGGCTGGTCTCGTCGCCCCCGATGATCAGGCTGTAGCAGTTGAGTACGACGTCCTCGTCGGACAGGGGCACACCGTCGATGGAGCTGCCGAGCAGCATGCTGATCACGTCGTCGCCCGGCGACTCGCGCCGCAGCTCCACCAGGTCCATGAAGTACAGCAGGATCTCGTTGCGGGCCATCTCGGAGTCGACCTCGTCGATGTCCTCGTCGTCGGTCGACAGCGCGGCCTTGGTCTGTTCGAGCAGGTGGTCCCGGTCCTCCTCGGGCACGCCGAGCAGGTTCGAGATCGTGGTCATCGGGATCCGGCCGGCGATCTGTTCGGCGAAGTCGCAGACGCCGGTCCCGACCGCCTCGCGGATCAGCTGCCGGGTGTTGACCCGCACCGCCCGGGCCACCTCGCTGAGCACCCTCGGCGAGAGCACCCGCTGCAGGATCTTGCGCAGTTCGTGGTGCCGGTGCCCGTCGGTGACGGCCAGCATCCGGCCGGCTCCGGCGTCACCCCCGCCCAGCAGCGTGACGAGCACGTTGCCGCGCTCGGACGTGAAGTTCACGTCGTCCCGGTAGGTGGCCATGATGTCGTCGTAGCGGGAGAGCACCCAGAACCCCCGGCGGCCGCCGGCCGGCGGGTTCCAGTACACCGGGGCGGTGTCGCGCAGGGTGCGCCAGAACTCGTCGAGGTTGTTTTCGGCGAACGTGCCCGGGTCGCCCAGGTCCACGGTGTCCAGTGCCGGTGTGCTCACGGTCACCAGTCCGTACGCCAGAACCGGCGCGGCTGGAACGGGTAGGTGGGCAGGGGCACGCGGTGGCTGGTCTCCCCGAGGTGCAGGGAGTCGAAGTCCACCCGTTGGCCGTTCACCCAGGCGGCAGCCAGATCGGACAGCGCCGGTGCGTCCGTACCGGACTGCACGATCCCGTTGTCGCCTCGGTGGAAGGAATCCAGGTTCACCCGCGGCGCGTTGCCGGCGGCGGCGGCCGGGCCGCGGGGGGAGTCGGCGGACAGTGCTTCGATCAGCTCCGCACGGCTGCGGACCACGGCCGCCCACCGGCGGTCCATCACCTTGCGGCCCACGTTGAGGCTGAAGCAGACGTCGTCCAGACGCAGCTCGGGGTGGGTGACCAGCCAGTCCCTCA
This sequence comes from Streptomyces sp. NPDC058274, assembly GCF_042881375.1. NCBI lineage: Bacteria > Bacillati > Actinomycetota > Actinomycetes > Kitasatosporales > Streptomycetaceae > Streptomyces > Streptomyces sp. NPDC058274. The sequence continues at coordinate 517,964 of NZ_JBHVXW010000002.1, forward strand.
GCCTCGCGCGCTGACGAGCCAGCGCTTCGTCGTCCAGGGCGGACAGGGTGGCCAGTCGCGGCCTGCCGACGGCTTCGGGCGCACGCTCGGCAACCGCCGGCGGCTCCTCCAGCACCAGGTGCGCGTTGTAGCCACCGCCACCGATCGAGGTGACGCCCGCCCGGCGGATCCCGGACTCCGGGTCCCAGTCCGCGGCCTCCAGCTGCGGTACGAAGGGGGTGCTGGGGAAGTCGAGGTCCTGGTTGACCTCCGTCAGGTTGACCGTCGGTGCCAGCTTCTTGTGATGGAGGGCCAGCACGGCCTTCATCGCACCGAAGCCGCCCGACACCACACCGCCGTGGCCCACGTTGCCCTTGACCCCGCCGATCGAGCTGGTGCCGGTCTGTTTGCCGAACGCCATGCTCGCCGCGTGCACCTCGAGCTCGTCGGTCATCGGCAGGCCGAGACCGTTGGCCTCGTACATGGACACGGTGTCCGGGGTGACGCCACCGACCTCCATGGCGCCGGCGATGCACGCGCTCAGCCGCTCGGGCTGTGCCAGACCGTAGGCCATCGCGCTGACACCGTTGTTGTTGATGGCCGAGCCCTTGACCACGGCGTAGATGTGGTCCCGGTCGGCGACGGCCTGGGCCACCGGCTTCAGCAGCAGCGTGACGACACCGCTGGACAGCGCGGTGCCGGTGCCGTTGGCGTCGAACGGGCGGCAGTGGCCGTCCCTGGACAGGATGCGGTTCTCTTCCCACAGGTGACCACGAGGGTGCGGCAGCCGGACCATGGCTCCACCCGCGATCGCCATGTCGGTCTGGCCGAGCAGCAGCGACTGGCAGGCCAGGTGCACCGCGTAGTGGAAGCCGGCGCAGACGGCGGCGAGGGTGACGGCCTCGCCGGTCAGCCCCAGGTAGTACAGCGCGTTGGACGTCATGGTGTCCGGCGACCACGCCAGGCTGGCCTCGATCGCCTCGGGGCCGACCGACACCCGGTCCGGCGGGGCACTGTAGAGCGCTGCGGTCTGCGGGTTGTTGGCGCCGTAGACGCCCACCTCGGCCTTGACCCGGTCCGGGTCGTAACCCCCGTCCTCGAGCGACTCCCACGCGCTCTCCAGGAACAACCGGTTCTCCGGGTTCATCCTGTTCGCCATCCGGTCGCTGATGCCGAACACTCCCGGATCGAACCGGTCGTAGCCGTCGAGCAAGCCGCAGGCCCGCACGTAGAACGGGCTGTGGATCAGGGTTTCGTCGACCAGGATCTCGTCCTTGGCCAGGAACGACACGGACTCCCTGCCGTGTATGAGGTTGTCCCAGAACTGTTCCTTGGTGCCGGCGCCGGGCGTCCGGCACGACATGCCGATGACGGCCACATCGCCCGGGTCGTAGTCCTGCTCGGGGCTTTCGGTCATGGCAAGGCTCCTGCTTCGAGTCGAAGTGGGGGTGGCTCAGCTGCCGGTGGAGGTACGGCGGCCACGCAGCGCGGCGCGGCGGGTGTGGGCGCGGAGGCGGGCCGACTGGACCAGCTCGGGGGTGGCGCCGCTCTCCTCGTCGAGCCAGCGGCCGAGGGAGGAGATGTCACGGAAGCTGAACAGGTCGGGCACGCGGACGCGGCGGTCGAACCGCCGGGTCATCAGCCTGGCCAGCCGGACGAGGAGCAGTGAGTCGCCGCCGAGGTCGTAGAAGGCGGCCTGGACATCGATGCTCGCCGGTTCGAGGTGGAGCAGCTGGCCCCAGATCTCCGACAGCGCCACCTCGGTCGGTGTGCCGGCGGCCGTCAACGGGCGGCCGGAATCGGCGGCCGGCGGCTCGGGAAGCGCGGCGCGGTCGAGCTTTCCGCCCGGCGCCGACGGAAGCGCGGCCAGGAACACGATCGTCCCCGGCACCATGTACTCGGGCAGCTCGGTGGCGAGCCTGCCGGTGATGGCGCTCTGGAGTCCGGCGTCCAGCCGGACACCGTCCTGGTGGCCGCCCGCGGGCACGACATAGCCGATGAGGCGGTTGCCCCGTACGACCGCGGCGGCCTCCTGGACCTCGGGGCAGCCGGTCAGGCGGGCCTCGACCTCTTCCAGCTCGATGCGGAAGCCGCGCAGCTTGACCTGGTGGTCGGAGCGGCCGCCGAACCGGAGCTCACCGTCGTCGGTGAAGGTGACGACGTCACCGGTGCGGTACATGCGTTCGCCGTCCATGAACGGGTCCGGCACGAACCGTTCGGCCGTGGTGCGCGGCCGGTTGACGTAGCCGTGGGCGAGTCCGACGCCGCCGATGTAGAGCTCACCGGGCACGCCCGGCGGCAGCCGTTCCAGGTTCTCGTCGAGCACGTAGGCGCGGGCGCTGACCGACGGTGTGCCGATCGAGGGCTCATCGGTCTCGTCCTCCGGCACCAGCTTGAAGGAGCAGAAGACGGTCCCTTCGGTGGGGCCGTAGGCGTTGAAGACCCGGTCCGCGCTGGTCTCCCGGTACGCCCGGTCCACCAGCTTGCGCCGCAGGGGCTCTCCGCCGAAGACGACCGTGCGCACGTTCGGCGGCAGACAGACGGCGTCGAGCAGTCCGTTCATCACCGACGGGACGACGTTGAGATGGGTGATCCTGTCGGCGTACGGACTCTCCGGCAGGTGGACGGCGCTTTCCACGAGCACGACGGCGCCGCCCCGGCACAACGCGCCGAAGATCTCCATCACGGACATGTCGAAGCAGACCGAGCTCGCCGCGGAGACGCCGCTCAGGTCGCAGCCGTCGAAGATCCGGTCCATTTCGGACAGCATGGCGACGCAGCCGCTGTGGTGGATGGCCACGCCCTTCGGCCGGCCGGTGGATCCCGACGTGTAGATGATGTACGCGGTGTCGCCGGGCACGACCGGCACGGGCTTCTCGCCGGGCTCGGTCGTCACCGTCTCACCCAGCAGGACCACGGTCGGGCCGGCCGGGCAGTTGGCCCGGGACGCGGGCGTGGTCAGCAGCAGGTGGGTCCCGCTGTCCCGGACCATGAAGGTCAGCCGCTCGGCCGGATACTTCGGGTCCAGTGGCACATAGCAGGAGCCGGCCCGCAGGATGGCCAGGATGCCGACGATCAGGTCGGGGGTGCGCTCGACGCAGATGCCCACCGGGACACCGGGGCCGGCGCCGTCGGCGACGAGCCGTTCGGCCAGCACGCGGGACCGCTCGTTCAGCTCGCCGTACGTCAGGACGCCGGCGTCGGAGTAGACGGCGGGCGCGTGCGGGTTCTTGACCGCTTGCTCGACGAACTCGGAGTGCAGGGTCTCGGTCACTGGTCTGTCTCCTCGGGGCGGCCGCTCGGGGCGATGTCCTGGAGGGCCAGGTCGGGGTGGGCGATCGAGTCGAAGAGCACCGTGCGGTAGAGCGCGAGCAGTGCCGTCACGGTCCCCGTCTCCAGGTAGCTCGGTTTGTACTGGACGTGGCCGACCACCTCGCCGTCGATGTCGGCCATCGAGATTTCCAGGTCGAATTTGGCGAGGTGCCTGCGCACCGGCAGCGGTTCGAGCGGCAGGGCACTGTCGGGCGCGATGGTGTCGCCGATGCCGTGGAAGAGCTTGACGGACCGGGGAAACGCGTCCGAGGAAAGCCAGTTCACCACCACGTCGAACCACGGGGAGCGGCCCTCGGCCCTGGTCGGCTTCAGGGTGGACGCCAACAGGTCGAGCGGGTAGTTCATGTGCTCGAGCAGGCCGAGCGAGAAGGCGTGGACCTCGTTCAGCAGGTCCCGGAAACTGCGGTCGCCGGCGGGTGCCGCGCGTACCAGCACCGTGTTCAGGTAGTAGCCGATGGCCGATTCCCAGCCCGGTTCGCTGCGTTGGGCGATGGCGGTGGCCAGCACGGAGTCCTCCACCCCGGCCGCGCGGTTGAGCGTGGCGAAGAAACCGGCCAGCACGACGGTGCTGATCGACACGCCCTCGCGGACCGCGAACTCCCTGAGCAGGCACGTCTCTTCGGCACTCCAGCGGAACCGCAGGTCGCGGCCCTCGTAGGTGACGCCGGGAGGCCGCTCCATGGTGGACAGGTCGAGGTGGGCGGGCGGGTCGGCCAGTTTCCGCGACCACCAGTCCAGTGCCGCGTCGGCCGCGGGGGCGGCCAGCCACTGCCGTTCGGAGTCGACGAAGTCCGTGTAGGGGACGACCGGCGCGCTGCCGGCGGGGTCGACGCCCTCGTAGAACTCCTGGAGTTCGCGGATCATCACGTCGGCCGACGCCGCGTCCGACGCGATGTGGTGCACGAGCACCAGCAGGTAGTGGTCCGCCGGCCCGCGCGTCATCAGCACCACCCGCACCAGCGGCCCATGGTCCAGGTCGAGCGGCAGGTGGCCGAACCCGGCCAGTTCCTCGCGGGCTCGCTCGTCGTCCAGGTCGGTGCTGTCCACCAGGAGGAACTCGTACACCGGCTCGTCCAGGATGACCTGGTACGGGCTGCCACCGGCCTCGACGAAGAGCGTGCGCAGCGGGGGATGCCGCTCCACCACGGCCCGCACGGCGCGGTCGAGCGCCTGCTCGTCGACCGCCGTCCGGATCCGGGCGGCCACCATGAAGTTGTAGGGCACGGCGTCCGGGGCGATCTGCTGCATGAACCACAGCGAGGCCTGGCCGTGGGACGCCGGTGCCAGTTCGAGCCCGAGACCGTCGGCGCGTAGCTGCTCGAAGGCCGGTGCGTCGCTGGGCTCCAGCAAGCCGCGCGCGGCCAGTTCGTCCACCAGCTCCTCGGCGTCCAGTTCGGTCAGATCGTCGAGGAAGGTCCGGGCCGGTTCGCCCCGGGGCGCCCGCGTCGGCTCGGCCACCGCCTCCGGCTGTGGCTCCGACGCCGGGGACGGCTGCTCCGCCGCGGCCGGTGCCGACGGGACCGCCGTGGTGGCAGTGGTCCGGCCGAAGGTCTCGACGAGGTGGCCGACGACCTCGGATATGGTCCGGCCGTCCAGGAACACCACCGGCGACACCCGCTGCCCGAACAGCGACTGCAACCTGTTGACGAGGCGGATCGCCAGCATCGAGTCGAGACCGAAGTCGCGCAGGCCGGCGCCTGCGTCGAACTTGCTCGCCGGCACGCCCAGCGCGTCGGCGATCTCACCGAGGACGACCTCCTCCAGCGGCTTGGACTCCACGGTCCCGGCCACCGCCTCGGCCACGGTCTCGGCCACGGTCTCGGCCCCGGTCTCGGCCACGGTTTCGGCCACGGGTCCGGCGACCGGTGCCGAGGTGACCTGGGGCCGGGGTGTGGTGTCCAGCCAGTAGCGGTCCTTCTGCCACTGCACGAGGGGGGTCTCCACCACCTCGACGTCGTCGGCGAACAACGAGTCGAAGGCCAGCGGAAGGCCCCTGACGTACAGCGAGGCGGCGGCCCCCAGCAGGCAGCGGACGTCATTTTCGTCGCGCCGCAGGGAGTTGACCGCGTGCACACCGGCACCGCGGGTCAGCGCGATCTCCTCGACCGCGCCGCGCAGCGTCTCGTGCGGGCCGATCTCGATGAAGGTGCCGATGCCGTCCTCGACCAGGGCACCGATCGTCTCGGCGAACCGGACCTGGTTGCGCAGGTTGTGCACCCAGTAGTCGACGTCGACGACCGGGTTCACCGTGTCGGCCAGTGCCGTGGAATGGAAGTCGATGGTGTTCGACAGTGGGGTGATGCCCTCGATGCTGTCGCGCAGTGGCTGGATCAGCGGATCCATACCGGGGCTGTGCACCGGCCGTTCCACCCGGATCCTCCTGGTCGGGATCCCGGCCCGCCGGAGGTCGGCCTCCAGGGCGCCGATGGCGTCGGGCGAGCCGGAGACCGCCGCGCTGGTGGGGCTGTTCACCACGGCGACGGCCACGTGCTCGGCGTACGGGGCGATCCTCGGCAGCAGCTCCTGCTCCGACAGGTCCACCGAGATCATGGCGCCGGCGGCAGCTCGCCGTTCGAGCAGATGCGACCGGGCGACCACGACGCGGGCGGCGTCCTCCAGCGACAGCGCGCCGGCCACACACGCGGCCGCGACCTCCCCCAGGCTGTGCCCGACGACGGCGGTCGCCGGAACACCGAGTTCGAGCCAGACCTTCGCCAGCGAGACCTGCAAGGCGAACAGCACAGGCTGCTGGAAGTCCATCTCCTCGAACCTGGCCCGGCCGGCCGGGGCGGCGAGCTCGTCGAGCACCGAGCAGCCGCCGGCCGCGCGCACGGCGGCATCGCAGGCGTTCATCCACGTACGGAAGCCGGTGTGCGAGCGCATGAGTTCCCGGCCCATGCCGGCCCACTGCGTTCCGCCGCCGGAGAACACCAGCGCCACCCGCCGGTCGCCGCTGCCGGCGACCGTGCCCGTGACGACATCGGGGTGCGGCTGCCCGGCGGCGACCCGGGCAAGTCCGTCCAGGACGTCCTGACGGTTGCGGGCGAACAACGCGATGCGGTGGTTGTGGTGCGAACGCCTGGTCGCGAGGGTGTGGGCGAGGTCGGAAACCCGCAGGCCCGGGTCACGTTCGACGTGGTTGGACAGCTCACGGCAGGTGGCGGCCAGCGCGTCCGCCGAGCGCGCCGTGACGGGTACGAGCTGCACCTGCTCGTCGGCCGCCACGTCGCCCTGGCCCGGCGTGACGTGGCGTCCCCGGTCGCCCGTGACGAACGGGCCGGCCACGACGGGGTGGCCGGCGGCGTGCAGCGCGCCGAGCGAGCCGAGCAGGGTCCAGGCTTCGTCGGTGCCACGCCGGAGCGAGGGCAGGGTGGTCGCCGGCAGGATCTCCGCCACGGACTTCAGCAGTACGGGATGCGGACTGAGCTCGATCACTGCGTCGATGTCGTGGCCGCGCAGGGTGGTCAGCGCGTCGACCACGCGGATCTCCCCGCGCAGATTGTCCGCCCAGTAGTCCGGCCCGAGCTCCGCGCCGTCGACGAGTTCGCCGGTGACCGTCGAGATCATCGGGACGCGCGTGGTCCGGGGCGCGATGCCGTCGAGTTCGGCCCTCAGCGGGGTGAGGACGTGGTCGACCAGCGGCGAGTGGGGTGCGTGGCCCATCCGCACCCGGTGGCTCGTGATGCCCTCTTCGGTCAGCCGCTGGACGAGGCCGTCGATCTCCTCGGGCGTACCGGTGACCAGTGTGGAGTTCAGGCCGTTGTAGCCGGCGACCGTGAGCCGGCCGGTCAGGTACTGCTTGACGACGTCCGCACCGGTCGTGACCACGATGCCCTCGCCGCGTCCGACGGCCAGCTGCTGGAGGAGCCGGCCGTGTGCGGCGGCCAGGCGGGAGGCGTCCTCGAAGTCGAGTGCGCCGGCGATGTGGGAAGCGGCGAACTCACCGACGCTCTGTCCCACGACGACGTCCGGCTCCACCCCCAGCGAGCGCCAGGCGTCGGCCAGCGCGACCTGGATGCAGAACAGCAGCGGCTGGAAGACGTCCATGTCGTCGATGCGGCCGTCCGGCGCCAGCATCTGGTCGACGAGCGAGAAGCCCAGCAGCTCCCGCATCCGCTTGTCGGAGCGCATCATGGACCGCCGGAACACGGGCATACCGGCGAGCAACTGCCTGCCCATGCCCACCCATTGCGAACCATTTCCCGAGAACAGGAACGCCACCCGCGGCCTGCGTCCGGTCAGCTCCCCGGCACTCAGCCCGTCAACCGTCGTGCCGGCGGTGAAGGCAGCCAGCTGCGCCCTGAGCTCGGTCATGTCGCGGGCCGCGGCGGCGAGCCGGAACGGGCCGTCGCCGGGTGTCCGACGGCAGATCTCCCGCAGGTCGTTCTCGTCACGCAGCGCCGAGACCCGCTCGGCCAGCGCCTCCCGGGAGTCCTCCGCCAGCAGGAGGAGCGAGCCCTCGGGCCGCGGCAGCTCCTCGACGACGACGTGGCAGATCGCGCCGCCGAAGCCGAAGGAACTGACGCCCGCCCGGCGTGCGTCGGACCGTCGCGGCCACGGCGTCAGCCGGTCCTGGACGGTGAGGTTGTACTCGTCGAACATGATCTGCGGGTTCGGGGTGGCGTAGTGCAGGCTCGGCGGCAGCACGCCGTTGCGGATCGACAGGGCGAGTTTGACCAGTCCGACGATGCCGGCTGCCGCTTCCAGATGCCCGACGTTGGACTTGACGGAACCGAGCCGCAGCGGCGCCGCGCGGTCACCGCCCAGGACCGCGCCGATGGCGTTGACCTCGATCGGGTCGCCGAGGGGCGTCGCGGAGCCGTGGCACTCGATGTAGTCCACGAGGGACGGTGCGATGCCGGCCCGTCGGTAGGCGTTGCGGAGCATCAGCTCCTGCGCCCGGGGGTTCGGCGCGGTCATGCCGTTGCTCAGCCCGTCGTTGTGGGACGAGCTGCCCTTGATCAGGCAGTAGACCGGCAGATCGCGCTCGAGGGCCACGCTCAGCGGGGCGAGCACCACGACCCCGGCGCCCTCACCGCGGACGTAGCCGTCGGCCCGGGCGTCGAACGACTTGCAGCGGCCGTCCGGGGCGAGCGCGCCCATCTGGTCCATGGCGGTGTAGTAGTCGGAGACGAAGCTCAGGTTCACGCCGCCGGCCAGCACCAGCTCGCTCTCGCCCATCCAGATCGACTGGCATCCCACGTGTACGGAGACCAGCGATCCGGCGCAGGCGGCGTCGATGGCCATGCTCGGGCCCTGCAGGCCGAGGAAGTAGGAGACGCGGTTGGCGATGATGCCGTCGTGCATGCCGGTCGCGGTGTGCGGGGTGATCTGGCTGTCAGGGCCGCGGTAGTGGGCCAACGCGGCGTAGTCGCCCCAACAGGAGGCCATGAACACGCCGGTGTCGCTGCCGACGAGGCTGAGCGGCGGGACACCCGCGTCCTCCAGCGCCTCCCAGGCCAGTTCCAGTACCAGCCGCTGCTGCGGATCCATCTGGACGGCCTCGCGGGGCGAGATGCCGAAGAACAGCGGATCGAACTGGTCGATGCCGTCGATGAATCCGCCCCAGCGCACCTTGTCGCCCAGGAGATCGCGCCGCGCGGCCGGCACCGGGCCGACGGCGTCGCGGCCCTCGGCCAGCAGCCGCCAGAACGCGGACGGATCCGGTCCGCCGGGGAACCGGCAGCCGATGCCCACGATCGCGATGGGCTCGTGCGATGCCACCCGGCGATCGCTGCCCGGGGCGGTCTGAGCGGCTCGTGGACCGTCGACAAGCGCATGGGACAGCTCGTCGATGGACGGGTACTGCCACATCCAGGTGACCGGAACTTTCCAGCCGACGAATGCGGACAACGAGGCGGCAATGGTTGACAGTTTAAGCGAATCCAGACCGTACCGGTGCATCGGTGCCCAGCGATCCACCGAGTCCCGGGATATGTCCATCAGCTCGACAACACGAGAAATGAGAAACTCTGTTACGGCGGATAAGTCTCGGGCTGCGCGCTCTTGGGGCATTTCGGCTCCTCGGCAGGGCAAATGAAATGTACGCGGGCAGAGCTTGCGGCCGGCAGTTTCAGGGCGCAGAAACTCCGTCAACGGTGCAATGGCAGCAGGATTGAGGTGGCTGCGGCACACATGCGGGCAGGCCGGAAAACGCGGCCGAGACGGGCGGTTATCGAAATGGTCAGACGGTGCCCGGCCAACGGGCCGTGAAGAGAGCATGAACCGGAAGATTCACTCCGCCGTGTCGAGCGCCGCACTGGGGCCGCACGCGAGGAAGCCCGCTCAGGGGCAAAGAGATCCGTGGCGCGCTGGGCGGGCTGTCCCACCACGGAAAGAAAGACATGGCTGTGGAAAAACTGGTGCGCGCACCGAGACCCAACCCCCGTTAAGTCGTCCTGGCTGAACCGGATCGTGATCCGGTTCAGGTTCACTGCCCGGCAGTCCAGCCGCCGGGTTTCCTCGTCAGTCTCCTGGTCAAGCCGATCCGCGACTGCGTTGCCTTCAGCAACGTACAGGCGAAAATCTTCCGCCGCACTACCACTGCCGACGAGCCTCGAGACCCCATTCACCCAAGTCAGGAACTATGCGGACTGACGTGGTCCGGATTATGGGCTCTCGCCCGGCCGACACCTCAGACTGCCACTGTGTGAATGGAGAGACAAGTGTGATTCGTGGGTCGGAAGGAGCGCTGACGAGATTTAGCCCCCGAAGTGACTGGTTCGCTGTTCTTCTCGCGCTCTGGCCGTGAGTCGGTCCGGACGTCATGGGCGACAGCGGGCATCCCTGTTCAACCCGGGTCAATCCTCACGCATCCCGGTCCTGGCCGGTAATCCATTGCGGTCGCCGGCGGCACAAGTCGGCGGGAGATGTGGTGGCCTTGTGCGGGATACGCTTCGGTGGCATAGGAGTTGGGGCGGCCTGGACAGCAGGCGAGTGCCATTGCAAGCTGCTCGGCATGAAATCCATGAACCACAAACCGGTGTCGGCCGACACTCGTGTCCTGGCGGTGGGCACCGGACAACTGGAACTCGCCATTGCCCAACAAACCCTAACGAGCGCTGCCGGCGTGACGTTATCCAGACGTCCACCGCACCGCCTTGCGGCCGCACCTTTCGGCGTACGGACCGAGGCCGCCGGCCCGCGGGATCCCGCGGACGCGGCCCGGCCGGCCGGCACCGCCGGCGGCGAGTTCACCGGGAGGTCCGCGTGACCCGTACCGAGGTGAGGCCACAGCACCGGCCGGGCCTGGCACTTGGAGTGCTGGCCGGGGCGCTGGCACTGGACGTGAGTGGTCTCGGGGTCCTCAATGCCGCCCTGCCGTCCGTCGGAACACATTTCGGCCTGGACGACACCACGCTCCAGTGGGTCATGATCGCTTACGCCGTGACGTTCGCCGGGTTCCTGCTGGTGGGTGGCCGGCTGGCCGATGTGTTCGGCCGACGGCGGGTGTTCGAACTCGGGGTCGCCCTGTTCGCGCTGGCCGCGCTGGCCGGGGCGCTGGCGCCGGACACCGCCGTGCTGCTCGGCGCGCGGGCGGCCCAGGGCATTGGCGCGGCCCTGTCGGGTCCGGCCGCGCTGGCTCTGCTGACCGAGGTGTTTCCACCAGGTCCGGCGCGCAACCGGGCGCTCAGTGTGTACGCCGCGGTCGGCGCCGCGAGCTTCAGCGGCGGGGTGCTGCTGGGCGGCGTACTGACCCAGTTCCTGGGCTGGCGGTCGGTGCTGTGGTTCTCGGTGGTTCTGGGGCTCGCCGTGCTGGCCGTGACGCGCGCCGGTCTGCCCCATGGTGTCGGGCGCGGCGGCCGGCTGGACCTGCCCGGGGCGATATCGGGCACGCTGGGCCTCACCCTGTTGGTCGTCGGCGCGAGCAGCAGCGGCGCGGTGGCCTGGAGTGCGCTCTGCGCCGCGGTGGCCTTTCTGGTGCTCTTCGTCGTGCGCGAACACCGCACCGCCGACCCGGTCCTTCCGCTCGGCCTCTTCCGGATCTCCTCGGTACGGGCCGCGAGCCTGGCAGCGTTCCTCCAGTACATGGGCTCGGTCGGGATGCTGTTCTTCGCGCCCCTGTATCTGCAGGGGATGCTGGACTACTCTCCGCTCGAGTCCGGTCTTGCCCTGGTGCCGATGTCGCTGGCCGTGTTCCTCACCGCCAACTACGCCACCGGACACCTGCTGGCCAGGCACGCTCCGTACCGGCTGATGGCCGTCGGGCTCGTCCTGATCGGCGGCGGAACAGCGCTGTGGCTGAGCACACCGCACCACGGCAGCTACGTGCTGCACGTGCTGCCCGGCCTGGTCGTCAGCGGCATCGGCCAGGGCCTGAACTTCCCCTCGATGACGTCCGCCGGGCTCACCGGCGTTGAGCCGGACCGGCACGCGGTCGCCGGGGCGGTGAACGTCGTGGCACAGCAGATCGGCGCCAGTGTCGGAGTGGCGGTCATGGTCCTGGTCGCGGCGACCAGCGACGACCAGCTCACGGGCTACCACCTCGCCTACCTCGCGGCCACCATCGCCTGCGCGATCGGGGCGCTTGCCATCGCCACGGTGCGGCGCCCTTGAGCCGTAACGCCACATAACGCCACGTAACCCCATGTAATGCCAATGTCACGTAACGCCGACGGCCACGGCGGGTGATCACCCGCCGTGCTCGCGGGCCACGTTGTGCGGGAGCGGCCCGACCCGTTCCTGGCACCGTGCCGCCCGGTCATCGAGGACCGACCGGCACCCGGCGCACGCCTTCACAGGCTTTCTGCTTGGATCGGTCCATGACTTCCGTCGGCGCACCGGACGAGACCCGAGAGCGGGCAGAGCTCGCGGTCTGGTTCGGCGGTGCGTCCCTGGCGTGCTGGCTGTGTTGCCCGTTCTGGATGCTGGTCTGCTTCATCGCGCTACCCCTGGCTGTCGTCGGCCTCGTGCGGGCCCGCATCGAGTACCAGGCATCGGGCCCGGGCCGGACGAGCAGGCCGCGGGCGGTAGCGGGTGGTGCGTTATCCCTGCTGGGCGCCACGGCGGCGATCGCCTACATGATCTTTCTGGCCACCCACCCGGACCTTCCCGTCCAAGGGTGAGGATCCGCAGGGGACTTGGGCTCGCGCGGCCTCGTTGTCCGGCATCCGGATGTGTGGGCGCGCGACTACGACGTGCGGCGGCTGACTGAGGCTCTGCCCAGGTCGACGCGCTCGATGAGGCTGAGACGACGCCTCCCGTGCCACCCGGGAACGGGGCTGGAACCTGGACTGTGGACTTTCCGTCTTCCCCTGTCGGGCGGGCTGCTCTTCGTGGGGGAGAAGGCGGCCCCGAGCGGAAGGAGATGAGCGAAACCCACCCTGACCCTTGACTCAGAACTAGCGAATTGGCCGAAATTGATACACATACCACCGCGGGCCCTCCCGCGAGCAGACGGCAGAACGGCGTTCTCCGTGTGGCGCCGACCGCGAGCGAGACTCTGGGCCGTGGCGGGTGTCGCGGCCCTCGGATTCCACATCGCGCTGGAAATCGCCGCACGTCGCTACGGCCTTCCCGGACCCCTCGCCGGCGAGGCTCGAGAGGTGGTATTCGCCCCCAAATCAGGCTTCTTGCTGTACGCCGGTATGGCGTTGATGATGGTGGTGCTCACCTGGCGGCAACGGTTCATCGCGCTCGGAGCCGCGATCGGTATCGACGTCGTCTTCTTCGTGGTCCGGTGGGCGGCCGACGTCAAGGTGGCCCACGGGCACCCCTTCGGCAACGGCGCGTTGTGGGTGATGCTGGGCTGTGCGGTCATCGCGGTCACGCGTCGCACCGGCCGGGAGCGGGTCCTGCTGCTGAAGGGCGTGGGACTTGGCCTGCTGCTGGTGGCCGGCCGCAAGACCGGCGACACCTGGCTGCTCATCACCTCGAAGACCCGCCCGGAGGTGCTCGACCAGTACATGGCCACCGCCGACCACGCGCTGGGCGACCCGTCGTGGCTGCTGGGCCGGATCGTCACGGCCACCGGCCCGATCGGCTTCAATTTCCTCGACATCGTCTACGGCCAGCTCGCGGTGGCCGCGGTCGTCGTCGCGCTCTACCAGTTGCGTCACGTGGCGGTCGAGCGCCGCTTCCCGGGCCACCATCTGGTGCGCACCTTTCTGGTGATAGGCCTCCTCGGCCCGGCCATCTACATGATCTTTCCGGTCGTCGGACCGGTCTTCGCCTATGGCACCGGCGCCGAGCACTGGTCGGCGGTCAGCCTGTGGTCGCACACTCCGTCCAGCGAGTACTGGGCGGTCGCCGACCTGTGGCCGGGAACCCCGCCGCCGGTCAAAGCTCCGCACCACATGCCGTTCGACGAGATCACCCCGCGGAACTGCATGCCCAGCCTGCACACGGCGTGGGCCACCGCGATCTTCATCCATTCCCGCCAGGGCCCAAGGGTCCTGCGCTACGCCGGCACGTTCTGGCTGATCGCCACGCTCACCGCAACCCTGGGATTCGGCTACCACTACGGTGTGGATCTCATCGCCGGTGTGGTGTTCACGCTCACGATCGAGGCAGCCCTGCGCTCGCTCGACCGCGGCTGGGACCGAGCGGGAATCCGGTTGGTCGCCTACGGCGCGACGGTCTTCGCTGCCCTCCTGGTGTCCTATCGCTTTCTGCCCTGGGAGATGGCCAAGCACCCGTGGCTGTCCGGACCACTCCTCGTGCTGACGCTGGCCTCGGTCGTCTACGGCTACGTCCGGACCACCGGAGAGTGGGAACCGAGGCCCGCACCAGCCCGGCAGCCGGAACCGCAACCCGAACTCATCTGAGCCGCGTCACCCAGAACCCCCCAGGCCAACGGCTGGACAGCGGCCGCCTGCAACGCGGCGACCTGGTGGGCATGTTCGGCTTCGCGAGCGGGGCCGGCGCGGGAGCCCCGTGACCTGGTAGAGCCGAGCCCCGGCACCGAAAGGAGCCCCAGGCCGCCGGCCTGGGGCTGCACGTCGGCACACCGGCCGGGCAGTGCGGACGTGGGCTGCGCGCGTCCTCGCTGGAGAGGGTCGTCTCCTTGACCTCCTTGACCTCCTTGACCTCCTTGAAGTCCTTGACCTCCTTGAACGCCGGATACGGCCAGGGCCGGGGCTCAGCGCACCGGGAAACCGAAGGAGCAGCCCTGCTCCTTGAGCTGGGGGAGGATCCGGCGCAGGGCCTCGACGGTCTGGGAGCGGTCGCCCCCCGCGTCGTGGAAGAGGAGCGTCGGTCCGTTGGGCAGCTCCCGCTCGACGGTGGCGACGATGGCGTCCGTCCCCGGCCGCTCGAAGTCCTTGGTGTCCACGTTCCAGCCCAGCGGGCGCATGCCTCGGGAGGCGGCGAGCGTGCGGCTGTACGGGGTGAAGGCACCGCCCGGCGCCCGGTAGTACATCGGTCGTACGCCCCCGGACGCCTCGGTGATCATGCGTTCGGCGTCGAGGATCTGCTGTGACTGGTACGCGTGGGACTTCTTGTCCATCGCGGTGTCGTGCGACACCGTGTGGTCGCACAGCCGGTGCCCGGCCGCGACCACCTTCTTCACGAGGTCCGGATGTGCCTGCGCCTGCGTCCCCACCATGCAGAACGTGGCCTTCACCCCGTACTCCCGCAGCACGTCCAGCATCTGAGGCGTCCAGACGGGATCGGGCCCGTCGTCGATGGTGATGTTGACGCCGCGCGCCCCCCTGTCCGAGGCGTGCGCGATGGCCACCGCGACCGCCTTGACGCCACTGCTGCGCGTGGCCGGCGCGGTCGCCTTTGACGAAGGGGCGCTCACGGCGTCGGCCTGCGCGGTCCACATCGAGGCGCCGACGGCGAACAAGGTCACCCCGAGTGCCGCCCCGACCACCTTGCCGTACCAGCCCCGCCCGTCACCGTGCCGCGCCATGTCCGCCCTGCTTTCCCGCAGTTCCTCGCCGATTCCCCGGTCACCTCGCGACCATCTGGTAGGACGAGGAGCGGCGGCCACGGGATGCGTCCGTTACCGAGCACGGACAATCCCGGGGGACTTCACGGACAACTGAGCCAGGCCTGGCCGGCCTCCTGTGGTGCGGATGGGGCGCGCCCGCCCGCAGGTCTGGACAGCAGTGGTCTGCCACGCCCGCAGCGTCGGTCTGGAGCGGGCGGTCTTCCTCGGCGATTCGGTGCTCCCGGTGGACAGCCCACCAGGAGCCGCGATTCCCCCGGGCCGGGTGGTCCGTATGCACCGGGAGCCGCTCATGGAGTTCACCGAGTTGGTGGCGGCGCTGGCGGCGCTGGCGGGGACCGGCGGGTGTGTTCCGCGCGCTCCTGCTCGTCCCGGCCCGGAGGCGCTGTGGGGGTTCTGGGCGGGTCCGCGCGAAGTCCGGTGAAGCGGATCACTGCCGGGTTCGTGCTGAGTACACTCCGTCACCTGAGGGGACGGTCGGCTGGGGGCGAGGGGTGGGGCGGTGCTGGTGACGCCGGAGGCCGGGGACAGGATCGCTGACCGGTATCTCTTGCAGGAGCCCATCGGCAGAGGTGGGATGGGCGTCGTCTGGCTGGCCTGGGACGAGCGGCTCGAACGGCCGGTCGCGGTCAAGTGCGGTCGCCTGGACGACGATCGGGCCATGCGACGGCTCATGGGCGAGGCGCGCAACGCCGGGCGGCTGCACCACCCGAACATCGTGGGCGTCTTCGACTTCATCGACGAGGGCGCCAACTGCTGGATCATCATGGAGTACGTCCCTTCGCGCAGCCTCGCGCAGATCGTGGCGGAGAGCGGCCCGCTCACGCACGAGGCGGCCGGCTCGATCGGCTGCCAGATCGCGGCCGCGTTGGTGAAGTCCCACCAGGCCGGCGTGATGCACGGCGATGTGACGCCGGAGAACATCCTCGTCACCGACGAAGGCATCGCGAGGCTGACCGACTTCGGGATCTCGCGGGCCCTGTGGAGCGACGCCACCGACAGCATGACGGGCAGCGTGCGCGGCAAACCCCGCTATCTGGCACCGGAGTTGGCCAAAGGGCAGCCCGCGGACGAGAAGTCCGACGTGTTCTCCCTGGGCGCCTCCCTGTTCGCGGCGGTCGAGGGCCGGTCGCCGTACGGGGAGGCCGAACACCTCATGGCCTATCTGGCCCGGGCCGTCGAGGGACACATCGAGCCCATGCACCGGGCCGGCCCGCTGGACGTGCCGCTCGCCGATCTGCTGGAGGTGGACCCCCGCCGCCGGCCCGACGCCGCCAGGGCGCAGCAGCTGCTGACGCGCGCGGTACCCCCGCCCCCGCACATCCAGGAGCAGTTGCACAACGGCCGTACGGGAGACCTCAAGTCCCGCACGCTCCGGCTGCCGGGACTCCTGCGCCGCCCGCAGGACTTCACGCCCTTCATGCTCCAGCCGCCACAGCCCGTACGCCGACGACGTCGCCACCCTTTGACGGTCACGGCGGTGGCGCTGGTCGCGGCGGGCGCGATCACGGCGGGCCTCGTCCTCTTCGGCCCGTGGGCCGCCAAGGACGAGGCCGACACGGGGGGACGTACCGGCGCGGCCGACGCGAAACCGTCGGCCACGGCGCAGGCCGGCGCCATCGGCGACGAGCGTACGGCGGACCCCTGCGGGCTGCTCGACGCGGCCTCCCTGAGCCGCTTCGGCGATACCGCACGGGACCCCGACTACGGGGAGATCGACCGGTGCGACGTCCTGGTGCGCAACAACAGCGGTGACGACAACGCGGATGTCCAGGTCAACCTCGATTCGGACCGGGACGATTTCGACGACGTCCTGTCCACCCGCCTGGCCGGCGGCCTCACCATCGTGACGCTCAAGCGTGACGGAACGACCTGCGCCCGGGCCGTCCTGACCGCCGACGGCAAGCAGGTCCGCGTCATCGGGAAGCGGTTCGGCACCCCGTCGCCCGACCCGTGCGAGATGGCCGACGCCGCCACCGACCACGTGGTCGGCGTACTGTCCGAGGGCCCGGTGCCCCGGCGTCCGTCGTCACCGGCCGCGGACTCCCTGGCCCGGCTCGACGCCTGCACGCTGCTCGACGCCACCGACCTCAAGCGGCTTCCCGGCGTCGAGGCGGACAACCGGGACCGCGGCTTCGGTTCCTGGGACTGCGACTGGTCGAGCGACGACGGCGCCCGCGCGGTGGAGATCCAGTTCAGCCGGGACAACTCGCTGGACGCCGACGACGGAAAACCGGTGAACGTCGCCGGCACGAAGAGCTACTTCATCGCGGACGAGGCCGAGGACGACAGCTGCACCGTACGGACCCCGCACCGCACCTACACCGACTCGGCCGGCGACCACACCACCGAACTCTTCCAGCTGACCGTGTACGCCCCCCAGCCGTCCCGCCAACTGTGCGACACCGCCACGGAGTTCGCGGCCACCGCCGTACGCAACATCACGAAGCGACTGCCCCGCACGTGACCCGCCCGAGCCGGGCACGACACGGAGCCGCCCCGGGACGACACGGAGCCGCCCCGGGGCGCGGGGAATGCCCGGCCCCGGGCGAGGCTCCCCCCCCCCCCAC
>NZ_JBHVXW010000002.1:535836-544320 GCF_042881375.1 Streptomyces sp. NPDC058274
CGAGCCGGGCACGACACGGAGCCGCCCCGGGACGACACGGAGCCGCCCCGGGGCGCGGGGAATGCCCGGCCCCGGGCGAGGCTCCCCCCCCCCCCACCAGCCAGGTCAGCCTTGGCTCGGCGCTTCCGCTCCGACGCCCGGCGTCCTCTCTGTGTACCGCTCTCCTGTGACCCCCTGCTGTTCCCCTCGACCTGGTGTGCTCGGGCGAGGAGGTTTGCAGCCTCCGGCCCACGCCTCCTCGAGGCCTCGTACATCTTGAGGCGCTGCGGGTCGCCGGTTTTGAGCGGCCTCGGACGGCCCAGCTTCACAATCCCGGGTTCCCGGCGGATGTCCGGCTGCGCAGTCCCGGTGCCAACGACGCACACGGAAGAGGGCTGCTTTCGCCGGCTCTTCCCCGTTGACCTCACGTTCGTGGCTGCCTGCTGGCGATCCGGTAGATCACGTACGTAAGGGCCAGGATGAAGTCTGTGGCTACCCAGAATGCGACGACCAGGCCGACCCCGATTGTGGTGCCGATGTCGTCGGCGTCCTTGCACACTTCGAGGTTGTCGCCCGTCAGGCCAGAGCACGATTCCGGCGTTCCGCTGCCGCTGGCGGCGCCTGCTATCACCCAGATCAGGAACAGGATCTGGACCGCCAGGAAGATCCAGAAGAAGACGCGACGGCGCTTCCTTGGGGGAGGCGCAGGCTGCCTCTGGTACGGCGGTTGGCCTGGTGGCGAAGCCTGTTGAGGTCCGGGCCACTGGCTCGGTTGGGATGGCGACGGACTGGGTGGCCGTGCGCCCCACGTCTGTGGTGGTTGGGCTTGTGGTTGCCGGGAATGCCGAATCCTGCTCATGGATCCGTCCTTCCATGAGGCGTTGTATCTCATCGTGCGCTTGTGAATCCGTTTGTGCTTGCCGGAGGTTCGTCAGCGGGTGCGGTCGTGGTGTGCACCCCGCCCACCGGTCTAGACAACAAAGAACCCCCGGGTCATCGACCTGGGGGTTACATATGGAGCGGGTGACGAGAATCGAACTCGCACTCTCAGCTTGGGAAGCTGATGTTCTACCACTAAACTACACCCGCGTAAGACGCCGGTTGAGCCGGTGTCGAATGCCCGCTCACTCTACCTCATGCCTGGCCCCCGGTGCTGAAGCCGACGGGGTCAGGCGGCGTTTCGGGGGGTGGACGCGGCTGCGGTGGGCCGGAGTTGGGGCGTACGGTGGAGATGCTGGAGAGGGTCCCGGCGGGACCGGAGTGCCGCCTGGAGGCCCGTCCCTTTCATCCCGTAATGTGGCTTTCGTCGTCAGTCAGACGCGGCTCTGGGGAAGGGAATCCGAGGACTTGATGGAGCGCACCGTCGTCCGTTGTGCCGAGGGGCACGTATTCAGCACCACGTCGTTCCCGATGCAGCAGGCCGAGCGGCTCGGCCCCGGTCGGTTGATCAGGTGTCCGCGGTGTGCGCGGCTCCGGAGCGTCGTTCCGGTGACGCTGCAGAAACACTGAGCGGTGGAAGCAGCGCGGTAACGAGGAAGTTCGTGGGCGCGCGGGCCGTCCGATTGTGGGCGGTCCGCGCGCCTTGCGTATCCTCGGGGCGTGCTTCTCTCTGACAAGGACATCCGGGCCGAGATCGACGCCGGACGGGTCCGTATCGATCCGTACGACGAAACCATGGTGCAGCCATCGAGCATCGACGTGCGGCTCGACCGCTACTTCCGGGTGTTCGAGAATCACCGCTACCCGCATATCGACCCGTCGGTCGAGCAGGCGGATCTCACCCGGCTCGTCGAGCCCGAGGGCGATGAGCCGTTCATCCTGCACCCCGGCGAGTTCGTGCTGGCGAGCACGTACGAGGTCATTTCGCTTCCCGACGACCTTGCCTCGCGGCTGGAGGGGAAGAGCTCGCTGGGGCGGCTCGGGCTCGTCACCCACTCCACCGCCGGCTTCATCGACCCCGGGTTCTCCGGGCACGTGACGCTGGAGCTCTCGAACCTCGCCACCCTGCCCATCAAGCTCTGGCCGGGGATGAAGATCGGGCAGCTGTGCATGTTCCAGCTCAGCTCGTCCGCCGAGTTCCCGTACGGCAGCGACCGGTACGGGTCCCGCTACCAGGGCCAGCGCGGGCCCACCGCCTCCCGCTCCTTCCTCAACTTCCACCGGACCCAGGTGTGACGCGTACGAACTTCCACCGGACCCAGGTGTGAGGCCTACGCGCCGGACGAGCCGTACCCTCGCGGGCAGCGCGTCCGTCGCAGACCGCCTGTCGGTCGCAGACCGCTTGTCCGTCACGGGCAGGCGGTCCGTCGAAGGCGACGAGTCCACTGAACGCAGCGAGCCCAGCGAGCCCAGCGAACGCAGCGAGCCCAGCGAATGGGGCGAGACCCTCGGGAGCAGCGAATTCCATGACTGACGTGCGCGAGAACCTCACCTACGAGCGATTCGGGGGCGCGGTCCGCGAGCTCGCCCAGGCCATCGCCGACGACGGGTACGAGCCCGACATCGTGCTGAGCATCGCCCGCGGCGGTGTCTTCGTCGCCGGCGGCCTCGCCTACGCCCTCGACTGCAAGAACATCCACCTCATCAATGTGGAGTTCTACACGGGCGTGGGGACCACCCTCGAAATGCCCGTCATGCTCGCCCCCGTCCCCAACGCGATCGACTTCTCCGACAAGAAGGTCCTGATCACGGACGACGTCGCCGACACCGGCAAGACGCTGAAGCTCGTGCACGACTTCTGCGTCGACGCCGTCGCCGAGGTCCGCAGCGCCGTCATCTACGAGAAGCCGCACTCCCTCGTGAAGTGCGAATACGTGTGGAAGCGCACGGATGAGTGGATCAATTTTCCGTGGAGTGTCCTGCCTCCGGTACACAAGTCGGGAGAGGCGCCCAAGGAGAACAAGGAAGCGCTCTGACGTGTGCTGTGTGACGTGTGACGTGTGACGTTCGCACCATGTGCCTGAGGCCCTCGGTGATCGCCGGGGGCCTCAGGCCTTTGTCTGTACGTGAGCGAGCCGAGCGGAGTCGACTACGCGGTCAGCCGCGTAATCGCACGCGATGAACCCGGCGACATCGCACGCGATAAACCCGGCGACGTCGGCGAGCATCCCCGGGATAGTGGTCGCCCATGGATGAGGTCGAAGTCGTCGTCGCCCATTCCGAGCGCGCGACCCTGCGCGTCGGCGACGTGTTCCTGAAGGTGGACGCCGATCAGGCGCGCATCGACGTCGAGGTCGAGGTGATGTCCCTGGCGCCGGTCCCGACCCCGGAGGTTCTGTGGCGAAAGCCGCCGGTGCTCGCGATCGCCGCAGTCCCGGGGACGACGCTCGGGCAGCTCGGCGGGCCGTCGACCGGGTCGCCCCCGGCGTGGGCCGCGGCGGGCGCGGCCATCCGGAAGCTGCACGACGCACCGCTGCCGCCCCGGCCCGGCCGGGCCGGCCGGAGCATCGGCACGCTGGCGGCGGAACTCGACGACGAGTGCGAGCTGCTCGTGACGAACGGTGTCCTGCCCGCCGACCTGGTCACTCGCAACCGGCAGGTCGCCGAGGCCGCACTCCGGCCGTGGCCTGCGGCGTTCACCCACGGCGACCTGCAGATCTCGCACGTTTTCGTCGAGGGCGACGAGGTCACGGGCATCATCGACTGGTCCGAGGCGGGCCAGGGTGATGCCTTGTACGACCTCGCCACCTTCACGCTCGGACATGAGGAGCACCTCGGCGATGTCATCGCCGGCTACGGCGCCGACGTCGACCTCGACGTGATCCGCGCGTGGTGGTCGTTGCGAAGCCTGCTGGCGGTTCGCTGGCTGGCCGAGCACGGCTTCGACCCGTTCGCGCCGGGCTGTGAGGTCGACGTGCTGAGGGCCCGGATGTGAGGCTTCGCGGGACCGCGGTAACCCGGCGACCACCGACCGGCCGCCCCTGCGGATGCGCCCCCGCCGCCCCTGCGGATGCGCCCCCGCCTCCACGGCGAGACGCTGGGAGGGTCAGCCCCGCGGTGTCCGATTGGGCACGTGACGTTCCACCGCGCCCGTGGTTCATGACGGTGCCGGGGCCCTCGCGAGGGGAGCGATCGTCATGGACGGCACCACACTGGAGGCGATGCGGACCGCACTGCGGGGTCCGGTCGTCGCCCCCGAGGATTCCGGGTACGACCGGGCCCGTACGGTCTACAACGCGATGATCGACCGGCGGCCGGCCGCCATCGTGGGCTGCCGGGACGCCGGCGACGTCATGGACGCCGTCGACTTCGTCCGCGACCGCGGTCTGGAGGTCGCCGTGCGCGGCGGCGGACACAGTGGCCCCGGGCTGTGCCTGGTGGACGACGGCGTCACCATCGATCTGTCACCGATGAGCTGGGTGCGCGTCGATCCGGTCACCAAGACCGCCCAGGTGGGCGGCGGCAGCACACTGGGCGATCTCGACCACGCCACCCACGCGTTCGGCCTGGCCACACCCGCCGGGATCATGTCGACGACGGGCGTCGGCGGGCTCACCCTCGGCGGCGGACACGGTCACCTCACCCGCAAGTACGGACTGACCGCGGACAATCTGCTCAGCGCCGACGTGGTGCTCGCCGACGGCGGGTTCGTCACCGCGAGCGAGAAGGAGCACGCGGACCTCTTCTGGGCGCTGCGCGGCGGCGGCGGGAACTTCGGCGTCGTCACGTCCTTCACCTTCGACCTGCATCCCGTGCACACGGTCGGTCTCGGGATCACCCTGTGGACGCTGGACCGCATCCAGGACGTACTGCGCTGGTACCGCGACTTCCTGCCGCAGGCGCCCGAGGACCTGAACGGGTTCTTCGCGGTGCTCGCCGTGCCGCCGGGGCCGCCGTTCCCCGAGGAGATCCACGGCCAGAAGATGGGCGGTGTGGTGTGGTGCTGGACCGGCGACGTCGACCGGGTCGAGGAGGTCCTCGCGCCGGTAGGGGACGCCGGGCCGCCCGCCTTCCACTTCACGGCGCCGATGCCGTACCCCGCGGTGCAGAGCATGTTCGACCAGCTGATCCCCGCCGGGCTCCAGTGGTACTGGCGCGGTGACTTCTTCGACCGGATCACCGACGACGCCATCGGCGTGCACGCCAAGTACGCGGAGGGCCTCCCCACCGATCTGTCGACCATGCACCTGTATCCGGTCGACGCGGCCGCCCATCGGACCGGCCCGGACGACACGGCGTGGGCCTACCGGGACGCCGTCTGGTCCGGCGTCATCGGCGGAATCGATCCCGATCCCGCGAACGCCGAGGTCATCAGGCAGTGGGCGGTCGACTACTGGGAGGAGCTGCACCCGCACTCCATGGGCGGTGCGTACGTCAACTTCATCGGCACCGACGAGAGCCAGGAGCGGGTCAGGTCCACCTACCGCGACCACTACGACCGGCTCGCGGCGATCAAGCGGACCTACGATCCGCACAACCTCTTCCACGCCAACCAGAACATCGCGCCGGCGCCCGCCGGCTGATCCGCCCCGCCTTCAGCCACGGGGGCGGATGCACCGGACCCGACCCTCTTGAACGTGCCCAGCCCCTCTAGAACGTGCCCAGCTTGATGATCGACAGAATCGCGATCAGCTGGATCGCCGACGCCGCCAGCGCCTTCGGCCACGGCAGGTCGTGCGAGCGGGACACCATCAGGGTGAGCAGCGCGCCGGCCGCCACCCAGGTCGCCCAGCCGAGGAGCTGGACGAAGGACGCGTCGCCGCCGAAGAACATGGCGACCACGAGGCGCGGGGCGTCCGTGATCGACATGATCAGCATGGACAGGCCGACCGTCGGCTGCCAGGCGCCGTCCCCGCCGAGCTGGCGGGCCAGGGTGTGGGTGACCACGCCCAGGATGAACGTACTGAGGACGATCGCGACCGCCGTGATGAGGACGATCGGCACCGCGTTGGAGAGCGTGGCGTTGATCGCGTCCTCGCGGGCCCCGTCGAAGCCGAAGACGGCGAGCAGGCCGTAGAGGAACGTGACGACGAGGGCCGGGCCCCACATCGCGTAGTCCCGCATCTGCAGGAAGGTCTGGTTGGGGCGGGCGACGATCCCCTTGAGCAGGTCCTTCCAGTACAGGCGCGGGCCGACCGGCGGGGCCGCGGCCTGACCGGCACGGTAGGTCTCACCCTGGTTGTACGGGTCCTCGCCGACCGCGAAGGCCTGGGTGTGCCCCGGCTGGTTGGCCGCGTACGGGTCCGGGCTCTGCGGATAGCCCTGGCCGCCGTCGCCGTAGTACTCCGGCTCGCCCGGGCCGCCGCCGGCCTGGGGCCAGCCCTGCTGCCCGCCCTGGGGCTGACCGCCGTAGCCCTGTCCGCCGTACTGCTGCTGCGGCGCGGGTGGGTAGCCGTACGGCGGCCGGCCCGGTCCCTGGGGGGACTGCTGGGCCTGCGGGGCCCGAGGGGCCTGCTGTCCGTACGGCTGCTGCCGCGGTTGTTGTTGCGGTCGCCCTTGCGGGGTGCGGTTGTCCCGGCCGCGTCCGATCCTGAATCCAGCCACGTAATCGAACGTACCTGGTCCCGGAGAGTGACGTGCCGGGCCCGGGGTATTGGACCCGGCTTTGCGGCCGACCTGTGACATCCCCTAAGGGGACGGAAGGCCAGGTCTCAGTGGCTGCTCAGGGTCTTGCCGTAGGTGAGCGCGCTCGTCGGGGACGGCAGGCCCAGTCGGGCGGGGGTGACGCCGCGGGAGCCGTCGACCGAGGCCGACGGGAGCACCCGGACGCCACCCGACGAACCGATCTCGCCGGGGGAGCCGACCGCCACGTCCGGGGTGCCGTCATGGTCGTAGCCACCCGTCGTGGCCGTCCTCGTCGAAGTCGCCCGTGGCGAGGGCGGAGACGGCCGCGCTGTCGGTGTTCCAGATGTTCATCAGCTGGTGCACGTCCTCGGACCAGCTCCACAGCCGTACGTGCGACTGGGTGTGGGGGCGTTCACTCGGTGTCGGAGGGGACGGGGGTCAGGGGGCGAGGGTCGAGGACCAGTGGTTGTACCTGGCGGCGGACAGTCCGGTGGCCTCGCCCATCACGCTGTACGACGAGCCCGGGGTGGGGCCGCTCGGGGTGCCCTTGAACACCCAGATGCCACCCATCTCGTTGTTCCGGCCCGCGGCACTCTCGCCGGGTGCGCCGACGACGAGTTCGGGACGGCCGTCCTTGGTGAGGTCGGCGAGGCGCACGGTGGAACCGAAACGGTCGCCGTGCTCCGTCGTGCCGGGGACGCCGGACGAACTCTGGGAGATGCTGCGGGAGCCCGCGCCGGTCGGGCCGGTCGGGCCGCCGGGGACGAGGATCACGCTGCCGGCCTCCCTGGCCGAGCCGAGCTTTTCGCCGGGGACGCCGACCGCGATGTCGCCGTATCCGTCACCATTGACGTCCGCCACGCTCACATCACTGCCGAACGAGTCGTTCGGCTCCGCCGCGCCGGGGACGCCGGGTGTGTCCTGGTGGAGGAGGAGCGGGGCGCCGGCGGGGGTGATGCCCTGCGCGCTGCCCAGCCAGACCGCGATCTGGCCACCCTTGTGGCCGGTGCCCTCGCGGGGAGTCCCGTCGATCACGTCATCGGCCGGGTCACCGATGACGAGGTCGCCGAATCCGTCGCCGTTCACGTCCCCGATGGTGGCGTTGTCCCCGTCGGTCGGGAGCATCTCGTCCTCGGAGCCGTCGACGGGGTTGACGTACACACCCCCGTCGGGGTGGTCGGAGAGGCCCACGGTGATGTCGACGTAGTCCGCTCTGCCGTCGCCGTTCAGATCGCCCAGGAGGGTGTCGTCGGCGGACGGGGTGGACATCTCGAGGGAGTTGGTGGCGGGCTTGCCGCTCCGGGTGAAGGGGCCGGTCAGCCGGCGTGTGGCACACCAGCCCGCCACGGACACCACGGCACGCCCCGCGGCGGCCTTCGGATTCACGGCGGACAGACCGACGCCGAACACACAGCCGGTTGCACCGGCGGACGGGCCGGCCGTCGGCAGCGCCGCACTGCCCTTCAGGCCCTGCGCGCCGCCCCACAGGACGGTGACGCCGCCGCGGTTCTTCGCGCCGGTGACGTCCTCGTAGGGGGCGCCGACGAGCAGGTCGGCGTAGCCGTCCGCGTCGAGGTCGGCCGAGGCCACGGACCGGCCGAATTCATCGTTCGCCTCCGCCGCGCCCTCCACACCCGCGGTGGCTTGGGAGATCAGCTGTTTCTTGCCCTTGCCGGGACCTGCCGCGGCGCCGTACAGCACGGTGACCGCGCCCGCGTACTCCTTGCCGGAGACGGTGGCCTCGGGGGCGCCCACGACCAGGTCGCGGTAGCCGTCGCCGTTGAAGTCGTCGCTGAGTTTCGCGGCCGCGGCGGCGGAGGGGGCGGCGATCGCCAGGGGGGTGATGCCCGCGGCCAGGAGGGCGGCGAGGGCCGTGGTGGTGCGGAGGCGCATAAGTGTGCTCCGGGGAGACGAGTCGGGGGGGGCGCCGGGGGAGGCGTGGGCCCCGCTGGCGCCGGGGAGCATGAGGTGGGGGCCGTAGTTGGAGACAACTGTGAGCCT
>NZ_JBHVXW010000002.1:544330-634152 GCF_042881375.1 Streptomyces sp. NPDC058274
GGGGCTTGGGGGGGGGGGGGGGCGGGTGGTGGGGGTGGCCTATTCGGGTGGGCGGGCGCGCCGGGGCGCGCCCCCGGGGGGGGGGGGGGCCCCCCCGACTGGGGAAGGGGGTGTGTCAGTTGGCGGCGTTGGAGCCGAAGACCGGGTAGCCGTCGGTGGAGACGCCGACCGCGGAGGGGGCGAGGGAGCGCGCACCCGTCGTGGTGATCTTGGCGCCGCCGGAGGGCAGGTAGGTGAGCGCGCCGTTGAAGTCGTTCTCGCCGTTCGCGCCGACCAGCAGGTCCGCGTGGCCGTCGTTGGTGACGTCGGTGAGCTTGACCTCGGAGCCGAAGTAGTCGTTCTTCTCGTCCGTGCCGGGTACACCGGCCGTCGACTGGGCGAAGTACTGCGAGCCCGAGGACGTGTTCAGGCCGGACGCGGAGCCGTACAGGACGGTCACCGCACCCGTGTTGACGATGCCGTTCAGGTTCTCGCCCGAGGCGGCGACGGCGAGGTCCTGGAAGCCGTCGCCGTTGACGTCGCCCAGCGACAGCTCGCCGCCGAACCAGTCGCCGCGCTCCGAGGAGCCGGGCACGGAGCCGGAGTCCTGGGTGACGGCCACCGTGTAGGCCGGGCCGTCGGCGGAGCCGTAGATGAGGTGGACCTGGCCGCCGTCCACCGACTCGGGGACGGACGGGGTGCCGTCGGTGGCCGGGTCCCACTCCTGGCCGGTGACGATGTCGCCGTAACTGTCGCCGTTGACGTCGCCGATGGCCGTGATGACACCGCGCTTGAGCTGCACCGCGGCGTTGGAGTCCAGACCGGAGTCCGTGCCGGGGATGTAGTAGTTGGTGTTCCAGCCGTAGTCGCTGTCGGTCTCGAAGCCGTCGACCACGAGGTCGGTCTTCTTGTCGCCGTTGACATCGCCCGCGGTGAGGTTCAGCGGACCGGCGTACTGGCCGCCGGAGATGATGTCCGGCTTGACCGTGTAGCGGCCGCCGTACGAGCCGGACGGGCTGATGCCGCCCTTGAAGACGTAGATCGTGCTGGCGGAGGAACCGACCGCGAGGTCGTCCTTGCCGTCACCGTCGAAGTCGCCGGCGGCCAGGGTGTGGCCCCAGCGGTCGTGCGAGGAGACCGCCGGGTCCTTGATCGTCGTACCGCCGGTGAGGCCCGCGGACGAGCCCCACAGGATGAGGACGGTGCCGCCGTCGGTGTCCCCGTCGACGTCCTCGTACGAGGCCGACACGGCCAGGTCGTCGAAGCCGTCGGCGTTGAAGTCGCCGTACGCGCTGACCCAGCCGAAGCCGTCGCCCGTCTCGGCGGAGCCGGGGACACCCGTGGTGTTCTGGCTGACCGTCTTGCGGTTGGACGAGGTGACGCCGTTCGCCGACCCGTACAGGGCGACTATCTGGCCGGCCTCCTTCTTGCCGGAGACGGTGGCGTTGCCCGCGGAGAACGCGGTGTCGCCGTAGCCGTCGCCGTTGAAGTCCGCCTCGTGGTGATGGACCGAGTCCGCGGCGAGAGCCGTGGTGGTCGTGAAGGTGAGCAGACCGCCCGTCAGCGCGGCCGTGGCGGCCGTCGCGAGGGCGATACGCAAATGCTTGTGCATGCGGGATTCTCCTGCGGCATGCGGGGGACGCCTGGCGGGTGTCCACAGTCAATGGGGTGCGGACCGCCCGTGTTTGCCTGGAGTTGTCCTGGGCGTCATGGGTCGGTCGGCGAACAGGAGACCGACGCCGGGACGTGAGGGTTGTACGTGAATTCGGAAAAGTTTTGGGGCGGTCGGGGCGTGCGGGATACGGCGCTCCGCTCCGGGTCAGCGGCCGAGTTCCGTTCCGTACCCCTTTGCTCCGGACAGACCGAGGCTGCTCGGGGTCAGCGCGCGGGCACCCACCGGGTACGCGTCGTCCGTCGTCGGGAGGTACCAGACACCGCCGGTGCCGGTGTTCTCGTCGGGGGCGCCGGCCGCCAGGTCCGCGCCGCCGCCCGGGTGGTGGCGGCCGGTGGTCACCGCGGCGCCGAAGCGGTCACCTGCCTCGGCGGTGCCGGGGACGCCCTGGCTGTTCTGCGTGTATGTGATGCCGCCGGCGACCGGGCCCTGGGCGGTGCCCTTCAGGACGGTGACCGAGCCCGCGCTCTTGAGGGAGCCGACGGCCTCGCCCGGGGCGCCGACGAGGAGTTCGGGCGCGCCGTCGCCGTCCAGGTCGCCCACCGCGACCGCGTTGCCCCAGGCGTCGCCCGGCTCCGCCGTGCCGGGGACGCCGGCCGACGACTGCGACAGGCAGGTGTCCGAGCCGCCCTTCAGGCCGCCCGCGCTGAACCGGACGAGGACCGCCCCGCTCGACTCGTCCGGGCACGGTGACGGGACGTCCGCCTCGGGGTTGTCGTGCCGCTGGCCGAGGACCAGGTCGTCGGCCCCGTCGCCGTTCAGGTCGCCGACGGCGAGGGAGGCCGCGTAGTCGCCGGTGCGCCAGGTCTCGGCCGCCTCGCCGCCGGACCAGGACCAGACGCCGGTGCCGTACAGCTCCATGCCGGACCAGGTGACCGCCACGTCGTCCGTGCCGTCGCCGTCGAAGTCGCCGGTGGCCAGGTCGTTGGCGCCGCCGAAGTCGTAGCCGTCGAGGAGGGTCGTCGGGGCGGGGGACGCCAGGGGGCCCGGCCGGTACAGCAGGGCGCCGCCCTCCTCGCCGCTGGTGCCGATCGCGAGGTCGACGTCGCCGTCGTGGTCGTAGTCACCGGTCACGAAGAGTCCGCCGAGGCGCTCCGCCTCCCCGGCCCCCTTCGCCGCCAGCACCGCGGTCTTGCGGAAGCCGGACGGCGAGCCGAACACGACGGTGAGGGTGCCCTGTTCGTCGTACGCGCGGTCGGTCAGGGACTCGCTGGGCGCGCCGATGAGCAGGTCCGCGTGGCCGTCGCCGTCGACGTCCGCGGCGGCGACCCGCGCACCGAACAGGTCCGCCGCCTCCGGGTGGCCCGGGATCCCGGCGGTGGCCTGGCTGAGCGTGGTCGAGCCGGCGTCGCCGAGGCCCTTGGGGCCGCCCCAGACGACATTCACGTATCCGGCCCTGGCCTCGCCGGAGACGGTGGCGTCGGGGACGCCGACCGCGAGGTCCGCGTAACCGTCGCCGTTGAAGTCGTCCTTGAGCGTGGGTGCCGCGGAGGCGGAGCCGGCGAGCGGCAGGCTCAGCCCGGCTGCGACCAGCGCGGCCAGCGCGGCCGCGACGGCCAGCTTCTTCGCATGCGACGTCTGTGCACGCACGAGCGACTCCCGGGGCAAAGGGGCGGGCGTTTTTCGTGCGTGTGACTCACGAGGCGTACGAAAGGTTGTGCTCGGGTGGCCATCAAGTGAACGGGCCGGACGGGAACTGCCGGACAGCCCCTAAGGAAGGCGCTGTGCCGTCCCCAGATCATCGGGGGTGAACAGCTGGGCCCGCTTCGGGTCGAACCCGGCGTCCGTGCCGCGCAGCACCACAAACGCGCCCTTGCGCTTCTCGTAGAGCGGCGCGAAGACCACCGCGTCGGCGTGGCCGTCCCCGTCGACGTCCAGCAGCGGCGGCTCGTAGTTGAACGCGTTCCAGTAGTACGGGTTCGGAGTCCCGGGCAGCCCCTTGGTCCCCGCGTCCACCGACTGCTCACCCGCCGCGGACGGCACCCCGTCGGGGCCGCCCGGCAACAGGGTGACCCGGCCGTCGTGGCGCCGGAAGTCCGGGATGTCGACCACGACGTCGGGGCGGTGGTCGCCGTTGACGTCACCCACGGCCGGCGACGCACCGAAGTCGACGCGCCGCTGGTCGGTGTCCCTGTTCCCGATCACGGTCTCCCGGCGCCCGGTGCCGAGGCCCGACCGGGCGCCGTACAGGATCGTCAGCGCGCCGCCGGTCTTCGGCAGGTCGGCGGGGGCGACGATCAGCCGGGTGGGCAGCAGGAGATCGTCGGTGCCGTCGCCGTCCGCGTCGCCGACGGCGGGGGTGCGCGGGCCGCCGGGGGTCGACACGGCCCGGCTGATACGGCTCTCCTGCCGGGTGTCGCGGACGAGGCCCCGCTCGCCGCCCTCGTAGGAGGCGACGTTGTACAGGCCGGACGGTGCGGCGTCGTCCTGCTCCGCGTCGTAGGAATAGGTGAGGACGACCTCGGCCCGGTGGTCGCCGTCGAAGTCTCCGGTCACGGCGGACTGCGGGGTGCTGTAGCCGTGCTGGCTCAGGTCGAGGGCGACCTGGCGCCGTGGCGTGCCGGTGCGGTCGAACGGCCCGTACAGCAGGGCACCGTCGGTGCGTGGCCACCCGGAGCCGGGGCCGCGCCGGCCGCCGTCGAGGAGGTCCACGGATCCGTCGCCGTCGAAGTCGGCGGCGGCCAGCGGGCGGAAGCCGGCCGGCAGGTCGAGGAGGCGGGCGGCGCCGAGGCCGCGGGGACCGCCGAACATCGCGAACGTCCGCGCCTGGGCGAGGTCCGTGCCGCTGCTGGCGACGACGTCGGTGAAGCCGTCCTTGTCGAGGTCGGCCCGCAGGGGCGGCGGCCCGAATTCCTCTCCCTTGGCCGGCCGGATCCGGGTCGCCCAGGCCGGGTTGAGCCCCTTCTTCGAGCCGTGGACGACGACCAGTGTGCTGGTGCCCATGACCCCGTTCTTCGGCGCCGACTGCACGAAGCCCAGGAAATCGTCGTAGCCGTCCCCGTTGAAGTCGCCGGGATCGGGGCGGTCGGCCGGTTTCCCGGCGGTGGGGTGCCGGGGCGCGGGCTCGTCCCCGCCGCACCCGGTGCCGGCAGCGAGCACCACCGCACAGACCAGTACGGCACGCAGGCGTATCAAACCGTCTCCAGAGACTCGGCGGGCGGTGGAGAAGGTGACGTGGGGGGTCGCTGCCACCGGGCCGCTGCCGTCCTTCTCTCCAAGTAGACCGAGATAGTGCCACGGGGGCGGGCACGGCGGCGCCTGCCGGGAACACCGCCCACGGGAGCGGGCCGGAAACGCCGAGCACCCCAGGCCCCCGAAAACACCGAGCACCCCAGGCCCCCGGTGTGAACCAGGAACAAGGGGTGCCAGTGGGTGCCGGGCCGAACCCGGCGCAGTCGTCCGCAGGGCCAACCAGGCGGCAGCGTCCGCTACTTGACGGGCTCCGGCTCCGGCGTGCTCTCGGCCTCGGCGGAACCGGCCGGGTCGACGGGCGTCCTGACGGAGTCGAGCAGCAGCTGCGCGACGTCCACGACCTGGACGGACTCCGCGGCGGAGCCGCTGCCGGATGCAGCCTTCTTGCCGTTGACCGAGTCGGTCAGCATGACGAGGCAGAAGGGGCAGGCGGTCGAGACGATGTCGGGGTTGAGCGACAGGGCCTCGTCGACGCGCTCGTTGTTGATGCGCTTGCCGATCCGCTCCTCCATCCACATCCGCGCACCACCGGCGCCGCAGCAGAAGCCGCGCTCCTTGTGGCGGTGCATCTCCTGTTGACGCAGGCCCGGGACGGCCGACATGATCTCGCGCGGAGGCGTGTAGATCTTGTTGTGGCGGCCCAGGTAGCAGGGGTCGTGGTAGGTGATGAGGCCGTCGACCGGGGTCACCGGCAGCAGCTTGCCCTCGTCGATGAGGTGCTGGAGCAACTGCGTGTGGTGGATGACCTCGTAGTCGCCGCCGAGCTGCGGGTACTCGTTGCCGAGGGTGTTGAGGCAGTGCGGGCAGGTGGCGACGATCTTCTTCGCGGACTTCGGCTTCTTGGTCTCCGGGTCCTCGTCATCCTCGCCGAACGCCATGTTCAGCGCGGCCACGTTCTCCATGCCGAGCTCCTGGAACAGGGGCTCGTTGCCGAGGCGGCGGGCGGAGTCACCGGTGCACTTCTCGTCGCCGCCCATGATCGCGAACTTGACGCCCGCCATGTGGAGGAGCTCGGCGAAGGCCTTGGTGGTCTTCTTGGCGCGGTCCTCCAGGGCACCCGCACAGCCGACCCAGTACAGGTACTCGACCTCGCTGAGGTCCTCGATGTCGCGGCCGACGACCGGGATCTCGAAGTCGACCTCCTTCGTCCACTCCAGGCGCTGCTTCTTGGCCAGCCCCCAGGGGTTGCCCTTCTTCTCCAGGTTCTTGAGCATCGTGCCCGCCTCGGACGGGAACGCGGACTCGATCATCACCTGGTAGCGGCGCATGTCGACGATGTGGTCGACGTGCTCGATGTCGACGGGGCACTGCTCGACACAGGCGCCGCAGGTGGTGCAGGACCACAGGACGTCGGGGTCGATGACGCCGTTCTCTTCGAGGGTGCCGATGAGCGGGCGCTCGGCCTCGGCGAGCGCGGCGGCCGGCACGTCGGCGAGCTGTTCCTTGGTGGCCTTCTCGTTGCCCTCCATGTCCTTGCCGCCGCCGGCCAGGAGGTACGGGGCCTTGGCGTGCGCGTGGTCGCGCAGCGACATGATGAGGAGCTTCGGGGAGAGCGGCTTACCCGTGTTCCAGGCCGGGCACTGCGACTGGCAACGCCCGCACTCCGTACACGTCGAGAAGTCCAGCAGCCCCTTCCAGGAGAACTGCTCGACCTGGGAGACACCGAAGACGTCGTCGTCACCGGGGTCGGTGAAGTCGATCGGCTTGCCGCCGGAGGTCATCGGAAGGAGCCCGCCGAGGGCGGTGGCGCCCTTCGCGTTCCGCTTGAACCAGATGTTCGGGAAGGCGAGGAAGCGGTGCCAGGCCACACCCATGTTGGTGTTGAGACCGACCGTGATCGCCCAGGTCATCGTGACGCCGAGCTTGATCATGGCGGTCAGGTAGACCAGGTTCTGCAGCGTGCCGAGGCTCAGGCCCTTGAAGGCGGCGACCAGTGGATACGACGCGAAGTACGCGGCCTCGTAACCGTCGACGTGGTGCAGGGCGCCTTCGAGGCCGCGCAGCGTCATGATCGCCAGACCGATGACGAGGATGACGGCCTCGACGAAGTAGGCCTGGCCCATCTTGGAGCCCGCGAAGCGCGACTTGCGGCCCGGGCGCGAGGGCAGGTTGAGCTGCCGGATCGCGATCAGGACCAGGATGCCGACGGTCGTCGCGAGGGCGATGAACTCGGTGTACACCTCGTACGGCAGCCAGCCGCCCAGGACCGGCAGCGTCCAGTCGGCCTTGAACAGCTGGCCGTACGCGGTGACGATCGTCAGGCCGAGCGTGAGGAAGCCGACCGCGACGAACCAGTGCGCGACGCCGACGATTCCCCACCGGTTCATCCGGGTGTGGCCGACGAACTCCTTGGCCAGCGTGACGGTGCGGGCCTTCCAGTCGTCGGTGCGGGAACCGGCCGGGACCGGTTGGCCGAGCTTGATGAACCGGTAGATCTGCGCGACGGCTCGGGCGATGAGCGCCACGCCGACCACGGTCAGGACCAGCGACACGATGATCGCGGCGAGTTGCATTCGGGGGCTCCTCGGGCCTGCGAGGCGGGGCTTCGTAGCGGAGTTCGATAGTGATTACTAAGCGGTAACTTATGCAGTCCGTCTGAGACTACCCACTTCTTGCGCCGCACTGTAGCCAGGTGGGCGGTGATCTGTGTCGCTGAGGCTGACCTGAGTGGAGGTGTCGGCCCCGGGTCACGTCTGCCCCGGGAGGCGGGGAAAAGCACATCGTGTTATTCACCCGATATGAGCTGATATAGGCATAGCCTCGGCTCGTGCTGTACGGGATCACCGCCGCCACGTCGGCCCTTCTTCTCACCGCCGCGCTCAGCGCGCTGCTGCGGCTGCCCGCGCTGCGCCTCGGGGCCGTGGAGCGACGGCGGGGGCGGGTGGTTCCGCTGTTCGGGGGTGTGGCCGTCGTCGCCGGCACGGGAATCGTCGCGGGGGTGGGGGACTGGACCGGGGTCGCCCGCCTCGGCGCCGGGGTCGGGGTGCTGCTCCTCGCCGGGGTCGGAGCGGCGGTGCTGGGGCTCGTCGGGGATCTGCGGCCGGTGCCGCGGGCCGTACGGCCGGCCGGCCTCGCGGTCGCCGCCGCGTTCGTGGTGCCGTACGGCGAACTCGGCCTGCCCGCCGCCCTGTTGGCCATCGTCTGGATCGTCCTCGTCGCCCACGCCTTCGCGGCCCTCGGTCACGCGGACGGTGTGATGGGGACGGTGGGGGTGGTGACCGCCTTCGCGCTCGGCGGCTGCGCCGCGGCCGAGATCATGGACGGACTCGCCGCCCTGCTGAGCGTGCTGGCCGCCGCGCTCACCGGGTTCCTGATGCACAACTGGCCCCCGGCCCGGACCGTGTCCGGCGACTGCGGCGCGCTGTTCACCGGCTTCGTGCTCGCCTCGGCGGCGGTCGTGGTGCACGCCGGACGCGCGCCCCTGCCGAGCGTGGCGGCCCTGTTCGCCCTGACCGCCGTGCCCACCGCCGGCCTCGCCCTCGGTCTGCTCGGGGCGCGGGGCCGCGCCGGCCGGCTCGCTCCCCGGCTGCGACGGCTCGGGCTCACCGCCCAGGGGGCCGCCGTCGTCATCGGCGTGGCCGCCTTCGCCGGCGCGCTCGTCGGGCTGCTGATCGACCTGGGCCGGCTGGGCCCGGGTGCCGCGCTGTGGGTGGCGGGTGGCACGCTGGCGGCCGTACTCGCCCTGTCGCGGGTTCGGGGATACGGATCCGGGGGCACCCGGCACCGGGAGACCCCGTCGGCGGGTGCGACCGCGGTGTTCGCCGCGCCTGTCGTGGCCCCGCCCCGTGTGAAGGGCGGCGGCGCCCGGCGTGCCGTCCCGGGGCGCCGCAAGGGCCCGCGGCCGCGGACTCCGGTGGCCTGACGGGCCGGTGCTTTCTGCCGTCTCGGAGCCGTCTCGGAGCCGTCGCGGAGAGGCCTGAGAGGCATCCGAGGCGCCGTCCCGGCAATGTCACATCGGCGTCCGTTCGCGGAAAGTCGCAGGTCAGCGCCTTCTTGCGTGTAGGGGCGAGATAAGAGTTGAGTCTGCTCGACTCACCTCTGTTGACCGAGCGCCGGACGTCATGCACACTTGAGTCCGTTCCACTCAAGTCATGTTGGAGGAATTGAAATGGCACGTGCGGTCGGCATCGACCTGGGCACGACTAACTCCGTCGTCAGCGTTCTGGAGGGCGGCGAGCCCACCGTCATCACCAACGCCGAGGGCGCCAGGACCACGCCGTCCGTCGTCGCCTTCGCCAAGAACGGTGAGGTGCTCGTCGGCGAGGTCGCGAAGCGTCAGGCGGTCACGAACGTGGACCGGACCATCCGGTCCGTGAAGCGTCACATGGGTACGGACTGGAAGATCGAGCTCGACGGGAAGCCCTTCAACCCGCAGCAGATCTCCGCCTTCATCCTGCAGAAGCTGAAGCGCGACGCCGAGTCCTACCTCGGTGAGAAGGTCACGGACGCGGTCATCACCGTCCCGGCGTACTTCAACGACTCCGAGCGCCAGGCGACGAAGGAGGCCGGCGAGATCGCGGGCCTGAACGTCCTGCGCATCGTGAACGAGCCGACGGCCGCCGCCCTGGCCTACGGTCTCGACAAGGACGACCAGACCATCCTCGTCTTCGACCTCGGTGGCGGCACCTTCGACGTCTCGCTGCTCGAGATCGGCGACGGCGTCGTCGAGGTGAAGGCCACCAACGGTGACAACCACCTCGGTGGTGACGACTGGGACCAGCGGGTCATGGACTACCTGGTCAAGCAGTTCCAGTCCGGTCACGGCGTGGACCTCTCCAAGGACAAGATGGCGCTCCAGCGCCTCCGTGAGGCCGCCGAGAAGGCCAAGATCGAGCTGTCCTCGTCCACCGAGACCTCGATCAACCTGCCCTACATCACGGCGTCCGCCGAGGGCCCGCTGCACCTGGACGAGAAGCTCACGCGCGCCCAGTTCCAGCAGCTGACGGCCGACCTGCTGGAGCGCTGCAAGACGCCGTTCCACAACGTCATCAAGGACGCCGGCATCCAGCTGTCCGAGATCGACCACGTCGTTCTCGTCGGTGGCTCCACGCGTATGCCCGCCGTCGCCGAGCTCGTCAAGGAGCTGACCGGCGGCCAGGACGCCAACAAGGGCGTGAACCCGGACGAGGTCGTCGCCATCGGCGCCGCCCTGCAGGCCGGTGTCCTCAAGGGTGAGGTCAAGGACGTCCTGCTCCTGGACGTGACCCCGCTGTCCCTCGGCATCGAGACCAAGGGAGGGATCATGACGAAGCTCATCGAGCGCAACACCACGATCCCGACCAAGCGTTCCGAGATCTTCACGACGGCCGAGGACAACCAGCCGTCCGTGCAGATCCAGGTCTACCAGGGCGAGCGCGAGATCGCGGCGTACAACAAGAAGCTCGGGATGTTCGAGCTGACCGGTCTGCCGCCGGCCCCGCGCGGTGTCCCGCAGATCGAGGTCGCCTTCGACATCGACGCCAACGGCATCATGCACGTGACCGCGAAGGACCTGGGCACGGGCAAGGAGCAGAAGATGACCGTCACCGGTGGCTCCTCGCTGCCGAAGGACGAGGTCGACCGGATGCGCCAGGAGGCCGAGCAGTACGCGGACGAGGACCACAAGCGCCGCGAGGCCGCCGAGACCCGCAACCAGGGCGAGCAGCTCGTCTACCAGACGGAGAAGTTCCTCAAGGACAACGAGGACAAGGTCCCCGGCGAGGTCAAGACCGAGGTCGAGGCCGCCGTCGAGGAGCTGAAGGCCGCGCTCAAGGGCGCGACCGGCGAGAGCGAGAACACCGCCGAGATCCGTACGGCGACGGAGAAGGTCGCGGCCGTCTCGCAGAAGCTGGGCCAGGCGATGTACGCCGACGCCAACGCCGCGCAGGGTGCTGCCGGTGCCGAGGCGCCCGGTGACGACGCCGGTGCCAAGGCCGCTGACGACGACGTCGTCGACGCCGAGATCGTCGACGAGGACCGCAAGGATGGTGCCGCGTGACGGAGGAGACCCCGGGTTTCGACGAGAAGCCTGACGTCCCCTCCGGCGCGACCTCTGACGACGCCGAGCCGCAGGCCGCCACCCCCTCTCCGGAGGAGGGGGCGGCCCCGGGCGGGGACGCAGCAGCACAACTGGTGGGCCTGA
This sequence comes from Streptomyces sp. NPDC058274, assembly GCF_042881375.1. NCBI lineage: Bacteria > Bacillati > Actinomycetota > Actinomycetes > Kitasatosporales > Streptomycetaceae > Streptomyces > Streptomyces sp. NPDC058274. The sequence continues at coordinate 555,295 of NZ_JBHVXW010000002.1, forward strand.
CGGCTCAGCTGGACCAGGCACGCACGGCGCTCAGTGAGCGCACGGCGGACCTCCAGCGGCTCCAGGCCGAGTTCCAGAACTACCGCCGCCGTGTCGAGCGCGACCGGATCGCGGTCAAGGAGCTCGCCGTGGCGAGCCTCCTGACCGAGCTCCTGCCCGTACTCGACGACATCGGCCGCGCGCGCGAACACGGCGAACTGGTCGGCGGCTTCAAGTCGGTGGCCGAGTCGCTGGAGACCGTCGCGGCGAAGATGGGCCTGCAGCAGTTCGGCAAGGAGGGCGAGCCCTTCGACCCGACGATCCACGAGGCCCTGATGCACTCGTACGCGCCGGATGTCACGGAGACGACGTGCGTGGCGATTCTGCAGCCTGGGTATCGCATCGGCGAGCGCACCATCCGCCCAGCGCGGGTGGCGGTCGCCGAGCCCCAGCCCGGGGCGCAGGCGGTCAAGGCGGACTCCCCGGATTCCGCCGAGGCGGGCGACGACAAGGAGAGCGGTGGCCCGGACGAGGGCTGACGTCACAGAGAACGCAGGGAAGGAGGGACGTCGAGGATGAGCACCAAGGACTTCATCGAGAAGGACTACTACAAGGTCCTCGGCGTCCCCAAGGACGCCACCGAAGCCGAGATCAAGAAGGCGTACCGCAAGCTCGCCCGCGAGTTCCACCCGGACGCCAACAAGGGCAACGCGAAGGCCGAGGACCGCTTCAAGGAGATCTCCGAGGCCAACGACATCCTCGGTGACCCCAAGAAGCGCAAGGAGTACGACGAGGCACGCGCCCTCTTCGGCAACGGCGGCTTCCGCCCGGGTCCCGGCGCCGGTGGCGGTTCGTTCAACTTCGACCTGGGCGACCTCTTCGGAGGCGGCGCCCAGGGCGGGACGGCGCAGGGCGGCTTCGGCGGCGGCATCGGCGACGTCTTCGGGGGCCTGTTCAACCGCGGCGGCGCGGGCACCGGTTCCCGTACGCAGCCGCGGCGCGGCCAGGACATCGAGTCCGAGGTCACGCTGAGCTTCACGGAAGCGGTGGACGGCGCGACGGTCCCGCTGCGCATGTCCTCGCAGGCGCCCTGCAAGGCCTGCTCGGGCACCGGCGACGCGAACGGCACACCGCGCGTGTGCCCGACGTGCGTCGGCACCGGACAGGTGGCGCGGGGTTCGGGCGGCGGCTTCTCGCTGACCGACCCCTGCCCGGACTGCAAGGGCCGCGGACTGATCGCGGAGAACCCCTGCGAGGTCTGCAAGGGCAGCGGCCGCGCCAAGTCGTCGCGCACGATGCAGGTCCGCATCCCGGCCGGCGTCAGCGACGGCCAGCGGATCCGGCTGCGCGGCAAGGGAGCCCCGGGCGAGCGGGGCGGACCCGCGGGCGATCTGTACGTCGTCGTGCACGTGGGCGCCCACCCCGTCTTCGGCCGCAAGGGCGACAACCTCACCGTCACGGTCCCCGTCACCTTCGCGGAGGCGGCGCTCGGCGGCGAGGTGCGCGTGCCCACGCTGGGCGGGCCGCCGGTCACTCTCAAGCTGCCGCCGGGCACGCCCAACGGCCGTACGATGCGCGCCCGCGGCAAGGGCGCGGTCCGCCAGGACGGCACCCGCGGCGACCTGCTGGTCACCGTCGAGGTCACCGTCCCCAAGGACGTTTCGGGCAAGGCTCGCGACGCGCTGGAGGCGTATCGCGAGGCGACCGCGGACGAGGATCCGCGGGCGGAGCTGTTCCAGGCCGCGAAGGGAGCATGAGAACGCCATGGACGTACCCGGCCGTCGTCGCAACCCCTACGAACTGACCGAGGAGACGCCGGTCTACGTCATCTCGGTGGCGGCCCAGCTCTCCGGTCTGCACCCGCAGACCCTGCGTCAGTACGACCGGCTGGGGCTGGTCTCCCCGGACCGCACCGCGGGCCGGGGCCGGCGTTACTCGGCCCGCGACATCGAACTGCTGCGCACCGTGCAGCAGTTGTCGCAGGACGAGGGCATCAACCTGGCCGGGATCAAGCGCATCATCGAGCTGGAGAACCAGGTCGCCGCGCTCCAGTCCCGGGTCATGGAGCTGGAGTCGGCTCTCGACGGTGCCGCTGCCGCGATGCAGCAGCGCGAGGCGGCCGTCCACGCCTCGTACCGCCGGGACCTGGTGCCGTACCAGGAGGTCCAGCAGACGAGTGCGCTGGTGGTGTGGCGGCCCAAGCGGTCGGCCGAGTAACCGTTGTCAGGCGTGCACGAAGGGGCCGGGAGGGCGAACCTCCCGGCCCCTTCGTCGTGCGTCCGGCCGGGCGTCAGCGGGCCAGGGCCTGCCAGAGCGTGATCGCCAGGGCGGCGCAGGAGGTGAGTGCGGCCAGCGAGGTCAGGGGCCAGCGGGTGCGTTCCAGGGCTTCGATGCGGTCTTCGTGTTCGCCGAGGCACTTGTCGGTCTGGTCGGCGCGCTGCAGGAGGAGAGCCAGATCGCCGCGGGTGGTGGCGAAGCCGACGTCCACCGAGCTGCGGAGGCGTTCCAGTTCGAGGGTGACGCCCTCGGTCAGGGGTGTGGCCATGAGGTGCTCCTAGGTGGGCAACACAAAGCGGCAGGTCCGCCGCCCGCGATCCGGGCGCAGCTCTGCCGCTGCTTCCAGTGTGACGCGACGCTCCGGAACGTGCAACTGGCTTATGCCAATTGGTTATTCGGGGTGGGCGTGCTCGAGCAGGGCGGGGCGGCCGGGGGGTGGTCGGAGGGCGGCGGGGCGACCGGAGGGCCGGGCTGCCCGGGGTGGTGGCCGGGCCGGTGAGGCGGGCGTGGGGGTGAGTGGGGGTCAGGGGTCACGGGGGCGGGTGGGGCCGGGTGCGGGCGTAGTGCGTCGCGCGTTCCGCGGCGAAGACATCCTCCAGGCGGTACAGCCGGCGCCGCCCCTCGGTGCCGGCGGGCCGCAGATGGCCGCGCTGGACCCACTTGCGGATGGTCGCGGGGGTGACGCCCACCTCGTCGGCGGCCAGCTCGGCGGTGATCAGGGGAGAGGTCACGATCCGTCCGCCTCGCCGTCCAGGACCGCGCCGCACACGGGATTCACGCAGCGCAGCTCGGCGCGCTCGGGGAACGCCCGCAGGGACACCGAGTCGCACCGCGGGCAGCGGCCCGTCAGCCGCACCATCTGCTCGGGGTCACCGAGTGCGCGGGCGCACCGCGCGGCCATCCGCCGGGTCTCGTCCTCGACATGGGCCGCGAGCACCGGATCGCCGGCGATGCGTTCCAGCAGCCCGGCGATACGGCGCAGCCGCACCGGCACCGACGCGGGGCCCACGGGCCGCAGTCCGAGGCGTTCGCGGACGGCCTCCTCCAGCTCGACGACTCCGTCGGTGATGTCGCGCACGGCATCGGAGACGTGCAGGCGTAAGGGAGGTGTGGGGCCGCCCGAGGGGGCGCCCCGGGCCTCCCGGGGCACGGGGCCGGCCGTGGGCGCCAGCTCGTCGACGAGGTCGGGGAAGCGGCGGATGAGCGAGCCGATCCACACCGCACCGCCCGTCGCGCGTACGCCGCTCATCCGGCGCCCTCCCTTCCTTTCGTACGGGAACACGTGTTCGATAACTGAGGTGAGCGGACAGAGTCGCACGATGCGGAGCCGTATGCAAGTGACTACTGGCCGTGACGGGCACACTCGTAGTCGTGAGCGGCGGGGGATTTGCCGAGGTGGAGAGGGTGAAACGGAGTGGTGGGCTCAGCGGACGGCATCTTCACCGCCCGCTCACAGAATGCTGTTGCCATCTCGTTAAGCGACTACTCCTTGACGCTGGGGTGATCGCCGCGTTGGCTTTCAGCCACCTGGGTCGCAATGCTGCGCCCTCGTCCGGAAGGCACGTGAAGTGAACACCCGTATCCGTATGCGTCGTACCGCCATGGCCATGGGCGCTTTTGCCACGGCTGCCTCACTCACCGCCTGCGGCGTCGTGGACGGCATCGGGGGCGGCGGAAGCTCGGCCACCCCCAAGAAGGGCGACGACATCACGGTGGGCCTCCTCCTTCCGGAGAAGGAGAACTCCCGGTACGAGAAGTTCGACTACCCGATCATCGAGAAGAAGGTCGCCGAGCTCACCCACGACAAGGGCCGGGTCGAGTACGCGAACGCGGAGCAGGACGCGGACAAGCAGAACAGCCAGCTCGCCAAGATGGTGGCCGACAAGGTCGACGTCCTGCTCGTGGACGCGGTGGACTCGAAGGACATCGCGAGCGGCATCCAGAAGGCGAAGGACGCCGGTATCCCCGTCATCGCGTACGACCGCCTGGCGCAGGGCCCGATCGACGCGTACATCTCCTTCGACAACGAGCTCGTCGGCGAGGTGCAGGGCAGGGCGCTCGTGGAGGCACTGGGCTCCCGCGCGGCCTCCAGCAAGGTCGTCATGATGAACGGCTCGGTCACCGACCCGAACGCCGCCCAGTTCAAGGCGGGCGCCATGGCGGAGCTCCAGGGCAAGGTGAACATCGCCAAGACGTACGACACCAAGGACTGGAAGCCGGAGAACGCCAAGGCCAACATGGAGAAGGCGATCACGGCCATCGGCCTGGACAACATCGCCGGGGTCTACTCCGCCAACGACGGCATGGCGGGCGCCGTCATCCAGGCGCTGAAGGAGACCGGCGCGGGCAAGCTCCCGCCCGTCACCGGTCAGGACGCGGAGCTGGACGCCGTGCAGCGCATCGTCTCCGGCGACCAGTACATGAGCGTCTACAAGTCGTACCCGCAGGAGGCCAACGCCGCCGCCGAGATGGCCGTGGCACGGGTGCAGGGCCGCTCGATCGAGTTCGACGCCCTCACCCGCGACAAGGTCGACAGCCCCACCACCAAGAAGGTCCCCTCCCAGCTCGTCCCCGTGGTCGCGCTGACCCAGGACAACATCAAGAACACGGTCGTCCAGGACGGCATCTACACGGTCAAGCAGATCTGCACGTCCAAGTTCAAGTCGGACTGCAACGCCATCGGGCTGAAGGGCTGAGGGGCGAAGTGCTGACGGGCTGACGGGCTGACGCGCTGCAGCGGCCCGCCCGGGCTCGCCGCACCCCGCCCGGGGCTCACCCCACCCGCGTGAACTCCACCGTCACCTCGGGCGGCCCGCCGGCCACCCCCCGGTAGATCCCCTTGTGCGGGGTCACGTCGTCGTAGTCGCGGCCGCGGCCCACCACCACGTGGGACTCGTCGGCGCGGGTGCGGTTGGTGGGGTCGTAGCCGGCCCAGTCGCCCGCCCAGTACTCGATCCAGGCATGGCTCTGGCCGGCGACGGGACGGTGCAACTCGGCGTCGCGCTCGGGGTGCAGATAGCCCGAGACGTACCGGGTGGGCAGGCCCAGGCCCCGCAGGAGCGCGGCGGTGACATGGGCGATGTCCTGGCAGACGCCCGCGCCCTGCTCCCAGGCTTCCGCGGCGCCGGTGTTCACGCCCGTGGCGCCCGGGATGTACGACACCCGGTCGGCGACCAGGGCGGAGACGGCGACCGCCGTCTCGTGCGGGTCGAGACCGTCGGCCGCCGCGCGGGCCCGGGCCACCAGCTCCGGCGGCACGATGGTGCGCGAGGTCGCCGCCGTGAACTCCGCCAGCCGGGAGTTCGTGGCGGCCTCGGCCACCTCCGCCCAGGCCGGGGCGGACCCGAGCGGCTCCGGCGGCGAGGTCTCCACCAGGCTCGACGCCGTGATCGTCAGGTCGGCGTGCGGGTCCATCAGGTCGAAGCCGGTGACCTGGGTGCCCCAGTAGTCCCAGTACGACCAGGTGGGGGTGGACGGGTTCACGGTGACCCGGGCGTCCAGGGTCGTCTGGCCGGGCAGCGTCAGCGGAGTCATCCGGACCTCGTTGTGCGAGGAGACCGCGGCCTGTGCGTACGAGACACGGGTGATGTGCCGGATGCGCAGCCGGCGCGTCACCGGTGTACGCACCTGGCCCTGGTTGTTCGCGTCACTCACGTCGCTCACGCTCCTTCCTGCGCCCACTCGACAGCCCCCTGGTAGGGGAAGAACTGCTCCGCCACCGCCTCCGCGCACGCCATGCACGAGTGCTGCAAGTCCCGCAGCAGCTGCGGGAGTTGTTCCTCCAGGGCGTGCGAGTCCAGATATTCGAGACGGGTGCGCAGCCGGCCGATGGGGCGCCGCGCGGGGTCCTGGCGCGGGCGCCCCAGCGCCGCCAGGCACTCCTCCGCCGTCGTCAGCGCGTGCAGCGCCGAGCGGGGGAAGTCCCGGTCCATGAGCAGGAATTCGGCCACTCTGGGGGTGTCCCCGAAGCCGCCGTACACCCGCGCGTACGCCTCGTCCGCGCCGCTCGCGCTGAGCAGGGTGGGCCAGTCGGGGGCGTGGGCCGCGTCCAGCACCCGTACGGACAGCAGCCGTACGGTCATGTCCACCCGCTCCAGGCTCCGGCCCAGCACCACGAACCGCCAGCTGTCGTCGCGGCTCATCGTCGAGTCGGCGAGACCGAAGAAGAGCGCCGCCCTGCGCCGTACGAGCTCCAGATAGCCGTACGGGCCGGTGCGGCGGGCCGCCAGGCGCTGGTCGGCGAGCGCGTGCCAGGTGGAGTTGAGGCACTCCCACATCTCGGAGGAGACGGCCTCACGGGCACTGCGGGCGTTCAGCCGGGCCGCGCCCAGCGCGCCCTCGATCGAGCACGTCGACCGTCCGTCGAAGGCCAGTTGGTCCAGCACCTGCTGCATGTCGACGCGCTGCCCGCCCGCGTCGACGCCCAGGATCGCGTAGAGGGAGCGGCAGGCCACGTCCTCGTCGCGCCAGGGGTCCTCCAGGAGCCGGTGCAGATAGGCGTCGAGGATGCGCCCGGTGGCGTCCGCGCGCTCCACGTACCGGCCCGTCCAGGTCAGGGCCTCGGCTATCCGGGAGAGGATCACGTCGTTCACTGCTGCTGCGCCCCTTCCTGTACGACGGTGTGGTCGCCGTCGGGTCCGTGCTGGCGGGGTACCACCTCGGTGAGCGGGCCGCTTTCGTCGGGCACCGGACGTTCCGCGGCCCCCTCCGCGAGCACCCAGGTGTCCTTGGAACCGCCGCCCTGGCTGGAGTTGACGATGAGGTTGCCCTCCTGGAGCGCGACCCGGGTGAGGCCACCGGGCAGCACCCACACGTCGCTGCCGTCGTGGACGGCGAAGGGGCGCAGGTCGATGTGGCGCGGCGCCATGCGCTCACCGGCGAGAGTGGGGGACGTGGACAGGGCGACCGGGCGCTGCGCGATCCAGCCGCGCGGATCGGCGATGACCTCCTCGCGGACCCTCGCGAGCGTCTCGCGGTCGGCGTGCGGCCCGATCACGATCCCCTGACCGCCGGCCCCGTCCACCGGCTTCACGACGAGCTGGTCCAGCTGGTCGAGCACGGCCTCCAACTGGCCCGGCTCGTCCGGCCGGAACGACTCGACGTTCGGCAGCACCGGCTCCTCGCCGAGGTAGTACCGGATGAGGTCGGGGACGTAGGTGTAGAGCAGCTTGTCGTCGGCGATGCCGTTGCCGACGGCGTTCGCGAGGGTCACGTTGCCCGCCTGTGCGGCGCTCAGGATGCCCGGGCAGCCGATGACCGAATCCGGCCGGAACTGGAGCGGGTCGAGGAAGTCGTCGTCGAGGCGCCGGTATACGACGTGGACGGGCATCTCGCCCCGGGTGGTCCGCATCCACACCCGGTTGGTACGGCAGACGAGGTCGTGGCCCTCGACCAGCTGCACGCCCATCAGCCGTGCCAGCAGGGCGTGTTCGAAGTAGGCGGCGTTGCTGGGGCCGGGAGTGAGGACGACGACGCGCGGATCGGTGACCCCGCCCGGGGCCGCGGCTCTGAGCGCCGCCAGCAGCCGCTGCGCGTAGCCGTCCACCGGCATCACGTGCTGTTCGGCGAAGAGCGAGGGGAAGATCCTGGTCATCGCGCGCCGGTTCTCGATGACGTACGACACACCGGACGGCACGCGGACGTTGTCCTCCAGGACGCGGAAGTCACCCTGCTCGTCCCGCACCAGATCGATTCCGGCCACATGGATGCGTACGCCGCCGGGTGGCTCGACCCCGTGCGCGGCCCGGTGGAAGTGCGGGGAGTTGAGCAGCAGCCGCCAGGGCACGACGCCGTCCTCGAAGGCCCGGCAAGGCCCGTAGGCGTCCGCCAGATAGGCCTCCAGTGCCTTCACCCGCTGGGCCACACCGCGCTGGATGAGGTCCCATTCCAGCGCGTCGAGGATGCGGGGCACCAGGTCCAGCGGCCAGGGGCGCTCCTCGCCCGCGAACGCGTAGGTCACGCCCCGGTCGGTGAAGGCCCGGGCCATCTGGTCGGCCCGGAACCGCAGTTCGGCCGGCTCGATGGGCTGCAGCGCGGCCAGCACCGGCTCATAGGCGGTCCTGACCACACCCGGCCGCTCAAACATCTCGTCCCACGCCTCGGCCAACGCGTACGCGTCGAATATGTCCGCCATGGCCTGACGTTAAGTGCGCTCCGTGACGCGCCGGTCAACCGGGGATTTCCGGTGGCTCACATGGCGGGCGGCGCATCTCACCGGCGCACCGGGGGCGTTGTGGCCGTCATCTTGTTGCAAGGGACCGTACGGAGGTGCGGAAATTTACCGACGTATCCGCTCGATAGGGGGCACTCGCGGGAGGGAGCCGTGTTGCGATGGCGGACGGGGCCGCGCATAGTTGCGCTGCGGAAGACGCCGAGGCGTTGCATCGCGCAAGACGCTGGAGCCAGGAATTTGGAGCCAGGGGTGGGAGATGGCGGGGCACAGGACGGACACGCATCCGCACGGTGCTGACCGGCTGTGCGAGGGCGGCGACCGCGTGTATTCCCGTGCCGTGCGGCGCGGCCGCGTGCCGCGCTCGGACGCCGAAGCGGTGCCGTGCCTTCTGGAGCTGGCGCTGCTGCACCCCGACCCCGACGACATGGGCTGGCTGGTGCCGACCTCGCCGCAGGAGGTCATGACCCGACTGCTGCGGGGCGTGTACGAGGAGGTCAGCGCGAGCCAGTCGCGGATGGGCGCCGCCGTGTCCGCCTTCGAGTGGTACGCGGGTCTCGGCGGCCGCGTCCAGGCCCCGGCGGAGGGCGCCGCGATCCGTGTCCTCGACGGACTGCCGCGCATCCACGCCGCGATAGACGGAGCCACCGAGGCGTGCCGGACCGAGGTCCTGACGGTGCAGCCCGGCGGCATCCGCCGTGAGGACGAACTCTCCGAAGGCCTGCACCGGGCCCTGGAGATGCGCCGGCGCGGAGTCCGGATGCGCGACCTGTACACACACGTGGCGCGGCACGGCCAGGGCTTGCACACGTACATGGAACTCATGGGGGAAGCGGCCGAGGCCCGCACGCTCGACGAGGTCGTGGAGCGGCTGATCCTCTTCGACCGCAAGGTGGCGTTCATCCCGGCGAACGAGGACCGCACGGTCGCCCTGGAACTGCGCCACCCGGCCCTGGTGGACTACCTGGTCACGGTCTTCGAGCGGCTCTGGCGGCTGGGCATCCCGCTGGCCGCGCCGCTGCCCTCGACCGGCATCGAGGGCATCACGCACCGGGAACGGTCGATCGCCGCCCTGCTCGCGGAGGGCCACCAGGACGCCGTGGTCGCCGAGCGCCTCGGCATCAGCGTCCGCACCTGCCGCGCCCATATCGCCCGGCTGTCCGAGACCCTCGGTGCCGCCAGCCGTACGCAGCTGGGCGTCCGTATCGCTCAGGCCGGCCTCGACGGCCCGCCCGGCTCGACCGGCCCCACCGAGCTGAGCCAGGTCACCGCTCCCGCTCCCGCTCCCGCTCCCGCTCCAAGATCCCCGACTGGCCTATGAGGTAGCCGAGCTGGGCCCGGCTGTCGCTGCCGAGGGTGGCGGCGAGCTTCGCTATGTGGACGCGGGCCGTGCGGATGTTCATGCCGAGGCGGTCGGCGATCACGGCGTCGGTGTGGCCCTCCACGAGGAGGGCGGCAATGGCCCGCTGGCGGGCCGTGACGCCGTCCAGGACGGGCTGCTGGGCGGCTTCCGGGTACATGGGCGTGGCAAGCCGCCACAGGCGCTCGAAGGCGGCCACGAAGAAGTCGACCAGGGCGGGGTGGCGGACCTCCAGCGCGAGGGTGTGGTCCTTGTTCGCCGGGACGAAGGCCACGCTCCGGTCGACGACGATCATCCGGTCGGTGACCTCGTCGAGCGTGCGGGCCTCCACGTCGCCCTCCAGCCGCTCGTAGCGGGCAAGGACCGTGGGGGCGTGGCGGAGGGTGTGCTGGTAGAGGGTGCGGATCCGGCCGCCGCGGTCGAGCATGGCCTGGTCGCGGCCCATGGCCTCCAGGTGGATCTCGGGGTCCGTGCCGATGTGCGAGGTGCGCGGGTGGATGGCGAGCAGCTCCGTGTTCGCCCCTGCCACGGCCTCCCCGATGGTCCGGCCGATCCGTTCCTTGCCGCTGAGCACGGCGATCGCCGGGGTCTCCTCCGCCGCCGTGCTCCTGCCGTCGAGCCGCATGAGCGGTTCGAACACCGAGGCCAGGTGCTCCTCGCGCCGCCGTTCGTCCGCGATGCGGTCCTCGGCGGTGCGCAGCAGCCGGTGCAGGGCGACGGCGGGGGCCACGGGTTCCAGCCGGCTCATGTCCTCCACGGACGGCTGGAGCAGGCCGGAATCGACCAGGCAGGGGAGCGCGTCGGCCTCCCGCTGCGTGATGCGGCCCTCCCGCAGTGCGCGGGCGTACAGCTCCAGGCCCGCCTCGCACGGCTCCTCCGCGCGGTGCCCGTGCCGGGCGGTCATGTGTGGCTCACTTCCCCGCGCATTTCAGTGGCCCTGGTCCAGGATTCCCGACTGGGCGATCAGAAAGCCGAGCTGGGCCCGGCTTCCGCTGCCGAGCGCGGCGGCGAGTTTGGCGATGTGGGCGCGGCAGGTGCGGACGTTCATCCCGAGCCGGCGGGCGATGGCCTCGTCGACGTGGCCCTCGACGAGCAGTTTGGCTATGGAGCGCTGAACGCCGGTGATGCCGTCGGTGGGCGGCGCGTAGGGCGCCTCCTCGAGCAGCGGGACACCACGGGCCCAGAGCTGTTCGAAGACCTTGGCCAGGTACTCGACGAGACCGGCGTGGCGCAGTTCCAGGGCGACCTGTGTGTCGCTCTGCGCGGGGATGAAGGCCACGGTGCGGTCGAAGATCATGAGCCGTTCGATGAGCTCTTCGAGCGTACGTATCTCGACGCTGCCCTTCGTCATGAGTTCGGCGTACGCGAGTGTTCCCTGGCTGTGCCGTGCGGTGTGCTGATAGAGCGTGCGCATGGTGATGCCGCGGGCGATGACCGCCTGGCCCCGCTCCAGGGCCTCGGTGAGGGAGTGCTCGCTGCGGCCGCCGCCCGGCTGGACGGTGAGGATCTCCGAGCGGCATTCGGCCATCGCGAGCTCGATCGCCGAATTGATCCGGTTGATCCCTTCGAGCACGGTGATCGCATGCGTGGTCGCCGGATCCTGTGCGGTGATGACCATGAATGGCTCGAAGGAGTCGGTCAACTGCACCGCCAGGCTCCTACGGTCCTGAATCTCCCGTTCCAGGGGATGCAGGCGCTGTGCCAGTGCCGCCGCAGGGGGGACCGGTCGCAGCCAGTGTGCGTCGTCCGGATCGGGGTGCAGCAGGGCGAATTCCATCAGGCAAGGGGCTGGTTCCACCTCCTTGCGGGCGATGCGGCCGGAGCGCAGAGCGCTGGCGTACAGACGCTTTCCCTCGTCACACAGTTCAGTCTCGGCATGAGGATGTGTCCGATGTGAGTTGTTTGTAGGCAAAGCTCCACCCCCCAGGGTCCTGAACGTGCAGGAACATGATGCATCGACCCTGTGGTGTTTGCCTGACTGAATGAGCCATCGTCTTGGTGGACGGCGGGGGAGAGTATCCAAGGAAGTGAGGACGAAGCCGACTATGTGCAAGAGAATGGTTCGCTCGGTGCTCGCTGTCGCCTTCTCCGCAGGGGTGGTTTTCAGTGCCGCAAGTGCTCTGGACCTTTCCTGGAGCAGTGAGCCTGCCCATGCACAAGTGTCCAGCACGCCCGGCGCCGTGCCCGGCGATCTCTCCTGGAGCAGTGGCCGGACGGACACGTCCTGGCAAGTGCAGGGCGACCTGTCCTGGAGCATCGGCGCCCCCAGGGGCGTGGAGGCATGACCACTCCACCCGACGACCGCTCCTTCCGCCGCGAAATGGCCACCGCCTACCGCTCCGGCTGGCACTTCATCGACCTGGCCACCGCCATCCCCCACAGCGGTGACTCGTTGATGGTGACGGTGTTCGGAGAGCCGGTGGTCGTCACCCGGGACGACGACGAGGACGTACGGGCGTACCGGTGTCTGCGACGGCCTCGGGGGGCGCCGCAGCCGGTTCGGTGCGCCATAAGGTACGGAATGATCTTTGTGAACCTTGACCAGCGTGACCATCAGCTGGTCGAGCCGGAAGCCCCGGATGTACGGACCATCTCAGCCACCCCCCGCAGTGCCTGACGCGATTCCCCCGTCGTTGTAGATCGCGCAGGTACTTCCCCCCGCAGCGGCGTCACCGTGACCTGAACACGGTGACGCCGCTGTCGTTATGGGCGAAAGATCCAGATATCGACCGATGTCATGGTGGCCGGTCGTCCCGGGAAACGGGGCCGGAATCGATCGCTGCTCGTGCCCCGGACGTCAGCCGCTGTCACGAAGGCCGGAAATCACCCTCGCCCCATCGCCGAGGTCAGTTCGATCTCGATCACCACGCGCGCGGGACTGGGCGAGGGCACGCGCCCGTACCGCTCCGCGTACCGCCGCTCCGCCTCCGCGACCCGCTCCGGGTCCGTGACGACCGCCGCGAGGCCCTCCAGGGTCGCCCAGCGGCGCCGGTCGACCTGACAGACCGCGACCCGGGCGCCGGCGGACCCCGCGGCCTGGATGTGGGCCACCTTCGCGCTCGCCTTGTTGGCGATCACCCGAGCCAGACCCTCCTCCGGTGCGTAGGTCACCCCGACGGGCACCACGTGCGGGCTGCCGTCGGGGCGGAGGGTGCTCAGGGTGCACAGGTGGTGTTCACGCCAGAAGCTGAGATACGCGGCGTCGGGATCGCGCGGATCCACGGGGTATGCGGCCATGGCGGGAACTTAACCGCTTCTGCCCCCGCGGGCCTCCCGCTCAGCGCCTTGAGTGGAATAGACTCAACTTTGTGCAGGTTGACCGAGTCAGACTGACGACGGCTGACGCAAGGAGGAGACAGCGAACGTGGACGCCGAGCTGACCAACAGGAGCCGGGACGCGATCAACGCGGCAAGCAGCAGGGCCGTGTCCGAGGGCCACCCGGACCTCACCCCCGCCCACCTGCTGCTCGCGCTGCTGGCGGGCCAGGAGAACGAGAACATCACCGACCTGCTGGCCGCGGTCGACGCCGACCAGGCGGCCGTACGCGCGGGCACGGAGCGGGTACTGGCCGCGCTGCCCAGCGTGACCGGATCCACCGTGGCGCCCCCGCAGCCCAGCCGCGAGCTGCTCGCCGTCATCGCCGACGCCACCGAGCGCGCGAAGGAGCTCGGCGACGAGTACCTCTCCACCGAGCACCTGCTCATGGGCATCGCCGCGAAGGGCGGTCAGGCCGGGGACGTACTCTCCTCGCAGGGCGCCAGTGCGAAGAAGCTTCTTGAGGCGTTCCAGAAGACCAGGGGAGGGCGCCGGGTGACGACCCCGGATCCCGAGGGCCAGTACAAGGCGCTCGAAAAGTTCGGTACGGATTTCACCGACGCCGCCCGGGAGGGCAAGCTCGATCCCGTCATCGGCCGGGACCAGGAGATCCGCCGGGTCGTGCAGGTGCTCAGCCGCCGCACCAAGAACAACCCCGTCCTCATCGGTGAGCCCGGAGTCGGCAAGACCGCCGTCGTCGAAGGCCTCGCCCAGCGGATCGTCAAGGGCGATGTGCCCGAGTCCCTGAAGAACAAGCGGCTGGTCGCGCTCGACCTCGGTGCGATGGTCGCCGGCGCGAAGTACCGCGGCGAGTTCGAGGAGCGGCTGAAGACCGTCCTCGCCGAGATCAAGGACTCCGACGGGCAGATCATCACGTTCATCGACGAGCTGCACACGGTCGTCGGCGCGGGCGCCGGCGGCGACTCCGCCATGGACGCCGGCAACATGCTGAAGCCGATGCTCGCGCGCGGTGAGCTGCGCATGGTGGGTGCCACCACCCTCGACGAGTACCGCGAGCGGATCGAGAAGGACCCCGCCCTGGAGCGCCGCTTCCAGCAGGTGCTGGTCGCCGAGCCCTCCGTCGAGGACACCATCGCGATCCTGCGCGGACTCAAGGGGCGCTACGAGGCCCACCACAAGGTGGTGATCGCGGACAACGCCCTGGTGGCCGCCGCGACCCTCTCCGACCGGTACATCACCTCCCGCTTCCTGCCCGACAAGGCCATCGACCTCGTCGACGAGGCCGCGTCCCGGCTGCGTATGGAGATCGACTCGTCCCCCGTCGAGATCGACGAACTCCAGCGGGCCGTCGACCGGTTGAAGATGGAGGAGCTGGCGATCGGCAAGGAGACCGACCCGGCCAGCAGGGAGCGGCTGGAGAAGCTGCGCCGCGACCTCGCCGACCGGGAGGAGGAGCTGCGCGGCCTCACCGCCCGCTGGGAGAAGGAGAAGCAGTCCCTCAACCGGGTCGGTGAGCTGAAGGAGAAGCTCGACGAGCTGCGCGGCCAGGCCGAACGCGCCCAGCGCGACGGCGACTTCGACACCGCCTCCAAGCTGCTGTACGGCGAGATCCCCACCCTGGAGCGGGACTTGGAGGAGGCCTCCGCCGCCGAGGAGGAGGTCGCCGAGGACACCATGGTCAAGGAGGAGGTCGGGCCCGACGACATCGCCGATGTGGTCGGCTCCTGGACGGGTATCCCGGCCGGCCGGCTCCTGGAGGGCGAGACGCAGAAACTGCTGCGCATGGAGGAGGAGCTGGGCCGCCGGCTCATCGGCCAGAGCGAGGCCGTGCAGGCGGTCTCCGATGCCGTACGGCGCACCCGGGCCGGTATCGCCGACCCGGACCGGCCCACCGGTTCCTTCCTCTTCCTCGGCCCCACCGGCGTCGGCAAGACCGAACTGGCCAAGGCGCTGGCGGACTTCCTCTTCGACGACGAGCGGGCCATGGTCCGCATCGACATGAGCGAGTACGGCGAGAAGCACAGCGTCGCCCGGCTGGTGGGCGCCCCGCCCGGCTATGTCGGGTACGAGGAGGGCGGCCAGCTGACGGAGGCCGTGCGCCGGCGGCCGTACAGCGTCGTGCTGCTCGACGAGGTGGAGAAGGCGCACCCGGAGGTCTTCGACATCCTGCTCCAGGTGCTGGACGACGGGCGGCTGACGGATGGTCAGGGCCGGACGGTCGACTTCCGCAACACCATCCTGGTGCTCACCTCCAACCTGGGCAGCCAGTACCTGGTCGAGCCGCTGACCAGCGAGCAGGAGAAGAAGGAACAGGTGCTGGAGGTCGTACGGGCCTCCTTCAAGCCGGAGTTCCTGAACCGGCTCGACGACCTGGTGGTCTTCTCCGCGCTGAACAAGACGGAGCTGGAGCGCATCGCCAGGCTCCAGATCGACCGGCTCGCCAAGCGGCTCGCCGACCGCCGGCTCACCCTGGAGGTCTCCGACGCGGCCCTGGCCTGGCTCGCCGACGAGGGCAACGACCCGGCCTACGGCGCCCGGCCGCTGCGCCGCCTCATCCAGACGGCGATCGGCGACCGGCTCGCGAAGGAGATCCTGGCGGGCGAGGTCAAGGACGGCGACACGGTCCGCGTCGACGCCTTCGGCGACGGCCTGATCGTGGGCCCGGCCACCGGCAAGACGCTGTAAGCGGTGTGCGGCCCCCTCGTCCCGCCCGGGTTCACCCGGTTCTGGGGGCGAGGGGGCCGAGGTTCTGCAGCTGGTTGAGCGGCGAGTCGTCCAGGATCAGCAGGATCACCGCCACCACGAACCAGACGGCGATCACCAGGCACACCAGCCAGAGCCCCCACAGGAGCCACCGCGTTCCCCTTCGCAAGCGCATGACCCGATCATGTCAGCCCTGCCGACCGGATCGGATCAGCCCCTGGCGGACAGGTCCGCCAGGGGTTGCCACCCCCCGCCCCGGATGGGGGAGGATGGCAGGATCCGTACGAAGGGAAATACACGGTGAGCATCGACCCGTCCTCGATTCCGAATTTCGGGGGCCAGCCCGAGCCGCAGCCCGGCGGACCGGCGGGCCCCGTCGTCCCGGATCAGGACCTCGTGAAGCAGCTCCTCGACCAGATGGAGCTCAAGCACCTCGTCGACGAAGAGGGAGACCTCGTCGCGCCGTGGGAGCAGTTCCGTACGTACTTCATGTTCCGCGGCGAGGGTGACCAGCAGGTCTTCTCCGTCCGGACGTTCTACGACCGGCCGCACCAGATCGACGAGAAGCCCGCGCTGCTGGAGTCCATCGACGACTGGAACCGTCGCACGCTGTGGCCGAAGGTCTACAGCCACACGCACGACGACGGCACCGTCCGCCTCATCGGCGAGGCGCAGATGCTGATCGGCACCGGCGTCAGCCTGGAGCACTTCGTGTCGTCGACGGTCAGCTGGGTGCGGGCCGCCATCGAGTTCGACAAGTGGCTCGTCGAGCAGCTCGGCCTGGAGCAGGAAGTCAACGAGGCGGAGAAGCCCGAGGACGACGAGGAGTAGTCCTCCGGCCACAGCTCACAGGGGCGTATGGGCGATGACCACCAGATACGCCCCGTAGGCGAACGAGAGCCCGGCCAGGGCGCCGACCACCAGGGTCGCGTGCCAGGGCCGGGCTCTGGCCGTTCGCACCAGCGCGCCCGCCAGCGGCAGCAGCATCGGGAACGCGGGCAGCAGGAAGCGCGGCTTGCACTCGAAGAAGCCGGAGCCGCCGAGCGCGATCAGCAGCAGGACGCCGCTGTACACCACGAGGGGCAGCGGGGCGCGGTCCGCGACGAGCAGCGCGAACAGCAGGATGCCCGCGGCCACGAGCACCATCGTCATGGGGAAGACGAAACGGCTGCCGTGCATGATCACGTGCTGGATGAAGCGCAGGGAGCCGTGGCCGAAGTCGAAGCGGGAGCCCCACAGCCGCTGCACGGTGAAGTAGCCGCCGAGCGGATCGCCCTCGCGGTGGCCGACCCACAGGACGTAGCCGCCCCAGCCGAGCGGCGCGAGCGCGGCGCCCGTCCACAGCCTGTGGGAAACTCCCCGGCCGCGCGCCTTCCCGACCTCGTACGCGGCGGCCGCCATGACCGCGGCCGCGACGGCGAACCCGTTCGGCCGGGCCAGCCCCGCGAGCGCGGCGAGCGCCCCCGCCCAGATCCACCGTCCGGTCAGCACCGCGTACAGCGACCAGGCGGCGAGGGCCGTGAGCACCGGTTCCGTGTACGCCATCGACAGCACGACCGAGTGCGGGAGCAGGCCCCAGAGCAGCACGAGGGCGGTGGCGACCGCGCGGCCGTGCAGCCGGGCTCCGATCAGATAGATCCCGTACGCGGCGATCGCGGCCGCGGTCCAGGAGACCAGCAGGCCCGCCGCACCGCCGCTGAGCGGGGTCAGGGTGGTGACGACCCGGATGAGCGCCGGGTAGAGCGGGAAGAAGGCCAGGTCGCTGTGGACGACGGTCGGCCGGAAGTGCAGGGTCCGCCCGTAGCCGTGCGCCGCGATGCCCAGGTACCACATCGAGTCCCAGGACCGGCCGAGCAGGGCGAGGGGGTGCTTGCCCTGCGCCCAGGCGGTCACGGCGAGCGCCAGGACGCCGGTGAGGCGGGCGGCGGCGAACAGTCCGAGTGCGGTGGCCGCCGTCGTGGGCAGACGCCGCGCGGCGGGGGCCGGGCGGCCGTGGCCCCCGGCACCGGGGGCCACGGTGGCGGGGGCGGGAATGGTACTCGCGTGGGTCACACGGGAACTGTGCGTCCCTTACGAGCTGTTTGCGAGCTTTACGCGGCCGTGCGGGTGTGGATTGCACCGGTCCGGCGCGCCGTCCGCGACCCGGGCGGGCGTGGTGCTAAAAGCCGTCCGCGACCCGGCGGGCGGGGTGTTAAAAGCCGTCCGCGACCCGGGCGGGCGTGGTGCCAAAAGCCGCCGTCCCGCCCCCGGGAGTCACTCCTGGAAGGCCGCCTTCAGCCGCTTCGCGGCCTCTTCCAGGACCCCCGTCTGCTTGCAGAACGCGAACCGCACGAAGGGGGCGCCGGCCTCCCGGTGGTCGTAGAAGACCGCGTTCGGGATGGCGACCACCCCGGCCCGCTCGGGCAGCGCGCGGCAGAAGGCGAAACCGTCCGACTCGCCGAGCGGCCGGATGTCGGTGGTGATGAAGTACGTGCCCGCGGGCCGGAAGACCTCGAAGCCCGCCTCCGTGAGCCCGGTGGCCAGCAGGTCGCGCTTGGCCCGCATGTCCGCCCGGAAGGCCTCGAAGTACGCGTCCGGCAGTGCGAGCGCCTCGGCGACGGCGTACTGGAACGGCCCCGACGACACATAGGTCAGGAACTGCTTCGCCGACCGTACGGCGGCGACCAGATCGGGCGCGGCCGTCACCCAGCCGACCTTCCAGCCAGTGAAAGAGAACGTCTTGCCGGCGCTCCCGATGCTGACCGTGCGCCCGCGCATACCCGGGAACGACGCCAGCGGCAGGTGCTCGGCGTCGTCGAAGACGAGGTGCTCGTACACCTCGTCGGTGATCACCAGCAGATCCCGCTCGACGGCGAGCTTCGCGATCTCGAAGAGCTCCGCGCGGGTCAGCACGGTGCCGGTCGGGTTGTGCGGGGTGTTGATCAGCAGCAGCCGGGTGTTGTCGGTGACCGCGTCCCGCAGTTCGTCGAGGTCGAGCCGGAACGCTCCCTCGTGCGGGCGCAGCGTCACGGGCACGCGCGTCCCGCCCGCCATCGCGATGCACGCCGCGTACGAGTCGTAGTACGGCTCCAGCGCGATCACCTCGTCGCCCGGCTCCAGCAGCGCCAGCAGGGCCGCGGCGATCGCCTCGGTCGCCCCCGCCGTGACGAGGACCTCGGTGTCGGGGTGGTACGACAGGCCGTAGCGCCGCTCCTGGTGGGCGGCGATCGCCGTACGCAGCTCGGGCACGCCGGGACCCGGTGGGTACTGGTTCCCCCGCCCGTCCCTGAGCGCCCGCACCGCGGCCTCGCGGATCTCCTCGGGACCGTCGGTGTCGGGGAAACCCTGGCCGAGGTTGATCGATCCGGTGCTGAGGGCGAGGGCCGACATCTCCGCGAAGATCGTCGTGCCGAACTCGGCGAGCCGGCGGTTGAGGAAGGGGCGGCGTGCGCTGGAGGTCATGGCCGCCATCCTGCGCCGAAGCTCTGGAGTTCCTCAACTCTGCTTTGGCGGGTGAGACGCGAGGGCATCCCCCTCCCACGCGAGGGCCCACGGGGGGCCGCTTCGGGGGAAGTGAAAGGAGGGTGGCGCCATGATCGTGGGCATCATCCTGGCGATTGTCTTCATCGTCGTGGTCGCGGTCGTCGCGGCCGCGAGCCGCAGCGACAAGAAGGCCGCGTTGCGGTCGCGGGGCGGGGTCGCGCGCTCGCGCCGCTCGGGAAGCGACAGCAGCAGCTGGTGGGCCGGCGGAGGCGGGGCGGTCGCGTCCTGCGGGAGCTCGTCCTCCGGCGGTCACTCCGGTCACTCGTGCGGGGGAGGTTCCTCATGCGGCGGCGGCTCGTCCTGCGGAGGCGGGTCGTCGTGCGGTGGTGGGGGCGGATGCGGGGGAGGCAGCTGACACGGGGCAGCTGAGCTCCCCGCAGGGGGAAGCGCATCCGCACCACGCCGAAGTGCCCGCCGGGAGGCTTCTCCCGGCGGGCACTTCTCCGTTCCCGGCCGTCACTTCCGTGTCTCCCGTCGCCGGCTTCCGGCGGCCGCTTACGCACTCCGGGCGTACGCCGTGGTTGAACAGTTGAGCTGTGGAGCCCTCGGGGGGATGGAAACCCTACGAAGTTGGGTAAAAACGCTGTGGTGGCACCACAGTTCATGATTCCCTCTAAATCAGCCAACGCAGCCCTCGGATCGTCCTCCCGATCGGGCTGAACCGCGCTGAACCGGGCGGACCGGGCCG
This sequence comes from Streptomyces sp. NPDC058274, assembly GCF_042881375.1. Lineage (NCBI taxonomy): Bacteria > Bacillati > Actinomycetota > Actinomycetes > Kitasatosporales > Streptomycetaceae > Streptomyces > Streptomyces sp. NPDC058274. The sequence goes on from NZ_JBHVXW010000002.1 coordinate 575,270, forward strand.
ATCCCCCGGTCCCGACCGGGTGCGCCGGACCCCCACACCTCCCTTTGCGTGCTAGCGGAGCCGACCCATGCTCACGACCCTGAAAACCTCGTACACCGACACGCGCGCGGCCGACCTCGCCTGGACCCTGGGGCGCGAGCCGCTGCCCGCGCTCGCCATCCTCGACCTCGAACTCTCGGGCGCGAAACTGCAGTTGAGACTGCTCGGCGCGTCCCACCAAGTGCTCCTGGAGGAGGAGCAGGGCAGCTGTTCGGAGACCGTCGCGTGCATCCCCGGCAGCAGTACGCCCCTGCCGCTCGGTGTCGCGAAGCGGGTCGGCGACTGGGAATACGAGTTCGCGGCCCGTGTCGAGACGCTCTCCCACGGCTCCTTCGCGGGCCGCGCCCAGGAGTTGCTCGCCCTGGTGGCCGACCATCCGAACGGTCTCGCGGGCGTCTTCCCCGGCAGTCCGCACGCCTTCACCGCGATGCTCGCCCAGCGCCACGAGGGCCAGGTCCACTGGCGCACCTGGCACGCCTACCCCCAGGACGGCCAACTCGTCGCCACCCGAACGAGGGTGGGTGTACGAGTGGGGTCCCTCACCCCGTCCGGCGTGTGAGGGCGGGGCCGTTCGGGCCGGCAGGGGGTGCGGGGGCGCGTTCCCCGGGAGTGGCCGGACCTCCGCCGGGGTGGCGCAGGGGCGGCCAGTTCCACACGTGTGGGTGACGAGGCGTACTCCCCGCGTGACGTAGCGTTCGCAGCGTGATCGAACCGCACGCCCCTTCCCGCACACGCGGCTTCGCGCGCACCGGGGCACCCGCACCGCCCGCCGCGCCGCAGCCGACGGGTGAGCAGGGGCAGGCGCGGCTTCCCGTCCGGCCCGGCATCGCACGCTTCCTCGTCCTCACCGGCGTCTTCGTCTGCGCGGCCTGCGGACTGGTGTACGAACTCGAACTCGTCGCGCTGGCCTCCTACTTGATCGGCGACTCGGTCACCCAGGCCTCCGTCGTGCTCTCCGTGATGGTCTTCGCGATGGGCATCGGCTCCCTCGCGGCGAAGCGGCTGCGCTGCCGTGCCGCGGCCGGGTTCGGCGCCGTCGAGGCGGCGCTCGCACTGGTCGGCGGATGCAGCGCGATGGCGCTGTACGCGATGTTCGCCTGGACCGGCGCCTGGGGCGGCGCGTGGGCGGGCGGCTCGCGCTGTCTGCTGGTCGCCTTCTCCCTGGCGATCGGCCTCCTGATCGGCGCCGAGGTCCCCCTCCTGATGGAACTGATCCAGCGCATCCGGCGCCAGGACGCGGGCGGCGCGGTCGCGGACCTCTTCGCCGCGGACTACGTGGGCGCGCTGGTCGGCGGCCTCGCCTTCCCGTTCCTGCTGCTGCCCCTGCTCGGACAGCTGACCGGCACGCTGCTCACCGGGACGGTCAACGTGATCGCCGGCGGCTCCCTCGTCCTCGGCCTGTTCCGGCGGGACCTGACCCGCCGGACCTGCTGGCTGCTGCTGGTCGCCAACGTCGTCGTCCTCGGACTGCTCGCCGCCGCCGCCGTACTCGTCGACGACTTCGAACGGGCCGCCCGCCACGCCGTGTACGGCGCGGATGTGCGCGTCGCCCAGCAGACCGACGTCCAGGAGGTCGTCCTCACCGGCGGTACCCACGGCCGGCCCCTCCACCTCTTCCTCGACGGGCGGCTCCGCGTCAGCGGCCGCGACGAGCACCTCTACCACGAGGCCCTCGTCCACCCCGCGATGAACGGGCCGCGCGCCCGGGTCCTCGTCCTCGGCGGGGGCGACGGGCTCGCGGCGCGCGAGGCGCTGCGGTATCCGGGGGTCCGCCGGGTCGACGTGGTCGAACTCGACGCGGACGTCGTGCGGCTGGCGCGCGAGGACCCCGCCCTGTCCGCGCTGAACGGACACGCCTACGACGATCCGCGGGTGCGCGTGACGACGGCCGACGCCTTCGACTGGCTGCGCCGCACCCGGACGACGTACGACGTGGTGATCTCGGATCTGCCGGACCCGGGCATCACCGCGAGCACCAAGCTCTACTCCCAGGAGTTCTACGGCCTCGCCCGCCGCGCCCTGGCCCCCGGGGGACGGCTCGCGGTGCACGCGGGGCCGGTCTCCTCCCGGCCCCGGAGCTTCTGGACCGTCGACGCGACCGTGCGCGCCGCCGGGCTGCGCACGGCGCCCTATCGCGTGGGCGGGCGCGACTCCGGTTTCGCGGCCGGCCCCGACCGCACCACCGGCGCCTCCCGCGCCCCGCGCGACTGGGGCTTCGTACTCGCCGCAAGGAGCCGCCCGGCGCTGCTCCCGGACCCGGGTGAGCGGCCGCGCGGCCTCACCCGGGCCGCGCTGACCGCCGACGCCCACGCGGCGGCCGCGACCCGCGTCACGGGACTGCCGCCCTCCACGCTGGTGCATCCCCGGTACGCCGACTGAGTCCCTGTGGGCGCCGATCCCGCGGAATCCCGCGATACGAGGGTGCACTTCCGGCCGTGCTGGGTAGGCTCGGTCGACATGGAGCATGAGGTGTTCGTTCCGGTTGTGGCCGAGCGGCTGAGGGAGGCGCTGGCCGACCCCGCGCGGGTCGCCCGGGCGATTCCCGGACTCCACCAGGACGCGGGGACGGCGCCCGTCTCCGGGCGGCTGAAGGTGCGCGTCGGGAGCCACAGCATCACCTACCGCGGCGCCCTCAGGGTCGTCGGCCGGGACGACGGGTCGTACACCGTCGAGGGCGACGCGGCCGAGTCCCGCGGCAGCGGTTCCGTCAAACTCGCGCTCACCGTGCGACTGGTCCCCGCGGACGGCGGCACGACCGTCGTCTTCGGCGGGGGCGCCACCGCTGACGGGCGGGTCGAGGAGCTGCCGGCGGACGCGGTGGCCTCGGCGGCGACCCGGCTGCTGGACCGTTTCGCGGAGAACCTGGGGGCGGGAGCCTTGGACGGGGACTCGGAAACGGGGTCGGAAACGGGGTCGGCAGCCTCGGCGCCGACCGTCTCCGCCGACGGTGATCTCGTACCGCCTCCCGCCGCTGTGCCGGACCACGGGGCCCCCGCCGACGACGCCTCGGCGGCCGTGCCCACACCGTCCGCCCCGGCGGAGGACGAAGACCTGCCTCCCGCGTCGGCGGAGGGCGAAGACCTGACTCCCGCGCCCGAGGGCGACGTCGAGCCGCCCAGCCCCTCCGTCTTCGAGGCCGAGGTCCCGCCGCCCTCCCTCGACCCCCTGGCGGACGACGAACTCGAAGGCGGCGAACTCGAAGGCGACGAACTCGAAGGCGACGAACTCGACGGGGACGAGATCGTGGCCGAGGACCTGGGTGTGACCGAGGGACTGGGCGTCGAGGACGAGCCGCCCGCGGAGGCGGCCCACGCGCGCCGGACGATGATCGGCCGCAGTGCGGAGGAGGTCGACCACGCGCCGCCGCGTGGCCGGTACGCGCCCGTGCCCGCGCCGGAGACCGGCTCGGGCCGTGTCGCCCTCCGCTGGGCCGCGCCGGCCGCGGCCCTCGCCGTGGCCTCCGCCATCGTCGTGAGCCGGGCCCTGCGCAAGCGCCGTTGAACGGCGCCGCTCGGGTGCGTTCCGGTGCGCCGGGCTGAAAGCCCCGGTGTTGTCGCGCTGTTGGCGGTGGTCTGCGTGAACCGGGCGGCCTGCGTGGCGGGTTGAGGCGCCGTTGCCGGTGGTCTGCGTGAACCGGATGGCGGGCGTGCCGTGTTGAGGCTTCGGTCCGGGGGCGGCACGCGTGCTTGGTTGCGGCGTCGGTCCGGGGGCGGCGTGGCGTGTGTGCCTGGTTGAGGTGTCGGTCCGGGGGCGGCGCGTGTGCCTGGTTGCGGCGTCGGTCCGGATGCGACGCCGTGTTGTACGGGCGTCCGGTGGGCCGGGCCGGGCCAGTAGGGTCGGGCCCGTGAGTTACGAAGACATCACGCTGACCGCGGGTGACGCGGAGGTGACCGTCCAGCCGGGCAACGGCGGACGGGTGGGCGGCCTGCGGGTGGGCGGCGTCGAACTGCTGCGGCAGGGCGCGAAGTTCGGGTGCTTCCCGATGGTGCCGTGGTGCGGACGGATCCGCGACGGACAGTTCCGGGACGGCGGCGTCGTCCGCCAGATGCCGCTCAACGCCCCGCCGAACGCCATCCACGGCACCGCCCGCAACGGCCCCTGGCGCACCGCGCGCACCGATGCCACCGAGGCCGTCATCACGTACGACCTCGTCGAACCCTGGCCGCACCCCGGCCGCGTCACCCAGATCGCCGCCCTGACCGAGGACAGCCTCACGCTCACCATGGCCGTCGAGGCGCACGACTCGTCGTTCCCCGCGCAGATCGGCTGGCACCCCTGGTTCCACCGGAACCTCGGGACGGGTGACGACGTCCGCGTGGACTTCGCGCCCGGCTGGCAGGAGGAGCGCGGCGAGGACCACCTGCCCACCGGACGGCGCGTCGAGCCGAAGCCCGGCCCGTGGGACGACTGCTTCGGGATGCCCGACGGCGTCGACGTCACACTGACCTGGCCCGGACAGCTGGAACTCAAGGTCACCAGCCGCGAGGAATGGGTCGTCGTGTACGACGAGCAGGAGGCCGCCGTCTGCGTGGAGCCGCAGACCGGGCCGCCCAACGGGCTCAACACCCTGCCCCGGCTGGTCACGCCCATCGAGCCCCTCGAAGCGGCCATGACGTGGACCTGGCGTCGTCTGTGACGCGGCGGCGGGCGCCCCGGGGCGGATGACTCCGGGTGCGGTGGCCCCTGCGGCCCTGCGGGTGGCCCGCCTCGGGGCCGCCCGGCAACCGGGGGAGGACCCCGGCCGGCGGCGCCTCTAAGCTGGCTCGCATGAGTGACGTACGTGGCGCGCTGCTGCAGCAGATCAAGGACAAGGCCGTGGTGCACGGCAAGGTGACCCTCTCCTCGGGTCTTGAGGCCGACTACTACGTGGACCTGCGCCGCATCACCCTCGACGGCGAGGCCGCTCCGCTGGTCGGTCAGGTGCTGCTCGACCTCACCGCCGACCTCGACTTCGAGGCGGTGGGCGGGCTCACCATGGGTGCCGACCCGGTGGCCGGCGCGATGCTGCACGCCGCCGCCGCGCGCGGACAGCGGCTCGACGCCTTCGTCGTGCGCAAGGCCGCCAAGGCGCACGGGCTGCAGCGCCGGGTCGAGGGTCCGGAGATCCGGGGCCGCCGCGTCCTCGTCGTCGAGGACACCTCGACCACTGGAGGCTCCCCGCTCGCCGCCGTCGAGGCCGTGCGCGAGGCGGGCGCCGAGGTCGTCGGCGTCGCGACCATCGTCGACCGGGCGACGGGCGCCGCCGAGAAGATCCAGGAAGGCGCCGGAGTCCCGTACCTCTTCGCCTTCTCCAAGGACGAGCTCGGCCTCGACTGAGAGTTGTCCACAGGGCGGACGCGGTGGGCGGAGCACCGGGTCAAGTCTGGAAAGATGGGGACGACGATGATGTCGCCCCCCTAGGTCAGGGCCGTAAGCAGAACGCCACCCGCACATACAAGGAGCGGACAGATGCCCATCGCAACCCCCGAGGTCTACAACGAGATGCTCGACCGGGCGAAGGCAGGCAAGTTCGCCTACCCGGCCATCAACGTGACCTCGACCCAGACCCTGCACGCTGCGCTGCGCGGCTTCGCGGAGGCCGAGAGCGACGGCATCATCCAGATCTCCACCGGCGGAGCCGAGTTCCTCGGCGGTCAGTACAGCAAGGACATGGTCACCGGCGCCGTCGCCCTGGCCGAGTTCGCGCACATCGTCGCCGAGAAGTACCCGGTGACGGTCGCCCTGCACACCGACCACTGTCCCAAGGACAAGCTCGACGGGTACGTGCGTCCGCTGATCGCGGTCTCCGAGGAGCGCGTCAAGGCCGGCCGGAACCCGCTCTTCCAGTCGCACATGTGGGACGGCTCGGCCGAGACCCTCGCCGACAACCTCGCCATCGCCCAGGAGCTCCTGGAGAAGGCCCGCGCCGCGAAGATCATCCTCGAGGTGGAGATCACCCCCACCGGCGGCGAGGAGGACGGCGTCTCGCACGAGATCAACGACTCCCTGTACACGACGGTCGACGACGCGATCCGCACCGCCGAGGCCCTCGGCCTGGGCGAGAAGGGCCGCTACCTGCTCGCCGCCTCCTTCGGCAACGTGCACGGTGTCTACAAGCCGGGCAACGTCGTCCTGCGCCCCGACCTCCTGCAGCAGCTGAGCGAAGGCGTCGCCGCCAAGTTCGGCAAGCAGTCCCCGTTCGACTTCGTCTTCCACGGCGGCTCCGGCTCCACGGCCGAGGAGATCGCCACCGCGCTGGAGAACGGCGTCGTGAAGATGAACCTCGACACCGACACCCAGTACGCCTTCACGCGCCCCGTCGCGGACCACATGTTCCGCAACTACGACGGTGTCCTGAAGGTCGACGGCGAGGTCGGCAACAAGAAGACGTACGACCCGCGCACCTGGGGCAAGCTCGCCGAGACCTCCATGGCCCAGCGGGTCACCGAGGCCTGCGCGAACCTCCGGTCCACCGGCACGAAGATCAAGTAACACCTGCGGTTCCGACGGAGGGCCCGGCACCTGGGGGTGCCGGGTTCTTCTGTGTTCGGGGGGCGTGCGGGGGCGGCCGCTTTCGGGCTGGGATGCGGGCTGGGGTGCGGGGCGGGTGACAGGAGCTTCCACCGGGCAGGCCTGGCCGAGGGGCCGCGGGCGAGGGATGATCCCAGCATGGCTGCCCCTCCGCAGGAGACCCCGGCCGTCAGGATCGCCACCCCGCAGGGGAAGTGGATCCTGCTGACCACGGTGCTGGGCTCCAGCATGGCCCTGCTGGACTCGACCGTCGTCAACGTCGCCCTTCCCCGCATCGGCCGCGATCTGGACGCCGACCTCGAGGCCCTCCAGTGGACCGTCAACGCGTACATGCTCACGCTCGCGGGGCTGATTCTCCTCGGCGGTGCCCTGGGCGACCGCTTCGGGCGCCGGAAGATCTTCGTCATCGGTGTGCTGTGGTTCGCGGCCGCCTCGCTGCTCTGCGGCATCGCGCCGGGCGCCGGTGTGCTCGTCGCCGCCCGGGCCCTGCAGGGTGTCGGCGGTGCCCTGCTCACCCCCGGCGCGCTCGCCCTCATCCAGGCGTCCTTCCATCCCGACGACCGGGCCCGGGCGGTCGGGCTCTGGTCCGCCTTCGGCGGGATCGGCGCGGCCGTCGGGCCGTTCCTGGGCGGCTGGCTCGTGGACGGGCCGGGCTGGCGGTGGGTCTTCCTGCTGAACGTCCCCCTCGCGCTGCTCTGTGCCCCGATCGCCGTGCGTCACGTTCCCGAGTCGGCCGGGGGCGCGTCGCGCTCCGGCGCGGTGGACGGCGGGGGAGGCCGGGGTCACCGGCGTTTCGACGTCCTCGGTGCGGCTCTCGGGGCTCTCTCGCTCGCCCTGGTGACGTACGCGCTGATCGAGGCCCGTAACGGCTCTCTCGTCGTCGCCGTGACCGCGGTCGCGGGGCTCGCGGCCGGGGTCGCCTTCGTGTACGTGGAGAAGCGGCGGGCCGATCCGATGATGCCGCTGGACATCTTCGCGTCGCGCCAGTTCACGGCGGTCAACCTGGTCACCCTGTGCGTCTACGCGGCCTTCAGCGGCTTCTTCTTCCTGACCGCGCTCCAGCTGCAGGTCGTGGCCGGTTACTCGGCTCTGGGCGCCGGTACGGCCATGCTGCCCACGACCGTGCTGATGCTGCTGTTCTCCGCCCGCTCGGGGGATCTCGCCCAGCGCATCGGGCCGCGCATTCCGCTCACGGTCGGGCCGCTGCTGTGCGCCGGCGGGATGCTGCTGATGCTGCGTGTCGGGCCCGACGCCGCGTACGTGTCCGACGTGCTGCCCGCCCTGCTGGTCATGGGCGCGGGCATGGTCACGCTGGTCGCTCCGCTGACGGCCACGGTGCTGGCGTCCGTGGACATCGGGCGGGCGGGGCTCGCCAGTGGGATCAACAACGCGGCGGCCCGGGCGGCGGGGCTGGTGGCGGTGGCCGCGTTGCCGTTGCTGGCCGGGATGGGGCCGGAGGCGTATCGGTCGGCGGCGCAGTTCGATGACGCGTTTCGGCGGGGGATGCCGTGGTGTGCGGGGGTGCTGGTGCTCGGGTCGGTGGTCGCCTTCGCCACCGTGCGCCGGCCGCCGCCGGACTGCCGGCGCCCCGAGTGCCGCACCCACGGCTGGGTGACGGCCCCGCCCCTGGAATCGACCCGGGGCCGGTCCCTGACGTGACGCTGCCTTGTGCGGGGCCGCCCGGGGGGCAGCACCAGCGCCGGGGGGCCACGCAGGAAGGGACACGGGGCCCACCCAGGTGCCGGCTCCAGTGCCGGGTGCCCGGGCGAGGAAGCGAACCGGGTCCCCCGGGCGTCCGCGGCTTCGCGGGGTGGTGGGCACCCTCCCGTGGGCCGGACAGGGCACCGCGGGGACGGCCGCGTCCGGTGATGGCGCAGACTGGAACCCATGAGCCTTCACGAGAACCTGCTCGGGGGACCGCCCCCGACCGAGCTGCCCGACGACCCGGAGCCCCGCGAGCTCCTCGCGAACGGCACGGCCCCCGCCGACGTCGCCGCCAAGTACCCCACCTCCTCGCTCGCCTGGGCCCAGCTCGCCGACGACGCGTTCGAGCGGTCCAGCGTCGTCGAGTCGTACGCCTATGCCCGTACGGGCTACCACCGCGGTCTGGACTCCCTGCGCCGCAACGGCTGGAAGGGCCACGGCCCGGTGCCCTGGGAGCACGAGCCGAACCGCGGCTTCCTGCGCGCCCTGCACGCCCTCGCCCGCGCCGCGCAGGCGATCGGCGAGCAGGAGGAGTACCAGCGCTGCAGCCAGTTCCTGAAGGACTCCTCGCCGGCGGCGGCCCAGACCCTGGGCTAGATGTACGCACGGTCACAAAGATGCAGGCCCGCCTGGTGTGACCAGGCGGGCCTTGCGGTTTGGGGGGACGATTGCGGAGGATGCGGGGAGGGGACCGGGGCCCCCGTGCCGGTAACGGCAGGGGCGGACCGCTACCCGGAGCACGCACAGGAGACAGCGATGTCCCACCAGGCTCAGCCATCAGAGGCTTCGGAGCCCGAGACCCCGCATCTCGACTTCCAGGGCACGACCCCGTATGAGGACTACGTCCAGGCGGATGTCCTGACCCACCTCCAGCACACCCTCTCCGACGACCCCGGCGAGATGGTCTTCCTGGTGACCACCCAGGTCATGGAGCTGTGGTTCACCGTCATCGTCCACGAGTGGGAGACCGCGGCCCGCGCCCTGCGCGAGGACCGCGTCCCGGTCGCCGTGGCCGCGCTGAAGCGGTCGGTGCGCGAGCTGGAGGCGCTGAACGCGTCGTGGAAGCCGCTCGGGCAGCTGACGCCGGCGCAGTTCAACTCGTACCGCTCGGCGCTCGGCGAGGGCTCCGGCTTCCAGTCCGCGATGTACCGCCGTATGGAGTTCCTGCTCGGCGAGAAGTCCGCGTCGATGCTCGTCCCGCACCGCGGCGCGCCCCGCGTCCACGCTGAGCTGGAGAAGGCGCTGCACGAGCCGAGCCTGTACGACGAGGTACTGCGCCTGCTCGACCGGCGCGGGCACACGATCCCGCGCGCCGTACTGGACCGGGACGTCTCGCAGCGCTACGAGTCCGCGCCGGAGATCGAAGCCGTGTGGACCGAGCTGTACGCCGGTGACGAGAGCGCGGAACTCGCCCGGCTGGGCGAGGCGTTGACGGACGTCGCCGAGCTGGTGTGGCGCTGGCGCAACGACCATCTCGTCGCCACTCGCCGGGCCATGGGCTCGAAGACCGGCACCGGTGGCTCCGCCGGCGTCGCCTGGCTGGAGAAGCGCGCCCAGAAGAACGTCTTCCCCGAGCTGTGGACGGCGAGGTCCCATGTCTGAGGTGATGGCCGGGACGGCCGGGATACGCGGGCGGGCCAAGGAGCTGGACGCCGCCGACGAACTCGCCGGACTCCGCGCGCGGTTCGTGCTCGACGACGTGGTCTATCTGGACGGGAACTCGCTCGGTGCGCTGCCGGCGGCCGTCCCCGGCCGGCTGGACGACGTCGTCCGCCGGCAGTGGGGCGAGCTGCGGATCCGGTCCTGGGAGGAGAGCGGCTGGTGGACGGCTCCCGAGCGGATCGGTGACCTGATCGCCCCGCTGGTCGGTGCCGCGCCGGGCCAGATCGTCGTGGGCGACTCCACAAGTGTCAACGTTTTCAAGGCGGTTGTGGCTGCGGTGCGGCTGGCGGGGGAGGGGCGCGACGAGATCCTGGTCGACGCCACCACCTTTCCCACGGACGGCTACATCGCGGAGTCGGCGGCCCGGATGACGGGGTGCGCGCTGCGTCCGGTGGCGCCGGGTGAGGTCGCCGGGGCTCTCGGGCCGCGTACGGCCGCGGTGCTGCTGAACCACGTCGACTACCGCACGGGCCGTCTGCACGATCTGCCTGCCCTCACGGCCGCCGTGCACGAGGCGGGGGCCCGCATGGTGTGGGACCTGTGCCACAGCGCGGGCGCCCTGCCCGTCGGACTCGACGAACACGGCGTCGATCTGGCGGTCGGCTGCACCTACAAGTACCTGAACGGCGGGCCCGGTTCCCCCGCGTACCTCTATGTGCGCTCGGACCTGCAGGACCGCTTCGACTCACCCCTGCCCGGCTGGAACTCGCATGCCGAACCCTTCGGGATGCGGCGGGAGTTCGAGCCCGCGCCGGGTGCCCTGCGCGGCCGGGTCGGCACCCCGGACATCCTCTCCATGCTGGCCCTGGAGGCGGCTCTGGAGGTGTGGGACGGCGTCTCGGTCGAGGCGGTGCGGGCCAAGTCCCTCGCGCTGACGGACTTCTTCCTGGAGTGCGTCGCCGCGTACGTGCCCGACGGCGCGGTCGAGTCCCTGACCCCGGCCGCACATGCGGAACGCGGGAGCCAGGTGGCGCTGCGCTGCCCCGACGCCGGCGAGGTCATGAAGCGCCTGATCGAGCGCGGAGTGGTCGGTGACTTCCGCCGCCCGGACGTCCTCCGCTTCGGATTCACCCCGTTGTACGTCGGCTTCGGCGACGTGGAGCGGGCGGCCCGGGTGCTCGCGGAGACCGTCGGCACCTGAGGTGACGTTCTCCCGGCTGAGCCGTAGCCCCGAGACGCATCGGATGAGGCCGTTGACGGCGGCGAGCACGGCGGTGACCCCGCCGGCTCCCGCCGTCAGCGAGTCCAGCAGGCTGCGCACTACGCGCCGGTCAAGCCGTGATTCCTCCAGCCGCCGGCTCAGTTTCCTTCACGGCGCCCCGCCGTACGCTCCCGCCTTCGCCGCGGCCACCGCCGCCTCCGCCGCCCGGTCCGCCGAGCCGGGGTCGGGGGCCACGCCGCTGGTGAGCAGCGTGTAGTAGAGGGGCGCGGACACCGCACGTACGACCGTCGCCGGGTCCGTCCCGGGCGGCAACTCCCCGCGCTCGACGCCCTGTTCGACACACGGAACCCACTCCGCGACCCGAACCTCGTAGAACCGCGCCAGCGCCTGCGCCGTACGCGCGTCGCACGCGGCCGCCGCGATGACCGCCCGGAACAACGGCCCCTGACGCGGGTCGGCCAGGGTCCGCTGGACCAGTGCGGCATTGGCCCGCAGGTCTCCGAGCACGGATCCCGTCTCGGTGCGGGGGAGCGACTGCTCGGCCATCTCCGCGAGGAGGTCCGCGACGAGCCCCGTCACGTTCCCCCATCGCCGGTAGACCGTCGTCTTGCCCACCTCGGCCCGTCGGGCGACGTCCGCGAGATCGAGATGCGCGAACCCCTGCTCGGCCAGTACGTCTCCGGCCGCCCGCAGCACAGCGGTCCGGACCCGTGCGGTGCGGCCCCCGGGGCGTACGGTGCCGGGCTCGGCGGACATGGGGCCTCCTGGAGGCTCGGGGAAGCGGACTCGGTGGGTGCCGCTCTCAGCCTAACGAAACAGAAGGACCGTTTAACCCTCACCGAGCGTGACAACCCCTTGTCCGCGCACGTCACCGGCCTGATACCGTCCCCGCCAACGGCCCGGGTCACCCCCAGGCCCGCTCTCGTACCGCCCCTATTCCGTTCAGCCCTGAGAGGTCGGAGCATGCCGGACGACGCCGCACCCCGCGATGCCGCAGAACCGGACGACGCGGCCGCCCGCGACGCGGCAGGGCGCGACGCCATCGCCCGCGACGCAGCGGAAGAGGCGTCGGCACTCGCACACCCGTACGTGGCCCCCGACGCCACCGCCGCATACGGCGACCACCCCGACCAGGTGATCGACTTCTACGCCCCGCGCGGCCCCGAGGCGCCGGTGCTCGCCCCGCTCGTCGTCGTCCTGCACGGCGGCGCCTGGCGGGCCCCGTACGACCGCCGTCACCTCACCGCGTTCGCCGACTTCCTGGCCCGCCGGGGCTTCGCCGTGGCCAACGTCGAGTACCGGCGGGGCAGCGCCATCCCCGCGCAGGGCGGCGTGGGCCCGGTCGCGGGCCGCTGGCCGGACACCTTCGACGACGTGGCGGCCGCGCTCGACGCGCTGCCCGCCCTGGCACGGGAGGCGCTGCCGGGGGCCGACGCCCGCCGCGTGGTGGTCACCGGCCACTCCGCCGGGGGCCAGCTGGCCCTGTGGGCCGCGTCCCGCCACGTCCTGCCGGCCGACTCCCCCTGGCACACGGACCGTCCCGCGCCGCTGCGCGGCGTCGTCGCCCTCGCCCCCATCGCCGACTTCGACGTCGCCGTCAAGCTGGAGGTGTGCGCCGGCGCCGTTGCCCAACTCCTCGGTGGCGAAGGGAAAGTGGCGGAGCGTCAGCCCTACGCCGACCCGGCGCTTCTCCTCCCGACCGGTATCGCCACCACCCTCGTCCAGGGCCGCGCCGACATCGTCGTGCCGCAGGCCGTCGCCGAGTCGTACGCGGACGCGTCGGCGAAGGCTGGTGAGGTGGTCGGCCTGACCCTGCTGGACGGCGTCGGCCACTTCGCGCTCATCGACCCGGCGGCGGACGCGTGCGCGGTGGTGGCGGAGGAGATCGCCCAACTGGCTTGGTGATCAGGGTGGTTACGATCGTCCTGGTGGTGGCGAGGGCCAGGCGGCGCTGTCCTGCCGGCCGACCGGGCATCGCAACCGGCGGGATCCACTCCGTCGCCTGGCCGACTGTGTGGCGCAGCTGGCGGGATCCACTCCGTCGTCTATTCGCAGAGCGGCGGTTTGTCGTCGGTCGGTACGAATTGCAGCGTGGGCATCCCGGCGGCGTCGAAGTCGGCGGTGTCCGGGCCGATCAGGGTCAGGTAACCGGCGATCCGCTGGCTGCCCTGCGACGGCGCCTTCCCCTTGACCTGCTCGACACCGGGGAACACAGTGTCGAGGACCCACCAACGACCGCCGAAATGCACCCACTTGATCCCACAGTGCGTGTAGAGGTCGTACGGATAGGGCTTGTGCTGCTTGGGCTTGGCCGGCCCGTCCGCCCACTTCTCCTTCGCCACGGTGCGGGCGGGCAGCGTGGGGCCGGTGTACCCCTCCTCGCCCGGGCTGTCGGAGGAGGACGAGCAGCCGGACACCAACAGCCCGGAACTCAGGAGCAGGACGGCGGCTTGGCGCGTGAAGTTCATGTACTTCAGACGCCGCGGGTGTGGGTTTCGTTCGGTCTGCGTGAGGGTCCCCGTGGTCGTCTTCGTTGGCGTCTTGATGGTCGTTTTCGTGGTCGTTTTCGTGGTCCTCTTCGTGGGTGTCGCGGGGGTGCTCCGCGGGCGCGTCGGAGGAGCAGGAGGGGTGTAACACCCTGTCTCTGACGGGGAGTTCACACAGGGCGCTCAAGGGGCCCGGTCATACCCGTAATACCTGAGAGCTACTTCCAAGGACAGCTCCCTGGCGGGACGCCGACCACAGGCCGCGGTCCGTAATTTCGCCTCCAGACAGGCCCGATGGCCGGGCGGACTGGGAGGGGAAGGACGCCATGGGGGTCGGGGTCGGGGTCGGGTTCAGGTTCGGGGCCGGGGAGAGGGCGGTGTCCTCGGAAGGGGCGGCGCTCGGGGCGGGGAGACGTCGGGGCAGGTTGGCCGGGCGGTTGCGCCGGGCGTTTCTCGCGGCGCTGGTCGTGGGGGCCGTGGTCGTGCCGGTGTCCGCGGCCGCGCGACCCGAGATCCCCGCCCCGCCGCCCGCGGCGCCGGGGCCGGTGACGGCGTCGACGCTGGACGACGCCTACGCGGCCCATCGCGCCAACGCGGCGAAGGCGGCCCGGATGGCCGCGGACCACGGCGACCGCGGGCGCGCGGCGGCGGACCGTGCGATGGCCGACCCCGGCCGGCGGTTCCTCTTCTTCGACGGACGTGGATCCGGCCGGGCGGCCGAGGTCTTCGGCGACCTGGCGCGGGCCGACCGCGTCGCGGTCCTCGTCCCGGGCTCGGACACCACGCTCGACACGTACGGCCGCTTCCGCGCCGGAGCCCGGGCCCTCGCGGAGCGACTCGGCGACCGGGGCGCGGTCATCGCCTGGCTCGGCTACGAGACGCCGCGCACAGTGAGCACGACCGTGGCCACGACGGACCGAGCCGACGAAGCGGCCCCCCAACTGCAGGCGTTCATACGGGAAGTGCGGCGTGTCGTCGGCCATCGGGCGCACGTCTCGGTGCTCTGCCATTCGTACGGCTCGGTCGTCTGCGGACGCGCCGCCGACGCTCTGGACGTGGACGACCTGGCCCTGATCGGCAGCCCCGGCGCCGGCGCGGACTCCGCGGCGGCCCTGCACACATCCGCCCGCGTCTGGGCGGCCCGCGGTGCCTCCGACTGGATCGCGAACGTCCCGCATGCCGACGCCAGCCTCTTCGGCATCACCGTCGGCTTCGGCACGGACCCCGTCTCGCCGGGGTTCGGCGCGCGGGTCTTCGAGGCGGGCACCGGCGGCCACAGCGACTACTTCACCCCGGGCTCGAAGTCCCTGGACAACCTCGCCCGGATCGTCCTCGGCGACACCACGGAGGTCAGCCGTGCATGAGGTCATACGAGACGACGTGCCCCCGGCCACTCGTGAGCGCGCGTGCGTTGGTGCACAGGCGGCGTCTGACGGACGCCTGCGCCGGGGTGTGCGCGAGAAGCTGCGCCTGCTGCGGGACGGTGTGCAACGCGTCGACGCCGTGACGCCCCCGGAGCGGGACCGGGCCGTCGACGCCCTGCGCGCGCTCGCGATCGTCGGTGTCGTCCTCGGCCACTGGCTGGTGACGGCCCTGGTCGCGGACGGCGGCGCCCTGCGAGCGGCGAGCCCGCTGGGAGACCAGCCCCAACTGGCGCCCATCTCCTGGGTCTTCCAGACCCTCGCCGTGTTCTTCCTGGTGGGCGGGCACACGGCGACCAAGGGTTACGCATCGGCACGAGCGCGCGGGACGACGTACGGGCAGTGGCTGCGCACCCGGCTCACCCGCCTCTTCAAGCCGGTGGCCGCCGTGCTCACGCTGTGGACGGTGGCCGCGGTCTGCCTGCTCCTGTCCGGAGCGGAGCTGGACACGGTGCACACGCTGGTGAAGTTGGCCCTGTCCCCGCTGTGGTTCCTGGTGGTCTTCGCCGGACTGACCGCGGCCGTGCCGCTGTTGACGCGGCTGAACCCGCTGTGGCCGCTGGCCGTCGTTCTCCATGTGGACCTCATCCGCTTCGGACTCGGCGGCCCGTCCTGGCTCGGCTGGGTCAACGTGGCGGCGGCCTGGCTGGTGCCGTTCACCCTGGGCGCCGCCTGGACGCGCGGCGAGCTGGAGCGCCGTCGCGCGGGCTGGGTGCTGCTCGCCGGGGGCGCGGCAGCGACCATCGGGTTGGTGGCGTGGGCGGGTTACCCGGCGTCGATGGTGGGCGTCCCGGGCGCCCCGGTTTCGAACCTGAATCCGCCGACGCTGGCCGCCGTCACCTTCGGCATGGCGCAGTGCGGGCTCGCGTTGCTGCTGCGCGAGCCGTTGCGCCGGGTGCTGCGACGGCCCGCGGTCTGGGCGGGCGTCGCCTTGGTCAACCTCTCCGCGATGACGATCTTCCTCTGGCACCAGACGGCACTGATGACGGTCACCGCAACCGGCCTGCTCGCTGGCCGCCTTCCCGGGCTGCACACGCGCCCCGACGACCTGAGCTGGGTGGCGGCCCGCCTCATCTGGCTGCCGGTGTTCGCGCTCGCCCTCACCGTCTGCTGGGCTGCCTTCCGCGGATACGAACAGGGGCCTCGCCGCCGTAGTGGCCGCACGTCTCGTGTCGTCCGCGTCCACCGCCGTCGCGGACGGCCGGGAACACAGGAGGCCCGTCGTGCCTAGGGTTGACCGCGTGAACAGCGCCGAGCCCAGCGAGCCGGACCCGCACCCGAGCGGTGATCTCGCCGTGCCCGCCGGCCCCAACTCGGCCTTGGCCGACCCGAATACCCCGGGGATTTCGGGCGGCGCGGGCAGTCCGGGGGTCTCGGGCGGCGGGGACAGTCCGGGGGTCTCGGGCGGCGCGGGCAGTCCGGGGGTTTCGGGCGCCCCGTATAGCCCGGGGGTCTCGGGCGGGGTGAATCACCCGCGCCCCGCCGCGCCCCGTCAGCCTGACCTCGGGGCGTTGCGGACCCTTCTGGAGGACCTGTCGTCGACGGCCGTCGCGGCGCTGCCGCCTTTGTCGCGGCCGCGGTTGCTGCGTTGGCTGCCGCACTTCCTGCTGTGCTGGATCGCTCTGGCGATCGCGTTGTCCGGCATGGAGCAGATGAATTCGCAGTACCGCCTGGGCGGCGGCCTGGCGGCGGTGACCGGTTTCGCCCAGGGCGTGGCGGTTCTGCTCGCGATGTGGCGGCCCGTTCCGGCCTGGTGGCTGTCGCTGGCCGGTGTCCTCGTGGTCGCCGGGGTGGCGCGGTCGCACATGCTGGCGGGCATACCGCTGTACGGGCCCGACTGGCCGTGGAGCCCGTCCGCGATCATCGCGCACGCCTTCGTGCTCCTGCTGCTGGCCCTGCGGGTGCCGACCCGGGTGTCCATCGGGGTGTTGGCCCTCGACGCCCTGGCGACCTATGTGCTGCAGGGCGTGATCGGTGGCACGAACTACAGCTCGACCGGCGTGCTCGCCATCGCCGTCTTCGTGGCCGTCGTCCTGGTCGGCACCGCCCTGCGCGGGCGCCGCGAGGCCCGGACGCAGCTCGTCGAGCAGACCACCCTCACCGCCGAGGAACGGGCCCGCCGCACACTCCTGGAGGAGCGCAGCCGTATCGCGCGCGAGCTGCACGACGTGGTCGCCCACCACATGTCGGTGATCTCCATCCAGGCCCAGGTGGCCCCGCACCTGGTGAAGAACCCCACGAAGGAACTGCAGGAAAATCTGGAAGGCATCCGGCAGAACGCCCTGGAGGCGCTCACCGAACTGCGTCGCGTCCTCGGCGTGCTGCGTTCCGAGAACCCCGACGATCCCTACGGCCTCGGCGCCGGCACCGGCACGGCCCCGGACTCCCCACAGCCCACCCTCGACCGTCTGGAAGCGCTCGTGGCGAACTCCCGCCGCGGCGGCCTGTTCGTGCGTACGGAGATCCGCGGCGCGCAGGTGCCGCTGCCGCCCGGCGTGGAGCTGTCCGCGTACCGGATCGTCCAGGAAGCCCTGAGCAACGCCCTGCGGCACGCGCCCGGTTCTCTCGCCGAGGTCCAGCTCACGTACTTCGCGCACGGCCTCAAGGTGCGGGTCGTCAACTCGCGGGGCGGCTCTCCCGCCCCGCCGTCCCAGGGCGCCGGGCACGGTCTGCTGGGCATGCGGGAACGGGCCGCGATGCTCGGTGGCAGCCTCGTCGCGACCCATACGACGGACGGCGGCTTCGCGGTCGACGCCTACCTTCCCGGCACCGCGACCACCGCCCTCGACGACAACTCCACACCCCCTCAGGAGAAGTGACCCATGACGAGCAGCACCATCCGCGTACTGATCGCCGACGACCAGCAGATGGTCCGGCAGGGCTTCACGGTGCTGCTCAACACCCAGCCCGACATCGAGGTTGTCGGCCAGGCGGTGGACGGCCTGGACGCGGTGGCCAAGGTCGCCGAGCTCGATCCTGACGTGGTCCTGATGGACATCCGCATGCCCGAGCTCGGCGGGATCGAGGCCACCCGCCGCATCACCGTCGACACCCCGCGGATCAGGGTCCTGGTGCTCACCACCTTCGATCTCGACGAGTACGTGTACGAAGCCCTGCGCGCCGGCGCCTCCGGCTTCCTGCTGAAGGACGCGTCCGCCGACCAGCTCGCCGAGGCGGTCCGGGTGGTGGCAGGGGGCGACGCGCTGCTCGCACCCGGGATCACCCGCCGTCTCATCGCCGAGTTCTCCCGCCTCGACAACACGCCCCGCGCCCCGCTCAAGGAGCGCGTGGCCGGTCTGACCGAGCGCGAGACGGAGGTCCTCGCGCTGATCGCGCAAGGTCTGTCGAACGCGGAGATCGCCGAGCGGCTCGTCGTCGCCGAACAGACCGTGAAGACCCACGTGGGCCGCATCCTGGTGAAACTGGGCCTGCGGGACCGGACCCAGGCGGCAGTCTTCGCGTACGAGTCGGGGCTGGTGCGGCCGGCGGGTTACTGAGGGCGGAGCGGGGGCCGGGCCGGAACGGATACGGGCCGCACGAGTCGGAGGGCCGCGCGATCCCGGGGACCGCCCCGTCCCGGGGACCGCCCCGTCCCGGGGACCGCCCCATCCCGGGGACCGCCCCATCCCGGGGACCGGCGGAAATCCGGCGTCGAGGACCCCTCCCGGGGACCGCCCCATCCCGGGGACCGCCCCATCCCGGGGACCGGCGGAAATCCGGCGTCGAGGACCCCTCCCGTGACCTGGGAGTACCCGTAGTACCTGAGACGGATGCCGAATGACCCATCTCACTGGGGACGACCGCGGCCCGGTCCGCGGCCTACCGTTCTGTATGTGACCGAGACGACCCAGACGACGACGGCTCCGCCGGGCAGTGACGAGCCGCGCAGCCCCGAGTTCCGGCTGGCCATGGGCGCCCTGCAGAGGCTGCGCCAGGACCTGTTCCACGACGCCTTCGCCTACCGGCCCCTGCCGCCGATGCGCGTGGTCGGCCCGATCTCCCGCCGGCTCCCCGAGCGGATGCGCCGTTATGCGGTCTGGACTCCGCACCTGGCGGTGGGAGCGGCGGCCTTTCTGGTCCTCCTCATCGCGGCGTCCGGCAATGACGGATCAGGCAGCTTCGGGGATCTGCTGACCGTGGTCCTGTCCGTGAGTCCGGTGCTGCTGACGCTGCTCCGGCCGGTGGGGGCCTTCTGGCTCTCGATGGCGGCGACCCCGCTGATCGCCATGTTCGGCACGGAGTGGAGCGACTGGCCCTGGCCGGCCGCCGCCTTCGCCGCCCATCTGGTGGTGCTGACGGTCGTCGCGGCCCGGACCCGCCCGCGCATCGCCGCCTGGATGTGGGCGCTGACGGCTGCGTACGGCCTTCTCGTCGAGATCCTCTTCGGCGGCGGCCACTACTCGTCCAACAGCGTGCCGTTCCTGTTTGTCTCCGCGCTGGCGCTGCTGGTGGTCACCGTGCGGCAGGTGCGCCGCGAGGCCGAGCAGGAGGTGACCGCCCAGCAGACGGTGACCGCCCACGAGCGCTCCAAGCGCACCCTCCTCGAAGAGCGCACGACCATCGCCCGTGAGCTGCACGACGTGGTCGCCCACCACATGTCGGTGGTCGCCATCCAGGCCGAGGCCGCGCCCTACCGCGTGGAGAATCCGCCGCCGGAGCTGGAGAAGGCCTTCGCCACGATCCGGGAGAACGCGGTGGCGGCGCTGACCGAGCTGCGCCGCGTCCTCGGCGTCGTCAGAGCCGAGGACTACGAAGCTCCGGACGCCCCGCAGCCCACGCTCGCCGACCTGGAAGGCCTGCTCGCCAATGTGCGGGAGGCCGGCCTGGCTGTCGACAAGGTGGTGACCGGCGCGGTGCGCGAGTTGCCGCAGGGCGTCGAGCTGTCGGCGTACCGAATAGTGCAGGAGGCGCTCAGCAACACGCTGCGGCACGCGCCGGGCGCGACGGCCCGGGTGGAGATCGGCTATGTGCTCGGCGGTCTGGGCCTGCGCATAGTCAATGGCCCGGCGCCGGCCCCGACGCTGGTGAAGTCACCGCACGGCGCGGGCCACGGCATCACCGGCATGCGCGAGCGTGTCTCGATGCTGAACGGCGAGATGACCGCGGACCGCACGGACGACGGGGGATATGAAGTGACGGTCTTCCTGCCCGTGCCCCTGGCCGAGGAGCCCGCATGACGCCGACCGGCACCCCGGGCGACGCGGGCCCCCTCGGCTCCTCCGGCTCCCCGGGTTCCCCCGGCACCATCCGTGTCCTGATCGCCGACGACCAGGTGATGGTCCGCGAAGGCTTCTCCGTGCTGCTCGGCGCGATGCCGGACATCGAGGTCGTCGGTGAGGCGGTCAACGGCCGGGACGCCGTGAACCGGGTCCGTGAGCTCGCGCCCGACGTCGTCCTGATGGACATCCGGATGCCCGAGCTGAACGGCATCGAGGCGACGCGGGAGATCGTCGCCTCGGACCGCGCGGCGAAGGTGCTGGTGCTGACGACCTTCGACCTCGACGAGTACGTGTATCAGGCGCTGCGTGCGGGTGCCTCCGGCTTCCTCCTCAAGGACGCCTCGGCGCGGCAGCTGGCCGACGGGGTGCGGGTGGTGGCGTCCGGCGAGGCGCTGCTCGCGCCCTCGGTGACCAGGCGGCTGATCACGGAGTTCTCCAAGCTGGCGGAGACACCGAGATTCCCCGCCGGAGCGCAGGCGGCGTACGGCGAGCTGACCGATCGCGAGACGGAGGTCCTGGTCCTCATCGCCCAGGGCCTGTCGAACGCGGAGATCGCCGGCCGCCTGGTCGTCGCCGAGTCCACCATCAAGACCCATGTCAGCCGCATCCTGGTCAAGCTGGGCCTGCGCGACCGCACGCAGGCGGCGGTGTTCGCGTACGAGGCACGGCTGGTGCGGCCGGGGTGACGCCCGCGACGGGGGTGATGCCGACGGGCCACACCGGGCCCGCCCGATGCCTGCCCCGCCGTCCGCAGGACACACCTGGTCAGCCGGGGGTCGGCCGGGCTAGCGTCCGGGCATGACAGCCTTCGACCCCTGGGACCCCGCGTTCCTCGCCGACCCCTACCCCGCGTATGCCGAGCTGCGGGCCCAGGGCCGCGTGCAGTACTACGAGCCCACCGGGCAGTGGCTGGTCCCGCACCACGCGGATGTCTCGGCGCTGCTGCGGGACAGGCGGCTGGGGCGCACGTACCAGCACCGTTTCACGCACGAGGACTTCGGGCGGACGGCGCCACCGGCGGAGCACGAGCCGTTCCACGTGCTGAACGACCACGGGATGCTCGATCTGGAGCCGCCTGACCACACCCGGATCCGGCGACTGGTGTCGAAGGCGTTCACACCGCGCACGGTGGAGCGGTTGCGGCCGTATGTGCACGGGCTGGCGGCCGAGCTGGTGTCGGGGCTGGTGGAGGCCGGGGGCGGCGATCTGCTGAGCGAGGTCGCCGAGCCGCTGCCGGTGGCCGTGATCGCGGAGATGCTGGGCATCCCGGAGCCGGACCGGGCGCCGTTGCGGCCGTGGTCGGCGGACATCTGCGGGATGTACGAGCTGAACCCGTCACAGGAGACGGCGGCGAAGGCGGTGCGGGCGTCGGTCGAATTCACCGAGTATCTGCGGGAGTTGATCGAGTTCCGCCGCAAGGAGCCGGGTGAGGACCTGATCTCCGGGCTCATCGCGGCGTACGACGAGGGTGACCGGCTGACCGAGCAGGAGATGATCTCCACCTGCGTCCTGCTGCTGAACGCGGGGCACGAGGCGACGGTCAACGCGACGGTGAACGGATGGTGGGCGCTGTTCCGTCATCCCGACCAGCTGGCGGCCCTGCGCGCCGACCGTTCGCTGGTCCCCACGGCGGTGGAGGAGTTGATGCGTTACGACACTCCGCTCCAGCTCTTCGAGCGCTGGGTGCTGGACGACATCGAGATCGACGGGACGACGGTGCCGCGGGGTTCCGAGATCGCGATGCTCTTCGGTTCCGCCAACCATGACCCGGCTGTCTTCGACGCCCCGGACAAGCTCGACCTCGCCCGCCGGGAGAATCCCCACATCTCGTTCAGCGCGGGCATCCACTACTGCATCGGCGCTCCCCTGGCCCGTATCGAACTGGCCGCTTCTCTGGGCGCGTTGCTCGACCGGGCGCCCACGCTCCACCTCGCCGCCGAACCCCGGCGCAAGCCGAACTTCGTGATCCGCGGCCTCAGCAGCCTGCACGTCGCGGTCTGACCCGCCGGGCAAGGCCCCTTCGAGTTCGTCGACGGGGAGATCGCCCAGGTGATGGACGGCTGGCGGGTGCACCGGGAGCGGGTCTTCGGCGCCGGGTGAGGGTCGCGCCGGCGCGGGCCTTGGCGGGGTGGGTTTGGGTTCCCCGGGTGCGTGGGTGCGTGGGTGCGTGGGTGCCTGCGGGCCGGCTGTGGCTGGTCGCGCAGTTCCCCGCGCCCCCTACCGGAGTTCCCCGGACCGGTGCTTCCTTGGAAAGGCACCTCCTGTGCAGGCATCTCCTGTACAGGCGCCTCCTGTGCAGGCGCCTCCTGTGCAGGCACCTCCCTCACCGACCGGTGCGCCAGCCCCTGCCGGGCGCTTCCCGGAGCGGCGCTCCCCGGACCGCGCTTCCCTCGAGGAAGCCTCACCGCTCCTTCGTCTCCTCCAGGACCGTGCGGCCCAGTAGTGCGTACCGCTGTGGAGCCCGGCGCTTGAGGTAGGTGGCGTACGCCAGTCCGCCCGCTGCGATCAGGACGACGATCCACGGCGTGGCCTTCAGGACGAGCGAGCCCGACTCGGTGCCCGCCGCGGCGCTCATGTTGGACACCAGCAGGACCACCACGCCGAGCATCGCAAGGCCGCCGATGAGCGGGGCGGTGAAGGTCCTGAACCAGTGCCTGCTCTCGGGGTGATGGCTGCGGAAGTACGCCAGCACCGCGAACGAACAGACCGCCTGCACCACCAGGATGGCCATCGTGCCGAGGATGGCGAGCAGGACGTACGTACCGGTGTACGGGTCCTTGCCGGCGCCCCAGAAGGCGGCGAGCAGCACGCCGCTGACCACCGTCTGGACCAGGCCCGCGAGGTGCGGGGAGCCGTGCTCGGGGTGGGTGCGGCCGATGGTGCGCTGGAGCGAGGGCAGGACGCCTTCGCGGCCGAGGGCGTACAGATAGCGGGCGGCGCAGTTGTGGAAGGCCATGCCGCAGGCCAGCGACCCGCTGATCATCAGCCACTGCATGACGACGACCGCCCAGTGGCCGACGTACTGCTCGGTGGGATTGAAGAACAGGGCCAGCGGGTTCGCGGACGAGGCGGCCTGTACGGCCTTTGTCTCGCCGTTGCCGATGATGGCCATCCAGGAGACGAACACGTAGAAGACGCCGACACCCAGGACGGAGATCATCGTCGCCTTGGGGATGATCTTCTTCGGGTCGCGGGACTCCTCGCCGTACATGGCCGTCGACTCGAAGCCGACCCATGACCAGAAGGCGAAGAAGAGGCCGAGCCCGGCGCTGGTGCCGTGGAAGGCGTTGACCGGATTGACCGGGCCGAGGGTGAAGCCGTGCGGGCCGCCGCCGTGCAGGGCCACGGATATCGCCATCGCCGCCAGGACGGTGACCTCGGTGGCCAGCAGCACCACGAGCAGTTTCTCGGCGACGGAGACCCCGAACCAGGTGCCCGTGGCGTTGACGGCGAGCATCAGGACCGCGAACGCCCACCACGGCACGTCCAGGCCCGTCTGGTCCTTCAGGGTCGTCGTGGCGAAGGTCGAGAAGATGCCGATCAGGGCCGGCTCGAAGACCACGTACGCGAAGGTCGCGAGGAGGCCCGAGGCGAGCCCCACGGTGCGGCCGAGGCCGTAGGAGATGAAGCCGTAGAAGGCGCCGGTGGAGGTGATGTGCTTGGCCATCGAGGTGAAGCCGACCGCAAAGATTGCCAGGACGACCATTGCGACGAGATAGCTCGCGGGGGCGCCGATGCCGTTTCCGGCGGAGACCATGAAGGGTACGTTGCCGGTCATGGCGGTGATGGGGGCCGCGGTGGCGACGGCCATGAAGACCACGCCGAGCAACCCGATGGCGTTCGGTTTGAGCCGGTGAACTGCGCCTTCGGGGCCGTCGGCGGATCCGCCGGGGGTGTCCGTGGCCTCCGGGGTGACGCCCTCCTGTATAGCCATCGGGTGGCCCCTCTCCCTCGTTCGCCGGAGTTCACCGGAACAGTGCGACGAGCCGGAATCCTCCTGGGTAAATGCGTCGGAGTCCAGAGGCTGGAGTTAAATGCATGCTAAATAGACCTTTGGAGAAGGGAGGGGAGAGGCAGCGAGGGGCGGGACGGCGGGCTCAGTGGCCCGGCAGCGTGAGGCCCCACGCCCCCTCGCGCACGGTCCACGTCCGGGTCCGCACCGGCCCGGCGATGACGGAGTCCGCGCGATAGCGGAAATCCGCGCCGGACACGGTGATCCGGCGCCCCACCGCCCGCAGCGGGGACGCCTCCGCCCCCACGGACACCGGCCGGACCTCCACCTCCGCGCCGCCGCCCGCGCAGGGCGTCACCGAGACCGCCTCCACCGGCTGGTCGAGATCGACGAGCGTCACGCCGTCGACCTCGATGCGCAGCCGGGAGGGCCCGGCCCCGGGCACGGACGCCACCCGCGACGGCCGCGCGGCCAGGGTGCGGACGAGGGACTGGTAGGTGCGCAGCCAGGGATGGGCGGACGAGTCCTCGGCCGGCGACGAGCCGACGGATATCGGCACCGGCGGGATCCTGAGGCCGCCCAGCACCACCCCGTCGCTGTCGTCCACCAGCAGGTCGAGGCGCCGTACGCGTCCGTCGAGCACCGCCCGGGCCGCCGCCACGGCCCCCGTCGGCACCCCCAGCGAGCGGGCCAGGGCCAGCGCGCCGCCCACCGGCACCAGCGACAGCGCGCACCCGGACAGCTCCCGCCTGCGGTGCAGCAGCGACACGGCCCGCAGCAGGGCCCGGTCGTCGCCCACCACGACGGGTCGGCGGGCACCCCGTCGGAGAAGCGCCCGGGCGAATTCCTCGGGTCCGTCAGGGAGGCACACTTTGGTGGCCGCACCCGCGCTGAGCACGTCTTTCGCGATCCGTACCGACTCCCCGTCGGTGCGACGGGCGACCGGGTCGATGACCACCAGGAGCTGGTCGGAAGCCGCCACCTCGGTCATGCCTCGCTTCCTCGGGTAGCATCTTTGTGCAAGAGCCCCTTGCGCTATTGCGCCAGGGGCTTCGTCTATTCCGGGGCATCCGGTCCGACGGTCGCGGCCAAAGAAGGTCGCCGGCGTACGCAGCCGTACAGCGAAGTCAGCCGCGTACGTCCCCGACCTTGGACATGCCCCGCCCGGAAGGGGTGTACGCCTGTGCCCGCACTTGTGCTGCTCGGTGCTCAGTGGGGTGACGAAGGCAAGGGAAAGGCCACCGACCTGCTCGGTGGATCCGTGGACTATGTGGTGCGCTACCAAGGCGGCAACAACGCCGGCCATACGGTAGTCGTGGGCGATCAGAAGTACGCCCTCCACCTCCTCCCTTCCGGAATCCTCACACCGGAGTGCACGCCGGTGATCGGAAACGGAGTCGTCGTCGACCCGTCGGTCCTGTTCTCCGAGCTGAACGGACTCAACGAGCGCGGCGTCGACACCTCCAAGCTCCTGATCAGCGGAAACGCCCACATCATCACGCCGTACAACGTGACGGTGGACAAGGTCACCGAGCGCTTCCTCGGCAAGCGGAAGATCGGGACCACCGGTCGCGGTATCGGTCCGACCTATGCGGACAAGATCAACCGCGTCGGCATCCGCATCCAGGACCTGTACGACGAGTCGATCCTGACGCAGAAGGTCGAGGCGGCCCTCGAGGGCAAGAACCAGCTGCTCACCAAGGTCTTCAACCGCCGCGCCATCGAGGCCGGCCAGGTCGTCGAGGAACTGCTGACGTACGCGGACCGGCTCAAGCCGTATGTCGCGGACACGGTGCTCGTCCTCAACAAGGCGCTCGACGACGACAAGGTCGTGCTCTTCGAGGGCGGCCAGGGCACGCTCCTGGACATCGACCACGGTACGTATCCCTTCGTCACGTCCAGCAACCCCACCGCGGGCGGGGCGTGCACGGGCTCCGGGGTGGGCCCGACGAAGATCAGCCGGGTCATCGGCATCCTGAAGGCGTACACGACCCGTGTCGGCGCAGGACCCTTCCCGACCGAACTCTTCGACGAGGACGGCGACGCGCTGCGCCGCATCGGTGGCGAGCGCGGTGTGACCACCGGGCGCGACCGGCGCTGCGGCTGGTTCGACGCGGTCATCGCCCGGTACGCGACGCGGGTGAACGGTCTGACCGACTTCTTCCTCACCAAGCTGGACGTGCTGACCGGCTGGGAGGAGATCCCGGTCTGCGTGGCGTACGAGATCGACGGCAAGCGCGTCGAGGAACTCCCTTACTCCCAGACCGACTTCCACCACGCGAAGCCGATCTACGAGTCCCTCCCGGGCTGGTCGGAGGACATCACGAAGGCCAAGACCTTCGCGGACCTCCCGAAGAACGCCCAGGCATACGTCAGGGCGCTGGAGGAGATGTCCGGCGCCCCGATCTCCGCGATCGGCGTCGGCCCGGGCCGAGACGAGACGATCGAGATCAACTCGTTCATCTAGTCGTCAGGTTCAACCGGTTCATCCAGTTCAACCGGTTCATCCAGTTCAACCGGTTCATCCAGTTCAACCGGCTCATTCAGGACGACCGGGATCGACTGGTTCATCTCGTGAAGAAGGGTGCCCGTGCGGGCGCCCTTCTTGCGTTCGGGCCCGCTCCTCAGTGGTCCGGCAGGGTCTGTTCGGCCCAGATGATCTTCCCGCCGCCGCACGGGCGGGTGCCCCAGCGTTCGGTGAGCTGGGCGACGAGCAGCAGACCGCGGCCGCCCTCGTCATAGGCGCGGGCCCGGCGCAGATGCGGCGTGGTGCTGCTGGCGTCGGAGACCTCGCAGATCAGGGTGCGGTCGCGGATCAGCCGGAGCTGGATGGGGGAGCCGCCGTAGCGGATGGCGTTGGTGACCAGTTCGCTGACCACGAGTTCGGTGACGAAGGCGGCCTCGTCGAGCCCCCAGCGGGTGAGCTGCTCGGTGGCGTTCTGCCGGGCGGTGGCGACCACCGCCGGATCGGCGGGCAGGTCCCAGACGGCCACCTGCCCGGTGTCCAGGGCGCGGGTGCGGGCCAGCAGCAGGGCCACGTCGTCGGCCGGCCGCTCCGGCAGGAGGGCCTTGAGCACGGTGTCGCAGACGTCCTCCAGGCCGGTGGCGGGGGCCGCGAGCGTCGCGCACAGGGTGGCGGTGCCGGCGTCCACGTCGAGGTCGCGGGCCTCGACGAGACCGTCCGTGTAGAGGGCGAGCACCGAGCCTTCGGGCAGGGCCACCTCGGTCGCCTCGAAGGGGAGTCCGCCGACCCCCAGCATCGGGCCCGCGGACATCCCGACCACCTCGACGGTCCCGTCCGGGAACAGCACGACGGGCGGCGGGTGCCCGGCGGCGGCGAGGGTGCAGCGCCGGTCCACCGGGTCGTACACCGCGTACAGACAGGTGGCGCCGACCCCGCCGGCCACCGTGCTCTCGTCGGCCGCCAGATGACTGACGAGGTCGTCGAGGTGGGTGAGCAGTTCGTCCGGCGGCAGATCCACGTCAGCCAGGGTCCACACCGCCGTACGCAGCCGGCCCATGGTGACGGAGGCGTGGATGCCGTGCCCGGCGACGTCCCCGACGACCAGCGCCACCCGGGTCCCGGACAGCGGGATCACGTCGAACCAGTCGCCGCCCACCCCCGCCTGGGACAGGGCCGGCAGATAGCGGGAGGCGACCTCGACGGCAGCCTGTGCCTCCATCGCCTGGGGCAGCAGACTGCGCTGCAGGGCCAGCGCGGTGGTGCGCTCCCGGGTGTAGCGGCGGGCGTTGTCCACGCAGACGGCGGCGCGGCTGGCCAGTTCCTCGGCCAGCGAGATGTCGTCCTGGTCGAAGGGGTCGGGGCTCTGGGCGGTCAGCGCGCGCACGAAGACGGCCACGCCCAGGGTCGTCCCGCGCGCCACCAGCGGTACGGCCATCATCGAGAAGTGCTCGCCGTCACCCTCGCGCAGTTTGGCGGACCGGGGGCCGTGCAGGGCGAGCCAGATGTCGAGGTCGGGGGCGCCGGTGCCGGTGAGCACGGCGCGGCCGGTGGCCAGCGCCCGGATGGGCGGGGAGAACGGCGGATAGACGTCCGCCGTGCCGAGGTCGACCGCCGCCTCCGGTACCCCGGCGGAGCGGGAGTGGTGTGCCACGCGGCGCAGTTCCACATCGGCGCCCACCGGGCCGACGGTGGGTTCCTCGCCCCGGACCACCGAGTCCAGCAGATCCACGCTGACGAAGTCCGCGAGGCGCGGGACGACCAACTCGGCCAGTTCCCGGGCGGTGTGGACCACGTCCAGCTTGGTGCCGATGCTGGCGGCTGCCTCGTTCAGCATGGCGAGCCGCTGCCGTGCCCAGTGCTGTTCGCTGCTGTCGAAGGCGGCGAGCGCGACGCCGAGCACCTGGCCGGAGGGGTCCCGCAGCGGCCACAGTTCGGAGTTCCAGGCGTGTCTGCGCAGACCGGTGGGCTCGTTGGTCCAGCTCTCGTAGTGGACGGGCCGGCCGGTCTCGACCACCTTGCGCAGATGGCGCAGGAACCCGCGGCTGTGCTCCGCGTTCTCCACGGTCTCCGGGAAGAACCGGCCGCGGAGCTCCGCCTCCTGCAGGCCGAAGGCCCGGCACGCGGCGTCGTTCACCCGCAGATACCGCTGCTCGGTGTCGAAGACGGACATGGACAGCGGCGCCTGCCGGAACGCGAGTTCCCCCAGGGTCCGGTCCCGGTCCTCGGGTGCCGCGGTGATCACGTAACCCGCCCGAAGCCCCTGTGCGCCGTGCAGCGGGCACACCCGCAGCGCGAGCTGGGCCCGCCGTCCGTCCTGGCGCCGTACGGCCACCACCGAGCCACCGCCTCGCCGCAGCGACCGCCACACCGCGACGGCGTTCCCGTCCACCAGCGCCGACACCGGGTGCCCCGACACCTCCCGTGCGGAAAACCCGGTGAGCAGGCATGCTCCTTCGCTCCACCCGGTGACGATCCCGTGCGTGTCGACCACCGCAAGGGCGTCACCGGCCACGGCCGCGTGCCCCATCTCGTGCGGGATTGTCGCCATGTTTACCAGGATGGGCCGACCCGTCGGTCGGCTCAACCGGCCGACGGCGGAGCCTGCTGTCGAAGGAGGGCGTATGGGGCGTAAGGGGCATAGGCTGAGCTTGTACGAGTGCGTGCGTCAGCCAGAAGAAGGTGAGTGCGATGCGCGTCATGCTCAAGGCCACGATGGACACGGACAAGGCCAACGAGTTCCTGCAGAGCGGCAAGATGCCGCAGCTCCTCAAGGAGACCATGGAACAGGTCAGGCCGGAGGCCGCGTACTTCGGTCCCGAAAACGGCCACCGGACCTGCTACCTCGTCTTCGACATGACGGACAGCTCCCAGCTGCCGCCCGTCGGTGAACCCTTCTTCACCCATCTCAACGCCAAGGTCGAGGTCTTCCCGATCATGAACCTCGACGATCTGCAGAAGGGACTCTCCCAACTCGGCTGACGTGCCGCCCGAACGGCCCCTCAGCTGAAGATGATCATCGACCCCTGGGCGAGGCTGCGTGTTGCCGCCGCGTGCAGGCCCAGCCAGACATGGCGTTCGCGGGCGAAGGGGCTCGCGTCGTAGGGGGCGGGTGCGGCCGGCTCCTCCAACGAGGTGGGGGCGAGCGGCGGTTCGGGGGGAACGGGCGGGTTCGCCGGGTCGATGCCGATGGACGGGCCGACGAACTCCAGCTCCCTCAGGAGGGCGTGCGAGGAGCCCAGGGGCCCGCCGCCGGCGAGGAGTTCGTCGTTGGAGAGCGGGTGCGCGAAGTCGACCGGGACGTAGGCGCCCGCGTGGTCGTAGTGCCAGACCAGGTGCGACTGCTGGGCGTTGGAGTCGAACATCTCCAGGAGCTGCTCGTAGTCGCCGCCCAGTTCGTCCACCGGCGTCACCGCGAGGCCGCACATCTGGAGCAGGTACGCGCGCCGCAGGAAGTGCAGCGCGTCGTAGTCGAAGCCGGCGACCGGGGCCACCTCGCCCGTCAGACCGGGCATGTACGCGAAGACCGGAACCGGCGGGAGGCCGGCCTCGCCCAGGACCTTGTCGTAGAGCGCGAGTTCCTCGGCGAAGGGGTTGTCGGGGGTGTGGCACAACACGTCGACGAGCGGGACCAGCCACAGGTCACAGGCCAACAGACGGCTCCTCTGGTTCGTGGGCGCGGGGGTCAGGGTCTTGGCGCCGCGGGATGGTCTGCGCAGCGTAATGCGCGCGGCGGTCTTGGGTGGGGGTCGGTGCGGAACTCCGGCTCATATCTGTCCCGGGGGCCGGGTGGGGTTGCTGCTCCTGCTCGGGGGCGCTGCCCCCAAACCCCCGATCACCCGGAGGGCTCGTCCTCAAACGCCGGACGGGCTGAAATCCCTTCCCGGTCGGCAACTGGAAACCCCCCGTCAGGGAGTGAAGTTGCCGTGGCCGTCCAGGTTCCAGAGCCAGACTCCGTGGGTCCAGGTGGCGGGGTGGCCGACGAGTTTGTCGACGGTTCTGCGGAGGGGGTCCTGGTTGGGCTGGGGGGTGAGGACGAGGACGCCGGCCTTCCAGTACGCGAGGTCCATGCGGGCCTGGGCGCGCCAGTTCTTGCCGATGACGGGGGCGACGCCGGTGTAGCGGACGTCGCGCAGGAGGTTGGAGGTGTAGCGGGGTGAGGCGCCGTAGATGCCGGTGCGGTCCTTGCCGTAGGGGCCGTTGAAGTATCCGCCCGGCAGGGGGAAGGCGAGGTCCGCCGTCGTCTGCCAGTGCAGGGCGTCCGCGTTGCCCGGGTCGGGCAGCGGAACCGGCACCACCGACTCGCCCTTGCCGACGTACGACTTCCAGGTCCCGTCCGCGACGAAGGCCGGGACGTCCACGCGGTCCACGGTCCTGAGCGGGGCCGGGACGAGCGGGACCAGGGCGGCCGCGACGGCCACCATGCCCAGGTACTGCGTGCCGGGGCTGCGTGTGTGGACGAGGCGTTCGAAGGCGAGCGCCACCAGCATCCCCAGTGCGGGGGCGCAGATCATCGCCACCCGCCCCTCGATGACCGACTCGAAGAGGGGCTTGTCGGACAGCACCGCCCAGGGGCCGGGCAGGACGACATCCGTGAGCGGGATACGGACCTTGGGGCCGAGGGACAGCAGCGCGGCCGCGACCGCGGTGAACGCGAGCGCCTTGACGAGCGCCCGGTCCCACAGCCTTAGGACGATCGCGAAGGCGAGGGCGACCAGCGGCCAGCCGTAGAAGGCGTTCTGCTCGGTCGGGTTCAGGGACAGTGCGTTGGCGTTCGCCGCGTTGCCCGCGACGAGCGAGCGCTCCGCGAAGGAGAGGAGCGCGAGCGGACTGTTGCCGGCGTTGTCGCCGTGCAGCACGCTCTGGTAGCTCTGCGGTCCGGCGAACTGCCAGTAGAGCGGGTAGGCCACGATCGGCAGACAGACGGCCGCCGCGATGCCCATCCCCTTCAGCAGTGGCCGCCAGGACGCCTTCGCCGCATCGGGGCGTACGGCCGCGTAGGCGAGCGCGAACAGCGCCATGCCCATCGACGCGAGCAGCAGCGGCTCCTCGCCGAGGAAGATCTGGTACGCCGCCATCAGCCCGAGGACGACCCCGTCGCGGACCACCCGCGTGCCCGAACACAGGCGCAGCGCACGGTCGATGATCAGCGGCATCATGAACAGGACCATGAAGTTCGGGTGCGCGTTGGCGTGGCTGACCATCGGGGGAGCGAAGGCCGCGAGGGCCGCGCCGAGGAAGGCCGCGCCCCTCTGCCGTACGACCCGTCTGACGATCAGCCAGTACCAGGCGGCGGCCGTCGCGGCCAGGCCCAGCGTCATCACCAGCGTGAGGCTCACCGCGGGTCCGAAGAGCAGGGTGACCGGCGCGAAGGGGACGGACAGGCCGAGCATGACCGTGTTGGCCATCAGGTTCACGCCGTCGGGGAAGCCCTGGAGCGTGCTGAACAGCGGGTTGTGCAGATGGCGGACGCTGTCGGCGGTGACCGCGAAGAACCACTCCCACTGGTTCTGGTCCTGGAGCGAGTCGGGGAGGTAGCGGCTGTCCGGGTCCAGCCACCGGCCCGAGTAGAGGGCGACGGCCATCAGGAGGAAGAGCGTGGCGGCCAGGACGTCCGCGGGGCCGACGGAGCGGAGCTTGAGGACGGTCAGCTCGGTGAGGACCCGCCCGTAGTCGAAGGGCCGCACCTTGGAGCCCGGCTGGTGCGACCAGCGCACCGGGACCTCCGCGACCGGCCAGCCGGAGCGGCGGAAGTGCTGGAGGACCTCGACGTCGATGCCCCAGCCGTTGAGCCGGGACGCGGCGAACGCCTCGCGGGCCCGGTCGCCGTCGAAGAGCTTGAAACCGCACTGGGTGTCCCGTATGCCGGGCACCGCGACCCGGCGTATGAGGAAGTTCCCGGCCCGGCCGAGCAGTTCGCGCAGCCGGTGCTGGTGACGCTCTATCGTCGCGCCCGGCGTCGCCCGGGAGCCGATCGCCGCCGCCTGCCCGTCCGCGAGCGCCTTGTCGAGCCGTTCCAGCTCCTCGATGGGCGCCGCGAGGTCGGCGTCCGTGACCAGCACCCGGCGGCCGTACGAGGCCGCGACCCCGAGGCGCAGCGCGTGGCCCTTGCCGCGGTTGCGGGGGCTGGTGACGAGCTGCACCCGGCGGTCGCGGGCCGCGGCCGCCCTGACGACCTCCCGTGTCCCGTCCGTGGAGCCGTCGTCGACGACGATCAGCTCCCACTGCCCGAAACGGCCCGTGTCCTCGCTCAGGTGCGCGACGATCGCGTCCAGGGTCGGGCCGAGCCGCCGTTCCTCGTTGTACGCGGGCACGACGACCGTCAGATCCACATCCATGGCCGGCATGTCCTCTATGACGTCCGTGCCCTGCGGTGCGCTCATCCGGCCGCCAGCCGATCGATGAGGGCCAGGGAGTGTTCGTTGTACGCGGCGACGATCGCCTGGGCCATGTCCGGGTCGCGGCGCGCCAGCGCGTCCACGAGTTCCGTGTGCCCCGCCCACAGGTGCCCCCGCAGGTCGGTCACCCGGCGCAGGTACTGCACCGTGCAGACCCAGGACTGCACGCGCAGGCGGTGCAGGAAGTCGACGAGATAGGGGTTGCCGAAAAGGGCGCTCAGCTCGCGCCAGAAGCGGAGGTCGTAGCCGATCAGGATGTTCAGGTCGCCGGCGACGGCCGCGCGCTGGGCCTCCTCGCCGCGCCGGCGCACCCCGGCGAGGGCGGCGAGGGCGTACGGCCGGTCGGGGTCCTTCATGGCGCCCTCGGCGAGCCGGCGGAAGACGCCCTCCGCGATCATGCTGCGGGCCTCGACCATGCCCCGGAAGTCCGCCACGGAGTACTCGTGGACCCGGAAGCCGCGGTGCTGCACCGCGTCCAGGAGGCCCTGCGCCGACAGGTCGACCAGGGCCTCGCGGACGGGGGTCGCGGAGACGCCGTACTGCTCGGCGATCTCCTTCACCGTGAACTCCTGCCCCGGCTGGAGCCGGCCGGCCAGCACCTCGTCACGGAGCGCGTCCGCGAGCTGCTGCCGCAGGGTGCTACGGGTTACGGCGCCCTTGTTGCCGGTGCCGGGCATGGTGTCTGGCTCCCCCATCGCGTACGGGTACGTGGTCGTGCTCGTTCACGTCTACGAGCACGTCACCTTACGCGGTGGGGTTCCCCGGGGGCCCTGCTCGTCCCGAACCAGGTGGCCCGGTCCCCGCACCCCCGAACGGCCCCGGCCGGCCCGCCCCGGCGTCACGCGGTGTGCTCGTCCGCCACCGCGAGGGCCGCGTCCAGGGCGGCCAGTCCCTCCTTGGCCTCCGCCTCCGTGATGTTGCACGGCGGCACGACATGGGTCCGGTTCATGTTGATGAAGGGCCACAGGCCGTGGGCCTTCGCCGCCGCCCCGAACGCGGCCATCGGCGCGTTGTCCGCACCGGCCGCGTTGTACGGCACGAGCGGCTCCCGGGTCTCCCGGTCCCGCACCAGCTCCAGCGCCCAGAAGACACCGGTGCCGCGCACCTCGCCGACGCTCGGGTGCCGCTCGGCGAGCTCGCGCAGACCGGGCCCGATGATGTTCTCGCCGGTCCGGGCGGCCTGCCCGATGATGTCCTCGTCCTCCATCACGGTGAGAGTGGCGACGGCGGCGGCGCAGGCCAGCGGGTGCCCGGAGTAGGTGAGCCCGCCGGGGTAGGGCCGCCGCGCGAAGGTCTCGGCGATGGCGGACGAGATCGCGACGCCCCCGAGCGGCACGTACCCCGAGTTCACGCCCTTGGCGAAGGTGAGCAGGTCCGGCGTCACGTCGAAGTGGTCGGCGGCGAACCACTTGCCCGTACGCCCGAACCCGGCCATGACCTCGTCCAGGATGAAGACGATCCCGTACCGGTCGCAGATCTCGCGGACGCCGGCGAGGTATCCGGGCGGCGGCGTCATGATGCCCGCGGTCCCCGGGATGGTCTCCAGGATGATCGCGGCGATGGTCGCCGGCCCCTCGAAGGCGATGGTGTCGGCCAGGTGCTGGAGCGCCCGCTCGCACTCCTGGGCCTCGCTGTCGGAGTGGAAGGGGGAGCGGTAGAGGAACGGCGTCCAGAAGTGGACGACACCGGCGGCGCCGCTGTCGTTGGCCCAGCGGCGCGGGTCACCGGTGAGGTTGATCGCGGCGGAGGTGGCGCCGTGGTACGAGCGGTAGGCGGAGAGCACCTTCGGCCGGCCGGTGTGCAGCCGGGCCATGCGGGTGGCGTTCTCGACGGCCTCGGCCCCGCCGTTGGTGAAGAAGATCTTGTCGAGATCGCCCGGGGTCCGCTCGGCGATCAGCCGGGCCGCCTCGGAGCGCGCCTCGACGGCGAAGGCGGGCGCGAACGTGGAGAGGGTTGCGGCCTGCTCCTGAATCGCGGCGACGACCTTCGGGTGCTGATAGCCGATGTTGGTGAAGACGAGCCCGCTGGTGAAGTCCAGATACCGCGTTCCGTCGTAATCCCAGAAGTACGACCCCTCGGCGCCGGCGACGGCGAGCGGGTCGATGAGCTCCTGCGCGGACCAGGAGTGGAACACGTGCGCACGGTCCGCGGCCTTCACGGCGGCGCCGGCCTGGGGGTTGGGCTGAGGGGTCATGCGGCGAGCGTAAATGTCCACGGTACGGACGCGACATCGGCGTCCTGTCTGCGGTCCGGGGCTTTCCGCGACAGTCTGTCGGGCTTGCCGGGCGCGGGGCGGAACGGGCCCGGGGCCACGGCCTGCACTTGACAGCAAGCTGTCGAATTGACAGGATACTTACACAGTCTTCGTGCTGTGCCCGAGGAGGAATCATGAGCCGCAAGCCCGTGCATCTCGCCGTGTACGACACCTTCGCCGACTGGGAGACCGGGCACACGGCCGGCTATCTGGCCCGCGCCGGGTACGGCATCCGGACCGTGGGGCCGACCCGCGAACCGGTCACGACCATCGGCGGACTGCGCGTCCAGCCCGATCTCGCCCTGGACGAGATCCGCCCCGAGGACAGCTCCCTGCTGGTCCTCACCGGCGCGGACCTCTGGGACACGGGCGACGACCTCGCGCCCTTCGCCCGCACGGCCCGCGCGTTCCTCGACGCGGGCGTCCCCGTCGCCGCCATCTGCGGAGCCACCGCCGGCCTCGCCCGCGAGGGCCTGCTCGACGACCGGGACCACACCAGCGCCGTCTCCTTCTACCTCGCGGCCACCGGCTACGGCGGCGGCGAGCGCTATGTCGAGGCCGACGCCGTCACCGACGGGAACCTGATCACCGCGGGCCCCACCGAGCCGGTCGCCTTCGCGCGCGAGGTCTTCGGCCTGCTCGGGGTGTACGAGGGCGAGGTGCTGGACGCCTGGTATCGGCTGTTCCACGACTCCGACGCGGAGGCGTACGCCGTGCTCGAGAAGGCCCAGCGGTGAGCCGTGCGCGACAGGACCTGTTCAGCCGCAGCGCCCTCGGGGTCTTCCGGCTGAACGGCCAGTTCCTCGCCGTGGCCGAGGAGCTGGCCCGCCCCGCCGGACTCACCGCCGCCTGGTGGCAGGTCCTCGGCGCGGTACTGCCCGAGCCGCTGCCGGTCGCCGGGATCGCCCGGGTCATGGGCATCACGCGGCAGAGCGTGCAGCGGATCGCCGACCTGCTGGTCGAGCGCGGACTGGCCGCGTACGCGCCCAATCCCGCCCACCGCCGGGCCAAGCTGCTCACCCCGACGGAGGCGGGCCGCGCCGCCGTCGCCAGGATCAGCCCCGCGCACGCCGCCTTCGCCGACCGCCTCGCCGCCGCGCTCGGTGACGCCGGGCTCGCCGAGACCGTACGTGTGCTGGAACGGCTGTCGGTGGCGCTCGACGAGATCGGGCTGCCGGCCCAGCGGCCGGCCGCTGTTACGGAACCGTAGACACCGCCCCCGCCCACCTCCCCGGACCGTCGCACTATCCTCGGTCTGTTGCTCACATACGGGGGAAGGTGGCGCAGCGATGGAGAAGCTGGGGGCTGGGGAGCCGCAGCGGATCGGTGGCTACCGGCTGCTGGCGCGGCTCGGGGCCGGCGGGATGGGCCAGGTCTATCTGGCCCGGTCCGGCCGGGGCCGTACCGTCGCCGTGAAGCTCGTACGCCAGGAACTCGCGGAGCAGGAGGAGTTCCGGGCCCGCTTCCGCCAGGAAGTGCAGGCCGCACGGCGGGTCGGCGGGTACTGGACCGCCCCGGTGCTCGACGCGGACACGGAAGCGGCCATTCCGTGGGTCGCCACGGGCTATGTCGCCGGGCCGAGCCTGCAGACCGTCGTCGGGCACGACCACGGTCCGCTGCCCGAGCGGTCGGTGCGGATCCTCGCGGCCGGGCTCGCGCACGCCCTGCAGGACATCCACGCCGCCGAGCTCATCCACCGGGACCTCAAGCCCTCGAACGTCCTGGTCACCATCGACGGGCCGCGTGTCATCGACTTCGGAATCGCGCGGGCCCTGGAGACCGTCACCGACGGCGGGCTCACCCGCACCGGCGCACTCGTCGGCTCCCCGGGGTTCATGGCACCCGAGCAGGTCCGCGGGGACCGGATCACCCCCGCCTGCGACATCTTCTGCCTCGGCTCGGTGCTCGCGTACGCCGCCACCGGCGCCCTGCCCTTCGGGAGCTCCGACAGCGGAGTGCACGCGCTGATGTTCCGTATCGCGCAGGAGGAGCCGGACCTGTCGGGAGTGCCCGAGTCCCTCGCGGACCTGGTGCGCGACTGTCTGCGCAAGGACCCCGCCGCCCGGCCCTCCCTGGAACAGATCCTGGAGCGTACGGGGGCGGAGGACACCGTCTCCGACGGGCGGGCGCGCGACCCCTGGCTGCCGGGCGGCCTGGTGGCCCAACTCGGGCGCCACGCCGTGCAGTTGCTGGAGACGGAGAACCCGGACGAGGCGGGGAATCCGGCCGGGGCCGCGAAGGGGTCGCCGCGGGAGCTGCCCGCGGGGGACTCTGCCGCCCCCGACCCGGCGGCAGCCGCCGGCACTCCCGACCTGGTCAAGCCCCCCGCCCAGGAGGCGGCCCCCGAGCACGCCTCCACCCCCGACGCCCCGGCCGGGTCCACCCCGCCTCCACCGGGACAGCCCGCCCCGCTGGGTCACCTCCCCACGATGGTCAGCGGACCGGGGCAGACCGCCCCGCCGTCCGCCCCGCCCGTCACCGGACACCCGGCCTACGGCTATCCGCAGCAGCCCCCCCAGCAGCCGCCGCACCCGGGAGCCTCGGCCTACGGCTATCCGCAGAACGGCTGGGGTCCCGGACCCGCGTCCGGCTACGGCCCGCAGTACGGGCCGGGTCCGACGCCGCCGTACGGACCCGCGGCGACGCCTCCCTACGGTCCTGGCCCCACGCCTCCCTACGGCCCGGGAGTCCCCCCGCAGTCGCCGGAGGCCTCGCGCAGAAGCGGCCGCTCCACGGCTGCGCTGATCACGGTCGCCCTGGTCGTCGCGCTCGGCGCGGGCGGCTCGGTGTACGCGCTGATGAAGAACGGCAGCGGCGACAGCGACGACGACAAGGCGGCCCAGGGCTCCCACGCGCCCACGACACCGGGCCCCGACACCTCGCAGCCCTCGCCCCCCGCGTCCTCGTCGCCCACCACCCAGCCGCCCAAGGACGGCGCGGTCCCCGACGGCTACCTCGGCACCTGGACCACCAGCATCGACAACGCGACCGGGCACAACCCCCGGCGCCTGGTCATCCAGCAGGGCAAGGCCGGGGACACGATCCTCTCGCTCACCGCGGACGGCCCGTCGGGCAGCGGCACGTACCACTGCGTGTTCCGCGCCGAACTGACCGAGACGCCCACCGCCGGCGGCCCGCTGAAGATCGGCCCGTCCAAGGTGGTCGTCGGCGAACCGGCCACCTCCTGCTCCCCGGGCGGAGCCACCGAGGTCACCCTCCTCTCGGACGGCCGGCTGCGCCGGGTGAACACGAGCTCGGGCGAGGCCCTGACGTTCACGAAGGACGACTGACACCGACACCGCCCGGAACAGCGTTGCCGCGACCTGGACCCGCGGCCCCGAGCCGGACCTCGCCGGCTACGAGGTCCTCTGGCGTGGGACGACGGCCTCCGAGTGGACCCATGTGATCCCCGTGGGCGACACCACGGCGCCCGAGGCCGGCCTCTCCAAGGACACCGTCTTCTTCGGCGTACGCGCGGTGGGCCGCTCCGGTCTGCGGAGCCCGGCGGCCTTCCCGGACCCGTCGGCCTGACCCGAGGGCCCGAGCGGGACCACCCCGCTCAGCGCGGCTCCGGCGGGCGCTGGCGGGGCATGTTCGGGCGGGCGCCCGGGGGCAGCGGGAAGCGGCCCGGCGGGGCGCCCTCCTGGCGGGCGGTGCCGGGCACGGACGACTGGATGCCCAGCGGGGCCGGTCCCGTCCGGAACTCCACCATCCAGTCCGCGGTCTCCGCGCGGACCAGCTCGGTGACGTCCTCGGAGAAGCGCCGCAGTACCCCGAGGCAGCGCTCGGCGGCCTCCCCGGCCGTCCCCTCGGTCGGCCCGAGCACCTCCCGCACGCTCTCGGAGGCCCAGTCGAACTGGAGCACCTGGAGCCGCCGCAGCACGGCCTGCGCGGTGGCCACATCCCTTATCCAGCCGGAGGTGACCCCGAAGAACCGGTCACCGGCCACACAGGCGACCGCGAGCAGCAGCGCCAGATAGCCCCAGGGGGCCACGCCGCTCACCGTGCCCGTGAGGTCGAGCAGCGGCAGCGCCGCCCCGGCGACCGCGCCCGCCGCCGCCCCGGACCGCAGCACCCGCGCCCCGCGCCGCTTCCACAGCCGGTCGGTGAGATACCAGCACGCCGTGTCCAGTGCCCCCCGCTCCACCCACCGGTACAGCTCGTGGAGCCGCTCGGCGGGCTCGCCCCAGTCGCCGAGCGGGAAGGGCCGGCCGCCGAGGTCGCCCGGCCGGGGCCCCGCGGCGCCCTCGCCCCGCTCGTCCTGGGGCGGCCCCTCGGGCTGCATCTCCGGCTGGCTCACCCGGCACTCCCTACTGATGACGTTGCGTGACGGCTGCACGGACGCCACAAGACTGCGTGACGCCTGGTGCTGAAGCGCCGCACCCTTCCTACCGCCCAATGGGTGGCGATGGCCCTGGTTTCAAGGCTTTTCCGCCCGGAAGGTGGTCTTGATCAGGTATAGGCTTCCGCGTCGGCTCACCCGAAAGAGTGCTGGAGCGATCGGCCCCCTGACCACGTAGGCTCGTGCCTGGACGAGAAACCCCCGTCCACACAGCCGTACGAAACCAGGAGCTGATCGTGATTCCCGGTGGTGGCCAGCCCAACATGCAGCAGCTGCTCCAGCAGGCCCAGAAGATGCAGCAGGACCTCGCGAACGCCCAGGAGGAACTGGCGCGCACCGAGGTCGAAGGCCAGGCGGGCGGCGGTCTGGTGAAGGCGACCGTGACGGGCTCCGGCGAGCTCAGGGCGCTGAAGATCGACCCGAAGGCCGTGGACCCCGAGGACACGGAGACCCTCGCGGACCTCGTCGTCGCGGCCGTCCAGGCGGCCAACGAGAACGCCCAGACGCTCCAGCAGCAGAAGCTCGGCCCGCTCACCCAGGGGCTCGGCGGCGGCAGCGGCATCCCCGGTCTGCCGTTCTGAGACCCGGTCCCGGGCCCGGCCCGCCGCGCGGTAACCCGGTCCGCCTTCCGGAGACCGACGGCGGCCAACTACCGTACGTACCAAGACACTGGTAGGTACGGACGAAGCGAAGCGCACCGACGCGGCACGAAGTACAGGAAAGGCAGTCCGTTGTACGAAGGCGTGGTTCAGGACCTCATCGACGAGCTGGGACGGCTGCCCGGCGTCGGTCCCAAGAGCGCGCAACGGATCGCCTTCCACATCCTGCAGGCCGAGCCGACGGACGTCCGCCGCCTCGCGCAGTGCCTCATGGAGGTCAAGGCGAAGGTCCGCTTCTGCGCGACCTGCGGGAACGTCGCGCAGGAAGAGCTGTGCAACATCTGCCGCGACCCGCGCCGCGACCTCTCGGTCATCTGCGTGGTCGAGGAGCCGAAGGACGTCGTCGCGGTCGA
Source organism: Streptomyces sp. NPDC058274 (assembly GCF_042881375.1). NCBI lineage: Bacteria > Bacillati > Actinomycetota > Actinomycetes > Kitasatosporales > Streptomycetaceae > Streptomyces > Streptomyces sp. NPDC058274. The sequence goes on from NZ_JBHVXW010000002.1 coordinate 615,892, forward strand.
GCGGACGCGTGAGTTCCGGGGCAAGTACCACGTCCTGGGCGGCGCGATCAGCCCGATCGAGGGTGTCGGCCCGGACGACCTGCGCATAAGGGAACTGCTGGCGAGGCTGGCCGACGGCACGGTCACCGAACTGATCCTCGCCACGGACCCGAATCTGGAGGGCGAGGCCACGGCCACGTATCTCGCCCGCATGATCAAGCCCATGGGCCTCAAGGTCACCCGCCTGGCCAGCGGCCTCCCTGTGGGTGGCGACCTGGAATACGCGGACGAGGTCACGCTCGGCCGCGCCTTCGAGGGGAGACGACTCCTAGATGTCTGACGCCACGCTGCACGAGACCAGCCACGAGCCCGACGACTTCGCGGTCCAGATCGCGGACCAGGTCGAGAGCTTCCTCGTCGCGGTCACCGAGATCGCCAAGGGGGACGAGCCCGACTCCGCCGTGCCCTTCCTCCTCCTGGAGGTCTCCCAGCTCCTGCTGGCCGGCGGCCGGCTCGGCGCGCACGAGGACATCGTCCCGGACGAGCGCTACGAGCCGGATCTCGGCCCGGAGCCGGACGTGGACGACATCCGCGAGCGCCTCGCGGCCATGCTCGACCCGATCGACGTCTACTCCGAGGTCTTCGATCCCTACGAGCCCCGCAAGGCACCGGTCCCGGCCCGGATCTCCGACGACCTGGCCGATGTCCTCGCCGATCTGCGCCACGGCATGGCCCACTACCGGGCGGGCCGCACCACGGAGGCCATGTGGTGGTGGCAGTTCTCCTACTTCTCCAACTGGGGCTCCACCGCCTCGGCCACCCTGCGCGCCCTCCAGTCGCTGGTCGCCCATGTCCGGCTGAACCAGCCCCTGCAGGAGCTGGACGGCCTCGACACCGACCAGGACCTCAGCGAGGACGTCCTCGCCGAGGAGGCGGGCCGGGTCATGGTGGAGGAGATCGGGGGCCCGCTGGGCCTGCGCGAGGTCAAGTGACCTGACGCTCCGCTCGGGGCGGCCGGCCCGCGCCGCCCCGACGCCCGCCCTGTGTGAGCAGTGCCACTCCCCGGACTGCATTCCGGCCGGCTGGGCAGGTGCCGTCCTGGAGCGGCCGGAGGGCCCGGCTGACCTGACGTCCCGGGTGATCATGTGGTGAGCGGGACATCTCACCATGCGATACCCGGGAAGGGAATTCCGGCCGCTCGTTAGACTGAGCCGACCGCAGTTGTGCGGTGCAGAGACGGATTGAGCGAGGAGCGCACGTGGGCCTTGTCGTGCAGAAGTACGGAGGCTCCTCCGTAGCCGATGCCGAGGGCATCAAGCGCGTCGCCAAGCGAATCGTGGAAGCGAAGAAGAACGGCCACCAGGTGGTCGTGGTCGTTTCCGCGATGGGCGACACGACGGACGAGCTGATCGATCTCGCCGAGCAGGTATCTCCGATGCCCAGCGGACGGGAATTCGACATGCTGCTGACCGCGGGAGAGCGGATCTCCATGGCCCTGCTGGCGATGGCGATCAAAAACCTGGGCCACAGCGCCCAGTCGTTCACCGGCAGCCAGGCGGGTGTCATCACCGACTCGGTCCACAACAAAGCGCGGATCATCGACGTCACGCCGGGCCGCATCCGGACGGCGCTCGACGAGGGCAACATCGCCATCGTCGCCGGGTTCCAGGGCGTCTCGCAGGACAAGAAGGACATCACCACCCTCGGGCGCGGCGGCTCCGACACGACCGCCGTCGCGCTGGCCGCGGCGCTGGACGCCGAGGTCTGCGAGATCTACACCGACGTGGACGGCGTGTTCACCGCCGACCCGCGGGTGGTGAAGAAGGCGAAGAAGATCGACTGGATCGCCTTCGAGGACATGCTGGAGCTCGCCGCCTCCGGCTCCAAGGTGCTGCTCCACCGCTGTGTGGAGTACGCCCGCCGCTACAACATCCCGATCCACGTGCGCTCGTCCTTCAGCGGGCTGCAGGGCACCTGGGTCAGCAACGAGCCGAAGCAAGGGGACCAGAAGGTGGAGCAGGCCATCATCTCCGGTGTCGCTCACGACACCTCCGAGGCCAAGGTCACGGTCGTCGGCGTCCCGGACAAGCCGGGCGAGGCCGCCGTCATCTTCCGCGCCATCGCCGATGCCGAGATCAACATCGACATGATCGTGCAGAACGTGTCCGCCGCCTCCACCGGTCTGACGGACATCTCCTTCACCCTCCCCAAGACCGAGGGCCGCAAGGCCATCGACGCCCTGGAGAAGGCCAAGAGCGCGGTGGGCTTCGACTCGCTGCGCTACGACGACCAGATCGGCAAGATCTCCCTGGTCGGCGCGGGCATGAAGACCAACCCCGGCGTCACGGCCGGCTTCTTCGAGGCGCTCAGCGACGCCGGCGTGAACATCGAGCTGATCTCGACGTCCGAGATCCGTATCTCCGTGGTCACCCGCGCCGACGACGTGAACGAGGCCGTGCGGGCCGTGCACAGCGCCTTCGGGCTCGACTCCGACAGCGACGAGGCCGTCGTCTACGGAGGCACGGGCCGCTGATGTCCCCGTCAGGGTCGCGGAGCGGGCGGCCGACGCTCGCGGTCGTGGGTGCGACCGGCGCCGTCGGCACCGTCATGCTCCAGATCCTGTCCCAGCACGCGGACATCTGGGGCGAGATCCGTCTGATCGCCTCGCCGCGCTCGGCCGGCCGCAAGCTGGCCGTGCGCGGCGAGGAGGTCGAGGTCGTGGCCCTCACCGAGGCCGCCTTCGACGGGGTGGACGTCGCGATGTTCGACGTACCCGACGAGGTGGCGGCCCAGTGGGCGCCGCTCGCCGCGTCCAAGGGCGTGGTCGTGATCGACAACTCCGGCGCCTTCCGGATGGATCCGGAAGTGCCTCTCGTCGTGCCCGAGGTCAATCCGCACGCGGCCCGGCGACGGCCGCGCGGGATCATCTCCAACCCGAACTGCACGACCCTCTCGATGATCGTCGCCCTGGGCGCGCTGCACGCCGAGTTCGGGCTGCGCGAGCTGGTGGCCTCCAGCTATCAGGCGGTGAGCGGGGCCGGCCTCGCCGGAGTCGAGACGCTCCGGCAGCAGCTCTCCCTCGTCGCCGGTACGGACCTCGGGACCAAGCCCGGTGACGTACGCCGTGCCGTGGGGGACAACACCGGGCCGTTCCCGGAGCCGGTGGCGCTCAACGTGGTGCCCTGGGCCGGCTCCCTGATGGACGACGGCTGGTCCTCGGAGGAGATGAAGGTACGCAACGAGACGCGCAAGATCCTCGGGCTGCCGACGCTGAAGGTCGCCGTGACCTGCGTCCGCGTTCCGGTCGTGACCACGCACTCGCTGACCGTCCACGCCCGCTTCGAGAGCGAGGTCACGGTCGGCAAGGCGCGCGAGATCCTCGCCACCGCTCCCGGGGTCGTCCTCTTCGACAACCCGGCCGCCGGTGAGTTCCCGACGCCCGCCGACGTGGTGGGCACGGACCCGACCTGGGTGGGGCGGGTGCGCCGGGCGCTCGACGATTCCACGGCGCTGGAACTGTTTGTCTGCGGGGACAACCTGCGCAAGGGTGCTGCACTGAACACCGCGCAGATCGCGGAACTGGTCGCTGCGGAGATCGCGGCGGCGTAGGTTCTTCGACGGGACGGGTGACGGGGGATGTTCGACGGGGGACGGCCGGGGTGGGTTCAGGGCCTGCTCGCGGTGGGTGCCGGTCCGGCGTGCTGCGCGCGCGGGAACGCAGGTTCTGCGCTGCCGGGGGACGGCGGCGGGAATCTCAGTGGCCGCCGGCCGGTTCGTTTGTAGGATCTGTTTCAGTTCTGTGAGCCGGTTAATGGTCCGGACCACTTGAATCGGACCCTCGTGGCGTTCGAAGATTTCCCTCCCCGTTCTCCGCAACCGCGCGGAGGGCGGGGAGCGTCTTTGCGGTCGCCCTTCGGGGGTGACCGGACTTCACGGCAAACGGGGCACAAGGGAAGAGCTGGTACGCATGAGGGCATTTGACACATCGTCAAACGGGGTGCCTGAAGCAAACGCGATGCCTGACGCGTACAACCCTCTCGGGGGGAGACGTGTCCAACTGGCGTGGCAGAGGTACTCGATTTCTCCGCGGTACAGACAAGGGGCAGCGCCCTGCGTCCACCCCGCCGACCCCGCAGCCCCGGCGTGCCCGGCGGCATGCCGGTGATCGCCCCCATGCCCGCAGCGCGGTCGACCCGCCTACCGAACCAGCGCGACGGTGCTGACGAGACGATCGCCGCCGGCACCACCGTCGACCATCTGACCGAGACGTATCGCACCCACTACCGCTCCCTCCTGGGCCTCGCGGCCCTCCTGCTCGACGACACCGCGTCCTGCGAGGACGTCGTCCAGGAGGCCTTCATCCGGGTGCACTCGGCGCGCAAGCGGGTCCGCGAACCGGAGAAGACGCTGGCGTATCTGCGCCAGACCGTCGTGAACCTCTCGCGGTCCGCGCTGCGCCGGCGCATCCTCGGGCTCAAGCTGCTCTCCAAGCCGATGCCGGACATGGCGAGCGCCGAGGAGGGTGCGTACGACCAGCTGGAGCGCGACGCGCTGATCAAGGCCATGAAGGGACTGCAGCGCCGACAGCGCGAGGTCCTGGTGCTGCGGTACTTCGCGGACATGACCGAGGCGCAGGTCGCCGAGACGCTGGGCATCTCGCTGGGGTCGGTCAAGGCGTACGGCTCACGTGGCATCGCCGCGCTGCGCGTCGCCATGGAGGAACCGGCGGCATGAGCGGCGACGAGAAGCGGCGACGGCCCGAGGAACCTCGGACCCCGGAGCACGAGCACCACCAATCGCAAGCTGGGAACGGAACTGTGAATCACGGCCCCGACGGACAAGACCTGGACGGACAGGGTCCTGACGGACTCGGCCCGGACATCCAGGGTGTCGAAGGGCTCGGCTCGGACGAGTTGGCCCTCCGCAGGATGCTGCACGACGCCGTCCAGGAGATCGAACCGACCGACGGCACGCTGGAGCATCTGCGGCGCGCGGTTCCGGCCAGACGCGCCCGCAAGCGGCAGGCCGTCGTCGGCATGGCGGCCGCCGCGCTCTTCATCGGCACGGCCGTCCCCGCGCTCGTGCACGTCTCGAACTCGTCGGGTTCGAACGCGAACCCTTCCGTGGTGGGCAACAGCGAGGAGACCCAGGGCGGTGCCGGCCGGCAGGGCCAGGACGGCTCCGGCGGCTCGGCCGGCGGCTCGGGCAAGTCCCATGACAAGGGCAAGCAGGACAAGGGCGAGAAGGACAAGGGCAAGGGCGCGAGCGGCGGAGCCGTCGGCGGCGTCAACCCGAGCGCCTCGATCGCCGACGCCGTGAGCTGTACGGCGGCGCAGCTGGGCAACGCCACGCCGGCCGTCGGTTCCCCGGACTCCACCGGGGCGGTCTACGGCAGCTTCACGATCTCGAACGTCTCGAGCACCCCCTGCTCCGTCGCCGGAGCCGGCAGCGTGGGCGCGGGTGCGCAGGGCGCGGCGGACCAGTCCAAAATCACCTCGGCGCGGCACTCGGCGGGCGACGGAGCCGCCGGTCTGCCCGATCCCTCCGCGGAGGCCATCTCCCTGGTGCTCCAGCCGGGCGGGTCCTATGTCGTGAAGTTCGCCTGGGTGCCCTCGGCGGCCTGTCCCACCGAAGGCGGCAGCGGCGGACCCTCGCCGGACCCGACGCCCTCGGAAGGCACCAGCGGCAGCGGCGGTACGTCCACCGACGCGGGCGTCTCCTCCCAGCTGGTCAGGGAGGAGGGCACGGTCGACGGCAGTGTGGCCGTGACCTACACGGCGGAGCCCGGTGGGCCGTCGGCCTCCACCGTCGTGTCCAACGCGTGCTCGGGGACCGTCTACTGGACCGGACTGCTCGCCGGTTCCTGAGTGTCCTGCTCGCTGTGCCGCTCGTCCGGGACCGGAAGCAGACCCAGCTCCGCGTCCCGGGCGAACTCGGCCTCCCGGCGCAGCAGCCGGAACCACATGAAGACGACGAAGCCGGCGAAGACGAACCACTCGCCGGTGTAGCCGAGGTTCTGGAAGGCCTTCAGATCCAGCCCCGTGCCCTGCGCCGCCGTCGCGGGCACCGCCGTCATCCCGCTGTCCGCGTGAGTGAGGGTGACCCACGCGTCGTACAGGTCGTACGGCACCAGGTTCACCAGCGACGCCGAGCTGATGGCGCCGGCCTGGCCGGAGGGCAGCCCGCCGGCCGCGCTCACCCCGTTCGCCCCCGGGCTCTCGGACGCCTGGAGCGCGCCGGTCACGGTGACCTCGCCGGCCGGTGCGGCCGGGGCCTTCGCCGGGTCCGCGTCGCCGGGCAGCCAGCCCCGGACCACGGGCAGTGCCTTGCCGCCGTCGGTCCGCAGCAGGGTCAGCACGTAGTAGCCGCGTCTGCCGTCGAGCTCCCGGTCGGGCACGAGCAGCTGCTTTCCGTACCGGCCGGTCGCGGTGGCCTGGGCGCCGGACGTCTTCTGGTCCACCGGCAGCAGTTCGTCCAGCGGGCGGGCGGACGCGGTCTTGGCCGACGCCGCCTGGTCGGTCGCCGTCCGGTGGTCCTGGACCCGGTCCTCGAACCGGCTCAGCTGCCATGACCCCATGAACACGCAGAAGGGGATGGCCAACAGCACGAAGACGTTGATCCCCCACCAGCGGGGCGTCAGCAGAAACCGGTACACGGCTTCCACGGTACGGGGCCGGGGTACGGGGCCGGGGCTCGGGGTCAGTACCGCTCAGGAAGTTGTCCACAGGCTGAGGGGCCCGTCAGCGCATTGTCGGAAGGGCCAGGCACTATGGGGCCATGACTGACAGCAACGGGTCCACGCAGGAGTTCGGGTCGGGGCAGGTGCGCGGGACCGAGGGGAAGCCGGGGTCCTCCGCACCGGCTGGTGCGACGCCCGACTGGGAGAAGCGCTTCCGGGCGCCGCGGGTGTCCCTGCCGGACTGGGCGGAAGACGCCCCGCACCGCTCCCTGTTCGTCTCCAACGCGACGGGGACGTACGAGCTGTACGCGTGGGACCGCGCGACCGGCGAGCAGCGCCAGGTCACGAACCGGCCGAACGGCACCACGGACGGCGTGCTCTCGCCGGACGGCGAGTGGATCTGGTGGTTCGACGACAAGGACGGCGACGAGTTCGGGATCTGGCGCCGCCGGCGGTTCACCGACGCCCCGGCCGGCGGGGTCCCGGCCGGCGCGAGCCCGGCCGACGTGGACGAGCCGGCGGTTCCCGGGCTCGAACCCTCCTACCCCGCCGGACTGGCCATCGGCCGCGACGGGCGTACGGCGGTGGTGGGCCGCTCGACGGACGAGGACGGCTCGACGATCCATCTGGCCCGCACCGGCGAGCCCACCGTGGAGCTCTACCGGCACCGGGAGTCCGCGGGCGTCGGCGACTTCTCGCACGACGGCTCCCTGATCGCCATCGAGCACACCGAGCACGGCGACGCGATGCACTCCGCGCTGCGCGTGCTGCGGCTCGACGGCTCCCCGGTCGCCGAGCTCGACGACACCGAGGGCGGCACGGTCGAGCTCGGCCTTGAGGTGCTGGGCTTCGCCCCGGTCGACGGGGACACCCGGCTGCTCATCGGCCACCAGCGGCGCGGGCACTGGGAGCCGCTGGTGTGGGACGTGGCGTCCGGCGAGGAGACCGACCTCGCTCTCGACCTGCCCGGTGACGTGGGCGCCGAGTGGTATCCCGACGGCTCCGCGCTGCTCGTCTCGCACAGCTTCGAGGCCCGCAGCGAGCTGTGGCGCTACGACCTGGCGACCCGCGAGCTGGTCCGCGTGCCCACCCCGGCCGGCTCGGTGTCGGGAGCCACCGCCCGCCCGGACGGCACGGTGGAGTACCTGTGGTCGTCGGCCGCCGAGCCGTCGGCGGTGCGCTCGACGACCGGCGAGGTGGTCCTGGACCCGCCCGGCCTGAAGTCCCCGGGATCCGTGCCCGTGGAGGACGTATGGGTGGACGGACCCGGCGGCCGCATCCACGCCCTGGTCCAGAGGCCCGCCGGGGTGACCGGTCCGCTGCCCACCGTCTTCGACATCCACGGCGGGCCGACCTGGCACGACAGCGACTCCTTCGCGGCGGGCCCGGCCGCCTGGGTCGACCACGGATACGCGGTGGTCCGGGTCAACTACCGCGGCTCCACGGGGTACGGCCGGGAGTGGACGGACGCCCTCAAGCACCGGGTCGGCCTGATCGAGCTGGAGGACATCGCGGCGGTGCGCGAGTGGGCGGTGACGTCCGGGCTCGCCGACCCCTCCCGGCTGATCCTCACCGGCGGCTCCTGGGGCGGGTACCTCACGCTCCTCGGCCTGGGCACGCAGCCGGACGCGTGGACCCTCGGCATCGCCGCCGTCCCGGTCGCCGACTACGTGGCGGCGTACGAGGACGAGATGGAGGCCCTGAAGGCCATGGACCGCACGCTGCTCGGCGGCACCCCGCAGGAGGTCCCCGAGCGCTTCGAGGCCTCCTCCCCACTGACCTACGTCGACGCGGTCAAGTCCCCGGTCTACATCTCGGCCGGGGTCAACGACCCGCGCTGCCCCATCCGCCAGATCGACAACTACGTGGCCCGCCTCGCGGCCCGCGACGCCGTCCACGAGGTGTACCGGTACGACGCGGGCCACGGCTCCCTCGTCGTCGACGAACGCATCAAGCAGGTCAGGCTGGAGCTGGACTTCGCGGAGCGGCACCTTCGGGGGTGACGGCGGGACGGGGGCCCGCCGGGACCTGACGGGGGAGGGGCGTGGTGGGCCCCGGGCCGTTCGGGCTTGCCCGGGGGCGGGGCGTGCCGGGCCCGGGCTGTTCGGGGCTTGTTCGGGGGAGGGCGTGCCGGATCTGGGCTGTTCGGGGGAGGGCGTGCCGGGCCCGGGCTGTTCGGGGCCTGTCCGGGGGAGGGGCGTGCCGGACCCCCGTTGGTACGGACACCTCCTAGGTCCCCGTGCCCGTGCCCGTCCCCGTCCGTTCCCGGGGCCGGCGTCCGAGCAGCTCCGCGAGGCCACGGCGGGTGGCTGCCAGCACCACCCGGTCCTCGGGGCGCAGCCGGTAGGCGGCGGGCAGGTCCCAGACCAGCCCGGAGGGCCGGTGGTCCCCGGCCGGGGTGTCCGCGGCCGCGGGGTCGGCCTGCCGTCCCCCGGACGCCGCCCGGTCCAGCGCGAGCACGCGCCACGCCCCCGCGCGGAACGCCTCGTCCGCCGTCCGTCCCGCCAGCTGCGGATGTCCGCCCACGGTCAGGGCCGCGAACAGCAGCACCCGTCGCTCGACCGGGATCGCCCCGAGGATCTGCCGCCCCATCATCGCTCCGGCGAACGCCGGTGCCGCGAGATGGGAGACGCTGCGGCTGCGGGTGAGCGCCTGGGGGTGCGCGGCCCGCAGGGTGCGGTACACGGCGGTCGCGAAGTCGTCGTCGTACAGGCGCAGGACGACGCGGAGATCGGGGCGTACGGAGCGGGCATACAGGACCGCTTCGAGGTTCGTGGTGTCGGCGCTGCTCAGGGCGAGCAGCGCATGCGCCCGGTTGATCTTCGCGGCCTCCAGGACGCCCTCCTGGGTGACGTCACCGAGGACCACGGGCACCCGCAGCCGCCGCGCGGTCGCCAGGCCGCGCGCCTCCGGGTCGGACTCGACGCACACCACGGGGATGTGCAGTTCGCGCAGCCGCGTCAGCACCCGGGTGCCGATCTTGCCCAGCCCGAGCAGCACCACATGCCCGGACAGTCCGCGCGGTGGCCGGCGCACCGCGGACCCGCTGCGGAAGGTGCCGAGCGCCTCCAGCACCGCGGCCAGCAGCACCGGAAGAAGGAGCAACCCGACGAGCCCGGACAGGAGTTGGAGGAGCTGCCGGCCGAGGGGCTCGCCTATGGCCGGGTCGTTGATGGCGAACAGATCGAGCAGGGTCAGGTAAGTGGCGTGCAGGGGACCCTCGTTGGTGACCACCATCGACGCCACCGCCAGCGCGACCACACACGCGACCAGTCCGGCGAACGACCAGCGCAGCCGGCGTGAGAGCAGCGCGGCGAACGGCACGACGCTGCGGCCGGCGGGCAGCGCGGGACCCGAGTAGGACACCGTCTCCAGGACGACGGTCCCGCGGCCGGTCGCCGCGGCCACCGCCCGTTCGTCGGGCAGCAGCCGGGGCCCCTGCTCGCCGCTGCTCTCGGAACCGTCCGCGCCGGCCGGGTCGTTGGTCGTGGCGGACAGCAGCGCCAGCGTGCACAGACCGGGGTCGGCGACCTGCCCGGGACCCGGCGGCTGCCGCTCGACGGCGCGCAGCATCAGCCCGTCCGTCTGGACGACCTTGCTGGTGCCGGCCACGGCGGTCGCGGCGAGCGCGGGCGCGGCCGTGTCGGCGTCGGAGAGGACGGTGGTGGAGGCGTCGAACCCGTCGAAGTCCTCGGGGTTCTCCGGGTTCTCCGGATCCGCCGCCAGGCCCGCCGCCGCCAGCGCCGAGGCCTGGTCGAGAAGCGCCTCGATGTGCTGGCCCAGACGCCGGTTGTAGAGCCGCAGGACCAGACGCAGTCGCGGATTGAGCCGTCGGGCGGTGAGCGCGGCCCGGATGTTCGTCTCGTCGTCGTCGTACACCAGCGCCAGCGCGGCGGCCCGCTCCACACCGGCTTCGGCGAGTACGGCCTCGGTGGCCTCGCCGGCCTCCAACACCCGCTCGGCACCCGGGGTTTCGGACACCCGCACGGCTCCCGGGTTCCCTGCCGTACGACCGGCTCCGCCATTCCCGGTCGTACGGCCGGCTCCCGCGTCCCGGTTTCCCGTCGTACGGCCGGCTCCCGCGTCCCGGTTTCCCGTCGTACGGCCGGCTCCCGCGTCCCGGTTTCCCGTCGTACGGCCGGCCCCGGCATCGGTGTTGCCGTTTCCGTTGCCGGCGGCGCGGGTCACGGCGGCGGACACCCGGTCGAACAGGGCCGTGGCGCGGGCCCGCCCCACCGTCGGCGGCTGCACGCGGCGCGCGGCCGGCGGTACGACGAGGGTCACCTGTTCGCCGTAGACACTCCGCAGCTCGGCGGCCAGCCGGTGCGCCAGGCCGTCGTCGCCGCACACCACCATGTGTGCGGCGGCGTCGGGCGGTTCGCTCTGGTTCGGAAGGGTCGCCACAAGGGAGAAGACTGCCGCACGTGCACCACTGGTTCCACCTCGACGGGCGGGTGGCCCAGCCGCGAACCGGTGTGCCGGCTTCGAACTCCCCCTGTCGACAGGGCTGTTGGGCGGCTCGTGCGAGCCGCGCGCGCCCAAGCGGATGCGGCGCGCGTCCACCGGCCTCCGTCGACCGGCCTCCGTCCACCGGCCTCCGTCGACCAGCGTCCGTCGACCGGCGTCCGTCGACCGGCGTCCAACCACCGGCGGGTGTCTACCGTCGAGCGCGGGACCTGGCCTCGCGCGGCGGCCGGACGAACTGCAGCTCCAGTGCGACCGGTGGCTCCGCAACCCCCGGCCCTCCGGCGGCCGCCCAGCTCAGCAGCTCATCGGTGCAGTCGTCGTCCATGGCGAAGCCGATCCAGGTCGGCCTGCCACCCTGACGCCGGCCGGCCGCGGACGGCTGTACGACGACGACGTTCGCCTGGTCGCAGGGGCCGAGGCAGTCCGTCGTACGGACGGCGAACCGCCCGCCGGACGCCTCCGCACTGGCCCGCAGCCGCTCCAACTGCCAGGCGTGGTCGGTCCCCGGGTACTTGCGCGGACTGCCGCAGCAGCATCCCCGGCAGACGACCAGGGTGCAGGGCCGGGAAGCCGCGGCGCCGACGGCGACCGTACGGGACTGGCGGCGCGGGGCGTTGACTGTCACCGGGGGAGACCTTTCGCGAGGGACGTCGAGGGGATCCGCGCGAGACCGTGCCCCGCGTCACCGACCGCCACCGTACGAGACCGCCCCGGAACTCAGTTCATGCGGTCACCCCCCCACCGTGGCAGAGTGACCGAAGGCCATGGGGCGGGCGGACACGGGGGGACGGGTGGACATGCCGGAACACGGCGCGCAGGGCACCGAGGAAAGCAAGCGGGGCACCGGAGAAGACAAGCCGGGCACCGGAGAAGACAAGCGGGGCATCGAGGAAAGCAAGCCGGGCACCGAAGAAGACAAGCAGAGCTTCGAAGAAGGCGAGCAGGGGACCGAAGTCGGCGCACGCACGGGAGCGACGACCCCGCGCAGCCTCACCCGGACCGAGGCCGAGCGGCGGTCCGCGCTCCTCGCCGTCGAGCGGTACGACGTCACCGTGGACCTCACCGGCCTGGCGGCCGGCCCGGAGGTGCGGTGCGTGTCCACCGTGACCTTCGGCTGCCGGGAGCCCGGCGCGGAGACGTTCGTGGACTGCGCCGCGCAGGTGCTGAGCGCCACGCTCAACGGCGTCCCGCTCACCCCCTCCGGGGACGGCCGGATCCCCCTGCCCTCCCTCGCCGGGCGGAACGTGCTGCGGGTGGAGAGCGTCCAGGCGAACACCACCGCAGGCGAGGGCGTGCACAAGGCGGTGGACCCCGCCGACGGCGAGGTGTACGTCTGGATGTCCTTCGAGCCCGACGAGGCGCGGTTCGTGTGGGCGTGCTTCGACCAGCCCGACCTCAAGGCGCCGCACGCGTTCACGGTGACCGCCCCGGACGCGTGGACGGTCACGAGCAACTCCGGTGACCCGCACGTCGAGACGCTCGGCGCGGTCCGCCGCTGGGCCTTCCCGGACACCCCGCCCCTGTCGCCGTACAACACGGTGGTCAACGCCGGCCCCTTCCACGAGATCCGGCGCGAGAGCGGTGGCCACGACCTGGGGGTCCTCGCCCGCCGTTCGCTGGCCGCCGTCCTCGAACGCGACGCCGAGGAGATCTTCACGCTCACCCGGCAGGGGCTGGACTTCTTCGCCGAGATGTTCGGCATGCCGTTCCCGCAGCGCAAGTACGACCAGGTCTTCGTGCCCGAGTACGGCGGGGCGATGGAGAACTACGGCTGTGTCACCTGGGCGGACGACTTCCTGCGCCGGTCCGCGCCGACGCCGGCGGAACGCGGACTTCTCGCCAAGGTGCTGCTCCACGAGCTGGCGCACATGTGGTTCGGCAACATCGTCACGATGCGCTGGTGGGACGACCTCTGGCTGAACGAGGCGTTCGCCGAGTTCGCCTGCAACTGGGCCGCGGAGCGCGCCACTTCGCACACCGACGCGTGGGCGGGCCATCTGGCGGTCGGCAAACTCCGGGCGTATCTCGCCGACCAGGGGCCGACCTCGCACCCGATCCGCCAGCCCATCGAGGACGTCGCCCAGGCGAGCACGATCTTCGACGCCATCACCTATCCCAAGGGCGCCTCCGTCCTGCGGCAGCTCATGACATACGTGGGCGAGGCGGCCTTCGTGGCCGGCATGACCGCGTACTTCGCCCGGCACGCCTGGGGCACCACCACCCTCCAGGACCTGATCGAGGCGCTGTCCGAGGCCGCCGGCCGCGACCTGGACGGATGGCGCACGGGCTGGCTGGAGACGGCGGGCACGGACCGGCTCACGCTGGAGCGGGAGGGCGACGCGTGTGTCCTGGTCGCCGAGGGACCGGCCGGCGGCCCCCGCCCGCACGCGCTCGCCGTAGGCGTCTACGCCCGCCGGGGCGACGGCCTCGAGCGCACGGCGCTGGTGAAGACCGAGGTGCACGGGGCCCGTACGCCCCTGGAGCTGCCCCTCGGGGGCGAGGCGCACCTGGTCCTCCTCAACGACGACGACCTCACCTTCGCCACCACCCGGCCCGGTCACGAGGACCGGGAGACCCTCCTCGCGGCGGCGCACGAGCTGCCCACGGCCATCTCCCGGGGTGTGGCCGTAGCGACGGTGTGGGACCTGCTCATCACGGGGGAGGCGACGGCCGCCGAGGCGGGCCGCTGCGTCACGGCCGTCCTCGCGGCCGAGACCTCGGACGCGGTGATCGAGCCGTACCTCACGCTGGCCGCGGACATCGCCGACCTGTGGGCCCCGGAGCCCCAACGCGCCGGACTCACCGCTCTGGTGGCCGCCGCCTGCCGGAACCTCGCACAGGACCCGGGCCGCCGTCAGGTCGCGCTGCGCGGACTCGCCCGTACGGCGACCGACCCGGACGACCTGGCCCGGCTCCAGCAGTACGCCGGGGACGGCGTCGACCTCCACTGGCGCGTGCTGACCCGCAGGGCCGAACTGGGTGACACGACCGCCGACGCCCGCGCCGCGGCCCTGCTGGACCGCGACCCCGACCCGGACGCCTGGATCCGCGCGCTCACGGTACGGGCCGCCCTCCCGGACCCGGCGGCGAAGGCCGAGGTCTGGCAGCGCCTTGCGGTGGACCGCGCGGTCCCGATCGCCGCCGTGAGCCAGGTGGCGACCGCGTTCTGGCGCCCGGGCCAGGACGCCGTCCTCGCTCCCTACCCCCAGCGCTTCCTCGACCTCGTCCCCCACCTGTTCCTCGGCGGCATGATGCCCGCGATGGTCTTCACCAGCCGCCTCTTCCCGCCGTACGCGGTCGACGCCGCGTTCCTCACCGCCGCCCGCACCGCGGCCGAGCCCACCCCGCCGGTGGTCCGCACCCTCCTCCTGGACCGCGCGGACGTCGTGACCCGGATGCTCCGTACGCGCGCCGGGGCGGCGGGGCGGGCGTAGTCAGGGACGCCCAGGCCCGGCCGGTTCCCGTTCCCGGGGCCGGCCGTGGGCGCGGACGCCGGCGCCGGCCCTTTACCGGGGGCGTCGGGTGGGTGATGCTGACCCGGCGTTGGAGGGGTGATCGACACGGTAGGGGCCGGTCGGTCCTGAGGGGGGAGACCACCGTGGTGCGCGTAGAGCTGCTGGGACCGATTCGGGTGTACGCCGACGAGGTGACGCCGGTGGAGTTGGGTGGCGTCCGGCTGCGGATGCTCCTCGCCAGGCTCGCCCTCGAAGAGGGCCGGACGGTGTCCGTCGACTCGCTCGTCGACGGCCTGTGGGGAGAGGAGCCGCCCGCCGACGCGGTCAACGCGCTGCAGGCGCTGGTGTCCCGGCTGCGCAGGGCGCTGCGCGGGTCCGCGGCCGTGGAGTCGGCGTCCGGAGGCTACCGGCTCTCGGTGCGCGCCGAGGACGTGGACGTTCACCGCTTCGAGGACCTGACCGCCCGGGGCAGACGGGAACTCGCGGCCGGGCGGCCCGGCGAGGCGGCCTCGCTGCTCACGGCGGCGCTCGCCCTGTGGCAGGGCGCCGCGCTCGCGGACGTCCTCGATGCCCCGTTCGCCGGGCCCGTCGCCACCCGGCTCGACGGCCTGCGCACCGCGGCGGCCGAGGACCGCTGCGATGCCGAGCTGCGGCTCGGACGGTACGGAGAGGTGCTGGCCGACCTCGAAGCGGCCGGTGCCGAGCGGCCGTTGAGCGAACGGGTCGCCGGGCTGCGGATGCGGGCACTGTCCGCGGCCGGACGGCAGTCCGACGCCCTCGCCGTGTACGAGGAGATACGCAAGCGGCTCGACGACGAACTCGGCGTCGTCCCGTCGTCCGAGCTGCGGGAAACCCATCTGGCTTTGCTGCGAGGCGAGTTGGAGACGCCCGTCGAGCGGGCCGAGGCCGCCGCGAGCCGTCTCCCGGCCCGGCTGACCAGCTTCGTCGGCCGTGACGGTGAACTGGACCGGCTCGGCACGCAGTTGGCCCACAGCCGGCTCGTCACCATCGTCGGCCCCGGTGGCGCGGGCAAGACCCGCCTCTCCCTGGAGGCGGCCATCCGGGACCGGGCCCACGCGCGCGGCCGGGTCTGGTTCGTGCCGCTCGCCGGTGTGAGCGCCCCCGACCAGCTGGCCGACGCGGTACTCGGCGCCCTCAGCTCCACCGACGGCCGCCTCTACGACGCCGGCCAGGGGCAGCGGGCCACGCCGGTCGAGCGCATGGCCGGGCTCTTCGGCAGCGGCGACGCCCTGCTCCTGCTCGACAACTGCGAGCACCTCGTCGAGGCGGCCGCGGAACTCACCGCCGAACTCCTCGACCAGCTACCGGAGTTGCGGATCCTCGCCACCAGCCGCGAGGCCCTCGCCATCACCGGCGAATCCCTGTGCCACCTCGGCCCCCTCGACGTACCGATGGGATCGCCGGAGCCCGCCGAGGCCGCGCAGTCGCCCGCGGTGCGCCTCTTCGTCGACCGGGCCGCCGGAGTCCGGCCGGACTTCACGCTCGACGACTCGACCCTCGACGCCGTGGTCGAGATCTGCCGGCGGCTCGACGGGATGCCGCTCGCCCTCGAACTGGCCGCGGCCAAGCTCCGGTCGATGAGTGTCGAGCAGATCGCGCGCCGCCTCGACGACCGTTTCCGTCTCCTCGCCTCGGGCAGCCGCACCGCGCTGCCCCGCCAGCGCACCCTGCTCGCGCTCGTCGAGTGGAGCTGGGACCTGCTCGACGAACCCGAGCGGATCCTCGCCCGCAGACTGTCGGTGTTCCCGGGCGGCGCGACCGTCCCCGCGCTCGAAGCGGTCTGCGCGGACCCGTCGCTCCCGGCCGCCGACATCCCGTACGTCCTGGACACTCTGGTCGAGAAGTCGCTGGTCACCGCTGTCGACGAAGGGACGGGCGGGCCGCGCTACCGGATGCTGGAGACGGTACGCGCGTACGCGGCGAGGCAGCTCGCCGCCGCGGAGTCGGGGGAGTCCGGCGAGTCCGGGGAGGCCGTCACCAAGCGCTTTACCGAGTACTTCCTCGCCCTCGCGGAAGAATACGAACCCCGCCTCCGTACCCGCGAACAGCTGCGTGCGATCGAGGTCTTCGACGCCGAACACGACAACCTCGTCCTCGCGCTGCGCTCGGTCGTCGACGCCCGGGACGGGGCGGTGCCGACGGGAAGCCTGGCCGCTCGCTTCGCCGGGGCGATGTTCTGGTACTGGGGGATCAGGGGGATGAGCACACAGCTGGACACGTATCTGGGGGAGGTCGCCGGGCCGGGTTCGGTACGGGCAGGGGAGGTCGCCGGGCCGGGTTCGGTACGGGCAGGGGAATCCGTACGGGCAGGGGATTCCGTACGGGCAGGGGAATCCGTACCGGCAGGGGAATCCGTACGGTCAGGGGGCTCCGTACAGACACCGGGATCTGCAGGGGCGCGGGGCGGCGAACGTCCGTCCGTGGAGGGCGAGTCGGCGACGGCACGTGAGTTCCATCCGGCCGTACTGCTCCTGCGGATGTCCCAGGTCTCCTTCCCCGCAGGCGCATCAGGACCGGGCGGTACCGCGGGCCAGGACCCTCTCCGGTCGCCCGACCCCTGGGTGCGAGCCGGCGCCCACCTGGCACGGGACTTCGCCCTCACCGAACAGGGCGACCTGGTCACCGGCGCCGAGTCCCGCATCGAGGCCCTGCGCGGCTTCGAGGAGGTGGGCGACCGCTGGGGGATCGTGATGAGCCTGCTCCCGATCGGCCGCGACCATTCCCTGCGCGGCGAGTACCCCCAGGCCATCGCCACCTTCGAACGGACCGTGGCGCTCAGCTCCGAACTCGGCACCGAGGACTACCTCTACCTCAGCAAGGCCAGACTCGCCCGCGAACGCCGGCGCAGCGGTGACCTGGCAGGCGCCTTCCGTGATCTGCACGCCGCGCACCGGCAGGCCCGCGAGCACGGGCAGCTGCGCCTGGAGGCCAACATCCTGGTGGGCCTGGCCAATGTGCACCGCAGGGCCGGTGACCTGGCGCAGTCCGACGCGACCCTCGACCGTCTCGAGGCGCTGAGCGCCCGGCGCCCCTCCCTGAGAGAACTGGCCCGCGACCTGGTCGTCAGCACCCGCATCGAGAACCGTCTCGCCGAGGGGGACGCCGTGCGGGCCAGGGCCCTGCTGCCCGAGGCGGCCGGCGCCCTGCTCGGCCAGGGAGCGGGTGCCGCGCTGGCCTGGGTGGCCGAACTGCTCGGCGGAATACGGACGTTGGAAGGCGCCCCGGAGGAGGGCGCCAGGTCGCTCGGCATGAGCCAGGTGATGCGCGGCGCCTTCGACTGGGGCGAGCCGGAGTGGTGCGAGCTGGTCGACCGCATCGTGGCGACACTGGGCGAGGAGGGCTTCAAGAAGGCGTTCGAAGACGGGGCGGCGTACTCCCGCGAGGACGCGCTGCGATGGCTGGAGACGGAGACCTTGCGGGCGGTGCCGCGGCTCTGACGAGGCGCGCCCGGTCGTGTACGTGGCCCTGTCGAGGCGCGCCCGGTCGTGTACGTGGCCCTGTCGAGGCGCGCCCGGTCGTGTACGTGGCCCTGTCGAGGCGCGCCCGGTCGTGTACGTGGCCCTGTCGAGGCACGCGCGGTCATGTACGTGGCCCTGTCGAGGCGCGCCCGGTCGTGTACGTGGCCCTGTCGAGGCGCGCCCGGTCGTGTACGTGGCCCTG
>NZ_JBHVXW010000003.1:0-45127 GCF_042881375.1 Streptomyces sp. NPDC058274
GGGTGGAACAGCAGCTGCTGTTCCACCCCGCCCCAGCGCGGGTACGTCGTCTCGGAGGGTCAGAGAGCCTTGAGTTCCTCGGTGATCTCGGCGACGGAGCTCTTCGCGTCGCCGAAGAGCATCGTGGTCTTCGGGTCGTAGTACAGCTCGTTGTCGATGCCGGCGAAGCCCGGGCTCATCGACCGCTTGAGGACGATGATCGAGTGCGCCTCGTCCACGTTCAGGATGGGCATCCCGTAGATCGGCGAGCCGGGATTCGAGCGGGCGGCCGGGTTGGTGACATCGTTCGCGCCGATCACGAGCGCCACCTCGGTCCGGCTGAACTCGCCGTTGATGTCGTCCATTTCCCGCAGCTGCTCGTAGGGCACGTCGGCCTCGGCGAGCAGCACGTTCATATGGCCCGGCATCCGCCCGGCGACGGGATGGATGGCGTGCTTGACCTCGACGCCGCGTTCCTCCAGATGCCTGGCCATCTCCCGCACCGCGTGCTGGGCCTGCGCGACCGCCATGCCGTACCCCGGCACGATGACGACCTGGCTCGCGTACGCCATCTGGATCGCCGCGTCCGCCGCGCTCGTCCGCCGTACCGTCTGGTCCACCGGGCCGGCGCCCGGGCCCCCGGCCACCGCACCGCCGCCGAAGCCGCCGGCGATGATCGAGGGGATCGACCGGTTCATGGCCTTGGCCATCAGGTTGGTCAGGATGGAGCCGGACGCCCCGACGATCATGCCGGCCACGATCATCGCGGTGTTGTCGAGGGCCAGCCCGGCGGCCGCCGCGGACAGTCCGGTGAACGCGTTGAGCAGCGAGATCACCACCGGCATGTCGGCGCCGCCGATCGGCAGGACGACCATGACACCGAGCACCGCGGCGAACACCAGCACCCCGATGATGAGCAGTTCGGCGTCCGCACCCGCGCCGATGGCCGCGGCGCAGCCGACGGCGGCGAGGAACAGCACGATGTTCAGCGGCTGTTGACCGCGGCCGAGGCTGATCGGCCGGCCCGGGAGGATCTCCTGCAGCTTGCCGAAGGCGATCAGCGAGCCCCAGAACGAGACCGAGCCGACGACCGCGCCGAACAGCGACGCGATCGCCACGTACGAGGCCTCGGAGGCGTAGGCGTGGGTGTCCCGGAACTCGACCCAGGCGACCAGCGCCACGGCGCCGCCGCCGACCCCGTTGAACAGCGCCACCATCTGTGGCATGGCGGTCATCTTGACCCGCCGGGCGCTCGGCACCCCGAGGACCGTGCCCAGGCCGATGCCCAGCACGATCAGCCACCAGTTGCCCGTGCCGGGGGTGAGCAGGGCGGCGACGACCGCGATCGCCATGCCGGCCGCGGCGATGAGGTTGCCGCGCACCGCGGTCCGCGGCCCGGTCAGGCCCGTCAGACCGTAGATGAACAGGCTGAACGCGATGATGTAGAGCACGTGGATCAGGTCACTCATGGTCGTCGGCTCCCTTCGCGGCGGGGCTCGGCTTGTTCTTGAACATGCCGAGCATGCGGTCCGTCACCAGGAAGCCGCCGACCACGTTGATCGTGCCGAACGCGATCGCGATCACCAGCAACAGCTGGTTGAGGAAGCCGGTCGCGGCGTGTCCCACCAGGATCAGGCCGCCCAGCAGCACGATGCCGTGGATGGCGTTGGTGCCCGACATCAGGGGCGTGTGCAGGGTGTTGGGGACCTTCGAGATCACCGCGAAGCCGACGAAGCCGGCCAGCACCAGAAGGGCGATATTGGAGAGGAACATCAGGCCTCCTCCTCCCGTGTGACGCAGGCACCGGCGAGGATCTCGTCGGAGAAGTCGGGCGCGACCTTGCCGTCGACCACCATCAGCTCCAGCAGCGACAGCACGTTGCGGGCGTAGAGCTCACTGGCGTGTTCGGGCATGGTGGCCGGCAGGTTGAGCGGGGCGGCGACGGTGACGTCATGCCGTACGACGGTCTCGCCCGGCTCGGTGAGCGCGCAGTTGCCGCCCATCTCGCCGGCCAGGTCCACCACCACGCTGCCGGGCCGCATCCGCCGTACCGCCTCGGCCGTGACCAGCTGCGGCGCGGGCCGGCCGGGCACCAGCGCGGTGGTGATCACCACGTCGAAGCCGGCGACCGCCTCGGTCAGCCGGCGCTGCTGCTCGGCCTGTTCCTCCTCGGTCAGCGCCCGGGCGTAACCGCCCTCGCCGGCCGCCTGGACGCCCAGGTCCAGCCACTTCGCGCCGAGCGAGCGCACCTGCTCGGCGACCTCGGGCCGGACGTCGAAGCCGGTGGTGCGGGCACCCAGCCGCTTGGCGGTGGCGAGGGCCTGGAGCCCGGCCACTCCCACGCCGAGCACCAGGACCGTCGCGGGCTTCACCGTGCCGGCGGCCGTGGTGAGCATCGGGAAGAAGCGGGTGGAGCGCTCGGCGGCCAGCAGGACCGCCTTGTATCCGGCGACGTTGGCCTGGGAGGACAGCGCGTCCATGGACTGTGCCCGGGAGATGCGCGGTACGGCCTCCATGGCGAATCCGGTGATGCCGGAGCCGCGCAGCCGCGCCGTGACCTCGGGCCGGGTCAGCGGGGCCAGAAAGCTGATCAGTGTGGTCCCGGATCCCAGTGAGTCGATCTCCCGCTCCGTCGGCGGGTTGACCTTGACCACGACATCGGCGTCCCAGGGATCGCCGATGGTGGCTCCCGCCTGCTCGTACCGCTCGTCGGGGATCAGGGCGCCGGCGCCTGCGCCGGCCTCGACCACGACGGCCAGACCGGCGGCCCGCAGCCGCTCGACGACATTGGGTACGAGCGCGACGCGGCGTTCGCCGGCCGCCGTTTCGAGGGGCACCCCGATCAGGGCCGTGGGCCCGGTCTCTGCTGCTGCGGTGTCCCGTGTCATGTGGTGTCCCTCATGGCTGTGCACATGTCCCTTCGCGGACTGGGCGTGGGCAGGGCGACCCCGGTCCGGTAACCCGTGACGAGGTGTTCCCATCGAGTGAGGATACTGCATACAGTATTCATTACGTCCCCCTCGAGAGGAGCCACCGTGAAAATTGCAGTCCTCGGAGCCGGTGCGATCGGCGCCTATGTAGGAGCGGCACTGCACCGGGGCGGTGCGGACGTCCACCTCGTCGCCCGTGGTGAGCACCTGCGGGCGATCAGGGCCGACGGGGTCCGGGTGAACAGCCCACGGGGTGACTTCGTCGCCCGGCCCCACGCCACCGACGACCCGGCGGAGATCGGCGCCGTGGACTTCGTGTTCCTGGGGCTGAAGGCGCACTCCTACGCCTCCAGCGGATCCCTCGTCGCCCCGCTGCTGGGCGACCGGACGGCGGTGGTGGCCGGGCAGAACGGCATCCCGTGGTGGTACTTCCACAAGCTGGCGGGCCCCTACGAAGGACGCCAGATCGAGGCGGTCGACCCCGGCGGCGCCACCAGCAAGGTCCTGCCGCCGGAACGGGCGATCGGCTGTGTGGTCTACCCGGCCACGGTGATCGAGGCACCCGGTGTCATCCGGCACCTGGAAGGCACCCGCTTCTCCATCGGCGAACCCGGGGGAGAGGTCTCCGAGCGGTGCACGGAGCTGAGCGAGGCCATGATCGCGGGCGGGCTGAAGTGCCCGGTGGAGCCCAACCTGCGTGACGACATCTGGATCAAGCTGATGGGCAACGTGGCCTTCAACCCGATCAGCGCCCTCACCCGGGCGACCATGGTCGAGATCTGCCGGCACCCGCCCGCCCGGCGCCTGGTGACCCTGCTGATGGAGGAGACCCTCGACATCGCCGCCCGGGTCGGCAGCACCCCGGACATCTCGATCGAGAAGCGGCTGCGCGGAGCGGAGGGCGTGGGACACCACAAGACCTCGATGCTGCAGGATCTGGAGGCGGGCAAGCAGCTGGAACTCGACGCCATCGTGACCGCGGTGGTGGAGATGGCCGACATCGCCGGCGCCGAGGCGCCCAACCTGCGCGCGGTGCACGCCGCCATCGATCTGCTGGCGCGTCGCAGCGCGCCGGGTGCGGGGGCGGTCACCGCCGCACCGCAGTAGATTTCCCGGAACGACGCGGCTGCCTGCGAGAACCGCCGCACCGCCCGGTGGGGCAGCACGATGATCGCGGCGGCCGCGCTCGATAAGCTTGGCCGGCCCCACGGCATCCGGCTGGTCCGTCTTCGGCCGCTCCGGGGACGTCCCGACGTCCCCGGAGCCGCACGGCCGGCACTGACGGCCTTGCGACTCCCGCAGGAGGTGCCGGTGCGGCTTCAGGCAGAGAGGAGTCGTTGATGCTGTTCCGCCAGCTTGAGTACTTCGTGGCGGTGGCCAGGGAGAGACACTTCGCCCGGGCGGCGGAATCCTGCTACGTGTCCCAGCCCGCGCTCTCGGCGGCGATCGCCAAGCTGGAGCGTGAGCTGAACGTCACGCTGATCAACCGCGGTCACAACTACCAGGGCCTCACCCCGGAGGGCGAACGGCTCGTCGTGTGGGCCAAGCGGATCCTCGCCGAGCAGGACGCCTTCAAGGCGGAGGTCGCCGCCGTGCAGTCCGGCATCAGCGGAACGCTGCGGCTGGGCACCGACCCCACGGCCTCGACGACCCTGGCGCTTCCGGTGGCCGCGTTCTGCGCGGCCCACCCGCTGGCCAAGGTGCAGGTCCGCTCCCGTCTGTCGACCAAGGAACTCCACCGCCAGCTGCGCGACTTCGAGCTGGACGTCGCGATCGCCCACTTCGACCCGGGCGACCAGGAGGGCCTCCAGGTCGTACCGCTGTACCAGGAGCGGTACATGCTCCTGGTGTCGGCCGACCAGCTGATGTCCCAGACCTCCGTGATGACCTGGGCGGAGGCGGCCCAGATGCCGCTGGCGCTGCTGACCCCCGACATGCGGATCCGCCAGATCATCGACGGTGTCTTCGCGGAGAAGGGATTCGTGGTGACCCCGCAGGTGGAGACCGACTCGATCGCCTCCCTGTACGCGCACGTCGGGGGCGGCGAGTGGGCGAGCATCGTGCCGCACACCTGGCTGCGCGCCATGCCGGTGATCGGCAGGACGCGCGCGCTGCCCCTCATCGACCCGGAGGCCGGGGCCCAGGTCTCGGTGGCGATCCACGCGGCGACCCCCGGCTCGGTCGCCGCCCGCGCGTTCGTGAACGCGGCGACCGGCCTGTCGCTGGACAGCTTCTTCGACCAGCCGCTGCCGGCCGAGCACCGCGTGCGGTGAGCCGGAGCCCGGGTGACGTGCCCGGTGCCGCCTTGTCACCGGCCGTACCGGGCCTCCACCGCCTGCCGGTCCAGCGCACCCTTGGCGGTGTGCGGCAGCGCGGCGACGACGTCGAGCCGGTCCGGCACCTCGAACGCCGCCAGCCGGTCACGGCAGTACTGCAGGATCTGCTGGGACCCGATGCTCTCTCCGTCGCGTACGACGACGGCGGCGCCGACCCGCTGCCCGTAGGTCGCGTCGGGCAGGGCGAACACGGCCGCCTCGGCGACCCCGGGGCATCCGGCGAGAATGTCCTCGACGTGCTCCGGTGAGATCTTCTCGCCGCCACGGTTGATGAGGTTCTTGATGCGCCCGGTCAGGGACAGGAACCCGTCCTCGTCCAGCGAGCCCAGGTCACCGGTGCGGAACCAGCCGTCGGCGAAACTGCGCGCCGTCTCGGCCGGGTTGCCCAGATAGCCGCGGGCCACGGTCGGACCGTGCACCCACACCTCGCCCTCCGCACCGGCCGGGCAGGTCAGCCCGTCCGGATCGACGACCCGCAGGTCCACCCCGGTCGGCCGGCCCACCGACCCCTGCTTCAGGGGTCCGCGCGGCGGCAGCGGTTCGCTGGTCGCCTGGTGGGTGGACTCGGTCATCCCGTACGCGGACAGCAGCGGCGCACCGAGGGTGCGCTCCAGCGCCCGCTGGGTGGCCGTGTTGAGCGGGGCACTGCAACTGCGGACGAACTTCAGGGGCGGCGGCTGGGGGCCCGGGCACTCGGTCTCCGAACGGTCCAGCAGGATCTCGTAGATGGTGGGGACCGCGGTGAACCAGGTGGCGGCCGCGGCCCGCATGTCGTCCCAGAACGTATGGGCCGAGAACCGTCCCCGCTCGGGGAGCAGTACGCACCCGCCGCTGGCCAGGGACGCCAGCAGTGCCGCGAACAGGCCGTGGCCGTGGAAGAACGGCATCACCGCGACCGTCGCGTCGCCGGGCCCCAACTCGTAGGTGGCGCAGATGTTCCGCACCGACGCGGCCACGTTGGCGTGCGTCAGCGGGACCATCTTGGCCCGGTCGGTGGTGCCCGCCGTGAACAGGACGAGGGCGTCCTGGCCGACGAGTTCGTGTGCCGCGCCCCGGGCGTGCCGCACCAGGCGCGTGCCGGTGTCGAGCGCCACCGCCGCCGTCCCCGCACGGGAGACGTCCACGCGCAGCGGCCAGGTCGGCAGCCGGACCGGAGCGATCGGCGGGGCGCCGGCCGCGGCGGGACCGAGGAGCACCGCCTGCGCGCCCAGCGCTTCGAGCCGGGCGGACAGCTGGGACTCGGGCAGGGCGGGGTCCACCGGCGCGACCACCAGGCCGGCACGTGCCGCACCCAGCATCCCGACGACGAACTCGGCCGTGTTGGCGCAGATCAGCCCGACCGCGTCGCCCCGGCGCAGCCCCGTCCCGCCGAGCCGCGCCGCCACGTCGTCGGCCAGCGCGGCGAGGGCGCGGTAGGACAGCTGGACCCGGCCCCCGGTGACGACCAGGGCCCGGGCGTGCGGACGTTCGCGGACGTGCCGGTCGAGAAGATCGACCAGGCCCGTGAGCTCCGGGGGCCGGTACCAGTTCACGTCGCGCACGGATGCTGCGGCCGGAACGGCCATGACCCCACCTCCTCGCGCACGGTCTGCTGAAGCAGTCATCTGCGAGCCTGCGGTGACGCGCGGCGCCCGGTCCAATACCCGCTGGTGAACGGGCAATAGCAGGCATCTATCAAGCGTGCTGCAAGGCCAGGTCGGCGGCCTCCACCCGCCATCGATAGATGCTGTTTATCGGCTGGTCGTCGATGGGTCTTGGACGCGGGCGAGCGGGCTGCGGAAGGTGAGAGAAGTAGCCGCACAGGCAGGACCTGCCATAGGAGGACCTCGGACCATGACCGCCCCCTCGACACTGGAGACCGCGGCAGCAGCCGACGTTCCGACCGAGCTCACCGACGGGTACCACCTGGTCGTCGACGCGCTCAAGCTGAACGACGTCGACACCATCTACGGGGTGGTCGGCATCCCGATCACCGACCTGGCCCGTCTCGCCCAGGCGCAGGGCATCCGCTACATCGGCTTCCGGCACGAGAGCAACGCGGGACACGCGGCGGCCGCGGCCGGGTATCTCACCAAGAAGCCCGGCGTGGCCCTGACCGTGTCCGCACCGGGCTTCCTCAACGGGCTGGTCGCGCTGGCGAACGCCACCACGAACTGTTTCCCGATGGTCCAGATCTCCGGTTCCAGCGAGCGGCATCTCGTCGACCTGAAGCAGGGCGACTACGAGGAGATGGACCAGCTCGCCGCCGCGCAGCCGTTCGTCAAGGCCGCGTACCGGGTGAGCCGGGTGGAGGACATCGGCCGCGGCATCGCCCGCGCGCTGCGCACCGCGATCTCGGGCCGCCCCGGCGGTGTCTACCTCGACATCCCGGCCGCCGTGCTCGGCTCGATCATGGACGCGGAGGAAGGCGCCAAGACGCTGAGCCGCCTCGTCGACCCGGCGCCGCGCCAGCTGCCCGCCCCCGAGGCGGTGGACCGCGCGATCGAGCTGCTCGCCGGCGCCGAGCGGCCGCTGGTGGTACTCGGCAAGGGCGCCGCGTACGCGCAGGCGGACGCCAAGATCCGTGAGTTCATCGAGTCCACCGGCGTCCCGTACGTACCGATGTCGATGGCGAAGGGCCTGCTGCCCGACAACCACCCGCAGTCGGCGGCCACCGCCCGCTCACTGGCGCTGAAGAAGGCCGACGTCGTGGTGCTCGTCGGCGCCCGGCTGAACTGGCTGCTCAACCACGGTGAGGCGCCGAGCTGGAACCCGGACGCGAAGTTCATCCAGATCGACATCGAGCCCAAGGAGCTGGACAGCAACCAGCCCATCGCCGCCCCGCTCGTCGGCGACATCGAGTCGGTGCTCGACGCGATCGCGGAGCGGACCAAGCCCGGCCAGATCGCCACGCCGGCGGCCTGGAAGGACGAGCTGGCGGCGCGCTCGGCGCAGAACGTCGCCAAGATGGCGAAGCGGCTGGAGGCCGACCCCAGCCCGATGCAGTTCATGGGCGCGCTGAAGGCGGTACGTGACGTCATCCACGAGCAGCCCGAGACATACCTCGTCAACGAGGGCGCCAACGCGCTGGACATCGCGCGCAACGTGATCGACATGCACGTACCGCGCCACCGCCTCGACAGCGGTACGTGGGGTGTCATGGGCATCGGCATGGGCTACGCGATCGCGGCAGCCGTGGAGAGCGGCGCCCCCGTCGTGGCCGTGGAGGGCGACAGCGCCTTCGGGTTCAGCGGCATGGAGCTGGAGACGGTCTGCCGCTACAAGCTCCCCGTGGTCACGGTCATCATGAACAACGGCGGTGTCTACCGCGGTGACGACGTGAACCCGCTCGACGACGCCCCCTCGCCGACCACCCTGATGCTCTCCGCACGCCACGACCTGATGATCGAGGCCTTCGGCGGCAAGGGCTACCGCGCGACCACCCCCGCCGAGGTCACCGCCGCCCTCACCGAGGCGCTCGCCTCCGGTGGTCCGGCGCTCATCGACTGCGTGATCGACCCCTCGGCCGGCACCGAGAGCGGCCACATCGCGCACCTCAACCCGAAGGGCATCACCGTCGGCAACATCACGGCGAAGAAGTGACCGCCCCCCTCCCCGACACCTCTGCGCCCGCACAGAGCCCACACTCGCACCGCGAACATTCACGAGAAGGAAACCACCATGAGTGAAAAGCCGCTCGCCGGAATCAAGGTGATCGACTTCACCGGGGTCCAGGCCGGTCCCGCGTGTACACAGATGCTCGCCTGGTTCGGAGCCGACGTCATCAAGGTCGAGCGCCCCCAGGGCGGCGACGTGACCCGCAATCAGCTGCGGGACATCCCCGACCTCGACGCCCTGTACTTCACCATGCTGAACAGCAACAAGCGTTCGCTGGCCATCAACACCAAGACCCCCGGCGGCAAGGAGGTCATGGAGAAGCTGATCCGCGAGTCCGACATCCTGGTCGAGAACTTCGCGCCGGGCGCCATGGACCGCATGGGTCTCGGCTGGGACTACATCCACGAGCTGAACCCGCGCCTGATCTTCGGCTCGGTCAAGGGCTTCAACGACGACTCGTCCTGGTCCGACCTCAAGGTCTACGAGAACGTCGCGCAGGCGGCCGGTGGCGCCGCGTCCACCACGGGTTTCTGGGACGGTCCGCCGACCATCAGCGGCTCGGCCCTCGGTGACAGCAACACCGGTATGCACCTGCTGATCGGCCTGCTGACCGCGATCATCCAGCGCAACGCGACGGGCCTCGGCCAGAAGGTATCGGTGTCCATGCAGGACGCCGTGCTCAACCTGACCCGGGTCAAGCTCCGTGACCAGCAGCGCCTGGAGAAGGTCGGCTACCTGGAGGAGTACCCGCAGTACCCGCACAGCGAGTTCGGTGACGCGGTGCCCCGCGGCGGCAACGCCGGCGGCGGCGGCCAGCCGGGCTGGATCCTGAAGTGCAAGGGCTGGGAGACCGACCCCAACGCCTACATCTACTTCACGGTCCAGGAGCAGAACTGGAAGCGCACCGCGGAGGCCATCGGCCACCCCGAGTGGGTCGACGACCCGGAGTACACGACCGCCCGGGCCCGCCAGCCGCACATCATGGAGATCTTCGGCGAGATCGAGAAGTGGCTGGCCGACAAGACCAAGTACGAGGCGGTCGACATCCTGCGTGAGTGGGAGGTGCCCTGCGCTCCCGTGCTCAGCATGAAGGAGCTCGCCGAGGACCCCGACATGCGCAAGAGCGGCACGATCGTCGAGGTCGAGCAGAAGGAGCGCGGCACCTACCTGACCGTGGGCAGCCCGATCAAGTTCTCCTCCTTCAAGCCCGACATCAAGGGCGCGCCGCTGCTCGGTGAGCACACGGACGAGGTGCTCGCGGACCTCGGCTACGACGCGAACGACATCCGCAAGCTGCACGAGGGCAACGTCGTCGCCTGACCGACCCGGACGTCCCGGGTGCTCCGCGCGCGTCTCCTCGCACGCGGAGCACCCGTGTGCGGGCTCGGAGGGTCCTCGGCGGGTGCCGCTCGCACGCGAACGGCCGGTCGGGTGCGAGCCGTTGAGCGCGCAAGGTGCCGGCGCCTTCTCCCGTTGAGCGGGAAGGCGCCGGTGCGGGCCGGTGAGCGCGAACAGCCGGACCGGTGACTCCCGTTGAGGGGAGCACCGGTCCGGCTGTCCGTCACGTCCAGGCGGTCGTCAGACCGTTGTCGGGTCGGGCGCGTTCGCGAGTTGCCGCCGCAGCTCCCGCTCCTGTGCGCGGCGCGCGGTGACGTCCCGGATGACCGCTCCGACATGGCCCGGGCCGCCGTCCGGATCGGCCAGCAGCACCACGCTGAACTCGATGGACAGCTTCGAACCGTCCGAGGTCACGGCAGGAACGTTCAGGAGGTCGTCCTCCCCGTACTTGGTGGCGCCTTCGGCCATGGCCGTGTGAAAGCCGTCCCAGTGGGCCTTCCTGTGCCGCTCGGGAATGATGAGGTCCAGACTGCGGCCTGCGACGTCGTCGGCCGAGAATCCGAAGATCCGCTCAGCCCCGTGGTTCCAGTACCGGATCAGACCTTCATGGTCGATGATCACTACGCCGTCGGGCGCCTGGGCGGCCATTCCCAGGACCACATCGGGGTTCAAATCTGCCATGTCTCCTCCGAGCAAGGGCTGCGCACGGGTGTACTCGTATACAGAATACAGTCTTCTCGTGAGCGGCAAAGGGATCCCGCCAGGTCGGCAACTGTGTGGCTGTATATCCAGGTTGGGTCGCTCTTCTCACTGGAAACACACAGAAAACAACGCATGCAAAGGGGTTGACCCAAGAACGAACACGCGGAGAAGGTAACGCTGTTCCCGCACCGCTCGTCCCACCTCCGGAGTCCCCCTGTGAAACACCGAAGATTCCGCCGTCGCCTGGGCGCCGTCGCCACCGCGGCGGCGCTGTTCATGGGAGCAGGCACCGTCGCCGAGGCCGCGTCGACAACGTTGTCAGGCGCGGCGAAGCCGGCGTCTCTCGTCAGCGACCCCGCCGACTACGTCGACCCGTTCATCGGGACCGGACTGAGCGGCAGTTCGTTCGGCGAGATCAACAACTTCCCCGGCCCCTCGACACCGTTCGGGATGATGCAGTTCTCGCCCGACACCCAGAACAGCTACGCCGGGTACCAGTACCACAACGACCGGATCCGCGGCTTCAGCCTCGACCACGCCTCCGTCGGCTGCAGCGCCTTCGGTGACGTGCCGATCCTGCCCGTGGTCGGCGACATCGGCTCCGCGCCCTGGGACCGCACCGAGAAGTACAGCCACGACAGCGAGCAGGCGGAGCCCGGCTACTACGCGGTGACCCTCGCGGACTCCGGCGTACGCGCCGAGTTGACCGCGACGACCCGCACCGGCCTCGCCGCCTTCACCTTCCCGGCCACGGACGCGGCCCAGGTGCTGGTCAAGGGCGGCGCGAGCCTGGGTGGCAACGACGCGGCCGACATGAAGGTCGTCGGCGACAACCAGGTGACCGGATCCGCCACCACGGGTCACTTCTGCGGGAAGTCCAACACGTACACGGTGCACTACGCGATCACCTTCGACCGCCCGTTCACCGCGCACGGCACCTGGGACGGGTCCAAGGTGCAGCCCGGCGGCGACGCGGTGGACGCGAAGCGCGCCGGTACCTATCTGACGTTCGACACCAGTGGCGCGAAGGACCGCACCGTCCACGCCAAGGTCGCCATGAGCTACGTCGGCGTGGCGGGCGCGCAGGCCAACATGGCCGCGGAGATCCCCGGCTGGGACCTGGGCGCGGTCGCGAAGAGCACCCGCGACCAGTGGACCAAGACCCTGCGCAAGGTCCGGGTGGCCGGCCGCGACGAGGGCGAGCTCAAGACCTTCTACACCTCGCTCTACCACTCGCTGATGCACCCGAACACCTTCAACGACGTCGACGGCCGCTACATCGGCTTCGACGACAAGATCCGTACGCTGCCCAAGGGCCGTACCCAGTACGCGAACTTCTCCGACTGGGACACCTACCGCTCGCTGGCGCCGCTGCAGGCCATGCTCTTCCCCAAGGAGGCGAGCGACATGGCGCAGTCGCTCGTCAACGACGCGCAGCAGAACGGCTGGTGGCCGCGCTGGCCCATGGCCAACCAGTCCACCAGCCAGATGACCGGGGACAACTCGGTGCCGCTGGTCGCCGCGCTCTACGCGTACGGCGCACGGGACTTCGATGTGAAGACGGCGCTGAAGTACCTCGTGAAGGGCGCGACGTCGGTGGACAACACGGCCGGCGCGTACAAGGAGCGCCCGGGCGTGGAGAGTTACGTCGAGCGCGGCTATCTGGCGAACAACGACTCCGCGCGCGGTGACCACCAGCTGGTCGGCGCCTCCATCACGCTGGAGTGGTCGATCGACGACTTCGCCATCGCGCAGCTCGCGAAGGCCACCGGCGACAAGAGCACCGCGGCCACGTTCACCAAGCGCTCCCAGAACTGGCAGAACCTCTTCAACCCGACGACCGGTTACGTCCAGCCGCGCAGCGAGGACGGGCTCTTCCCCGACGGCCCCGCCTTCCAGGCCCCGTCCTCCGGCGAGATCGGGCAGAGCGGCTTCGACGAGGGCAACGCCGCCCAGTACAACTGGCTCGTGCCGCAGAACATGGCCGGCCTGACCACCGCCATGGGTGGCTCCGACGTCGCCTCGAAGCGGCTCGACACCTTCCTCACCCAGCTCAACGCGGGTCCCAACGCGCCCTATATGTGGGCCGGCAACGAGCCCGACTTCGCGGTGCCGTGGGCGTACAACTACCTCGGCGAGCCCTGGAAGACGCAGGAGACCGTCCGCAAGGTCGCCACCACGATGTTCGGTCCCACGCCCGACGGCGAACCCGGCAACGACGACCTGGGCGCGCAGTCCGCCTGGTATGTCTGGGCCGCCCTCGGCGTGTATCCGGCGACCCCGGGCACGGCCGACCTGACCGTGCACAGCCCGCTGTTCGAGCGCGCCGTTCTCGATCTGCCCGGCTCACACAACCTCGACCTGCGCGCACCCGGCGCCTCGGCGGACAAAAAGTACGTCCACGGTCTCAAGCTCGACGGCGCCAAGTGGGCGCGCACCTATCTGCCGCAGAGCGCCGTACGCAAGGGAGGCAGGCTCGACTTCACCCTGAGCGCCACCCCGGACAAGACCTGGGCGACCGGCGCGAAGGCGGCGCCGCCGTCGTACCGGTCGGGTGAGCACGCGTTCCTCGCGAACGTCTCGCCCAGCCAGGCAACCGTGGACCGCGGCAAGCCGGCGAAGCTCACCGTGGACGCGCAGCGGCTCAGCGGCAAGGACCGCACCCTGAAGGTCACCGCGCAGGCGCCGGACGGACTGACGCTCGACGCCGGGCGGAAGACCCTGAAGCTCGACGGACGCAGCGGATCCGGCAGCGTCGCGTTCACCGCCACCGCGGGGCCGGACACGGCCGACGGCTTCTACCGCGTCCCGGTCACCGTCAAGGGCGCGACCGGTCCGGCCGTCAAGCAGACGGTCTACGTCCAGGTCGCCGCCGAGGGGAGCTTCGGGGCGGCGTACAACGCCACCGGCATCTCCAGCGACACGGACACCTCGCAGGGTGACTTCGACCGCTCCGGCGGCAGTTACTCCCGTCAGGCACTGGCCGCGGCCGGACTGACCCCGGGCGCGAAGGTGGAGGCCTCGGGCACCTCCTTCACCTGGCCGGCCTCCCCGGCCGGCCGGCCCGACCACCTCTACGCGGCGGGTCAGACCATCGACCTCACCACGCAGTCCGCCGACGTGCGGAAGCTGACGTTCGTGGGCGCCGCGATCTACGGGGATGTGCGGACGACGGCCACGGTGACGTTCGACGACGGCAGTACGGCGAAGACCGACCTGTCGTTCGGCGACTGGGTGATGCCGGGCGGGAGCAGTTCCGGCACACCCGTCTTCGACAACTCCGTAGTGGTGAAGACGGAGTACCGCAATCCCGGTCACGGCGGTCCGGCGTACATCTACGCCACCAAGCCGTTCGAGGCGCCCGCCGGCCGGACCGTCAAGTCCGTCACGCTGCCGGAGAACGTGAACATGCACCTGTTCGGCATCGGCGTCGGCTGACCCGGCCGGCACCGAATGAGGGGGCCCGCACGGAGTGACCTCCGTGCGGGCCCCCTCATCGCTGTCGTGGCACCCGCCCAGCGGAAACCCGGTTGCTCCACCGCAGGAGCGGTGCGAGGCTCCGGCGCATGTCTGCCTACTCCGCGCCCGACGGAACCACACTCGCGTACCACGTGCAGGGGGACGGGCGGCCGGTGGTCTGCCTGCCCGGCGGACCCATGCAGGCCTCCGTGTACCTCGGCGACCTCGGCGGTCTGTCCGCGCACCGGCGGCTGGTGATGCCGGATCTGCGCGGCACCGGCGACTCCGCGGTGCCGGCGGACGTGTCGTCGTACCGCTGCGACCGGCTCGTCGACGACGTGGAGGCCCTGCGCAAGCACCTCGGCCTGGAGACGATGGACCTGCTCGCGCACTCCGGCGGCACCAATCTGGCCCTGCTGTACGCGGCCCGCCACCCGGAACGCGTCGCCGGGCTCGCGCTCATCACCCCGAGCGTCATGGCCGTCGGGGTCACCGTCACGCCGGACCAGCGGCGCGCGGCGGCGCGGCTCCGCCGGGACGAGCCGTGGTTCCCCGAGGCCTTCGAGGCACTCGAGGCGATCATGGCGGGCAACGCGACGGGCGACCGGATGCAGGCCATCGCGCCCTTCTGGTACGGCCGTTGGGACGAAGCGGCGCAGAAGCACCGGGCCGCCGAGGCCGAGCAGCGCAACGGCGAGGCCGCGGCCGCGTACGGCGCGGAGGGCGCCTTCGACCCGGATGCCACCCGGGCGGCGCTCGCCCGGTTCGCGTCGCCGGTGCTCGTGCTCGCCGGAGAGGCCGATCTGAACTCGCCGCCGGGCGCGATGGCCGAGCTGGCCGGGCTGTTCCCGGACGCCCGGCTCGTCGTCCAGCCCGGGGCGGGGCACTTCCCGTGGCTCGACGACGCCGACGCGTTCGTGGCGACCATGGCGGCGTTCCTGGACTGATCGACGGCAGGTCGTGACGCGGGCTCGGTCGAGCGCGCGGGGTGGTGTACGTCAGCGGGCGGCGTCGGCGCCGTCGAGCGCGACCGATGGTCTGCGTCAGCCCGTGGCGCGGACCCCGTCGAGCGCGACCGCCAGGACGCGGTCCCGCTGGGCGTCGTCGAGGAAGTTCGTCGAGGTGATGCCGGCGACCATGCGCAGGAGATCGTCGAAGTCGATGTCCGTGCGCACCTGTCCGGCCCGCTGTGCGCGGTCGAACAGGGGGCCGCCCGCGTCGTACATCGAGTCGCGGCAGGCGACGAGGATCTCCGACTCGTTGCTGAGCGCCTCACGGACGGCCCGCTTGGTGACGACGTAGTCGACGAAGCGGCGCAGCCACGAGGACAGCGCCTCCCACGGCTCCAGCCCCGCGACGTCCTCCGCCACCCGGCACAGGGTGTTCACCTCGTCCGCGTAGACGCTCTCGAAGAGCTGACGGCGGGTGGGGAAGTTCCGGTAGAGCGTGCCGATTCCCACGCCCGCGCGGCGGGCGATGTCCTCCAGGGACGCCTCCGCGCCGTGCTCCGCGAAGGCCTCACGGGCGGCGGCCAGCAGGGCGTCGTAGTTGCGCGCGGCGTCCTTCCGGTGCGGGCGCTGGGCCGCGACGATCTCGCGGACGGGATACGGCTGGGCCGTCACGGGGGCCTCCTGGCCGGGACGAGGTTGAAGCGGAGGGGTGCCTCCGGTAGAGTGGAGGCGTACCTCCACTTTAGCAGTCGAGGTGCGTTCCCCCTCGAACCGTGCTGCCCGCATGCCTTCCTCAGTGCTGCCCGCAGCCACTCCAGTCCGTACGACCGTGGCCCGTCGACCTCGGCCGCATCCTGTTCGGAGAGGCTCTTTTGATGCCCCGGAAGTCCACCCGCCTCACCTTCGCGGTCCTCGCGACCGGTGCCGGCGTGTTCTCCATGCTCCAGTCGCTGATCGCGCCGGCCCTGCCGACCGTTCAGCACGCCCTGCACACCTCGCAGTCCACCGCGACCTGGGTGATGACGGCGTATCTGCTGTCCGCCTCGGTCTTCACGCCGATCCTCGGCCGGGTCGGCGACCTGATCGGCAAGAAACGCACCCTCGTCGCCGTACTCGTCACCGTGGCCGTGGGCTGTCTGCTCGCCGCCCTCGCGCCGACCATCGGCGTACTGATCGTCGCCCGGGTCGTCCAGGGCATAGGCGGTGCGCTCTTCCCGCTGTCCTTCGGCATCATCCGCGACGAGTTCACCCCGGCCGAGGTCAGCCCCGCCATCAGCAACCTGTCCGCCGTGATCGCCGCCGGT
Source organism: Streptomyces sp. NPDC058274 (assembly GCF_042881375.1). Classification (NCBI taxonomy): domain Bacteria; kingdom Bacillati; phylum Actinomycetota; class Actinomycetes; order Kitasatosporales; family Streptomycetaceae; genus Streptomyces; species Streptomyces sp. NPDC058274. Next base: position 16,596 of record NZ_JBHVXW010000003.1, read on the forward strand.
GGCGGCGTCGGCATGGTGGCGGCCGGACCCATCGTGACCGCCCTCGACTACCGCTGGCTGTTCTGGCTCCCCGTCGGCGTCGTCGCCGTCACCACGCTGATCGCCCTCCGCTTCGTCCCCGAGTCCCCGCGCCGCGCCGAGGGGCGCGTCAACTGGCTCGGAGCCGTCCTGCTCTCCGGCTGGCTGGTGGCCCTGCTGCTGCCGCTCAGCCAGGCGACCCGCTGGGGCTGGGGATCGGCCCGGGTGATGGGACTGTTCACCGCAGCCGTCGTGCTCTTCGCGCTGTGGCTGTTCGCCGAGGCGCGCTCGCGCAGCCCGCTCATCGATCTGCGCATCATGCGGCTGCCCGCGGTGTGGACCACCAACACCGCCGCCCTGCTGTTCGGCGCCGGCATGTACGCGATCTGGTCCTTCCTGCCGGGCTTCGTACAGACACCGAGCTCCGCGGGATACGGCTTCGGCGCGAGCGTCACGGCGGCCGGACTGCTCATGCTTCCGATGCTGATCGCGATGTTCTGCTCGGGTGTGCTCAGCGGCCGCCTCGAACCCGTACTGGGTGCCAAGAAGCTGCTCACGGCGGGCGCCTCGCTCGGCGCGGTGGCCTGCGGATTCCTCGCCGCCTGGCACGACCAGCAGTGGCAGGTGGCCTTCGCCGCGGGCGTCTTCGGCCTCGGCATCGGCCTGGCCTTCGCCTCGATGGCCAACCTGATCGTGGGCAGCGTCCCGGCCGAGCAGACCGGCGCCGCGACCGGCATGAACGCCAACATCAGGACCATCGGCGGCTCCATCGGCGCGGCCGTGACCAGCCTCCTGGTGACCAGCCGGCTGCAACCCTCGGGACTGCCCTACGCCTCCGGATACACCCACGGGTTCACCCTGCTCGCCCTGCTCTGCCTCGCCGCCGCCCTGGCCGCGCTGCTCGTCCCGGTCCAGCGCACCCGCCGCGTCTCCGGCACACCCCGCGCCTTCGGCGACACGTCCCGCGCGCGGCCCGAGGCCGTCACCTCCGGCACCCGGGACTGACGTGCCCGCGGGGGCTCAGCCCGCCGTCCCGCTGGGGGCGACCTCCCCGGCCGGCGCGTGCGCGTGCAGCCGGTAGACGCTGAACGCCCGCCGGATGACCGGCTGGGCCACATTGCGGACCCGGACGCCACCGCTCGTCATCCCGTGCTCGGTGCCCGCGTGCGCGTGCCCGTGGACGGCGAGGTCGGCGCCGGCCGTGTCGATGGCCTCCGCGAGCAGATAGCTCCCGAGGAACGGATAGATCTCCGGAGGCTCACCCGCGAGCGTGTCCGGCACGGGGGAGAAGTGCGTCAGGGCGATCCGTACCTCGCAGTCCTGCCGGGCCAGGCTCTCCAGCGAGGTGCGCAGCCCGTCCGCGCACCGGCGGGAGTAGCGGACGAACTCCTTCATCAGCGGTTCGCCGAACTCCCCGGCGCTCCTGCCGACGAACCCGCCGCCGAACCCCTTCGTCCCGGCGACCCCCACCCGGGTCCCGCCGGCCTCCAGCACGGTCGCCTCGCCCTCCAGCACCCGCACGCCCGCGGAGCGGAGGATGGCGGTGACCTCCTCCGGCCGTTCGTCGTGGTGATCGTGATTGCCGAGTACGGCGACGACCGGGACGCCGAGGCCGCGGACCTCGTCGGCCACCACCCGCGCCTCATCGGGGGTGCCGTGGCGGGTGAGGTCCCCCGCGAGCAGCAGGAGGTCGGCGCACTCGGGCAGGGTGTCGAAGGCCGGCCTGAGCAGGCCACGACTGTCGGGCCCCATGTGGATGTCCCCGACGGCTGCCACCCGGATCATGCGAGTTCCTCCGTGTGGTCGGGGGCGGTGGCATCCGCCACGACGAGGTCGCAGTGGACCGGGAGCCCCGCCAGCTCCTCGTGCGTGATGCGCAGGACCTCGTCGCGGCAGTGCGCGGAGGGCACGGTGCCCGTCAGTGCCACCGCCCCCGAGCGCACCTCGATCCGTACGCCCAGTTCTCCCAGGTCGTCGGCGGCCAGCCGGTCGCGCAGATGGGCGACGCGGTATTCGGCGTTCTGCCCGGGGACGTCCGCGGTGGCGCGTCCGGGCTCCTCGGTGGGATCGCTCATCGTCGTTCCTCCGGGGGTGCGATCACTTCCATGCGCTCCAGCAGGTACAGGAAGGCGTCCGGCATCGGCGCGTCCCCGCAGGTCGAGCGCACCTGCTCCCAGTCGACCTTCTCGCGCAGCGCGCGGGCGATGGGCAGCACCGCGCCGAAGTCGCAGTGGTGTTCGGAGAACGCGGGGAGCAGGCTCCGCATCAGGTCCGTCGGTGCCAGCACCGGCATCCGCACCGAGTCGACCGAGAGCGTCTCGGCCCGCTCCAGCAGCTCCGAGGTGACCGGCTGGTGCGCCAGCTCGAAGATCAGGTCGATGTCCTGGCCGAGGCACTTGGCCTTCAGCAGCCAGTCCTCCGGCGGGGTGCCGACCGCCAGACCCGCCTCACGCAGGGTGTCCGCCACCCGGTCCGCGTCCTCGGGCCTGATGCAGAAGTCGGCGTCGTGCTGGAGATTGCCCGTACCGCCGTGCGCGTAGACAGCCACGCTGCCGGCGAGGGCGAAGGCGTAGGCGTTCCTCTTCAGGATCGCGCCCACCTGTTTCGCGGCCTCCAGAATCGCCTGGTTGTGGTCGAGGGGCAGCGCCGGCTCCCGCGGGTCGAAGCCGCCGGCCTGCTGGGGCCGTACGGCCGCCAGGTGCAGCTCGGGCGGGATCTGCCGCTGTGCGCGAGCGCCGTCGTCCGCGTTCTGCGTCATCGCTGCTCCGTCTCCGGTCCGGGCGTCCGATGTGCTTGGTCGCGTCCCCATTCCGGTACCCGGCCCGCCGGTTTCGACACGGTGCGGCGCTGCCGCGGGCCCGGTCGGCGGGGTGCGGCCCGGCCGCCTGCTTGTGGTCTCGGGAGCCGCCCACGGGAACGGCATCCTGCTGGAGCAGCCGGCCGTCCGGGGACAAGGTCAAGAACTTCCTCGCGCGGCACCGCTGACCTCGACCGGGCGCTCCGGCCTGGCCTCGGGGACCGCCGCCGAGGGCCAGGCCGGGTGCCCGCCGCGGGCACCCGCGCGCCACAACCAGTTGATGTCCCGCCCGAAGGACCAGGTCAGCAGGCCCAGCGCCAGCAGGACGAGCGCGAAGTTCACGGCGTGGGGGAGGATCCCGGCGGCGGCCACCAGCAGCACGATCCCCTGCAACGCGGCCACCGTCTTGCGCGCCATGCTCGGCGCCAGCGGACCGTTCAGCCAGGGCAGGACCCGGGCCGCCGCCACGAACGCGTACCGCATGGCACCGATCAGCAGCACCCAGGGCCCCAGCGCCATGGCGACGTACACGCTCAGCACCAGGATCAGGAACGCGTCGACCTCCATGTCGAACCGGGCGCCCAGCGCGGACGACGTACCCGTGCGCCGGGCGACCTTGCCGTCCACCCCGTCGAGGATCAGGGCCACCGCCGTCAGCCCCACGAAGAGCGTGACCGGCGGGGAGCTCTCGAAGGAGTCGGCGACCAGCGCGGTGACACCGCCGACCAGGATCGCGCGACCGAGCGTGACCCGGTTCGCCACCCCGAAGGAGAGGGGCTGCGAGCGGCGCAGGGCCCGGTTGAGGACGGCCCAGGTGGCGATCCCGAAGGCCAGGCCCGTGAGCCAGCCGGCGGGTCCCAACCCGATCGCCGTCCCCAGGAGCGCGAGGAGCAGCAGCTGTGCGCCGGCCCCCACCGCCGTCTCCTGGTGCGCGAGCCTTGCGTCGTACGTGTGGTTCAGGGCCACCGTTCACCCTCCGGCCGAGTGACAGATTCGATCAACGCCGCGTACCTTGTGCGCGACTTCTCATAGCTGCGTACGTGGGGAGTCGGCCGATCGTTCAGGAGGACGCACATGGAACCCACAGCTCGTGCCTTCTGGCTCCGGTCGCCCGGGCACGGAGAGATCCGGGAACACACCGTGCCGGAGCCCGCCGAGGGTGAGGTTCTGGTGCGCGCGCTGTGCTCCGGAGTCAGCCGCGGCACGGAGACGCTCGTCTTCCGCGGCGGAGTGCCGCAGAGCCAGTACGCCGCGATGCGGGCCCCGTTCCAGGAAGGCGACTTCCCCGGACCGGTCAAGTACGGCTACCTCAGCGTCGGACAGGTCGAGGAAGGGCCCTCGTCGCTGATCGGGCGGACCGTCTTCTGTCTCTATCCGCATCAGACCCGGTACGTCGTCCCGGCCGACGCGGTGACCGTCGTACCGGACGGAGTTCCGGCGGCGCGCGCCATTCTCGCCGGGACCGTCGAGACCGCGGTGAACGCCCTCTGGGACGCCGCGCCCCTGGTCGGTGACCGGATCGCCGTCATCGGCGGCGGCATGGTCGGCTCGTCCGTCGCCGCGCTGCTCGCCCGGTTCCCGGGCGTCCGCGTCCAGCTCGTCGACGCCGACCCCGCCCGGGCCGGCATCGCCCGGGCGATCGGCGCCGACTTCGCGCTGCCCGAGGAGGCGAAGGGCGACTGCGACCTCGTGGTGCACGCCAGCGCCACCGACGCCGGCCTGGCGCGGGCGCTGGAACTGCTTCGCCCGGAGGGGACCGTCCTCGAACTGAGCTGGTACGGCGACCGGCGCGTCAGCGTGCCCCTGGGGGAGGCCTTCCACTCACGGCGCCTGGTCCTGCGCAGCAGCCAGGTCGGTTCGGTCTCCCCGGCCCGGCGCGCCTCCCGGACGTACGCCGACCGGCTCGCGCTCGCCTTCGAACTGCTCGCCGATCCCGCCTTCGACGCCCTGGTCACCGGAGAGTGCGCCTTCGAGGAGCTGCCCGACGTGCTGCCCCGGCTCGCCTCCGGTGAGATTCCGGGCCTGTGCCACCGAGTCCTGTACACCGCAGACTGATCCTCAAGGACAGCTGCCCGGCCTCCGACCAGGCAGGACGTCCCGGAAGAGCTCCGGGCGGCCGCCGAAAGAAGGAGAACGAGCGGCTGAACAACCCGCACCGGGCGGCCGTACTACACGGCATGTTCCCGGCAGGGGATCAGACGCACCGCACCTGGAGGGTCGTCCGTTGTTCAGTATCACCGTCCGCGATCACCTCATGATCGCCCACAGCTTCCGCGGCGAGGTCTTCGGACCCGCGCAGCGCCTGCATGGTGCGACGTTCCTCGTGGACGCCACCTTCCGCCGCGCCGAGCTGGACGACGACAACATCGTCGTCGACATCGGACTGGCCACCCAGGAGCTCGGCGCCCTGGTGAGCGAGCTGAACTACCGCAATCTCGACAACGAGCCCGACTTCGCCGACACCAACACCTCCACGGAGTTCCTGGCCAAGGTGATCGCCGACCGCCTCGCCGACCGGGTGAACTCCGGGGCGCTGGGCGAGGGCGCCCGCGGCCTGGCCGGCATCACCGTCACGCTCCACGAGTCGCACATCGCCTGGGCGAGTTACGAGCGTGCCCTGTGACCGACGTGACCATCGAGCACGCCTCCCCGAGCCGGGCACTGCCCGACCAGAAGGCCCTGAACTACGTGCCCCTGCAGCACGCGGCTCTCAAGAACGCCGAGATCATCCCCATGTCCCTGAGCTCCGTGCACTTCGTGATGCCGGGCGGTGTCGACGACCCGGCCGCGCCGAGCGGCGGCAACGCCTACGACCGCCGGGTCTGCCTCGATCTGCCCGGCTTCGGCTGGCAGGTCCGCCGGCACGCCGTCGCGGGCAGCTGGCCCCGGCCGGACGCGGCGGCCCGCGCCGAACTCGCCCGCACCCTCCGCGAGTTGCCGGACGGCACCGTGGTCCTGCTCGACGGCATCGTCGCCTGCGGGGTTCCGGAGATCATCGCCCCGGAGGCCCAACGGCTGCGCCTGGCCGTCCTGGTGCATCTGCCGCTCGGTGACGAGACGGGCCTGGACCCGGCCGTGGCCGCGGAACTGGACGCCCTGGAGCGTGCGACGCTGCGGGCCGTGCCGGCCGTCGTCGCGACCAGCGAGTGGGCGGTCCGCCGGCTCGTCGCCCACCACGGACTGGCCCCCGAACGGGTCCATGTCGCCGTCCCAGGCGCCGACATCGCGCCGCTCGCGCCCGGCACCGACGGGGTCTCGCGGCTCCTGTGCGTCGCCGCGGTGACCCCCCGCAAGGGGCAGCACCGGCTGGTGGAGGCCCTCGCGACCGTCACCGACCTGCCCTGGAGCTGCGTCTTCGTCGGCGGACTGGAGCAGGAACCGGAGTACGTCGCCGGCCTGCGGAAGCTGATCGACGGCTTCGGCCTCGGCGACCGGCTGCACCTCGCGGGTCCGCAGGCCGGCGGCGAACTCGACGCGAGCTACGCCGCGGCCGACCTCATGGTTCTCACCTCGTACGCCGAGACGTACGGCATGGCGGTGACCGAAGCGCTCGCCCGGGGCATCCCGGTCCTGGCCACCGACGTCGGCGGGCTCCCCGAAGCGGTGGGCCGCGCGCCCGACGGCGGGGTGCCCGGAATCCTCGTACCGCCGGAGAACCCGGCCGCTCTGGCCGCGGAGTTGCGCGGCTGGTTCGGCGAGGCCGATGTGCGCCGCCGGCTGAAGGCGGCCGCGCGGGCCCGCCGGGCCGCTCTGGGAGGCTGGGCGGCGACGGCGCGCAGCCTCGCGGGTGTGCTCGGACGGCTTCGGCAAGAACCCCGGAAGGCGGCATGAACGTGACGACGACTTCTTCTGAGGTGCCGGGCCGCATACCCGGAGCGCAGGCGCCGGTCCCCGGTCCGGGGGCCGACGGCGAGGCGGCCGCGCCGATCGGCTCGCCGTCCGGTCAGGGCGAGGCGTCCGTCGAGGTGCCCCGCTTCGCCCCGCGGTGGCTCGAACTGCGCGAGGCCGCCGACGCCGACGCCCGGGCCCATGACCTGCTCGACCCGCTGCGGATCCGGCTCGCGAACCTGCCGGGACGCCACCGGGGCCTGATCATCCACGACCTCGGGTGCGGAACCGGCTCCATGGGCCGCTGGCTCGCCCCCCACCTCGACGGCCCCCAGCACTGGGTCCTGCACGACCGCGACCCCTATCTCCTGCACTTCGCCACCGTGGGTGCGCCCCGCGCGGCCGCCGACGGCAGCCGGGTCACCGTCACCACACAGCGCGGGGACATCGGCCGGCTGACCGGCGACGTACTGACCGGCGCCTCGCTGGTGACGGCGTCCGCCCTGCTGGACGTCCTGACCCGCGACGAGGTGGACGTGCTCGCCGCGGCCTGCGTCGGCGCCGGCTGCCCGGCACTGCTCACCCTGTCGGTCGCCGGACGCGTGGAACTCACCCCCGCCGACCCGCTGGACGCCGAGATCGGCGAGGCCTTCAACGCGCACCAGCGGCGCGGCGAGCTGCTCGGTCCGGACGCGATCACCGCGGCCTGCGAGGCCTTCGCCCAGCAGGGCGCGACGGTCCGGGTGCACCCCAGCGCCTGGCGGCTCGGCGCCGAGCACGCCCCGCTCACGGCGGAGTGGCTGCGGGGCTGGGTCGCGGCGGCCGTCGAGCAGCGGCCGGATCTGGCGGCGGCAGCCGAGGCGTATCTGCGCCGCCGGCTGGAGCAGTGCGAGGCGGGCGAGTTGCGCGTGGTCGTCCACCACAGCGACATCCTGGCGCTGCCCGGTCCGACGGGCCGGTCATGAACGCGCCGGCCGCGCAGACGGTGTCCGTGACCTCGCTGACGCCGGGTGCGGAGGCGGTGACCGTGCCGTCCGCGATCCCGCGGACGCGCGGCGGCGGAGAGCCGCCGCAGTCCCGGGACCCCGGGGCCCGGCTCGGCGGACGGGGCATCCGGTCGCGCATCGGCTCCCGCGCCGTCCGCACCCATGCCGGGACCGTCGCCGGAGTCGTCATCCTGGCCGTGCTGCTGTGGCGGCTCGGCACCGGAGTCTTCGTCGACGGGCTGCGGCGCATCGACGGCCCGACCCTGCTGGCCGGCCTCGGACTCGGCCTGCTCACCACGGTGTTCAGCGCCTGGCGCTGGTCCCTGGTCGCCCGCGGCCTGGGCATCCGGCTGCCGCTCGGCGCGGCCGTCGCCGACTACTACCGGGCCCTGTTCCTGAACGCGGCCCTGCCCGGCGGCGTCCTCGGCGATGTGCACCGCGCGGTACGCCACGGGCAGAGCGCCGGCGACCTCGGCCGCGGTGTCCGCGCGGTGGTCCTCGAACGGACCGCGGGCCAGGCGGTACTCGTCGCCGTCGGCGCCGTGGTGCTGCTCACCCAGCCCTCGCCGGTCCTCGCGCAGGCCCGCCACCTCACCGAGTTGGGCGCGCTCGCCGTGCTGGGCGCGCTGGCGGTCGTCGCCGCGCTGCGCATGGGCCGTGCACCCGCCGCCCCGTCCGCCCGGCGCCGGGCCGTCCGCGCCACCCTCGCCGAGGCGCGCCACGCGCTGCTGGCCCGCGGGAACTGGCCGGGCGTACTGGTCTCCTCGACCGTGGTGCTGGCCGGACACCTCGCGATGTTCCTGCTCGCGGCCCGGGTCGCCGGATCCGGGGCGTCGGCGGCCGTGCTGCTGCCCCTGGCCCTGCTCGCCCTGCTCGCCATGGGACTGCCGCTGAACATCGGCGGCTGGGGCCCCCGGGAGGGTGTCACCGCCTGGGCCTTCGGTGCGGCGGGCCTCGGCGCGACCACGGGCCTGACCGTCGCCGTCGTCTACGGCGTCCTCAGCTTCGCGGCGAGCCTGCCGGGCGTGTGCGTGCTCGTCGCCCGCTGGTACGCGGGCGTTCGACGCTCACGTGCGGAGGCGACCACCGCGGCCGCGCCGGTCCCTGCGACGCCGTACGCCTCCACGACGGCCGCCACGGACTCCGTACAGCCCCACGACGTGCCCGGTACGGCCGGTACGCCGCGAGTGGCGGCAACCCCTGAGGGCGAGCCCGGCCGCTGTGTCGTCCCCGCCCCGGCCACCGCCGCGCCCGCCCGCGGCCACGCCCCTCCCGCCACCTTCCCGCGCTCACCCCCACCGCGGCCGAAGGCGCCCTCGCGTCACGGCCGGCGGCGGGCGCCGGCGTCCCCCGGGAGTTCCGTTTCCGAGGTGAGCAAAGAGATGTACGCGCCGAAGGAGTCCACCAGGCCCGCCAGTAGCGCCTTTCCCTTCTCGGCCGAACCCAGCGAAGGCCGGCCGATGACTCCGGATTCGGTATAGGCCGACATCCCGACGGTAAGGAGATGCCTGCGGTCATCGGCCAGGAAATCGGTCGTCTCGTATCCGGGAAGCACCAACTCGGGATGAGTGTGCAGAAGGACGGAGGTCTCGATTTCCCCCGCATGCATATCGCTGAGCAGGGAGGTCTCCACGCCGGCCAGTTCCCGCGCCGCTTCCCAGTCCTCCAGGGCCGGGAACAGCGCCATACGGGTACCACTGCCGACGGATTCCTGAACGACATTGCCCAGGACGTAATTACCGCCATGTCCGTTGACCAGCACCAGAGTGTCGACTCCCGAACGGCGGAGGGATTCGGCGATGTCGCGCACTACCGCGTGCAGGGTCACGGAGGAGATGCTGACGGTCCCCGGCCAGGCCGCGTGCTCGTGGGAGCACGAGATCGTCACGGGAGGGAGGAGGTGGACAGGATGAGCGGCGGCGATCTCGCGGGCGATCGCGCAGGCCACCAGCGTGTCGGTGGCCAGCGGAAGGTACGGGCCGTGCTGCTCGTAGCTCCCCACCGGAAGGACGGCGACCTCCCGTCCGACCCGCTCGCGCCGGGCCCGCACCTCTTCCGAAGTGTCCGCCGGAACCAGGGAGTTCCGCACTGGCGGCACGGAGTTCCCGGCCGGACCGGAGGAGTTTTCCACCGCCGGAGAACCCTCCCGCGGTGCCGTCCCGGACCCCGTCTCCTGGATGTCCGACCTGCTCATGTTTTCACGGCCTTTCGTCTCGTACCGCCCGCGCTAGCGCTTAGCAGATAGGAATCAGATCATGACAGAGAACGTTGGCGTGCTCGGCGCTCATGCCCAGTCATCGGGAGTCACCCGAGTCGTGACGGCCCCCTTGCCCACGGCGTACGGCGATTTCCAGGCCGTCGGCTACCTGGACCACGATCGCGGCGACGAACAAGTGGCTCTGGTGTACGGCGACATCGGTACGGAGCGGGTGCTGACCCGGCTGCATTCCGAGTGCCTGACCGGTGACGCGTTCGGCTCCACGCACTGCGAATGCGGGCCCCAACTCGCCACCGCACTGCGCGAGATCGTGGCGGAAGGGCGCGGAATACTCGTCTATCTCCGGGGCCACGAGGGCCGGGGGATCGGCCTGCTGGCCAAGCTGCGCGCGATGAAGCTCCAGGCGGAGGGACTCGACACGGTCGAGGCGAACCTCGCGCTGGGCCTTCCCGTGGACGCGCGTGACTACGGGGTCGCGGCGGAGATCCTGCACGACCTCGGCGTCCGTTCCGTACGGCTGCTGTCGAACAACCCGCGCAAGCGTGAGGCGCTGCTGCGCCACGGCATCAAGGTCCCCGAGCAGGTCCCGCTGCTCATCCCGCCGTGCGAGGAGAACCTCAGCTATCTGCTGACCAAGCGCGAGCGCCTCGACCACTACCTGCCCCACCTGGACGGCGGTGTGCTGCCCCAGCTGGACGGGGGCAAGACGGAGGCGATCTTTTGCGGATCGGTGAAGACGGCTATCACTGAGGAGTGAGCGAAGACGAGAGCGGCCCGCTGTTCCTGTCGCGGGCCCAGGTGGGCGAGCTGCTGGACACCGACGCGGCGATCGCGTCACAGCGGGCTGCGTTCGCCGCCCTCGGGGACGGCAGCGCCGAACTGCCGGGAAAGATCATGCATCCGAGCCGCTTCGACGACAGTGTCGTCTTCGCGTATCTCGCCCGGCTGTCCGCGGACACCGGGCCCGTGGCCAAGATCGGCAGCGTCAACCCGGGCAACGCGACGGCCGGGCTGCCCAGCATTCACGCGGTGATCAACGCTCTCGACCCGGTCACCGGTGAGCTCGTCGCCGTCATGGACGGGACTGCCGTGACGACGCTGCGGACGGCCGCCGCGAGCGCCGTCGCCCTCGACGCGCTGGCCACCGCCGACAGCGCCGAGCTCGGCGTCCTCGGCTCGGGCACCCAGGCGCTCGCCCATGTGCGGGCCGTGAACCGGGTGCGGACCCTGCGGGCCGTACGGCTGTGGAGTCCCGACCCGGGCCGCCGCACGCGCGCCGCGCGGCTGCTGGCAGGCGAGCTGGGCGTCGCCGTCGAGGCCGTGGACACGGCACGGGAAGCGGTGGCGGGGCTGCCCATGGTGGCGGCCTGCACCCTGAGCACCAAGCCCGTCGTTCAGGGCGAGTGGCTCACGCCGGGCTGCACGGTGGTGAGCGTCGGGTCCTTCGAGCCCACGCGCAGCGAGGTCGACGCCGAGGTCCTGCGACGGGCGGCCGCCGTCGTGGTGGACGATCCGGCAACCGCGGCGGAGCACGCCGGGCCCGTCGTCGACGCGCTGCGGGAGGGGCCGCTGGCCTTCGAGGACCTGATCCCGCTCGGTGCCGTGGTCACGGGCCGACGCGCCGCGCGCACCGGCCCCGACGACATCGTGTTCTACAACAGCGTCGGACTCGGTGTGCAGGACGCCGCCGCGGCCTGGGCCGTGATCGAGGCGGCCGGCGGAAGGAGGCCGCGGTGAACATGACCGCGCAGGTCGTCGTCATCGGCGGTGGGGTGATGGGCACGAGCATCGCCTACCACCTCGCCCGCGCGGGCGTCCGTGACGTCCTCCTGGTCGAGCGCGACGAACTCGCCTCCGGCTCGACCTCGCGGGCCGCGGGCGGAGTCCGGGCGCAGTTCTCCGACGCGCTCAACGTTCAGCTCGGCGCCCGCAGCCTGGCGGCCTTCGCCCGCTTCGGCGAGGAGCCCGGCCATGACATCGGACTGCACCGGGTCGGCTATCTCTTCCTCCTCTCGACACCGGAGGAGGTCGCCGCCTTCGAGGCGGGCGTCGAGCTGCAGAACGGCCTCGGTGTACCCAGCCGCCTGCTGGATCCGGCCGAGGCACAGCGGCTCTCCCCGCTGATCACCACCGACGGACTGCTGGCCGCCGCCTTCTCCCCGGACGACGGGCACTGCACACCCGAGGCCGTGGTGCACGGCTACGCGGCCGGCGCCCGCCGCCACGGCGCGACCGTGCTCAGGCACTGCGAGGTCACCGGCATCGAGCTGCGCGGCGACGAGATCACGGCGGTGGTGACCAGCCGGGGCCGGATCACCACCGACACGGTCGTCTGCGCGGCCGGCGCCTGGTCCCGGGCGGTCGGCGCCATGGTCGGGGTGGACCTGCCCGTCGAGCCGCTGCGCCGGCAGATCGCCGTCACGGAACCGGTCCCCGGGCTGCCGCCGCACCTGCCCATGACCATCGACTTCACCAGCAGCCTCTACTTCCACGCCGAAGGCCCCGGACTCCTCGTCGGCATGTCCGACCCCGACGAGGAGCCCGGCTTCTCCACCCGGACCCACGACGGCTGGATCCCCCGGCTCGGCGAGGCCATGCAGCGCCGCGCCCCCGCCCTCCTCGACCTGCGCCGCACCGGCGGCTGGGCGGGCCTGTACGAGATCACCCCGGACCACAACGCACTGATCGGCGAGGCCGCCACGCCCTCCCGCTTCCTGTACGCGACCGGGTTCTCCGGCCATGGTTTCCTGCAGGGCCCGGCGGTCGGCGAGGTCGTCCGCGATCTGGTCCTGGGCCGCACACCCTTCGTCGACATCAGCCCCCTGGGCGTCGGCCGCTTCGCCACCGACAGCCTGCGACCGGAGGTCAACCTCGTATGACCGAGCTCCACCTGTGGCTGCGCCACGAGTCCCGTACGACGGAGCGGCGCACGCCCGTCGTGCCGTCCGACGCCCGCCGGCTCGTCGAGCGGGGCATGACCCTCACCGTCGAGGACTCGCCGCAGCGGATCTTCCCGATCGAGGCGTACGAGGAGGCGGGCTGCCGGGTCGCAGCGCCGGGCTCCTGGGTGTCGGCGCCGCCGGACACCGTGATCGCCGGACTCAAGGAACTCCCGGACGAGCCCGCCGAGTTGCGGCACCGGCATGTCTTCTTCGGCCACGCCTACAAGGAGCAGCCCGGCGCCGCCGCGCTGCTCGGCAGGTTCCTCGCCGGGGGCGGGGCGCTGCTGGACCTGGAGTACCTGGTGGACGACGAGGGACGCAGGCTCGCCGCGTTCGGCTACTGGGCCGGGTACCTCGGCGCGGCACTGGCCGTCCTGCACCACGAGGGCCGGCTGCGGACCCCGCTGCGGCCGGCGTCCAAGGAGGAGCTGGACGCCGAACTCGCCGCCGTGACGGGGCAGCCGAGGACGCTGGTGATCGGTGCCCTCGGGCGCAGCGGCCGCGGGGCACGCGCCGCGCTCGCCGTGGCCGGCAACGAACCCACCTGCTGGGACCTGGCCGAGACCCGCGAGCTGGACCGAGCGGCGCTGCTGGAGCACGAGGTGATGGTCAACACCGTGCTCACCACCCGGCCGATCCCGCCCTTCCTCACCGACAAGGACCTCGACGAGCCCGGCCGCCGGCTGCGCACGCTGTGCGACGTCACCTGCGACGTCGGCTCACCCATGAACGTGCTGCCGGTCTACGACACCACCACGGACTGGGCACATCCCGTGCGCCGGCTGCGCGAACAGCCGGCCCTGGATCTGATCGCCATCGACAACCTGCCGTCCCTGCTGCCGCGCGAGGCGAGCGTCGACTTCTCGGCGGCGCTGCTGCCGCTGCTCCTCGACTTCGAGACGGGCGGGCCGTGGGACCGCTGTCTGGCACGGTTCCACCAGGCGGGCCGTGAACTCGGCGCGAAGGAAGGGGAGTTCCGCCATGTCTGAGACGAGCGAAACGGGAACCGTCCCGGCGAGCGGCACCGTCCACTGGATCGGCGCCGGCCTGTCCACCGGCAGTGGGCTCGCCGCGCTGTGCGAGGCCGCCGGCCGGGTACGCCTGTGGCACCGCACCGAGGAGCGTGCCGAGCGGAGCCTGGCCGGCCTCGGCCTGACAGGACGCGCCGAGCCGCGCGCGTACACACTGCCGGCGCTCGCGGCCGAGCTGGCGCCCGGAGACGTCGTCGTCTCGATGCTCCCGGCCCCCGAGCACGCCCCGCTGCTGAGCGCCTGCATCGAGCGCGGGGCGCACTTCGCGTGCTCCAGCTATGTCTCGGATGCGGTCGTCGAGCAGGTGCCCGCGGCGGTGGCGGCGGGTGTCGTGGTGCTCACCGAGGCGGGCCTCGACCCCGGCATCGACCACCTCTTCGCCCACGGTCTGGTCGCCCGGGCCCGGGAGGCGATCGGCCCCGACACCGCCGCCTCGTACCGCTTCACCTCGTACTGCGGAGGCGTCCCCGCGATCCCGAACGACTTCAGGTACCGCTTCAGCTGGGCACCCGCCGGGGTCCTCAACGCCCTGCGCTCGCCCGCCCGTTACATCGAGGACGGCGCGGAGACCACCGCCGCCCGGCCGTGGGAGGCCACCCGCCCCCATCCGGTCGACGGGGAGATCTTCGAGGTGTACCCCAACCGCGACAGCCTCCCCTTCCTCGGCCAGTACGCTCTTCCGGCGGCCTGGAAGCCCGAGACCTTCGTCCGTGGCACGCTCCGCCTCGACGGCTGGCTGCGGGCCTGGGACGCCGTGTTCGAGGAGCTGAGGGCCGGGGACGACCGGCGGATCGCCGCGCTCGCACGGGAGTTGGCGGCGGCCTATCCGACCACCGACGCCGACCGCGACCGCGTGGTCCTCGCCGTCTCCCTGGACGTGCGCGGCGGCTCGGGCGAGACCTGGTCCGGCCGGTATCTCCTGGACCTGGAGGGCACGCCCCAGGAGAGCGCCATGGCCCGCTGTGTCTCCCGCACCCTCGCTCTCGGCGTCCGTCACGTCCTCGACGGCACCCTGCCGGCGGGCCTCAGCCGCGCCGCCGAGACGGCGGAGCGGTCGGAGGAGTGGCTGAGCGAACTCCGCGCGGACGGGGTCGAGTTCACGCTGCGGACTTGAGCGTGAAGGGGGCAGTCAGGGCGCCGAGCTCAGCGCCCGAATCCGGGCCGGCGGCTCAGTCCAGCACGGCCTCGTGCACCAGTCGCCGTACCTCGGGGAAGACCGTGTGTGAACCGGTCGGCCGCAGCTGGGTCAGGAACTGCACGGTCATGTCCCGCAGCGGGTCGACCCAGAAGGTCGTGCTGGCCACGCCGTTCCAGCCGAACGCGCCGAGGGCGGTGGGGTAGGCCGTGATCGCCGGGTCGGTCACGACCGAGACACCGAGACCGAAGCCGAGGCCCGCGTTGCCGGGTTCGTCGTGGGCGGGTGTGCCGTGGGTGCGGATGTCGACGCCGCCCGGCAACTGGTTGGACGTCATGGTGTCCACGGTCCCGGCGGCGAGGAGCCGGGTGCCGTCGAGTTCGCCGCGGCGGCGGAGGAACTCCATGAAACGGTGGTAGTCGTGGGCGCCGGCCACCATGCCCCCGCTGCCGGACAGCAGCCGCGGGCGGCCGTGCAGGGGGAGACCGGGAACGGGGGTGATCCCGCCCTTGCCGTCCTCGCCGTACAGCTCGGCCAGCCGGCCGGACTGCTCCTCGTCGACGCAGAATCCGGCGTCCGTCATCCCGAGCGGGCCGAAGATCCGCTCGGCGAAGAACTCGTCCAGACGCTGCCCCGACACGACCTCGACGAGCCGGCCGAGGACGTTCGTCGCCACCGAGTAGTTCCAGCGCGTGCCCGGCTCGAACTGGAGCGGCAGTCTCGCGTACACCTCGCAGGCCCCTTCGAGATCCGCGCCCGCGGGCACCGACGACTCCAGACCGGCGGCCCGGTACAGGGCGTCGACCGGGTGGGAGTGGTAGAAACCGAAGGTCAGGCCCGCGGTGTGGGTCAACAGGTGCCGGACGAGGAGGGGTTGCCCGGCCGGACGGGTCCTGACACCGGCGCCCGTCCCCTCGACGTACACCTGTGGATCGGCGAACGCGGGGAGATGGCGGGCGACCGGATCCGCCAGGCCGAGGCGCCCTTCTTCCAGGAGCATCAGCGCGGCGACCGTGGTGACCGGCTTGGTCATCGAGTACATCCGCCACAAGGTGTCGGCGGTGACCGGGAGCCCGGCCGCGCGGTCACGGTGGCCGTACGTCGTCAGATGGGCGACCTGGCCGTGGCGGGAGACGGCGACGAGGAAACCGGGCAGCCGGCCCTCGTCGACCTCGTCCGCGAAGTGCTGGTCCAGCCGGGCGAGCGCCTTCGGGTCGAGTCCGGCCTCGCTCGGCTCGACCTCTTGCTGCAGGTGTCCCATGGCTCTCCTCCGGACTGCGGCTCCTGGACCACCGCGCGTTCATCGTCTCGTACGGACGGACCGCGGGAACGGACGGGGCGGCCATTTCATGGTCATGTGCGGGTCATACAGGGCATCTTCCCGCCGCGCGGGGCCGTATGCGGGACATCCACGGTCGTACGGCGCCGTGCGCGGGGTGCGTCCGACGCCGTACGGCGAACATCGCGCGTCACGCCCGGTCGTGAGGTGCCATCCGCGGGTCGCGCCGGCGCGGTTCGGGGGGTGTGGCGAGTGCTGAACCGGCCTCCGCCGCAGGCTCGTGACGAGCCGCGCCCTCCTCGCGCGGCCGTCCCGGCAGCCCCGTCCCCAGCAGCGTTCCGAGCGCGGACACCACGGCGAGGACGGTCAGGGCGGGGCCCATCTCGACACCAGCGCCCGACGCGCCGGCACCGGCGTACGACAGCATCGTGGTCGCCACGGCGACACCGACCGTCGGCCCGACGTTCATCGCGGTCTGCTGGAGCCCGCTCGCGACACCGGCCGACTCACGGGACGCGTGCCGCACGATGACGGCGGTCGCGGTGACCATGACCGCGCCGAAACCGGCGCCCAGCAGCAGGAAGCCGCTGCCGATCCCCACGGCCGTCGACGCCTGGTCGAGCCGGGACAGCACGAGGATGCCGGCGGTGAGGAGCGCCATGCCCGTGACGGCCGTCCGGCGGGGGCCGAAGCGGCGCATCAGGACGGCCGAGACGGGTGCGCCCAGCACCATCATCACGGCCAGCGGCAGGGCGCGGAGGCTGCTCTGGAGCGGGGTCAGGGTGAGGACGTCCTGGAGGAAGTACGTGCCGGTGAAGAGCGCCCCGAACATCGCCGCCGACGCTGCCACCAGGACGCCGAGCGCCGCACCGAGGGTCGCCGAGCCGCGCACGTCCGGGGGCAGCAGCGGGCTCGCGGCGCGGCGTTCGTGGCGCACGAAGACGGCGCCCAGGGCCACGACCGCGAGCAGCCCGAGGACCGTGGCGGCCGGCCGGTTCGACGGTGTCCCGACGAGCGTGTGGACGAGACACGCCAGAGCCGCCGCGAGCAGACAGGCGCCGGGCACGTCGAGCCGGCCGGCCGCCGCCCGTTCCCGCTCGGGGCCCCGGACGGTGAGCGCCGCCACGCCCAGCACGAGCGTGGGCACGATGTTGAGGAAGAAGACGGCACGCCAGCCGAGGGCGGTGACCAGCGCCCCGCCGACGACCGGGCCCGCGGCTGCCGCCAGCCCGATGGCGCTGGTGCGCAGGGCGATCGGCATGCCGAGTCTCTCGGGCGGGAAGGCGGCACGCAGCATCCCGAGGGTCGCCGGCTGGAGCAGCGCGCCGAACACCCCCTGGATGACCCGCAGTCCGACCACCCAGCCGATGTCCGGTGCCAGGCCGATCCCCGCGGAGGCCAGCCCGAAGCCCAACACCCCCAGAGCGAAGACCCGTTGATGGCCGAACCGGTCACCGAGCCGGCCGGCGAACACCAGCAGGCTCGCGACCGCGATCAGATATCCGGTGCTGATCCACTGGATCTGCGCGAAGGACGCGTGCAGCTCCCGACGCAGGGTGGGCTGGGCGACCGTGAGTACGGTGCCGTCCAGGGCGACGATCGCGGCGCCGACGACGCTGCTCGCGAGGATGACACGGCGGTGGAGTGTCATCGGCCCACCGGGCCGAGGTGCGCGTCCAGTGCCGTGGCCAGCAGGGGGCCGAAGTCATCCGCTCCGGTGGCGAGTTGGAGACTGCCCCAGCTCCAGAGCTGGGCGATGCCGTGCAGGTTCGCCCAGAGCGACCCCGCGACGAGCCGGGCGTCCACCCCGGGCCGTGCCCGGCCGACCAGGTCCACCAGCACGCCGAAGAGCGGAAGGCTGGTCTCCCGCAGCCCCAACTCGTCGCTGCGCAGCATGTCGTGACGGAACATCAGCTCGTACATCCCGGTGTTGGTCAGCGCGAAGTCCAGATAGACGCGGCCCAGCGTGGCGAGGTCGTCCCGTGGGCTCGCCCCGCCGGCGGCGAGCGCTTTCGTGGCGCGGGCCCCGAGGTCGGTGAAGCCGCGCCGCGCGATGGCGGAGAGCAGGGAGAGGTGCGTCGGGAAGTAGCGGCGCGGGGCGCCGTGCGAGACCCCTGCCCGCCGGGCGATCTCCCGCAGGGACAGGGCCTGGGCCCCCTCGGCGGTGACCAGGTCGACCCCGACCTGGACCAGACGGGCACGCAGCCCGGTGTCGGATTCATGCATAGACACTGTCTACCAGTCTGAGTAGACAGTGTCTACGCACGTGCGGACGGCTGGAATGCCATGCGGCGCCAGGGCGTTGATCACTGCATGACTCAGGACGCGACGCAGGACGCACTGCTCCAGCTGCTCTCGGACCACGCCGGCGGGGTGCTGGTCACCCTCAAGCGCGACGGCCGGCCCCAGCTCTCCAACGTCAGCCATGCCTACGACCCCGAGGAGCGGACCGTCCGGGTCTCGCTCACGGACGACCGCGCCAAGACCCGCAATCTGCGCCGGGATCCACGGGCGTCGTACCACGTGACCAGCGACGACCGCTGGGCTTACACGGTCGTGGAGGGGACGGCCGACCTCACCCCCGTCGCGCAGGACCCGCACGACGAGACGGTCGAGGAACTCATCCGGCTCTACCGCGACGTACTGGGCGAGCATCCGGACTGGGACGACTACCGCGCCGCCATGGTCCGCGACCGCCGTCTGGTGCTACGGCTCCGGGTGGAGCGTGCCTACGGCATCCCGAGGGGACGCTGACCGCTCACCGCTCCGGTGGTCGCCGTTGGTCCGCGAGCCGCCGGCCTCGTGATCGCCGCCGGCCCCCGCGGACGCTCACCCCGCACGGCCCCCGTGATCGCCGTCGGCCCGTGCGGACGCCGACGACTCGCCGGCCTTGTGGTCGCCGGCGTCCCGTGCGGAAACCGGCCCCCCACCGCCCTCGTGGTCGCCGTCGGTCCGTGCCTCGATCGCGCGGAGCACGGCGACCATGTCGGAGCCGCCGTGCCCCAGCGTGACGGTCTCGTCGTAGAGGGCGTGGCAGACGTCCAGCAGGGGCGAGGCGAGGCTCGCCTTCCGTGCGGCCTCCGCGATCAACCGGTTGTTCTGCAGTACGTCCCGGGCCGCCGCCTGGACGGCGAAGTCCCGGGTCAGCAGCTTGGGCGCCTTCATGCGGGAGACCCCGCTGGCCATGGGCCCCGCGTCCAGCACGTCGAGGAACAGCCGCCGGTCCAGGCCCTGCCGCTCGGCGAAGTGGAACGCCTCGCCGAGACCCGTCACCAGCGTGATCAGGTACAGGTTCACGGCCAGTTTCATCGTCAGCGCGTTCGGTACCGGGCCGCAGACGAACGTCTCGTGGCACATCGGGCCGAGCAGCGGGCGTACGGCCGCCACCACGTCGTCGTCCCCCGCCAGCATCGCCACCAGCCGCCCCGCCTCCGCGGGCAACCGGGACCCGGAGACCGGCGCCTCCGCGTAACTCCCGCCCGCCGCCCGGATGTCGGCCTCCAGACCGTGCGAGTACTCCGGTGACGTCGTGCCCATGTGGACCACGGTGCGTCCCTCGACCCGCGCGGCGAAGCCCGGGGTACCGCGGCCCAGGACGGAGTCGATCGCGAACTCGTCGGCCAGCATCAGGAACGTGACGCCGGCGCGGGCGAGGACCTCGGCGGGGGAGTCCGCGAGGCCGGCGCCGGCCGCCCGCAGGGGCTCGACCCGGCCGGCGGTGCGGTTCCAGACGACCAGGGGTGTGCCGGCCCGGGCCAGGTTGAGCGCCATCGGCTGCCCCATGACTCCGAGGCCCAGGAAACCCACGTACACGAGGCACCGCCGTTTCTGCCCGGCGCGTCCGGTGGGGCGCCGTCACTCGTTGGCTATGACCACGGTCATAGTACCGTCCATCATGACGGCTGTCATAGTGGACGGTGAACCGCACGCGGCACCGGCCGGGCGTGGCATGTGGCGTGGCGTGATGGGAGGTCGGACATGGCGGTTTCTGGAGAGGGTCCGCGCGAGCGGTTGATCCACGGTGCGCGCGAAGGGGCGGTCGACGGCCCGCGTGAGGGGGCGGTCGACGGTCCGCGTGAGGGGGCGGTGCGTGGGCCGCGCGAGCGGATGGTCTTCAGCGCGGCGCAGCTCATCCGGCGCGACGGTGTCGCCGCGACGGGCATGCGGGACGTCGCCGTGCACGCGGGCGCGCCCCGCGGCTCGCTCCAGCACTACTTCCCGGGCGGCAAGGAGCAGTTGGTCAACGAGGCGGTGGCGTGGGCGGGGCGCTATGCGGGCAAGCGGGTCGCCCGTTTCCTCGCCGGGCTGGACGAGCCGACCCCGAGCGGGCTGTTCGCGGCGATGGTGCGGCAGTGGACCGATGAGTACGGGACGGCCGGGTTCGCCTCCGGCTGTCCGGTGGCCGCCGCGACCGTCGACTGCGCGGAGTCCACCGAGTCCACCCGGGAGGTGGCCGCCGCCGCGTTCGCCTGCTGGAACCGGCCGGTGGCAGGGGCGTTGACGGACATGGGCGTGCCGGCCGGGCGGGCCGAGTCGCTCGCCACCCTCATGATCAGCGCGCTGGAGGGCGCCGTCCTGATCGCCAGAGCCGAACGGGACGTACGCGCCCTGACCGCCGTGGCTCGCGAGCTGGGGCCACTGCTGGACGCGGCCGTCACCGACGGGACGTGACCAACGGTTGTCCGCGGAAGGGGAGTTGACCGGTGGGCGTGCAGCGGGTGGGCTTAAGCTTCCGGCAGGCTCGGGCAGTTGATCACGGCGCCGATGCCGCGGCTGCCGGCCCACGGAGACAGGGAGACCCGCATGGCACCGGAGCGGATCGACACGAGTAGGCCGCACCCTGCCCGTATCTACGACTATCTGCTGGGTGGCAAGGACAACTACCCCGTCGACGAGGCGGCCGCCGAGCAGATCCTGGCGCTCACCCCCACCGCCAGGACCGCGGTACGGGCCAACCGGTTGTTCATGCAGCGTGCCGTGAGGTGGCTGGCCGCCGAGGCGGGGATCCGGCAGTTCCTCGACATCGGCACCGGCATCCCCACCGAGCCCAACCTCCACCAGATCGTCCAGGGCATCGCGCCGGAGTCCCGGGTCGTGTACGCCGACAACGACCCCGTCGTGCTCTCCCACGCCCGAGCCCTGCTGCGCAGCACCCGGGAAGGGCGGACCGCGTATCTGCACGCCGACGCCCGCGAACCGCAGAAGATCCTCCAGTCGCCCGAACTCCGCGAGACCCTCGATCTGTCGCAGCCCGTCGCGCTGAGTCTGATCGCCCTGCTGCACTTCGTCCCCGACGAGGCCGGCCCCTACGACCTCGTACGGTCCTTCGTCGACGCCCTGCCCTCCGGCAGCTACCTCGTGCTCACCCACGGCTTCTCGAACGAGGAGCAGGACCAGCTCAGCGAGGTCCAGACGGTCTACCGGTCCGGCGGCATCTCCGTGCAGGGCCGCTCCCGCGCGGAGGTCGCCCGCTTCTTCGAGGGCCTTGAGCTCGTCGACCCCGGCATCGTCACCGCCCACCGCTGGCACCCGGAGCCCGGCGAACCGCTCACGGACGCCAAGGACGCGGAGGTCATGGTGCACGCCGGGCTGGCCCGGAAGCCGTAGGGCGCACGGCTGTTGGTGCGGTACCTCGGGGCGCGCACGCCCGTTGGTGCGACCGGCATGCAGCCGGGCGCTCCCGGCGGTTCGCCGCGTCAACCGTCACCGCGTCACCGCATCCCGCTCGTCGGGCGCCGGGCGGGGAAGCCGTGGGCGCGGGCGGCGATCACGACCGCCAGCACCGGGAGCACCAGGGCGAGGACGCTCCAGGGGAGGGACCTCGGGCCGCTGAGACCGAGGAGGATCCCGCCCGCCACGCCGCCGCCCGCCATGGCCGCGTTCCACAAGGTCACGAGCATGGCCTGCGCGGCGTCGGCCACCTCGCCGCCCGCGTCGGCCACGGCGGTCTGCAGCAGGGTGGGCGCGCCTCCCCAGCCGAGCCCCCAGAGCGTGACGGCGACGTAGACCAGAACGGGGCTGTCGGCCGCCAGGGCGAGGAGCGTGGCCGCGGCGGCGACGGCGAGTGTGCTCACGAGGGTCGGTGCGCGCAGTCCCCGGTCGATGTGAACGCCCACGATCCAGATGCTCGCCAGGGACGCGCCGCCGAAGACCAGCAGGACGAGGTCGGTCGAGCCGCCCATGCCGAGGTGCTCCAGATAGGTGGCGATATAGGTGTAGAGGATGGTGTGGGCCAGCACGAAGACCAGCGTGACGAACAGGACCGGCATCACTCCCGGCACGGTGAGGACCCGCAGCAGCGGGGCACGCCCTTCGCTCTGCCGCCCCGGCCGGTCGGGCACGGCCACGGCGATCCAGATCAGGAGCACCCCGGTGAGAACCGTCATGAGGGAGAACGCCACCCGCCAGCCCACCGCACCGCCCAGGAAGGTCCCGGCCGGAACGCCCAGCGACAGGGCGACCGGAATGCCGGTCATGACGACGGCGATCGCCTTGCCCTGCAGCCGGGCGGGGGCCAGGCGGCGGGCGTATCCGGCCAGCAGGGCCCAGGCGAGACCCGCGGCGACACCGGCGACGAAGCGGGCCACCATGGTCAGGGGGTACGAACTCGAGGCCGCCGTGACCGTGTTGGCGACGGCGAACCCGGCCATCGCGGTGAGCAGCAGTCGCTTGCGCCGCCATCCCGCCGTGGCCGCGGACAGCGGGATCGCCGTGAGTGCGGTCCCCACCGCGTAGACGGTGACCGACTGACCCATCGCGGACTGGCCGACGGCGAGATCCGCACTCATCGCCGGCAGCAGCCCCGCGGGCAGGGTCTCGGTGAGACTGGTGAGGAACACGGCGGTGGCGAGCGCGAGCAGCGCGGACAGGGGCAGGCCGCGTCCGCCGGCTCGGTCGGCTGAACTCCCTTGCGGGGCAGGCGGGTTCGTACGGGGGGCAGCGGGGCCCTGCCCCGGCGCTGGTGCCGCTTCTCGGGTCCGGTCGTTTCGCATGCTGCGTATGCTCGAACCCTCACATCGGTGTGAGGGTCAACTCGAGAACCTGTGAGGGCGGTCACATGCGCATCGGAGAACTGTCGGAACGCACCGGCACCCCACGGCGGCTGCTGCGCTACTACGAGGAGCAGGGCCTGATCGTCGCCGACCGCTGCGCGAACGGCTACCGGAACTACGACGAGTTGTACGTCGACCGGGTGCGGCAGATCCGCGGCCTGCTGGATGCCGGGCTCCCCACCCGGATCATCAAGCAGATCCTCCCGTGCCTCGACAAACCCCGCGCCATCCACTTCCCGGACGCGACCCCCGACATGCTGGCCACCCTCGAGGGCGAGCGCGACCGGATGACCGAACGCATCAACTGCCTGACCCGCAACCGGGACGCCATCGCCGGCTACCTCGACGCGGTACGCGCCCGGATCGGCCCCGTGCGCGACCGCGAAGCGACGCCGGTGCCATGACCCGTGCCACGACGCCCAGTTGACCGGGACCTCCGCCAACACCGCGCACACCGGCCGTCCCTGAACCCGGCCGGTGTGCGCGGTATCGAACTTTACGGGCCCGCGGGGACGGTGTCCGCCCGTCGCAGTGCCTTGATCGCCTTGACCGCGCCCTGCGCGCCCAGGTCGACGAAGGCCGGGATGACGTCGAGCGGGGTCGCGCAGTCCGGAGGGCCGCGGCGGATGACGTAGCCGACGACGGCGACCGCGACGCCATGCCAGAAGGGCAGGCGCCGGGGCCCCGGAGTGTGCGGGCCGGCCGAGCCGGGCGCGATCCGGCTCATCAACCCACTGGAATGGGGCGGTCCGCGGTCAGATACGCGATGACCATGTCGCCGAGCATGGTGCGGTAGTGCTCCCGTTGGGCGGGGGCGACCAGGTCGCGGCCGAACAGGGCACCGAACGTATGCCGGTTGGCGACCCGGAAGAAGCAGAACGCGCTGATCATCGCGTGCAGGTCCACGGCGTCGACCTCGGCCGTGAACAGACCGGAGCCGCGCCCGGTCTCCAGGATGCGGCGGATCACCTCCAGAGCGGGCGAGCCGATCGTGCCGAGCTCCTCGGAGGCGGCGATGTGCTGCGCGCCGTGGATGTTCTCGATGCTGACCAGGCGGATGAAGTCGGGGTGCTTCTCATGGTGGTCGAAGGTGGCCTCGGCGAGCCGGCGGATGGCCGCGACCGGGTCCAAGTGCTCGACGTCCAGCTCCTGTTCGGCCTCGCGGATCACGAAGTAGGCCCGCTCCAGCACGGCCGTGAACAGCTGTTCCTTGCCGCCGAAGTAGTAGTAGATCATCCGCTTGGTGGTGCTGGTGCGGGCGGCGATCTCGTCGACGCGGGCTCCCGTGTAGCCGGCACGCGCGAACTCCTGGGTGGCCACGTCGAGGATCTCGGCCTTGGTGCGCACGGCGTCGCGAACGCGGCCTTTGGGTCGTGCCGGTTCTTCGACGCTGGTCATCGGGTTCCTTCGGGCGGGGGCCAGTGCTCGCGATTGTAGAAGCAGGTCGGGGGCGAGGCGGTGGGCATTCTGCCCTGGCGGGCGTCCGCCCCGTCCGCCTCGACCTGCGCCCGGCCCCGCTCTCGACAGCCGGGTCCTCCTGACGCCCGTCGCGGTGCGACAGCGGTGATGTGGCAAAGCGGTCGCCCGGCCCGGTGGTCGCCGCTAGCGTGCGCAGCGTGATGACGGCTGACGACGTCCTGTCCCTCCTGTCCCTGCTGCGCCGGGCCGGCGTCGACATCTGGATCGGCGGCGGCTGGGGCATCGACGCCTTGGTCGGGGAGGAGACCCGCCCGCACCGCGATCTGGATCTGGCGCACCGTCAGGAGCAGGAGCCGGCCCTCGTGGCGGCCCTGGCCGCCGCCGGATTCACCGAGACGCTCGACTGGCGCCCCGTACGTTTCGTGGTCACCGACCCCGGCGGTCGCGAGATCGATCTGCACCCCCTGGTCTTCGCCGCGGACGGTTCCGCCGTGCAGGCCTCGCCCGACCCAGCGAGGCCGTTCCGGTACCCGGCCGAGTGCTTCGTGACCGGCACGGTCCGGGGGACGACGGTCCCGTGTCTGTCGCCCGAACAGCAGGTCTACTTCCACCAGGGCTACGAACCCGCTGACCGCGACCGTCACGACATGGCGCTCCTGCGCAAGGCCTTCGGGATCGCCACCCACTTCTGACGGCCGAGGGTCATGGCACCGAGGCCCCGCCGTTGGCTTTCGGGCGGGACCTCGGTATTCGGGGCGGGCGATCGTTCCGTCGGGGCGCGGCCTGCGCGCGCTGGGGAGTGCGGCTCAGCGGACCGCGTGCCGGGTGTGGCTGTCCAGGTCGCGGGCGTCCTTGGGCGCCTGTTCGACCACCGGGGCCTGGCCCTTGCGGACGAACATCTGGTACAGCACGGCGGCGACAACACCGCCGAGCACCGGCCCGACGAGGACCACCCACCAGCCGCCGTAGGAACCGGAGGCGATCATCGGGCCGAGGCCGCGGGCCGGGTTGACGGCAGCGCCGTCGGTCGGACCGCCGATGAAGACCGCGGTGGCGAGGGCGAATCCGATGACGAGGGGGGCGGCGGGGGCCGGGAAACGCCGGTCGGTTGCGGCGGCGGTGACGACGAAGACCAGGATGAACGTGATCAGGAACTCGACGAGGAGTGCCCGCCCGTCGCTCACACCCGGCTTCGGGTTGGTCGCGCCGAGATGCATGACGGTGCGCGCCGCGTCACCGCGAATGGCCCACGTGGCGAGGGCCGCCACGATGCCGCCCGCCATCTGGACCGCCACGTAGCCGGGCACGTGCCGCCACGAGAACTTGCGGACGACGGCCATCGCGATCGTCACGGCCGGGTTGAAGTGCGCGCCGGAGACATGGGCGAGGCCGCCGACCAGCGCGGCCAGTGCCAGGCCGTTGACCAGCACGATGGCCAGTGAACCGTACGCGGATCCGGCGACGGACTGGGCCAGGCCGGCCGACGTGGCGGTTGCGGTGATGGCGAAGACCAGGATGAAGGTTCCGGTGAACTCGGCCAGATAGGCGCCGGCGACGCTGTGGGAGGCCGCTCGCGGGGAGCTGCGGTGGGTGCGGAGGTGGAATCGGGTGGGGGAATCGGCATGTACAGCCATGGTGCGCGTCCTTATGAGACTGGCGGGTTGGGGCTGTGCGACCGGCGGGAGGTCCGCCGGGACTGAGGGCGCCGTGGGCGCGAGGCGCCGCAACGGCGAAGCGGAAACCCTGGATACGAGGGAGCCGCGGGGTGCGTGCCGGGACGGGGGCCGCCGGCGAGGCGAAGCCCTGGGCGAAACACCGGCCACGAGGGCGCCGTTGAGCTGTCGCGAAAGACGCAGGGCGTCAAGGCGAGCGCCGGACGAGGGGCGGATCGGGGAGCCGCGCGGTGAACCGGATGCTCACGTGGCCGGATGCCCAGGTATCCAGCTATCCAGGTGACCGGATGTCCAGGTACCCGGGTGACCGGATGCCCCGGTGATCGCGAGGAGCAAAGGGCTCTGCCGCAACGCTAGTTGTGCTGCCCGCGCAGTTCCTTCACCGTGCGTTCCAGTCGCCTGCCGAGATCGCCGTCGGCCTGGGCGAAGTTGCCGACCGCCCGGTCGACGATGTCGTCGCGGTCGGCGGAGACACCGGAGATGGCAGTCGCCAGATTGGTGACCAGACGGTCCTTGGCGTCGTCCGGCATCAGCCGGTAGAGGTCGCCCGCCTGCCCGAAGTCGTTGTCCTCGGCGTGCGAGGGGGCTTCGTGGTTGCCGGTTTGTCCGTCGACGGAAGTCGGCGACCACAGCGGCCGGTCGGTCTGCACCGGTCCGCCGAAGCTGTTCGGTTCGTAGTTCTTCGTGCCGTTGTGCCGGCCGTCGTAGAGGGCGCCGTCGCGTTCGTAGGTGCGCGCCTCGGTGGCGTGCGGGCGGTTCACCGGCAGGTGGTCGGCGTTGACCCCGATGCGGTAGCGCTGGGCGTCCGCGTAGGCGAAGAGGCGGCCCTGGAGCATCTTGTCCGGGGAGGGCCCGATGCCGGGGACGAAGTGGGCCGGGCTGAAGGCGGCCTGCTCGACCTCGGCGAACACGTTCTCCGGGTTGCGGTTGAGCTCCAGCCGGCCGATCTCGATCTCCGGGTAGTCCTCGTGCGGCCAGACCTTGGTGAGGTCGAAGGGGTTGAAGCGGTAGTGCGCCGCTTCGGCCTCCGGCATGATCTGCATCCGCACGGTCCAGGACGGGAACTCGCCGCGCTCGATGGACTCACGAAGATCACGCTGGTGCGAGTCGGGATCGAGACCCGACACCTTCACGGCTTCCTCCACCGTGAGGTTCTTGATGCCCTGGTCGGTCTTGAAGTGGTACTTGACCCAGAAGACCTCGCCGGCCTCGTTGTTCCACTGGTAGGTGTGCGAGCCGTACCCGTTCATGTTGCGGAAGGACGCCGGGATGCCGCGGTCGCCGAACAGCCACAGCACCTGATGCGTCGACTCGGGGGACAGACCCCAGAAGTCCCACATGTTGTCCATCTCCTGGGAGCCCGTGTACGGGTCGCGCTTCTGGGTGTGGATGAAGTCGGGGAACTTGCTGGCGTCCTTGATGAAGAACACCGGGGTGTTGTTGCCGACGAGGTCGTAGTTGCCGTCCTCGGTGTAGAACTTCAGCGCGAAGCCGCGGGGGTCGCGCACGGCGTCGGCGGAGCCGAGGCTGCCCGCCACCGTGGACATGCGCAGGAAGGTCTCGGTCTGTTTGCCCACCTCGGAGAGGAACTTGGCGCGGGTCCACTGCGAGACGTCACGGGTCAGCGTGAAGGTGCCGTACGCGGCGCCGCCGCGCGCGTGCACGATGCGCTCCGGGATCCGCTCACGGTTGAAGTGCGCGAGCTTCTCGAAGATGTGCTGGTCCTGGAGCAGCGCCGGCCCACCCGGACCGGCCGTCTCGGTGTTCTGGTTGTCCGCCAGTGGTGCGCCTGCCTCGGTGGTGAGGGTGCGACGGGCTTGCTGTTCTGTCGTCACTTCGGCCTCCGAAGGTCCGATCGTGAGAGGCCCGGTCCTGTGGTGCGGGCGAGGCCCGGTCTCCCTCAGGATAAAAATGGACAAGTGCATATAAAAACCAAGAGAGAGTATTTATAAGGCAACCATCCGGGTCATATCGGGCATCACGAAAGGTGACGGGTGGCGTGCTGATCGTCAGAAAGGGGAGGTGGCGGGTGGGGTGGAATCAGTGATGGAAAGGCAAAGTGGGGGGGGGGGGCGGGCCCCCCCCCCCCCCCCCCCGAAACACACCAGCCCCACGCGGAACCCGCCGGAGAGCGACACGCGCGGTGTGAAGACC
>NZ_JBHVXW010000003.1:45137-90131 GCF_042881375.1 Streptomyces sp. NPDC058274
TCGGCGGGGGGGGGTTTTTGTTTCTTTGTGGGGTGGGGGGGGGGGGGGTGATTATTTTGCTCGTCAGCTCCTTGGGGGGGGGCGGGCCCCCCCCCCCCCCCCCACCCCGGCCTACCGCACGAGCCGCAGGCGGAACGCCCGGTCGAGCGTCAGGCTCGGTGTCCTGACCGTCGTGACCCTGGTGTCCGTGTCGTACGACCAGGCCGAAGCCGGCAGTGGCCGCCCGTTCAGGAGCACCTGTCGCGGAGCGGACTCACCGTGCACGGTGAAGCGGTACGCGCGCGCCCCGGGCTTGTCCCGGTAACTGCCCTTGCTCGCACCGACGTTGACCTCGGTCGACCCCTTCGCCGCACTCATGGACACGCGCTGCGCGGCCGACGCGCCCTCGGCGAACTTGCGGGTCACCCCGTCGTCCTCGTACAGCGTGTAGCTGCTGTCGCCCTTCGGGTACAGGTCCCAGTCGAGCTCGTGCCGGTCGCGGGTCTGCCAACTGGTCGTCCCCTTCGGCCACATGGGGACGATCGCACCGCTCTTCACGAAGAGGGGAAGGGTGTCGAGGGGCGCGTGGTAGCCGTTGACCGTGGTCGGTCCCTGGTAGATGCGGCCCGTCCAGTAGTCGGTCCAGGTGCCCTTCGGCAGATAGATGCCGTCACGGGTGTCGGAGTCCTCGTAGACCGGTGCGACCAGGAAGTCGGATCCCGTGAGGAACTCGTACTTCGCCTGCGCACCAAGGGTGTTGGGGTCGTCCGGGTACTCCAGCCACAGCGGCCGGACCGCGCCCACGCCCGTCTTCGCCGCCTCGGCCGACAGTGTGTACATGTAGGGGAGCAGGCGCTCCTTGAGCTGGAGGTACTTGCGGTTGACGGACGTGTACGGCTCGCCGTCCAGCCAGGGCTGCTGGTCGGCCGGCTTCCCGGTTCTGATGTCCGACGCCCAGCCGTCCATCGTCATGATGGCGGGCAGGAACGCCTTCCACTGGAGGTCGCGGGCGTACATCTCGGGGTCGTGGCGGTAGATCGAGCCCACGTCACCCGTGTTGTAGGCGATGCCGGACATGGTGGCCCCGGCGTACGTCGGGATCTGCCAGCGGATGTAGTCCCACGACAGCTTCTGGTCGCCGCTCCACAGGACGCCGCAGCGCTGGGCGCCCGCCCAGGACACCGGCAGCCAGACGAAACCGCGCGCGTCGCTGTTCTCCTCGATCCCCGCCTTGGCCTTGTCGCAGGCGTCCAGGGCGAAGCGATAGCCGTTGCCGACCCAGGCGACGTCCAGTTTGGCGACGCGCTGGCCGGCCTTCACCTGGTCGGCGAGCTTGTCGATGCCGTCCTGGGTCCACAGGCCGAGCTGCGCGTGGTGGTCCTGGAGACCCTTGGCGGTCTGCTCCAGGTTCTCGTAACCGCAGCCGTAGCCGTCGTTGACGAGCATCCAGCCCAGCGGCATGTCGTGCTCGGTGTATCCGTCGGCGACCTTCAGCGCGTCGAGGGTGTGCCGTTCACCGCGGTTGGCGTTGTGCAGATAGCAGTCGGAGTCGCCCGGTTCGAGGCCGTACACCGGCGGCATGAACGGCTTGCCCACCAGCGCGGTGTACTTGCCGATCACCTGCTTCGCGTCACCGGTGAAGTAGTAGGCGTCCAGGCGGCGTTCCTGCTGTCCGGTCCTGACCGGTGCGCCGAAGTCGTAGACACCGGGCGCGAAGGTGTTGCGGAAGACGCCGTAGCCCGCGCTGGAGAGGTAGAAGGGCTGCGAGTTGTTGTAGCCGCCCTCGTTCCAGTCGAAGCTGTTCGCCACGTACATCGTCCGGTCGCGGTGCGAGAAGCTGCCGTTCTGCTCCCCGCCGCCGAAGAACTGCTCGTCCGCGCCGCGCGCGAGAGACTGCCGCATCCCGCTGGTGGACCAGCGCAGCGGCTTGTCCTCCTGCCAGACCCGCGTGCGGTTGTCCGCCTTGTAGAGGCCGAAGCGCAGCGGTTTCTTGTACACGCGCAGCACGGCGCCGGGGGAGCGGATGCCGTAGTACGAGCCCGCGTCGAAGGACGTGGTGTGCTTCTGCAGGGCCGGCTGTTTGCGGACGATGGCGGTGCCGGCCGGGTCGTCGAGCGACCCGGACGGGTCTGCCTGCAACCGGAGTTGACCATCCGTCAGGAAGTCGGCCCGCGCTTTCAGCTGTCCGGCGGCGATGGTGTAGCTGCCGTCGCCGCCGCTGAAGGAGGTGAGGTCACCCGCGTCGGTGGTCTCCGGGAGATACGCCTTCCCGGTGTACGCGTTGTCGTGCACGTCGTACGGCACGACCAGCACGTGGTAGGTCCCCGACGCGTTCGGGATCAGCGTGGCCTCCGGGTCGGCGGTGCCCGCGCTGGAGGCGACCTGCTTGCCCGCGTCGTCGTAGACGTACAGATCGAAGTCGTCGGTGGGCTTCTGCCACTCGATCGAGATCGGTACGCCGCCCTCGGGGTTGTCGGCCCAATACCCCTCGGGCACCGAGACGTTCACGTCGAAGCGGTCGCAGGTCCTGTTGTCCGGGTCGTCGGCGGCGGCGGGACAGGTCTCGGTGCCGCCGGACGTGCCCTTCGGGTAGACGGGACTCTGCCAGGTGACGCTCTTGTGGGTGGCGTCGAGAACGGCGCTGGGCGGGGTCGCCGCGAGCGCCGGCCCGGCCGGGGCGCTGAGCACGGTGACGGCCAGGGCGGTGGCGAGCCCCGCCATGGCCCAGGAACGGTGTCGGAGTCTTCGCACGGTACGCATCTCCACTCAAACCGGCAGTGTGGTGTTTGCAGGTGCTCGAAACAGCGTCGGATCGTGCATGTTCAAGCAGAGAGAGTGGCCGTTCGCGCAGGTTCATGTCAATGGAGCTCGACGGAAAGGCGGGCGCCGCCGCTCCGGGAGACCGTCATCGGGGCTCTGGCGGGCCGACGCCTGTGCGGCCGGACAGACGCTCGGCGCAAGGCAGTTGACATGACTAAGGGGCCGGGCTCCAGTGGAGCCCGGCCCCTTAGCGCCGACCGCTTCGTCACGTCCCGCTTCCGGTCCCGGGGGCGATCACGGGTCTATGTCTCCGGTCCCCGAGGGGTCACGGGCCGACGGCCGCGGCGCCTCCGCCGGCGTTCCATTCGGCGATCACGGGACGGCCGTGCTCGGTGGAGAGCCGGCTGACCGTGCCCGTCGCGAGCTGGAACAGGCGTCCGTCCGCGGCGGGAAGCCCCAGATAGCGGGCCGTCAGCGCGCGCAGGAAGTGGGCGTGTCCGACGAGGACCACGTCCCCGTCGTCCAGCGCCGTACCGGCGTGCTTCAGCACGCGGTCGGCGCGCTGTCCCACCTCGGCGGGGGACTCGCCCGGATGGCCGGCCGGCCCGGGCGGCACCCCGTCGTCCCACAGGTACCAGTCGGGCCGGGTGCGATGGATGTCGACGGTCGTGACGCCTTCGTACCCGCCGTAGTCCCACTCGTGCAGCTCGGGATCCGGCACGGCCCCGGCCAGGCCCGCGAGTTCCGCGGTCCGGATCGCGCGGTGCAGTGGGCTGGTGAGCGCGAGGGCGAAGGTCCGGCCGGCGAGCAGCGGGGCGAGGGACATGGCCTGTTCCTCGCCGCGCCGGGTGAGGGGCAGGTCGGTCCAGCTGGTGTGCTGTCCCGACACGCTCCACTCGGTCTCGCCGTGGCGGACCAACAGGAGGTCGCCCACGGCTCGCCTACTTCGCCGACTCGACGGCGTGCCCGCCGAACTGGTTGCGCAGCGCCGCGATCATCTTCATCTGCGGCGAGTCGTCCTGGCGGGAGGCGAACCGGGCGAAGAGCGACGCGGTGATCGCGGGCAGGGGCACGGAGTTGTCGATGGCCGCCTCGACGGTCCAGCGGCCTTCGCCCGAGTCCTCCGCGTAGCCGCGCAGCTTGTCCAGGTGCTCGTCGCCGTCGAGGGCGTTGACGGCGAGGTCGAGCAGCCAGGAGCGGATGACCGTGCCCTCCTGCCAGGAGCGGAAGACCTCGCGCACGTCGGTGACGGAGTCGACCTTCTCCAGCAGCTCCCAGCCCTCGGCATAGGCCTGCATCATGGCGTACTCGATGCCGTTGTGGACCATCTTGGAGAAGTGGCCCGCGCCGACCTTGCCCGCGTGCACGAACCCGAAGTCGCCCTCGGGCTTCAGCGCGTCGAAGACGGGCTGCACCTTCGCGATGTTCTCCGCGTCGCCGCCGACCATCAGGGCGTAGCCGTTCTTGAGGCCCCACACGCCGCCGGAGACACCCGCGTCGACGAAGCCGATGCCCTTCGCCGCCAGCTCCTCGGCGTGCTTCTCGTCGTCCGTCCAGCGGGAGTTGCCGCCGTCGACCACCGTGTCGCCGGGCTCCAGCAGGTCACCCAGCTCGTCGACGACCGACTGGGTCGGGCCGCCCGCGGGCACCATGACCCACACCACGCGCGGGCTTTCGAGCTTCTCGACGAGCTCGCCGATGCTGTGTACGTCGGCGAGGTCGGCGTTGCGGTCGTAGCCGATGACGGTGTGGCCGGCGCGGCGTATCCGCTCGCGCATGTTGCCGCCCATCTTGCCGAGGCCGATGAGTCCGAGCTGCATGTCAGTTCACTTCTTCCGGAGAGTGCGGTAGGCGGCCACGAGGGCGGCGGTGGAGGGGTCGAGACCGGGCACGTCGGTGCCTTCGGTGAGGGCGGGTTCGATGCGCTTTGCGAGGACCTTGCCGAGTTCGACGCCCCACTGGTCGAAGGAGTCGATGTTCCAGATCGCGCCCTGGACGAACACCTTGTGCTCGTACAGCGCGATCAGCTGGCCGAGGACCGAAGGGGTCAGCTCGCGCGCGAGGATGGTCGTGGTGGGGTGGTTGCCCTTGAACGTCTTGTGCGGGACCAGGTCCTCGGGCACCCCTTCGGCACGCACCTCGTCGGGTGTCTTGCCGAAGGCCAGGGCCTGCGTCTGCGCGAAGAAGTTCGCCATCAGCAGGTCGTGCTGAGCTGTGAGTTCGTCACTCAGCCCGGCGACCGGCTCGGCGAAGCCGATGAAGTCGGCCGGGATCAACTTCGTACCCTGGTGGATGAGTTGGTAGTACGCGTGCTGGCCGTTGGTACCGGGCGTGCCCCACACCACCGGACCGGTCTCCCACTCCACCCGCTCGCCGTCCCGGTCCACCGACTTGCCGTTGGACTCCATGTCCAGCTGCTGCAAGTAGGCGGTGAACTTCGACAGGTAGTGCGAGTACGGCAGCACCGCATGCGACTGCGCATCATGGAAGTTGCCGTACCAGACACCCAACAACCCCAGCAGCAACGGCACATTGGACTCGGCCGGGGCGCTACGGAAGTGCTCGTCGACGAGATGGAACCCGTCGAGCATCTCCCGGAACCG
The DNA here is from genome assembly GCF_042881375.1 of Streptomyces sp. NPDC058274. Taxonomy (NCBI): domain Bacteria; kingdom Bacillati; phylum Actinomycetota; class Actinomycetes; order Kitasatosporales; family Streptomycetaceae; genus Streptomyces; species Streptomyces sp. NPDC058274. Next base: position 50,480 of record NZ_JBHVXW010000003.1, read on the forward strand.
GTCCGGACCAATCGCGATCATCAACGACAGGCCGATCGCCGAGTCGTAGGAATAACGCCCGCCGACCCAGTCCCAGAACTCGAACATGTTCGCCGTGTCGATACCGAAGTCCGACACCTTCTCGGCGTTCGTCGACAACGCCACGAAGTGCTTCGCGACCGCCTTGTCCTCGCCGCCGAGCCCGGCCAGCAACCAGGTCCGCGCCGAGGTGGCGTTGGTGATGGTCTCGATCGTGGTGAACGTCTTGGACGCGATGATGAACAGCGTCTCGGCCGGATCCAGGCCGCCGAGGGCCTCGTGGAGATCGGCGCCGTCCACGTTCGACACGAAACGCAGCGTCAGCGAACGGTCCGTGAACGCCTTCAACGCCTCGTACGCCATCGCCGGCCCGAGATCCGACCCACCGATACCGATGTTGACCACGTTCTTGATGCGCTTGCCCGTGTGACCGGTCCACTCACCCGAACGGACCCGCTGTGCGAAGCCGGCCATCTTGTCCAGCACCGCGTGCACCGCCGGCACCACGTTCTCGCCGTCCACCTCGACCACCGCGCCACGCGGCGCCCGCAACGCCGTGTGCAGCACCGCCCGGCCCTCGGTCACATTGATCTTCTCGCCCCGGAACATCGCGTCCCGCAACTCGAACACACCGGTGGCCGTGGCGAGTTCCTGGAGCAGGGCGAGGGTCTCGTCCGTGATCAGGTGCTTGGAGTAGTCGACGTGCAGATCGCCGACGCGTGCGACGTAGCGTTCCGCGCGCCCGGGGTCCGTGGCGAACAGCTCACGCAGCTGCGGCTGGAGCAGCTCCTGGGCGCGGTGGTCCTCCAGTGCCGTCCACTCCGGGCGGTGGGTGAGCTTGGGGGAGTCAGACATGGCTGGGGTTCTCCTTGGTGCCCTGGCCCCGCAGGGCTACGGCGTACATCTCGTCCGCGTCGAGGCGGCGCAGTTCCTCGGCGATCAGTTCCGAGGTGCTGCGCACCTTGAGCGCGAGGGTGCGGGCGGGCTGACCGGGCAGGGACAGGGTGGCCAGCGGGCCCTCGGGGCGGTCGATGCGGATCTCGCCGTTCCCGGTGCCGAGCCGGACGGCGGTGACGACGGGCCCCGCGCTGACGACGCGCTCGACCTTGACCTCCAGCCGGGCCTCCAGCCAGCGGGCGAGGAGTTCGGCGCTCGGGTTCTCGGCCTCGCTCTCGACGGCGGCCGAGGTCACCTTCGTACGGGCCTGGTCGAGGGCGGCGGCCAGCATCGAGCGCCACGGGGTCAGCCGGGTCCACGCCAGGTCGGTGTCGCCGGGCGCGTACGCGCGGGCCCGGGCCGTCAGTGCGGCGAGCGGTGTCTCGACCGCGTACATGTCGGTGATCCGGCGGGCCGCGAGGGCGCCCAGCGGGTCCTTGACCGGGACCTCGGGCGCGTCCACCGGCCACCAGACGACGACCGGCGCGTCGGGCAGCAGCAGCGGCAGGACCACGGAGTCGGCATGGTCGGACACCTCGCCGTACATGCGCAGCACGATCGTCTCGCCGGTGCCGGCGTCGGCGCCCACCCGGACCTCGGCGTCCAGGTGCGAGTTGGTGCGGTCGCGCGGGGTCCTGGCGTGCCGCTTGATGACGACCAGGGTGCGCGAGGGGTGCTCCCGCGAGGCCTCCTCGGCCGCCTTGATCGAGTCGTACGCGTTCTCCTCGTCGGTCACGATGACCATCGTCAGGACCATGCCCACGGCAGGCGTGCCGATGGCGCGGCGGCCCTGCACAAGGGCCTTGTTGATCTTGCTTGCCGTGGTGTCGCTCAGGTCGATCTTCATGGCCTGCGCCAGCTCCGTCCGTCTCGTGCGAGCATCTCGTCGGCTTCCCCGGGTCCCCAGGTGCCCGAGGCGTACTGCGCGGGCTTGCCGTGGGTGTCCCAGTAGCCCTCGATCGGGTCGAGGATCTTCCAGGACTCTTCCACCTCCTGGTGACGGGGGAAGAGATTGGCGTCGCCGAGCAGGACATCCAGGATCAGCCGTTCGTACGCCTCCGGGCTGGACTCGGTGAACGACTCGCCGTACGCGAAGTCCATCGTGACGTCCCGGATCTCCATCGACGTACCCGGGACCTTCGAACCGAAGCGCACCGTCATGCCCTCGTCGGGCTGGACGCGGATGACGATCGCGTTGGCGCCGAGCTCCTCGGTGGCGGTGGAGTCGAAGGGCGAGTGGGGCGCGCGCTGGAAGACCACCGCGATCTCCGTCACCCGACGGCCGAGCCGCTTGCCGGTCCTGAGGTAGAAGGGGACGCCCGCCCAACGGCGGTTGTCGACCTGGAGCTTCACCGCCGCGTAGGTGTCGGTCGTCGACCGCGGGTCGATGCCGTCCTCCTGGAGATAGCCGAGCACCTGCTCGCCGCCCTGCCAGCTCGCCGCGTACTGCCCGCGCACGGTGTGCTCGCCCAGGTTCTCCGGCAGCTTCACGGCCCTGAGGACCTTCAGCTTCTCGGTGAGCAGCGACTCGGCGTCGAAGGCGGCCGGCTCCTCCATGGCGGTCAGCGCCATCAGCTGGAGGAGGTGGTTCTGGATGACGTCACGGGCCGAGCCGATGCCGTCGTAGTACCCCGCGCGGCCGCCGATCCCGATGTCCTCGGCCATCGTGATCTGCACGTGGTCGACGTAGCTGCGGTTCCAGACGGGCTCGTACATCTGGTTGGCGAAGCGCAGCGCCAGGATGTTCTGGACGGTCTCCTTGCCGAGGTAGTGGTCGATGCGGAACACCTGGTCCGGGTGGAACACCTCGTGCACGATCGCGTTCAGCTCACGCGCGCTCGCCAGGTCGTGGCCGAACGGCTTCTCGATGACCGCGCGCCGCCAGGAACCCTCGGGAGCGTCCGCCAGCCCGTGCCGCTTGAGCTGCTGGACGACCTTCGGGAAGAACTTGGGCGGTACGGAGAGGTAGAAGGCGTAGTTGCCGCTCGTACCGCGTGAGGAGTCCAACTCGTCGACCGCCGCGCGCAGTTGCTTGAACGCGGTGTCGTCGTCGAAGTCACCGGGGATGAAGCGCATGCCCTCGGCGAGCTGCTGCCAGACCTCCTCGCGGAACTCGGTCCTGGCGTGCTCGCGCACCGAGTCGTGCACCACCTGCGCGAAGTCCTGGTCCTCCCACTCGCGCCGGGCGAACCCGAGCAGTGAGAAGCCCGGCGGCAACAGGCCGCGGTTGGCGAGGTCGTAGACGGCCGGCATCAGCTTCTTGCGGGACAGATCGCCGGTGACGCCGAAGATGACGAGACCCGAGGGGCCCGCGATCCGGGGAAGCCGGCGGTCCTGGGGGTCACGCAGCGGGTTCTCCCAGTCGGTCCCGTCGAGCCCGAGGGCCTCGACGAGGGCCCGCTGCGCCGACTCGGCGCCGGCTGCGGGGTTTCCGGCAGCGGCTGCCGGGTCCTCCGCCGCGGCGGACGGCGTCCCGGCCGTGGCCTTCGGCGACTCGGCGCCGGACTCCGGGTTCCCGGCAGCGGCTCCGGATTCCGGGTTCCCGCCGGCGGCGCCGGCCGTCGGCGACGACGCCTCGTCTTGCGCCACCGGGGTCTTCCGCGCAGGCGTGCCGCTCATTCCCCCTCAACTCCCTTGCTGCTCAGCGAGGTGGCGACGGCCTCCAGCAGGTCCTGCCACGCGACCTCGAACTTCGAGACGCCCTCGTCCTCCAGCTGCTTCACGACCTCCTCGTAGGAGATCCCGAGCCGCTCGACGGCCGCGAGGTCGGCGCGGGCCTGGGCGTAGCCGCCGGTCACCGTGTCGCCGTGGATGTCACCGTGGTCGCCGGTGGCCTTGAGGGTCCCCTCCGGCATGGTGTTGACCGTGCCCGGCGCGACCAGCTCGTCGACGTAGAGCGTGTCCTTGTAGGCGGGGTCCTTCACGCCCGTCGAGGCCCACAGGGGGCGCTGCTTGTGGGCGCCGGACGGGGCGAGCGCGGTCCAGCGGGCGGAGGCGAAGACCTCTTCGTACGCCTCGTACGCGAGCCGGGCGTTGGCGAGGGCCGCCCTGCCCTTGAGCGCGAGGGCCTCGTCGGTGCCGGCCTTCGCCAGCCGCTTGTCGATCTCGCTGTCGACGCGGGAGACGAAGAAGGAGGCGACGGAGTGGATGCCGGCCAGGTCGATGCCCGCGGCCTGCGCCTTCTCCAGGCCCGCCAGATAGGCGTCCATGACCTCGCGGTAACGCTCCAGCGAGAAGATCAGCGTGACGTTGACGCTGATGCCGAGGCCGATGACCTCGGTGATCGCCGGGAGGCCGGCCTTCGTCGCGGGGATCTTGATCATCACGTTCGGGCGGTTCACCAGCCAGGCGAGCTGCTTGGCCTCGGCGACGGTGGCCTCGGTGCGGTGGGCGAGGCGCGGGTCGACCTCGATCGACACCCGCCCGTCACGGCCGCCGGTCCTGTCGTACACCGGCCGCAGGATGTCGGCCGCGGCGCGGACGTCGGCGGTGGTCATCATGCGGACGGCTTCTTCGACGGTGACGCCGCGTACGGCGAGGTCGGCCAGCTGCTCCTCGTAGCCCTCTCCGGAACCGATGGCGGCCTGGAAGATCGAGGGGTTGGTGGTGACGCCCACCACGTGCTGGTGCTCGACGAGTCCGGCGAGGTTGCCGGACGTGATCCGCTTGCGCGAGAGGTCGTCCAGCCAGATGGAGACGCCTTCGTCGGAAAGGCGCTTGAGGGGTACCGCGGTCGCGGTTGCTTCGGTCACAGTGATCATCTTCCTTGGTGCGCTCGGATCAACCGCGGGCTGCGGCAAGAGATTCCCGCGCGGCGGCGGCGACGTTCTCGGCGGTGAAGCCGAATTCGGCGAAGAGGGTCCTGGCGTCGGCGGAGGCGCCGAAGTGCTCCAGCGACACGATGCGTCCGGCGTCACCGACGTACCGGTACCAGGTCAGGCCGATGCCCGCCTCGACCGCCACGCGGGCCTTCACGGACGGCGGAAGCACGCTCGCGCGGTACTCCGGCGACTGCTCCTCGAACCACTCCACGGACGGCATCGACACCACGCGGGTACCGACACCCTCGGCCTCCAGCCGCTCACGCGCGCCGACGGCGAGCTGCACCTCGGAGCCGGTGGCGATGAGGATCACGTCGGGGGTCCCCGTCGAGGAGTCGCGCAGGACGTAACCGCCCTTCGCCGCCTCCGGGTTGGCCTCGTACGCCGGCACGCCCTGACGGGTCAGGGCCAGGCCGTGCGGGGCCGGGTTGGTGGCGTGCCGCTTGAGGATCTCGGCCCAGGCGATCGCGGTCTCGTTGGCGTCGGCGGGGCGGACGACGTTGAGGCCGGGGATGGCGCGCAGTGAGGCCAGGTGCTCGACCGGCTGGTGGGTCGGGCCGTCCTCGCCGAGGCCGATCGAGTCGTGCGTCCAGACGTAGGTCACGGGGAGCTGCATCAGCGCGGAGAGGCGTACGGCGTTGCGCATGTAGTCGGAGAACACCAGGAAGGTGCCGCCGTAGATGCGGGTGTTGCCGTGCAGCGCGATGCCGTTCATCTCGGCGGCCATCGAGTGCTCGCGGATGCCGAAGTGGACGGTACGCCCGTACGGGTCGGCCTCCGGGAGCGGGTTGCCGGCCGGCAGGAACGAGGAGTTCTTGTCGATCGTGGTGTTGTTCGAGCCGGCCAGGTCGGCGGAGCCGCCCCACAGCTCGGGGAGCACATCGCCGAGCGCCTGGAGCACCTTGCCGGACGCGGCTCGCGTGGCGACGGACGTGCCCGCCTCGAAGACGGGCAGCGCGCTCTCCCAGCCCTCGGGCAGCTGGCCGGCGACGACACGGTCGAAGAGCCGGGCGCGCTCGGGCTCAGCGAGGCGCCACTCGGCGATCCGCTTGTCCCAGCCGGCGTGGGTCTCGGCGCCCCGGTCGAGGGCCGCACGGGTGTGGGCGAGCACCTCGGGCGCCACCTGGAAGGACTGCTCCGGGTCGAAACCGAGGACGCGCTTGGTGGCCGCGACCTCGTCGGCGCCGAGGGCCGAGCCGTGGGAGGCCTCGGTGTTCCGCGCGTTCGGGGCCGGCCAGGCGATGATCGTGCGCATCGCGATGATCGAGGGGCGGCCGGTCTCGGCCTGCGCCGCCCGCAGCGCGGAGTGCAGCGCGTGGACGTCGATGTCGCCGTCGTCGGCGGGCGTGATCCGCTGGACGTGCCAGCCGTACGCCTCGTACCGCTTGAGGACGTCCTCGGAGAAGGCCGTGGCGGTGTCGCCCTCGATGGAGATGTGGTTGTCGTCGTAGAGGAAGACGAGGTTGCCGAGCCGCTGGTGGCCGGCGAGGGACGAGGCCTCGGCGGAGATGCCCTCCTGCAGATCGCCGTCCGAGACGATCGCCCAGATGGTGTGGTCGAAGGGGGACTCGCCCTGCGGGGTCTGTGGGTCGAAGAGGCCGCGCTCGTAGCGGGCGGCCATCGCCATGCCGACGGCGTTCGCGACGCCCTGGCCGAGCGGTCCGGTCGTGGTCTCGACACCCGCGGTGTGCCCGTACTCGGGGTGACCCGGGGTCTTCGAGCCGTGCGTGCGGAACGCCTTCAGATCGTCGAGGCCGAGTTCATAGCCCGACAGGAAGAGCTGGGTGTAGAGGGTCAGCGAGGTGTGGCCGGGCGACAGGACGAAGCGGTCACGACCGGTCCACTCGGGGTCGGCCGGGTCATGCCGCATCACCTTCTGAAAGAGGGTGTACGCGGCCGGGGCCAGGCTCATCGCGGTCCCCGGGTGCCCGTTTCCGACCTGCTGTACGGCATCGGCCGCCAGAAGGCGGGCGGTGTCGACGGCACGCCGGTCGAGATCGGTCCACTCGAAGCTGTCGAATATTTGCGTGCTCATCTTCAAGAAGTCCTCGATGGGAGCGGGGTAACTGCTCGGATGCGTTCAAACTTAAAAGTCTGACTTTTGCCGGGGAAGGTGCCCCTGTGTCAGCCTTCGGTGAAAGTGGGACAGCGAGTGCGGGACCGAGTCGACACGAGAAGGACATGGCGGACAGAACACCCCAAGACGGCGCCGGGGCGCAGGACGGCATCAGGACCTTCCCCTTCCCCGTCGACCTGAGCGTCTCCGGTGTCGGTATGCAGATCGGCCCGATGGGCACCGGCCGCACCTGGCACGCGGACGCACCCCTGGACCGGGTGCACCGGATCGACTTCCACGTCGTGATGCTGTTCCACGAAGGTCCCGTCAGACACATGATCGACTTCGCCGAGTACGAGGCCTCCGCGGGCGACCTGCTCTGGATCCGCCCCGGCCAGGTGCACCGCTTCTCCCATGACACCGGGTACCGCGGGACCGTCCTGACCATGCAACCGGGTTTTCTGCCCCGCGCCACGGTCGAGGCGACCGGCCTCTACCGCTACGACCGGCCCCCGCTGCTGCGCCCGGACGCTCCCCGGCTGGCCGCGCTCGAACACTCCCTGGCCCAACTGGAGCGCGAGTACGTCGACACGACCACCCTGCCGCTCAGCCTGCACACCTCGGTGCTGCGGCACTCGCTGACCGCGTTCCTGCTGCGGCTGGCGCACCTCGCGGCGAGCTCCGCCGAGGCGGCGCACGAGCAGGCCGGCACCACCTTCACCCGGTTCCGGGACGCGGTCGAGAAGGACTTCGCCACCAACCACAGCGTCAGCGCCTATGCCGACGCGCTCGGTTACTCCCGCCGCACCCTGGTCCGCGCGGTGCGCGCGGCGACCGGAGAGACCCCGAAGGGCTTCATCGACAAGCGGGTGATCCTGGAGGCCAAGCGGCTGCTGGCGCACACGGAGATGCCCATCGGCCGCGTCGGCGCCGCGGTCGGCTTTCCCGACGCGGCCAACTTCTCCAAGTTCTTCCACCAGCACACGGACACGGCTCCGGCGCAGTTCCGGGCCGAACTGCGCTGAAGGGGCGGGCTTTTGGAGCCCGCCCCTTCTCGTTCTCCGCCGGTGATCCGAAGGCGGACCGTCAGTGACCGAAGTCGAACCAGTTGACGTTCACGAAGTCCGCCGGCTGTCCGCTGGAGAAGGTCAGATAGACGTCGTGGGTGCCGGTGACACCGGAGACGTTCGCCGGGACCGTCCGCCAGCTCTGCCAGCCGCCGGTGTTGCCGAGCGCGAAACTGCCGACGGGGGCGCTGGTACGGCTGTCCAGGCGCACCTCGACCAGACCGCTGACGCCGCCCGCCGCGCCGCTCGCCACGCGCCCGCGGAACTGACGCGCCGCCGAGGAACCGAAGTCGACGCCCTTGTAGAGGGCCCAGTCGCCGTTGCCGAGCGCGCTGATGTCCTGGCCGCCGCCCGAGTCGGTGGTCGACTCGGTGCTCACGCCGCCCTGGTCGTCGTACGACTCGGCCTGGACCGCGCTGTAGGCGTCACGGTTGCCGGACGGGGGCGGGGTCGTGCCGCCGCCGCTCGTCGACTGGAGGACCTGGACGTAGTCGACCACCAGTGGGTGGCCGGGGGCCGTGCCGCCGTCCGGGCCACCGCCGAAGGCGGCCGGGAACTCGCCGCCCATCGCCACGTTCAGGATGATGAAGTAGCCGTGGTTGGTGGCGTTGGTCCAGGTCGTGGCGTCGACCTGACTCTGCCTGACCGTGTGGAAGTTGACGCCGTCGAGAGAGAAGCGCATCTCCTGGACGCTCGTCGACCTGTCCCACTCGACGGCGTAGGTGTGGAAGCCGGCCTGACAGGTCGTGCCCGTACAGGCCCGCTGCCCGCCGATGCCGGACTTCTCGTTGCAGGGGCCGCCCGGGCTGGTGCCGCAGTGCATCGTGGCCCACTCGTTGTTGATGCCCTGGACGTTCTCCAGGATGTCGAGTTCGCCGACGCCGGGCCAGTTCCACCAGTTGCCGCGGTAAGGGGCGCCCAGCATCCAGAAAGCGGGCCAGTAGCCCTTGGCGGCGGCGCCGGTGACGTTCGGCATCTGGATCCGGGCCTCGACGCGCAGTGTGCCGCCGGCGGGCGGCTGGAAGTCGGCGCGGTTGGTCTCGACCCGGCCGGAGGTCCAGTTGCCCGCCGCGTCGCGCCGCGGGGTGATCCGGAGGTTCCCTGCCCCGTCGAGCGAGACGTTGTCGGTGCTGGAGGTCATCGTCTCGACTTCGCCGGTACCGAAGTTGGCGGGTCCGCCCGGATAGCTCGTGCCCGTCGTGTAGCGCCAGTTGGTGGTGTTGACACCGGCTCCGGCGGCGCCGTTGAAGTCGTCGAGGAAGACCTGGGACCAGCCGGTGGGCGGCGGGGGAGCGGAGGCGTCGGCGGGCAGGGTGACGGCCGTGGCCGCGGCTGCCGCGAGGCTGAGGGTGCTGAACACGGCGATGAGCACCCGCCGTAGGGGGCGGCGTCTGCCTGGTGTGGCCGGTGTGCCGGACGGTTCACTCATGGTGTGCCTCTTCGGGTACGGAGTGAGTGCGCGGGTGAGGATGAGAGCGCTCTCAGCACAAGTGAGAGCGCTCTCAACAGCGGCTGCGCCGACAATGTGCTCTCCGTCACTCCGGTCGTCAAGAGGTGAAGCCGAGAAAGCCTCTTGGTCGTTCGAGAGTTCACGCCGTGAAAGAAGTACCGCGCGAAGTAAGGGGAGTTGGGTGCGGGGGAGGTCCCTAGAGGGCGCTGCCCGCCTGCCAGTCGGACCACGACAGGTTCCACCCGTTGAGGCCGTTGGACGGGGCGACCGTGCCGTCGCCCGAGTTCTTCACCACGACCACGTCTCCGAGCATCGAGCTCTTGTAGAACGCGTAGCCCGGCGTGGAGTTGTCGTTCGCGCCCTGGCTGTCCCGCAGTCCGATGCAGCCGTGACTGGCGTTGGTGGTGCCGAAGACGGAGGCGGCGGCCCAGTAGTTGCCGTGGATGAAGGTGCCGGAGGTGGTCAGACGCTGGGCGTGCGGCACGTCCGGGATGTCGTACTCGTCGCCGAGTCCCACGGTCGAGGACTCCATCCGGGTCTCCTTGAACCGTTCGCTGATCACCATGATCCCGGCCCAGGTGGTGTGGTCGGCGTCGCCTCCGGTGACGGGATAGGTGGCCAGGTCCTTGCCGTCCCGCCGTACGGTCATCGTCTTCTTCGCGAGGTCGACCGTGCTGATCTGCTCGCGGCCGATGTGGAAGACCACGTCCTTGGACTGCGTGCCGTAGACGCCGTCCGTGCCCTCGACGTCCCTGAGGCGCAGGCTCAGCGTGATCTTCGTGCCGGCCGCCCAGTACTGCTCGGGCCGGAAGTCCAGCCGGGTGTCGCTGAACCAGTGGCCGACCACGTCGACCGCGGGCTCGGCCGTCACCGTGATCGCCTTCTGGACGGCGGCCCGGTCCTTGACCGCCCGGGTGAAATTGATCGACACGGGCATGCCGACACCGGACGTCGAATTCGCCTCGGGCGTGAAATAGCCCACGAAAGTTGCCCCGGGTGCTTTCGTGGAGAACTCCGCCGTGTATTTCCCGGCGTCCTGTGCCTTCACTGTGACCGAGTAGGCGGTGTCCGAGTACGGGTTTCTTCCGGACGTCCATCGCGTACGGGCGTCATTGAAGGAACCGGTCAGGGTGGAGCCGTCGTCGCCGGTGATGTCGACGGACGAGAGCGTGCCGTCGGCCACGGTCACCTCGACCGGCTTCGCGAAGTCGGCCCCCTTCGTGCCGTCCGCCGGGGTGACGGTGATGGTCGGCGCCTTGACCTGGGACTTTGCTGTCCCGGACGGTGTCGGGTCCGTCCCGCCGGTGGCGCTCTTCGTCTCCGAGGCGTCCGCCGGTCCACTGCACGCCGTCAGGACACCGGCCGGCACCGCACCGAGGACGGCGAGCACCCCGCGCCGGGACCACATCTGCTGTTCGGACCGGTTCGATATCTCGGGGACGCCCACAGCATGCCTTTCCTGGATGACCATCAGTGCTGGTGCATCCTGCGCCCCTTTCATGGGTTGATCCTGTGAATCCAGGGGGTCGTTCCTGAGATTCCCGTGAGGACGCGCTGAGAGAAGGCCGACGCGCTCGCTCACGTCCACTACCGCATGAGTCGAGCAGAACTGTGCGTAGAAGCGATGGGATATGACGAGTACTGTTCACGGCGTGCCGGCAGAGCGACGACGTCAACTCATCCTGCGGGCCCTGCGCTCCGGCGGTCCCGCGGCCGTGAGCGACCTCTGCGAACAGCTCGGCGTGAGCCCGGCCACGGTCCGCCGTGACCTGGTGAAGCTGGAGGAGGACGGTCTGCTGACGCGGGTGCACGGCGGCGCGGTCGTGGACGAGGGCGACCAGCCCTTCGCCGAGGTCGCCGAGATGCACGTGCCCGAGAAGGACGCCATAGCGGCCCGGGCCGCATCCCTGGTCGAGGACGGTCAGTCGGTCCTCCTCGACATCGGCACCACCGCCTTCCGGCCGGCCCGGCAGCTGCACGCCGACCGGCTCTTCCTCGGCACCAGCGGAGTGCGGCCCGGCGGGCAGGTGATGGACACGACCGTCGTCGAGGTACCGGTCAAGCGCGCCATGATCGAGGCAGGGGAGCGGGTGGTCCTGCTCGCCGACCGGGCCAAGTTCCCCGGGACGGGCATGGCGAAGGTGTGCGGCCCGGACGAGCTGGATGCAGTGGTGACGAACGCGCCGGTGGACGCGGTGACGCGGTCCTCCCTGGAGGAAGCGGGCGTGCAAGTGGTCGTGGCAGGAGAGCCAGGAAAGGCAGGAGCGGCGTGAAGCTGACGATTCTGGGTGGCGGCGGGTTCCGGGTGCCGCTCGTGTACGGGGCGCTCCTCGGGGACCGCGCCGAGGGCCGCGTCACCCAGGTCGTGCTGCACGACCTGGACGCGGGACGCCTGTCGGCCGTGGCCCGCGTCCTCGCCGAGCAGGCCGCCGGCGATCCGGACGCACCCGGGGTGAGTGTCACCACCGACCTCGACGACGCTCTGCGCGGCGCCGACTTCGTCTTCTCCGCGATCCGTGTCGGCGGTCTCGAAGGCCGTGCCGCGGACGAGCGGGTCGCCCTCGACGAGGGTGTCCTCGGCCAGGAGACGGTCGGCGCCGGCGGCATCGCGTACGGCCTGCGCACGGTCCCCGTCGCCGTCGACATCGCGCGGCGCGTGGCCCGTCTCGCCCCGGACGCCTGGGTCATCAACTTCACCAACCCCGCCGGGCTGGTCACCGAGGCCATGTCCCGCCATCTCGGCGACCGGGTGATCGGCATCTGCGACTCACCGGTCGGCCTCGGCCGCCGCATCGCCCGGGTGCTCGGCGCCGATCCCCGCGAGGCCTGGATCGACTACGTCGGTCTCAACCACCTCGGCTGGGTACGGGGCCTGCGCGTCGCGGGCCGGGACGAACTCCCGCGCCTGCTCGCCGACCCCGAACTGCTCGGCTCCTTCGAGGAGGGCAAGCTCTTCGGCACCGAGTGGCTGCGGTCCCTGGGCGCGGTCCCGAACGAGTACCTGCACTACTACTACTTCAACCGCGAGACGGTACGGGCCTACCAGCAGGCCGACAAGACCCGGGGTGCCTTCCTGCGCGACCAACAGGCCCGTTTCTACGACGAGATGAAGCGCCCGGACGCCGCCGCCCTGACCGCCTGGGACCGTACACGCGCCGAACGCGAGGCCACGTACATGGCGGAGAACCGGGACGCGGCCGGCGCCGGCGAACGCGACGCGGACGACCTGTCCGGCGGATACGAGAAGGTCGCCCTCGCCCTGATGCGGGCCATCGCCCGCGACGAGCGCACCACCCTGATCCTCAACGTCCGCAACCGCGGCACCCTTTCGGTGCTCGACGCGGAGGCCGTCATCGAAGTGCCGTGCCTGGTCGACGCCAACGGCGCGCACCCCGTCACCGTCGACCCGCTGCCGGACCACGCCACCGGTCTCGTGTGCGCCGTCAAGGGCGTGGAACGGGAGGTCCTCGCCGCGGCCGAGAGCGGTTCCCGTACGACCGCGGTGAAGGCCTTCGCCCTGCACCCGCTCGTGGACTCGGTCAATGTGGCGCGCAGACTGCTCGACGGCTACACGGCCGTCCACCCCGGCCTCGGGTATCTCAAGAGGCGCTCGTCCACCTCGCCGACGGCACCGTGACGATCGCCCAGGTGAGAGGGCCCGGCCGTCGCCGACGGCCGGGCCCTCCCACCCTGGAGCGTCAGCCGGTGAACCCGGCCGTGATGGACGTGAACTGCCAGTTGTTCTGGCTGATCCCCGAGCAGTTGCTCACCACGCCGCCACCGGGGCAGGGCCGGTCGCGGTTGACGGACCAGAAGGCGAGCCGGGCGATGTGGTGCGAGTTCGACCAGTCACGGATCTGCGTCCAGATCGCCGGAGTGGTGTTCTCCTGCTGGTCGCTGAGACCGTTCATCCCGGAGATGCCGATGTGCGCGTAGGCCGTCGCGTCGTCCCAGCCGAAGGTCGACTTGAGCTTGGTCTTGAGACCTTCGGAGGCGCCCACCGTGTTGCCGTACATGTCGGAGCCGCCACCGAAGTCGAACGGCATGATCGTGAAGACGTCGATGTTGGCGTTGAGCGCCTTGGACTGCTCGATGAGCCGGTTGCCCCAGGACGTCGGGCCGGTCGTCGAGGTGCCGAAGGTGACGATCGTGCGCAGGCCCGGGTTGTTCGTCTTGACCGTCTTCAGCGCGGTCAGGATGCGGTCCTGGACCGCGGCGTTCTCGAACTCGTCGGTGTTCTCGATGTCCATGTCGATCGCCTTGAGGCCGTAGGCGTCGATCACCTTCTGCAGCGCCGCGGTCAGCGCGCTCGCGGAGGAGCAGTTGGCGCCGAGCTTGCTGCCGGACCAGCCACCGAACGACGGGACGATGTCACCGCCCGCCGACCGGATCGAGTTGATGACACTCTGGTCGTTGCCGCCGGTCAGTGGCCGGCTGCCGTCCCAGGCGGGGTTGCAGCCGCCGGAGTCGAGCATGAACGCCATGGTGTACCACTTGATGCCGGTCGAGCTCATCACCGACGTCGCGCTCGGCGGATCGCCCCAGCCGAGGTAGAGGTAGGGCGCGGCCTGCTTGAAGCCGGTGCCCCCGCCGGTGCCCGCGTCGGTCGTCACACTCAGCGCGTTGGAGGCGCCCGAGGTGTTCCCGGCCGCGTCGCGCGCCTTCACCGTGAAGGTGTAGGCCGTGCTGGGGGAGAGCCCGCTGACCGTCGCGCTCGTGCCCGAGACGCTCAGCACCTGGTTCGAGCCGCTGTAGATGTCGTACGCGGTGACGCCGACGTTGTCCGTCGAGGCGTTCCACGCCAGCGACACGCTCGACGAGGTCTTGGCGGTGGAGCGCAGACTCGCCGGCGCCGTCGGGGCCTGGCTGTCCGAGCCACCGCCGCCGGGACCGTCCAGGCTGATGTCGTCCGCGTAGTAGGTGCCCTGCCCGTACCAGCCATGGGTGTAGATCGTGGCGCTGGTCTGCGAGGCACCGGTCGTGAAGGACACGGTCAGCTGGCTGTACGTCGAGGTGGAGGTCGTCCACGTGGAGGCTCCGCCGTCCACGCCGAGGTACACATAGCTGCCGCGTACCCAGCCCGAGAGGCTGTAGGTGGTGTTCGGCTGGACCGACACGGTCTGGCTGCATTTGGCGTTGTCACTCGAACTCGCGGCTCCCGCAAGGGCTTTGGTGCCGCCGTGCACGGGACTGGAGACGACCGAGCCCAGGTTCCCCGTGCAGGTCCAGGGGGAGAGGCTGCCCGATTCGAGGCCGGGGTTGGACAGGATGTTGGCCGCTTGGGCCGTGCCGGGCAGGGCGACCGCCCCGGCCAGAGCCAGAGCGGCGGAGCCGAGCAGGGCGAGGAAAGTGCGTCTGGAGCGTCGGAAAGGTGTGATGCGCACGCGATCTCCCTGGTGAAATGGGGGTGTTCGGGAGTGCTGGAGGTGCGCAACCAAGTTGGTATGGACCAATGTGGCTGTCAAGACACTGTGCGCGGATTGGTCCAGACCGGTAGTTCCGACGGTGTGGGGAAAGCGGCTATGCGGGTGCGATGGCGGCGGGAGCGCTCGCGGTGACGGGGGCCGTGACGGGCCCGGCGGCGGGTTCCGCGACCGGCCTCGGAGCGGCCTCCGCGTCCGGGGCGAGTGCGGCGGTGGCCTGGGCGGGCACGGCCGGGAGGGTCGGGGCCGGGGTCTCCGTGCGCTGCTGCGGCAGCGACACCGGGCGCAGCGGACGGGGGCCCGCGACCACGGTGTAGTCGTGCGCGAGACGCGACGGAACCAGCTCGCCCGGGTCCTCGCCGAGTGCCAACCGTACGGCCGCCCAAGGGGCGTTGATCCCGCACAGCGCGAGCTGGTGCAGCCCGCCCGCGGGCCGGGTGTTGACGTCCATGAGAACGGGCTCGTCCCCGTACATCCGGAACTGAATGTTCGTCAGATAGTGCAGCTCGAACGCCTCCGCGATCCGGCGCGCCGGATCGATCCAGGAGGGATGCAGCGTGAAGCCGCGGCGCCGCCCGTTCTTGGTGCGGCCCACCGCCATCCGCACCCGGCCGTCGGGCCCGGTGAGGCAGTCGACGGACACCTCCGGCTGCTCCAGACGCGGCATCACCAGCCAGTCGACGGGCCGCTCGGCCTGCCGCACCGCCTCCATCACCAGATCGAGTGGCATGTAGGGGCTCGGGAACCCGTTGAGATGCGAGAGGGAGAAAGGGTCGCGCGTGATGATGCGGAAGCCCACCCCGCCCGCGCCCGCCGCCGGCTTGAAGCACGCCTTGTGGCCGGCCTCCTCCAGCGCCTCGACCGCGGTCAGCAGCTCCTCCGCCGTCCGCACCCGCCACCACGGCGGCACCGGAATGCCCTGCGCCTGGAGCGCCTCGTACGCCGTCACCTTGTCGTGGAAGACGGCCACGGCCTCGGCGGGCGGCGCGAGCAGAGCCGTACCCAGCGCGGCGAACTCGGCGCGGTGCGCCACGATCGCCGCCTGGTAGAGGACGGGGACGAAGACATCGATGCCATGCCGCGCGCACTGGTCCAGCGCGTACTCGACGTAAGCCGCCGGGGAGAGACCCTCCGGCTCCAGCGCGGCGATGTCGGCCGCGGCCAGGATGGGGGAGTCGGCGTCGCCGTGCGTGGCGTGGATCTCGACGGGCCGGTCGTGCGGATTGCACCGCAGCTGATCCATGAAGAACACGTTCTCCGCGTACGTGCGGTTGAGCCAGACGCGTACGCGAGAGCCCATGCAGGCCGCCTTTCACAGATTCCGGGCACAGCGGAGCAGGCCGTGCCCGGCCAGGGGGGAGGGAGGTACACCGAGCCGCCGTACGCCGTGGGACGGCTCGTGACAGCTGTGTTGGGGCGATCATAGGGGGCGCGGGGCACCTGTGACGCTACGGGCGTGTTACGGATTCCCCGGATGTGGACGCGGGTGCGCGCCACGGCGACGCCGTGCCCGGTCGGACGGCCCTTGTCCGGGGCAGGGCAGATGTGTTCTTGTGTTCCCATTCGGGTTCGCGGAGGGGGCGGGAGTGGAGTCGACGGCCGACCGTCCGGGACAGCTGCTGGCCATCAGCGACCTGCACATCGGATACGCCGAGAACCGCGCCCTCGTCGAGGCCATGCGCCCCACGTCCGACGGCGACTGGCTGCTGGTCGCCGGAGACGTCGCGGAGACCGTGGCCGACATCCGCTGGGCCCTCGGCACACTCGCCGGCCGCTTCAGCAAGGTGATCTGGGCCCCCGGCAACCATGAGCTGTGGACGCACCCGAAGGACCCCGTCACCCTGCGCGGCACCGCCCGCTACGAGCATCTGGTCGCCCTCTGCCGCGACCTCGGCGTGCTCACCCCGGAGGACCCCTACCCGGTGTGGAACGGGCCGGGCGGTCCCGCGGTCGTGGCACCCCTGTTCCTGCTGTACGACTACTCGTTCCTGCCGCCGGGGTGCGCGACCAAGGCCCAGGGCCTGGCCTACGCGGAATCGACCGGCATCGTCTGCACCGACGAGCACGTCCTGCACCCCGATCCCTACCCCAGCCGCGACGCCTGGTGCCGGGCCCGGATCGCCGAGACCGAGCGCCGGCTCGCCGAACTGCCCGAAGACCTGCCGACAGTGCTGGTCAACCACTACCCGCTGGACCGGCACCCCACCGACATCCTGCGCTACCCCGAGTTCGCGATGTGGTGCGGCACCCGGCTGACCGCCGACTGGCACCGCAGATTCCGCGCCGAGGTCATGGTCTACGGACATCTCCACATCCCGCGGACCACCTGGCACGAGGGCGTCCGCTTCGAAGAGGTGTCCGTGGGCTACCCCCGCGAGTGGAGCAAGCGACCGGGACCGCCCGGCACGCTGCGCCGCATTCTGCCGATGGAGGTCGGAGCAGGTGATCGAGGAACTGCTCCCGGATCCGGTCGTGGCCGTGGAGACACACGGTGACGACGAGACCGGGCGCGCCACGCTGTACCCCGGGGAAGAGGCGCTGATCGCGCGTGCCGTGGAGAAGCGGCGTCGCGAGTTCACCGCGGCGCGCGCCTGTGCCCGGCGCGCCATGGAGAAGCTCGGCGTGGCCCCGCAGGCCGTCCTCACCGGGGAGCGCGGAGCGCCCCTGTGGCCGGAGGGTGTGGTCGGCAGCATGACGCACTGCGAGGGCTACTGCGCCGCCGCACTGGTCCGCGCCGCCGACCTGGCCTCCCTCGGCATCGACGCCGAGCCCCATCTCCGGCTCCCGGACGGCGTCCTCGCCTCCATCGCCCTGCCCGCGGAGCTGGAGCGCCTGCGCCGGCTGAGCGCCGACACCCCCGAAGTCCACTGGGACAGGCTGCTCTTCAGCGCCAAGGAGTCCGTCTACAAGGCGTGGTTCCCGCTCACGGAGAAGTGGCTGGACTTCTCCGAGGCGGACATCTCCATCTCGAGGGACCCGGCGTCCGGGAGCACGGCCCCGTCGGGCCGCTTCCGCGCCGAACTCCTCGTCCCCGGCCCGCTGTTGGGCCACGAACGCGTCCGGGCCTTCGACGGACGCTGGACCGTGCAGCGGGGGCTGCTGGCGACGGCGGTCAGCGTGCCGCACCCCTGAGCCCGTCCCGCGGATCACGCGGTGGGTCGCGGGCCGGCCAGGGCGAGCACCGGCCCGTCGGGCCCACCATCCGCAGACAGTCAGCCGGGGTCGGGGCACCAGTCGTGCAGCAGGCGGAAGAACGCCTCCTCGTTGCCCGCGAGGCCGGCCGCCGCCAGGGCCCGCTCCGCCTCCGCCAGGGCGGCGGGCGGCACCACGGGTGGCCGGTGGCCGTCCGGCGGACCGTCGAACGCCGCTCGTACGGTGCGGAGCAGACGCAGATAGGCCTGGACGGCGGCGCGTTCGTGATCGGTCAGTACGGCGGTCGGCATCGGTCGGCTCTCCCCTGGTCGGCTTGTCGAAGCGGTACGTGTCGTGACCGTTCGTGCGCTGCGGACACCCCCGGCGCGGCAGCGGCCAACAGCGCTTCCGCCCCCGGCGCACCGGTGGTACGACTCCAGCTTGCCGTCCACCACTGACAATCCGGTTTCTCCCCCATTCCCGACTTCGCTCGGGCGGGGCGCCGGCGCGGCTCTGCGCCCGCTTAGCGGAGGCGAAACCTCCCGGAAATCCCTGGTGGGACAAGGGCCCTACGCTGGAGTGAAAGGTGGGGAACCACCGCTTGCGCGGCCTGGATCAGGAGGCGAGACCGTGACCGACGTACCGCCTCGGCGTCCGCGGCGCAGCGGACGGCTGCGCCCGGTGGGCGACGGGGAACTGCGACTGCGGTTCCGTGTCGTGCACGGCTACCGGCGCGCCTACCGCATGGCGGGGGAGGGCCCGCCGCTCGTCCTGATCCACGGCATCGGCGACTCGTCGGCGACCTGGGCGGAGCTGATCCCCGACCTCGCCCGCAGCCACACCGTCATCGCGCCCGATCTGCTCGGCCACGGCGCCTCGGACAGGCCGCGGGCCGACTACTCGGTGGCCGCGTACGCGAACGGGGTGCGTGATCTGCTCACCACCCTCGGCGTCGAGTCCGCCACCCTCGTCGGGCACTCGCTCGGCGGCGGGGTCGCCATGCAGTTCGCGTACCAGTTCCCCGAGCGCACCGAGCGGCTCATCCTGGTCAGCGCGGGCGGCGTCGGCCGCGAGGTCAACCCCGTACTGCGGGCGGTCTCCCTGCCGGGGGCGCATCTCATGCTCTCCACACTGCGGTTGCCCGGCATGCGGTTCCAAGTGGGCCTGTTCGCACGGGTCATGCGGCTCCTCGACACCGACCTGGGGCAGGACGCACCGGAGTTGCTCACGCTCGTGGACGCGCTGCCCGACACGAACTCCCGCAGCGCGTTCATCCGCACGCTGCGCGCTGTGGTCGACTGGCGCGGACAGGCGGTGACGATGCTCGACCGCTGCTATCTGACCGAGGGCATGCCGACGATGCTGCTGTGGGGCGACCGGGACAGCGTGGTGCCGGTACGGCACGCGTACGGCGCGCACGAGGCGATGCCGGGCAGCCGTCTGGAGATCTTCGAGGGCGCGGGACACTTCCCCTTCCACAGTGACCCGAGCCGCTTCGTCTCCGTCGTCGAGGAGTTCACCAGCACCACCGACCCGGCCGACTGGAGCCGTGAGCACTGGCGCGGACTCCTGCGTGCCGGCCGGCCCGGCAGCGCCGCCGGGCAGCCCGACACGGCGCGCAGCCGTGCGGCGGAACGCGACCTGCGGGAGGCGAGCGAACGCAGCGCGACCTGACGGCCGCGGGCCCCCGACCCGGGCGGCCCGGGTCAGTACGCCCGCTGCCCGCGGTCGGCCGGCGAGGGCGCCGTGGCCCCTTCGCGGGCGGCCGCGACGACCGGCGACCGCCGCAGGGCGAGGGACATCCGCACGAGATCGCGCGGGCCGTCGGTGGGCGCGGACGGCTCCGCGGCCGCGGCCGAGCTGATGACTTCGCCGTCCGGGTCGGCGGCCCTGGCCCGCACTGCCGCCGTCACCATCGCCGCGTCGGCCTCGGCGTGCGCCTGCGCGGGATCCGTGCCCGCCGCGACGGCCGCGGCGTAGGCACGTGAGCGCACCTCCGCGTCGAAGTAGGGGTTCAGGCCCAGCAGGCCGTCGTGGATGTCGGACTCCCGCTGGGTCACCAGGAGTTCGGCGGACGACCACCAGGAGATCCGCACCCCGCGGTCCTGGTGCACGGAGACCGAACGCAGCTCGCGCCACAGCGGCCCGAGCCTGCGGTACGTCGACCAGGTGTGCCAGCTGTCCCCGAGACGCCGGCAGGCGAGCGGAAGACAGAAGCCGAGCGCGGTGAACTGGGCGCCCGCGGAGGCCAGTACAGGTGCCACATTGGTGCTCAGGCCGTCCAGGTCGCCGCCGTTCCAGCGCGCGGCCACGGCCGTCAACTTGGCGGCCGCGTAAGGGATGTTGAAGAGGAAGCCGACGGCGATCGTGAGCAGCCCGGCACGCAGCCAGCCGCTCACCTGAAGCGCCCAGCGCCAGCACATCACGTTCATCGCTACGCCCGAGACGGTGAGGGCGACGAGATAGAGCACGATCATCTCTCGGATGAACGGTGTGTTGGCGTAGTAGGTGTCGAGGTCCCGCAGCCGCTCCCGGGGAGTGTCGCCGAGGGCGAAGAGCACGATCAGCGTGACGCTCACCAGGCTGTATCCGGCGATCCAGCGCCGGGTGATCCGGCGGGTCACCTCGGGCGGGCCGCCGCGCCAGTACACGATGAGGACGAGACAGGAGCCGCTGAAGGCGCTCAACAGGCAGTAGACCAGCGGTGCCGAGACATTGGGGATCCCGGTGAGGTCGTTGACCTCGGTGATCGTCGGCGGGGCCGCGAAGAAGAACACCAGCGCGGCCAGGGCCAGCAGGACGCCCACGGACCGCAGCAGCGGATCGCGCCAGCCGCGCAGGAGGGCGGGCGCCTTGAAGGCGAGGGCCACGCCCATGGTGGCGGCCGGGATGTAGTAGCTGGGTCCGTCCATCGTCGTCGGCGTCTCCCGGGCGGTCAGCCCTGCGGACCGCGATAGCCCAGGGACGCCTCGATCCGGCCCGCCAGGCCGTCCCGCCGAACGGGCCCGCGCAGCGCCGAACCGGCCAGCCACGTACGGCACTTGCTGGCGAGCAGCAGGCCGAAGCTTTCGGCCTCCTTCTCGTCGCGGAGGTCGAACCGGGTGCGCGCCGCCACCTTCAGTACCGTCGCCTGAAGGTCCGCGTCGTCGCTGAGGAGCCGGGCCGCGACGGCCGCGCCCTCGACGTGATGGCTGCAGTGCCCTGCCTTCATGTGCCACAGCTCGTGTCCGAGGATGACCAACTGGTGGTCGGGGGCGGTGCGTTGCTCGATGACGACGAGGTCCTGGTCGGCCATGTCGAGCCACAGCCCGCTGGCGGTGCCGGGCGGGAACGCGGCCGTACGGTACTGCACAGGGCGTCCGCGGCGCCTGCTCATGGCGCCGCACAGAGCGGTGTACAGATCGGCGGGTTCCGCCGGCGCCGGGAGCGAGAGTTCCGCGACCAGTTCACCGCACAGGCGGCGCATGTCCTTGCCGATGCCCACAGTTCTCCCCCGGATCACGACTCGGGCCGCTTGACGCTTTCCAGGAGCATGTCCAGCCATTCCGCGACCTTGTCCCGGTGCTGGTCGGTGGGCAGCTGGGCGGCCCGCCAGGCGATCCCGCGGACGCCGTGGTCCTGCAGCAGCCGCTCCAGCGGGTCGTCGGCGGCCAGGGCGGCCGCGCGCTCGCGGTCGGCGAGCTGTTGGAGGAGTTCCTGCTCGCAGCGCTGGAGAGCGCCCGCGAGCGCCTCGGGGTCCTCGGCCGTGAGGAAGCCGGCATGGACGCGGAAGAACCGCTGGATCGCGTCGCAGTGCTCCATGGTGGGGCGCCGGTCGCCGTTGATGAGGGCGCCCGCCTGTTGACGCGACATTCCCGCGCCGTCGGCTATCTCCTGCTGCGTGTATCTGCGTCCGTTGGGCTTGAGCCGGGTGCGGCGCAGGAGGTCGAAGCGCTGCAGAAAGCGCGTCTGCAGATCGGGCTCGCCGGCGGGCCGGCCGCTCAACAGGGCCCTGACCACCGGATCGGGGACGCCGGACTCGGCCGAGAGCCGGTGGACGTCGAAGACCTCGCCCTGCTGCACACCGAGCCGGTCTGCGAGAGCGGTGACCCGGGCCACGACGGCCGGCAGCAGAACCGTCGCCGTGGCGCCCGGAACCTCGAAGCCATCCGTCACTGACAGATCTCCTACGTCTCTCTCAGGTAATTCACAAGATGCTCAGGAACCATCCGGAGACTATCCGCTTGTTCGAACCCACATCCAGGTCTCGCCACAACTGTGGCGAGATTCAGCCGTCAACAGGCGGCGAATGCCACGATAGTTGACACGCCTCCTCAACGGGCAGCAGGATCAAGGCGCCGCGTGAAGGCCGCATAGGCAAGAGGGGTGACCTCCCGATGGCGTACCAGGCAGGAGGGCAGCGGTCTCAGCCGCGGCCCGTTCCCGAGAGTCTCGAAGCGCAGGCGTATCTCCAGGACTACGCCGCACTTCTCGAGGCCCTCCCTTTCCCTTCGGTCGTGTTCGACCATCGCTGGGACGTCGTCCTGTCCAACCCCGCGTTCGAGACACTTTTCCGCGGAGTCGGCCCCCATCCGACCGCCATGCCGGGCGACAACTTCCTCCGGTTCGTCCTGTTCCATCCGGACGCGGGCATGATCCTCGGTGATCACGAGTCGAGTTGGTGCCTGCCGATGCTCGCCCACTTCGCGGCCTCACTGGAGCGGCACGGGCAGGACCGCGGTCTGCAGTCGATCCGCCGGGACATCGCCCAGGATCCGATCATGGAAGCCGCCTACCGGCACGGGCTGCCGCACTGGATCCGCGCCGTCGGAGCGGACGCCGTGGAGCACGACGGCGCCGTCCGCCCTCTCGTGCACCCCGACCCGCGCTGGGGCCGCACGGACTGCCGGATCGTCGGGGAGACCCCCAACACCCTGCAGAACATGGGTTATACGCGGATGACGCTGGTGCTGCGCGAGCCGCGCAAGGCGACACCCGCGCCGCGCAGGACCCGTGTCCCCCGACACGGCACCGCGCATCTCAGGGTCGTGTAACTCCCGTCCCCGGAGCCCCTGTTCGTCCCCTCTCGTCGTTCGTCGGTGCTGTGCTCCCGCCGTCGGCGGCTCCCGGGTGATGCCCGGGTGCCACCACCTACGGTCCGCCGCCGAGGCCCGCCGAGGCCCACCGCTGGGCCGAGTGGTCCCGTGACGGCGGCTGCGTCCGCCCTCGCCCCGGTAGGGACACGTGCGGGAGGCTTCCCTGACAGGCCCGCCGGATCGCACGACAAGTAGTCCGACGATTGCGCAAGCGGTTTGCATCGCTTGCGCTATTCTTGCGGTCATGACGCGACGACTTGCTCAGGTGGCGAAGAAGGTCGGGGTCAGCGAGGCCACGGTCAGCCGGGTGCTCAACGGCAAGCCGGGAGTCTCCGATGCCACCCGGCAGTCGGTGCTCTCCGCCCTCGACGTCCTCGGCTACGAGCGGCCCACACAGCTGCGCGGCGAACGTGCCCGTCTCGTCGGCCTGGTACTGCCGGAACTGCAGAATCCGATCTTCCCCGCGTTCGCCGAAGTGATCGGCGGCGCGCTCGCGCAGCTCGGGCTGACTCCGGTGCTGTGCACCCAGACCAAGGGCGGCGTCTCCGAGGCGGACTACGTGGAGCTGCTGCTCCAGCAGCAGGTCTCCGGAGTGGTCTTCGCGGGCGGTCTGTACGCCCAGGCCGACGCTCCGCACGACCACTACCGGCAGCTCGCGGACCGCAAGATTCCGGTAGTCCTGGTCAACGCGTCCATCGAGCACCTGGGCTTCCCGGGCGTCTCGTGCGACGACGCCGTCGCCGTCGAGCAGGCGTGGCGGCACCTGGCCTCCCTGGGGCACGAACGGATCGGGCTGGTGCTCGGCCCCGCCGACCACATGCCCTCCCAGCGCAAACTCGCCGCGGCCCGGGCCTTCGGCGCCGATCTGCCCGAGGAGCACGTCGCCCGGGCCATGTTCTCCCTGGAGGGCGGCCAGGCGGCCACCACCCGGCTGCTGGACCGCGGGGTGACCGGCATCATCTGCGCCAGCGACCCACTCGCCCTCGGGGCCGTGCGCGCCGCCCGCCGCAAGGGACTCGCCGTCCCGTCCGACGTGTCGGTCGTCGGTTACGACGACTCCGCGTTCATGAACTGCACCGAGCCCCCGCTGACCACCGTCCGCCAGCCCATCGAGGCGATGGGGCGAGCGGCCGTCGAGCTGCTGAACGCCCAGATCGGCGGCAGCGCCGTACCGGCCGAAGAGCTGTTGTTCGAGCCGGAGCTGGTGGTCCGGGGCTCGACCGCGCAGGCGCCCCGCGCCTGAGCCGCCACGTCCCCCCGGGCTCGGTCGTCGAGCCCCCGCGGCCCGCGCGAGCGCGCCGCCCCTGAGCCCTGCCCCGCGCCCCGCCCGGGTGCCCCGCCGTCGAGCCCGCGTCCCGCCCCGGGCGCCCCGCTGTCGACCCCGGTGGCCGGCCCGCGCACCGGGCCGGTGCGCAGCCGTGGGCGAGCCCGGTCGCACGGCCCGGTCGAATCGCTCCCGGGTCCCTGCGCATCGCGCGAGGCCCTTCTCGGACGTGGCTGCCCGAGGGCCCGTCGCTGCCGGGCGGACGCCGCCCGTCCGCGCGCCGCGCCCCCGGCTCCGGCCCCGCGCGAAAGCGCACTGCAACGGGATCCGGTCACCAGCGCAAACGTCTCGCCGCTTCGGGCTCCATCGCGCAAGTGCGCACCGCTGAGATCCAATCCGCTGTCAAATAATTACGGATTCTGCGCGACATCTTGCGGACAGCTGTCCCCGGTGCTTGAGTGTGCGGCGCCAGACACGGTCGTCGCACCACCCGGTGTGCCGCCGTGGGCCTTCCCTGCGCCTGCCCAAGAGGGGTCCACCGATGAGAAGTCCCGGGTTCCGCCGTACCTGCACCACGCTCATGGCATCCGCCCTTGCGCTCACCGCCGTCTCCGCGTGCGGGTCGGGCGACGACGGCAAGGCGGGTGGCAAGACCCGCATCACGGTCAACTGCGAACCGCCCAAGAGCGCCAAGGTCGACCGTTCGTTCTTCGAGGCCGACGTCAAGGCCTTCGAGAAGCAGAACCCGGACATCGACGTCGTCCCGCATGACGGGTTCCCCTGTCAGGACCCCAAGACGTTCGACGCGAAGCTCGCCGGCGGTCAGATGGAGGACGTCTTCTACACGTACTTCACGGATGCCAAGCACGTCGTCGACATCAACCAGGCCGCCGACCTCACGCCGTACGTGAAGGACCTGAAGAGCTACAGCACCATCCAGCAGCAGCTGCGCGACATCTACACCGTCGACGGCAAGATCTACGGGATCCCGCGCACCGGCTACTCGATGGGGCTGATCTACAACAAGAAGCTCTTCGAGAAGGCCGGCCTCGACCCCGAGAAGCCCCCGGCCACCTGGGAGGAACTCCGCGCCGCGGCCAAGAAGATAGCCGCGCTCGGCAACGGCACCGTCGGCTACGCCGACTACAGCGCGCAGAACCAGGGCGGCTGGCACTTCACCGCCGAGCTGTACTCGCAGGGCGGCAACGTGGTCAGCGAGGACGGGAAGAAGGCCACCGTCGACACCGCCGAGGGCAAGGCGGTCCTGCAGAACCTCAAGGACATGCGCTGGACCGACAACTCCATGGGCAGCAAGCAGCTCCTCATCCTGAACGACGTCCAGCAGATGATGGGCTCCGGGAAGCTCGGCATGTACCTCTCCGCGCCCGACAACATCCCGATCCTCGTCAAGGAGAAGGGCGGCAACTACAAGGACCTGGCGCTGGCCCCGATGCCCGGCGGCAAGGGCACGCTCATCGGCGGCGACGGCTACATGTTCAACAAGAAGGCCACCCCGGCGCAGATCAAGGCCGGCCTCATGTGGCTCGACAGCATGTTCCTGACGCCCGGTGACGGCTTCCTCGGCGACTACGCCCGCGCCAAGAAGAACGACGCGCCCGTGGGCCTGCCCGAGCCCCGGCTCTTCACCGGCGCGGCCGACGCCAAGGACCAGCAGGTCAAGAAGGCCAACGCCAACGTGCCGGTGGAGAACTACCAGGCCTTCCTGGACGGCAACCAGAACCTGGACATGAAGATCGAGCCGCCGCAGGCCCAGCAGATCTACTCGGTCCTCGACGGCGCCGTCTCCGCCGTGCTCACCAAGAAGGACGCCGACATCGACAAGCTGCTGAAGGACGCGTCCGGCAAGATCGACTCCATTCTGGCCCGGGGCTGACACCGTTCATGAAGACCGCATCGAAGCCCGCAGCACTCCCTCCGGCCGCCGTCGGCGTGCCGGAGGGGCCGCGGTCGGCCGGGCGCCGGACGGGGAGTCCGTTGCGCCGGCGCCTGGCCGACCAGCTGCGTGCGTACGCCTTCCTGACCGGCGGCCTGCTCTGCTTCGCGCTGTTCTCCTGGTATCCGGCTATCCGCGCGGTCGTGATCGCCTTCCAGAAGTACACGCCCGGGTCCGGCGGGGAGTGGGTCGGTACGGCCAACTTCACCCGCGTCTTCCACGACCCGGAGTTCACCGCGGCCTGGCGCAACACCCTGACCTTCACGCTCATCGCCCTGCTCATCGGCTTCGCCGTGCCGTTCCTGATGGCGCTGGTGCTCAACGAACTGCGGCACGCGAAGGCCTTCTTCAGGGTCGTGGTGTACCTGCCGGTGATGATCCCGCCGGTGGTCAGCGCCCTGCTGTGGAAGTGGTTCTACGATCCCGGGGCGGGCCTCGCCAACGAGGCGCTGCGCTTCGCGCACCTGCCGACCTCGAACTGGTCCAACGGCGCCGACACCGCGCTCGTCTCGCTCGTCATCGTCGCCACCTGGGCCAACCTCGGCGGCACCGTCCTCATCTACCTCGCCGCGCTGCAGGGCATCCCCGGTGAGCTGTACGAGGCGGCCGAGCTGGACGGCGCGAGCATCTGGCAGCGCATCCGCCATGTGACGATCCCGCAGACCCGCTTCATCATCCTCATGCTGATGCTGCTGCAGATCATCGCCACGATGCAGGTCTTCACGGAGCCCTTCGTGATCACCGGCGGCGGTCCCGAGAACGCGACCGTCACCGTGCTCTACCTGATCTACAAGTACGCCTTCCTCTACAACGACTTCGGCGGCGCCTGCGCGCTCAGCGTGATGCTGCTCGTCCTGCTCAGCGCCTTCTCCGCGCTCTATCTGCGGCTGACCCGTTCCGGAGGAGAGGACTCGTGAGTACCCGCACGCTGGTTTCGCCCCTCACTCTCGCCCGCCCCCGCGGCAAGGCCCTCTACTGGACCGTCTTCACCGGCGTCGTCCTGCTCTTCGCACTCGCCTTCCTCTTCCCGGTCTACTGGATGGTGACCGGCGCGATGAAGTCGCCGGACGAGGTCACGCGCACACCTCCGACCCTCGTTCCCGAGCACTGGAGTCTCAGCGGCTACACCGACGCCTGGGACCTGATGGACCTGCCCACCCACCTGTGGAACACGGTGGTGCAGGCCGCGGGCGCGTGGATCCTCCAGCTGGTCTTCTGCACGGCCGCGGCCTACGCCCTGTCCAAACTGAGGCCCGCCTTCGGCAAGGTGATCCTCGGTGGCATCCTCGCCACACTGATGGTGCCGGCCCAGGCCCTGGTCGTACCGAAGTACCTGACCGTCGCCGATCTGCCGCTGATCCACACCAGCCTGCTGAACGACCCGCTCGGCATCTGGCTGCCCGCGGTGGCCAACGCCTTCAACCTCTATCTGCTCAAGCGGTTCTTCGACCAGATCCCGCGCGATGTCCTGGAGGCCGCCGAGATCGACGGCGCCGGCCGGCTGCGCACCCTCTGGTCGATCGTGCTGCCGATGTCCCGGCCGGTCCTGGGAGTCGTCTCGATCTTCGCCCTGGTCGCCGTCTGGCAGGACTTCCTCTGGCCGCTGATGGTCTTCTCCGACACCGACAAGCAGCCCATCAGCGTGGCGCTCGTCCAGCTGTCGCAGAACATCCCGCTGACCGTGCTCATCGCCTCGATGGTGATCGCCAGCATCCCGATGGTCCTGATGTTCCTGGTGTTCCAGCGGCACATCATCGCGGGGATCAGCGCGGGCAGCACGAAGGGCTGAGCCGCAGCCCCCTCCGGCGCCCCTTGACCCCCCTCGAACGAAAGGCAACGCACCGTGGGCCAGCCCCTCCCTGCCCGGAATCAGTCCGAGTGGTGGCGCTCCGCCGTCATCTACCAGGTGTACGTCCGCAGTTTCGCGGACGGTGACGGCGACGGCACCGGCGATCTCGCGGGCGTCCGCGCCAAGCTTCCGTACCTCGCCGAACTGGGCGTGGACGCCCTGTGGTTCAACCCCTGGTACCTCTCCCCGCTGGCCGACGGCGGCTACGACGTGGCCGACTACCGGACCATCGACCCGGCCTTCGGGACGCTCGCCGAGGCGGAGAAGCTCATCGTCGAGGCACGGGAACTGGGCATCCGCACCCTCGTCGACATCGTGCCCAACCACGTGTCCGACCAGCACGCCTGGTTCCGCGCGGCGCTGGTGGCCGGACCCGGCAGTCCCGAGCGGGAGCTGTTCCACTTCCGCCCCGGCCGTGGCGAGCACGGCGAACTCCCGCCCAACGACTGGCGGTCGCAGTTCGCGGGCTCGCCCGAGCCGGTCTGGACCCGGCTGCCCGACGGGGAGTGGTACCTCCATCTCTTCACCCCCGAGCAGCCCGACCTCAACTGGGCGCACCCGGCGGTCCGTCAGGAGCACGAGGACGTCCTGCGGTTCTGGTTCGAACGGGGTGTGGCCGGCGTCCGTATCGACTCGGCCGCGCTGCCCGTCAAGGACCCGGACCTGCCCGACTTCGTCGAGGGCCGCGACCCGCATCCGTACGTCGACCGCGACGAGCTCCACGACATCTACCGCTCCTGGCGCGCGGTCGCCGACGAGTACGACGGCATCTTCGTGGGCGAGGTCTGGCTCCCCGACACGGAGCGCTTCGCCCGCTATCTGCGCCCCGACGAACTGCACACCGCCTTCAACTTCTCCTTCCTGTCCTGCCCCTGGGACGCCACCCGGCTGCGGACGTCGATCGACGAGACGCTCGCCGAGCACGCCCCGGTCGGCGCGCCCGCCACCTGGGTGCTGTGCAACCACGACGTGACCCGCACGGTCACCCGCTACGGCCGCGAGGACACCGGCTTCGACTTCGCGACCAAGGCGTTCGGCACCCCGGAGGACCTCGCCCTCGGCACCCGCCGCGCCCGTGCCGCCGCCCTGCTGTCGCTGGCCCTGCCCGGAGCCGTCTACGTCTACCAGGGCGAGGAACTCGGCCTGCCCGAGGCGGAGATCCCGCGCGACCGGATCCAGGACCCGATGCACTTCCGCTCCGGTGGCACCGATCCCGGACGGGACGGCTGCCGTGTCCCGCTGCCGTGGACGGGCGACGCGCCCTACGCCGGCTTCGGCGGCGAGCCCTGGCTTCCGCAGCCCGCCGGCTGGCCCGCGTACGCGGCCGACCGCCAGAGCGCGGACCCCCGCTCGATGCTGCGCCTGTACCGGGAGGCCCTGCGCATCCGCCGCACCGAGCCCGGATTCGGCGACGGCCCGCTCGGCTGGCTGCCCGCACCCGAGGGCGTGCTCGCCTTCCAGCGCACCGACGGCCTGCGCTGTGTGGTCAACCTGTCCGGCACCCCGGCCGAGCTCCCCGCGCACCGTGCGCTGCTGCTCACCAGCGGCCCCCTGGACGACCAGGGGCGCCTTCCCCAGGACACGGCGGCCTGGCTGCGTGCCTGACCCCGCAGCCAGGCCGTCGAACCACCCCGCTATCCCGGCAACCCCCCCACGATGAAAGGGATCAGCACATGTCCAGAACTGTCAGGCGCATGCCAGGTGCGGCGGCCGCGGTGGCCGTCGCGCTCTCGGCGGGCATGCTCAGCGTCACCCC
This sequence comes from Streptomyces sp. NPDC058274, assembly GCF_042881375.1. Classification (NCBI taxonomy): domain Bacteria; kingdom Bacillati; phylum Actinomycetota; class Actinomycetes; order Kitasatosporales; family Streptomycetaceae; genus Streptomyces; species Streptomyces sp. NPDC058274. The sequence continues at coordinate 80,281 of NZ_JBHVXW010000003.1, forward strand.
GGCCCACTCCGCGGCGACGGCCGCGGGCGCGACCCTGCCCTTCACCTCGGTCGAGGCCGAGGGCGCCACCACCACGGGCACGAAGATCGGCCCCGACTACACCCAGGGCACCCTCGCCTCCGAGGCCTCCGGACGTCAGGCCGTACGGCTGAGCGCGGGCCAGCGCGTCGAGTTCACCGTGCCGCGCGCGGCCAACGCGGTGAACGTCGCGTACAGCGTCCCCGACGGCCAGTCCGGTTCGCTCGACGTGTACGTCAACGGGACCAAGCTGTCCAAGACGCTGGCCGTCACTTCCAAGTACTCCTACGTCGACACCTCCTGGATCGCGGGAGCCAAGACCCACCACCTCTTCGACAACGCGCGGCTGCTCCTTGGCCAGAACGTGCAGGCGGGTGACAAGGTCGCCTTCCAGGCGACGTCCACCCAAGTCACCGTGGACGTGGCCGACTTCGAGCAGGTGGCCGCGGCCGCCGCCAAGCCCGCGGGGGCCGTCTCGGTCACCGACAAGGGGGCCGACCCCACCGGCCAGGGCGACTCGACGCAGGCGTTCCGGTCCGCGATCTCCGCCGCACAAGGAGGCGTCGTCTGGATCCCACCGGGCGACTACCGGATCACGTCCTCCCTCAACGGCGTCCAGAACGTCACCCTCCAGGGCGCCGGCAGCTGGTACTCCGTCGTGCGCACCTCGCGCTTCATCGACCAGACCAGCTCATCCGGCAGCGTCCACCTCAAGGACTTCGCGGTCATCGGCGAGGTCACCGAGCGCGTGGACTCCAACCCGGACAACTTCGTCAACGGCTCGCTGGGCCCGAACTCGACCGTCTCCGGCATGTGGATCCAGCACCTCAAGGTCGGCCTGTGGCTGACCGGGAACAATGACAACCTTGTCGTCGAGAACAACCGAATCCTCGACACCACAGCCGACGGCCTCAACCTGAACGGGAACGCGCACGGTGTCCGCGTGCGCAACAACTTCCTGCGCAACCAGGGCGACGACTCGCTCGCCATGTGGTCGCTCAACTCGCCCGACACCAACAGCAGCTTCGAGAACAACACGATCTCGCAGCCGAACCTCGCCAACGGCATCGCGATCTACGGCGGCACCGACATCGGGGTGAAGAACAACCTGGTCTCCGACACCAACGCCCTCGGCAGCGGTATCGCGATCTCCAACCAGAAGTTCATGGACCCCTTCTCACCGCTGGCCGGCACCATCACCGTCGACGGCAACACCGTCGTGCGGGCCGGTGCGGTCAACCCCAACTGGAACCATCCGATGGGGGCGTTGCGCGTCGACTCCTACGACAGCGCGATCAACGCCACGGTGAACATCACCAACACCACCGTCACGGACAGCCCGTACAGCGCCTTCGAGTTCGTGTCGGGCGGCGGGCACGGCTACGCCACGAGCAATGTGAACGTGAACGGCGCCACCGTCGACAAGGTCGGCACGGTCGTCGTCCAGGCCGAGACGCAGGGCATGGTCAAGTTCAGCAACGTCCGGGCCACCGGCGTGGGCGCGGCCGGCGTCTACAACTGCCCCTACCCGAGCGGCACGTTCACGCTCACGAACGGCGGCGGCAACACGGGCTGGGACAGCACCTGGTCGAACTGCTCGGCCTGGCCGCAGCCCGGCTCCGGCAACCCGGCGCCCGACCCGTCCACCAATCTCGCCAAGGGCCACAGCGCCACCGCCAGTGGATCCGTCGACGCCTACACGCCCGGCAAGGCGGTCGACGGGGACGTCAACACCTACTGGGAGTCGTCCAACAACGCCTTCCCGCAGACCTGGACGGTCGACCTCGGGTCGGCCCGGGCGGCCCGCCGGGTCGTGCTGAAGCTGCCGCCCGCCGCGGCCTGGCAGGCCCGTACGCAGACCCTGTCCGTCCTCGGCAGCACGGACGGCTCCGCGTACTCGACGGTCGTCGCCTCGCAGGGCTACCGCTTCGACCCGGCCACCGGGAACTCGGTCACCGTGAACCTGCCCAGCGGTACGAACGTGCGGTATCTGAGGCTCAACGTCACCGCCAACACCGGCTGGCCCGCGGCCCAGCTCAGTGAGGTGGAGGCGTACCTTTCCTGAGCTCGGTTGCCGCCCCGCGCTTCGCCGCCTGGATCTGCTCGTACACACGGGTCCGCAGCTCGGCGAAGCGCGGGGCGACCCGCGTGTGCAACTGGTCCCGCTCGTCGGGCAGATCGATCTTCAGCTGCTCCTGTACGACGGTGGGGGAGGAGGAGAGGATCAGCACCCGCTGGCCGAGATAGACGGCCTCGTCGATGTCGTGCGTGACGAACAGGATCGTGATCCCGCGCTCCCGCCACAGCCCGCGCACCAGGTCCTCCAGATCGGCCCGCGTCTGCGCGTCGACCGCGGCGAACGGTTCGTCCATCAGCAGTACGTCCGGCTCGTACGCCAGCGCGCGGGCGATCGCGACCCGCTGCTGCATGCCGCCGGACAGCTGCCAGGGATACGCCCCGGCCGCGTCCGCGAGGCCGACCGACTCCAGCGCGTCGGCGACCAGCTCCCGGCGCCGCGCCCTGGTCAACTGCTTCTGCTTGAGCGGCAGTTCCACGTTCTCGCCGACCCGCATCCAGGGGAACAGGCTGCGCCCGTACTCCTGGAACACGAACGCCATGCCCGGCGGCGGCCCGGTGACCGGCCGGCCCCCGAGCAGGACCTCCCCGGACGTGGGGGTGAGCAGGCCGCCCAGGCACTTCAGCAGGGTGGTCTTGCCGCAGCCCGACGGGCCGACCAGACAGACGAGTTCGCCCGCGTCGAGGGTGAAGGTGAGGTCCCGCACCGCCTCGACACGGCGCCCGGACCCCTCGTACACCTTCCGCAGACCACGTACGTCGAGCATGGACCGCCCTTTCGTGAGCTTCACGGGGACCGCCGGCGGCGTGCGCCGGGCCGTGAGAGGGGTGCCGCGCGGACGCCGTGGTACCAGCCCAGTACCCGGCGCTCGACCAGCTGGAAGACGACCGACAGCACAAAGCCGAGCAGCCCGAGGACGAGGATCCCGGTCCACATGTCCGGGATCGCGAACCCCCGCTGGAACTGCACGATGGTGAAGCCGATGCCGTTGCTGGCCGCGAACATCTCGCTGATGACCATCAGGATGAGGCCGAGGGACAGCGCCTGGCGCAGGCCGGCGAAGATCTGCGGGCTCGCCGCGGGCAGCACCACGCTCCGCAGCCGGGCCGCGCCCGTGATGCCGTAGGAGCGCGCCGTCTCGGACATCACGGAGTCGAGTGCCCGCACGCCCTCGACCGTGTTGAGCAGGACCGGCCAGACACAACCGCTCGCGATCACGGCGATCTTCATCGTGTCGCCGATCCCGGCGAAGAGCATGACGACCGGGACGAGGACGGGGGGCGGCACCGCCCGCAGGAATTCGAGGACCGGTTCGCAGACGGCCCGCACCCGCCGGTACGAGCCGATGACCGTACCGAGGGCCACGCCCACCACGGCCGCCGACGCAAAGCCGGCCAGCAGCCGCAGCAGGCTGGGCAGCACGTCGGCGCGCAGCCGGTCGCCCGTCCACACGTCCGGGAACGTGGTCAGGATCGTCCGCAGCGGCGGCCAGTAGGGGTTGACGCTGTCGTCGGACGCCAGCCACCAGACCAGGACGAGCAGCGCGGGCAGTCCGGTCACGAAGGCAGTCCCGAGGAGGGCGCGCCGCACGGCCTCACCGGCGGTGCGTCGGGACGGCGGGAGCTGCTTCACTCCGTCCGCGGCCTCCGGAGGCGGTCGGTCCCGCCGCAGCGCCCCGGGCGGGCGGTCGCTCTTCACGCCACCACCTCCCCGCGCACCGACTGGTGCCAGGCCAGCGCCCGGCGCTCCACCGTGCGGGCGCCCACGTTGATCAGCAGCCCGAGCAGACCGGTGACCACCACCAGCGCGTACATGTCCGGGACCGCCTGCGAGGACTGCGCGACCGCGATACGCGCGCCCAACCCCGGTGCGCCGATGACGAGTTCGGCGGTCACCGCGAGGACCAGGGCCACCGCGGCGGCCAACCGCACGCCCGTCATGACGTACGGCAGGGCGCTGGGCCACAGCACATGGCGGATCCGCGCCCCGGTGCCGAGCCCGTACGAGCGGGCGGTCTCCTCGGCGACCGGGTCCACGTCCTGGACGCCGTACAGGACCTGGATGAGGATCTGCCAGAAGGAGGCGTACACGACGAGCAGGAGCACGGAGCGCAGTCCGCTGCCGTAGAGCAGGACGGCGAGGGGGATCAGGGCGACCGAGGGGATGGGGCGCAGGAACTCGATCGTCGAGGCGGTCACCTCCCGCAGATACGGCACGACCGAGACGAGCACGCCGACGACGAGACCCGCGCCGACGGCGATCGCCAGGCCCAGCGCCCAGCCGGTCAGGGTGTCGCCGAGCGCGGTCCAGAACGCCCCGTCGCCCAGCTCGGTGACCAGCGCGCGAACGATGCGGCTGGTCGGCGGGAAGTAGTCCTCGGAGACGAGGCCGAGCCGCGGGACCACCTCGCCCAGTGCGAGGAAGCCCGCGAGCCCGGCCGTCCCGAGCGCGGCGTTCGTGAGGACCGGCCCGCTCACGGCAGCAGCTTGTCCAGATCCGGCATCTCCTTGAAGAGGCCGTCCCGCTCGCCGAGCTTGGCCAGCGTCGCGATCGACACACGGTTCGGCTTGGCGGGCCACTTGGGCAGGATCATCTGCTGCAGGGTGGCCTCGGGGATCTTCGTGTACGTGCTGAGGATGTCGCGCACCTCGTCCGGGTGGCTGTCGGCGTAGGCCAGCGACTCCTCGGTCGCCTCCCGGAACTTCTTCACCACGTCCGGGTTCTTCTGCGTGTACTGCGTGGACGCGAAGTACATGGCTACGGTCAAGTCCGGTGCCACATCGACGTAGTTGGAGGCGATGACCTTGCCGCCCGCTGCCTTGACCGTGGCCAGCGAGGGCTCGACCACCCAGGCCGCGTCGACCTGGCCGCCGTCGAGCGCGGCGGGCATCTGGTCGAAGGCGAGCTCGACGAACTTCACCTTGGTGCCGTCCCCGCCGTCTCTGCGGACCGACTCGCGCACCGAGGTGTCACCGATGTTCTTGACGGTGTTGACCGCGACCTTCTTGCCGACCAGATCCTTGGGCGACTTGATCGCGCTGCCCTTCTTCACCACGATCCCGCCGAAGTCGGCGCCGTCCTTGCCGGTCGACGCGACTCCGTTGGCCACCGCCTTGACGGGCACGTTCTTGGACTGCGCCACCATCAGCGAGGTCACGTTGGAGAAGCCGAACTGGAACTGGCCGCTGACCACGCCCGGCACGATTGCCGCGCCGCCCTGCGCGGTCGTCAGCGACAGCTTGAGACCTCGTTTGCTGTAGAAGCCCTTCTTCTGGCCGAGATAGACGGGCGCGACATCGACGATGGGAATGACCCCGACCTTCACGGTCGTGGTACCGCCGGACGCCGTGCCCGATCCCCCGGAGTCCGACGAACCGCAGGCCGTCGCGGCGGCTAAGACGGCTCCGGCCGCGAGGCCGATGAGCAGACGACGCATGGTTCCCCCTGTTGAGACCTCTGGTACTCCGACTGGTTGTGCGCAGACCGCACAGGTGTGCTCAGCGGGAACGTAGAGCGCATGGCCCTTGGGGGTCAATGCCCTTGGCCCGCAAGGTCGTTGACAGTTGTCGAAGTGTGCTCTTAGCGTGCGCAGAGCGCACCCCCGTGCGTCCTGGTGGAGGCGACGATGCCTGCTGAACTCCGCGATCCGTACTTCGTCCGGTCCTTCGAGCGCGGCCTCGCCGTCATTCGCGCCTTCGACGGTGAACACCCCTCGCTCACCCTCAGCGATGTGGCCCGGTCCTGCGAGCTGACCCGGGCGGCGGCCCGCCGGTTCCTGCTGACGCTGGTGGACCTCGGCTATGTGCACACCGACGGCCGGCTGTTCCGGCTCACTCCCCGAGTCCTCGAACTCGGCTTCTCCTACCTCTCCAGCTTCACGCTGCCCGACATCGCCGAGCCGCATCTGGAGCAACTCGTCGCCCAGGTGCGGGAGTCGTCCTCGCTCTGCGTCCTGGACGGCGACGACATCGTGTACGTGGCGCGGGTCCCGACCCGGCGGATCATGACCGCGACCATCACGGTCGGCACCCGCTTCCCGGCCCAGGTGACCTCCGTGGGCCGGGTGATCCTCGCGCATCTGGGCGACGAGGAGATCGACGCGCGGCTCGCCCGCGCCGAACCGCGCCGTCTGACGGCCCGCACGATCGTCTCGCCCGACCAGCTCAGGGCCGAGCTGCGCCGGGTACGGCGTCAGGGCTACGCCATCGTCGACCAGGAGCTGGAGGAGGGGCTGCGCTCGGTCGCCGCCCCGGTGCGCGACCGGGACGGCGAGGTGGTCGCCGCCGTGAACATCCCGGTGCACGCGAGCCGCAACTCGGTCGAGTCCGTACGCCGTGATCTGCTGCCCCATCTGCTGGCGACCGTCGCCCGTATCGAGGCCGACCTGCGGGTCACGGGTCCGGCACGCGCCGCGTCCCACGGCAGCGCGAAACAGAGGTGAGCGTCCCGCGGGCGAGGTCCGCCGACATTCCGCCCGAAAACGTTGGCCTCATGTACCACCGACTTTCACGTGGATGCCACAAGACCCTTCCCTGACGTTTGGTGCTCTTGGAACACTCCTTTCGCGCACGTTCCATCAGTATCCGGCCACCCGAGGCCCGTCACGACAAGAGGTCACTCACCCATGCCCCAAGTGAATCGGCGCCGATTCCTTCAACTCGCCGGCGGCACCGCGGCGTTCACCGCGCTGTCCGACAGCATCGCCAAGGCCGCCTCGATACCGGCGGGCCATCGCAGCGGCACGATCGACGACGTCGAGCACATCGTCGTCCTGATGCAGGAGAACCGTTCCTTCGATCACTACTTCGGCTCCCTGCGGGGAGTCCGCGGCTTCGGTGACCCGCGTCCGGCCACCACATCGGGCGGCAAGTCGGTCTGGTACCAGTCCGACGGCACCAAGGACGTGCTGCCCTTCCGCCCGGAGGCCGACGACCTGGGGCTGCAGTTCATCCAGGACCTCCCGCACGGCTGGAGCGACGGACACACCGCTTTCAACAAGGGCAAGTACGACAAATGGGTGCCCGCCAAGTCGTCGACCACGATGGCCTACCTGACGCGCGAGGACATCCCGTTCCACTACGCCCTCGCCGACTCCTTCACCATCTGCGACGCGTACCACTGTTCGTTCATCGGCTCCACGGACCCGAACCGCTACTACATGTGGACGGGCTACACCGGCAACGACGGCAAGGGCGGCGGCCCGGTCCTCGGCAACGAGGAGGCCGGCTACGACTGGACGACGTACCCCGAGCGCCTCGAAGCGGCCGGCGTCTCCTGGAAGATCTACCAGGACGTCGGTGACGGCCTGGACGCGAACGGCTCCTGGGGCTGGATCCCCGACGCGTACCGCGGCAACTACGGCGACAACTCCCTGCTCTACTTCGACAAGTACCGCAACGCCAAGCCCGGCGACCCGCTGTACGACAAGGCCCGCACCGGCACGGACGCCCGCAAGGGCGAGGGCTTCTTCGACCAGCTGAAGGCCGATGTGCAGGGCGGGAAGCTGCCGAAGATCTCCTGGATCGTGGCGCCCGAGGCGTTCACGGAGCACCCGAACTGGCCCGCCAACTACGGCGCCTGGTACATCTCCCAGGTGCTGGACGCGCTCACCTCGGACCCGGCGGTCTGGGGGAAGACGGCCCTGTTCATCACGTACGACGAGAACGACGGCTTCTTCGACCACCTCGTGCCGCCGTACCCGCCGCAGTCCGCCGCCCAGGGCAAGTCCACGGTCGATGTCGGCCCGGACCTCTACCAGGGCGACGCGAGCCATGCCGCCGGGCCCTACGGTCTCGGCCAGCGCGTGCCGATGCTCGTCGTCTCGCCCTGGAGCAAGGGCGGTTACGTCTGCTCCGAGACGCTCGACCACACCTCGGTCATCCGCTTCATGGAGCGCCGCTTCGGGGTGCACGAGCCCAACATCTCGCCCTGGCGGCGCGCGATCACCGGCGACCTGAGCTCCGCGTTCGACTTCGCCCGCAAGGACACCCAGCCGGTCGCGCTGCCCGACACCGACGGCTACCGGCCGCCGGACCACGACCGGCACCCCGACTACGTGCCCACCCCGCCCGCGAACCCGGCCCTGCCCAAGCAGGAGCGCGGCTCGCGCCCGGCCCGTCCGCTCAAGTACGCGCCCGTGGTGGACGGTTCGGCGGACGCGGCGGCCGGCAAGTTCACGCTGGCCTTCGCTTCGGGCGCCTCCGCGGGCGCGGCCTTCCTCGTCACGTCCGGCAACCGCACCGACGGCCCCTGGACCTACACCACCGAGGCCGGCAAGACCGTCTCGGACACCTGGAACCCGGCCTACTCCGGCGGCTCCTACGACCTGACGGTGCACGGCCCGAACGGCTTCCTGCGCACCTTCAAGGGCCCCGGCAAGGCGGCGGGACCCGAGGTCACCGCCCGGTACGTGGGCGACAACGTGGAGCTCACCTTCACCAACAAGGGCCCGGGCACGGTGAGTCTCAGGCTCAGCAACGCCTATGGCGGCACATCGCGGTCGTTCAAGGTGCGGGCCGGCGCGACCGTGAAGCACACGGTCGACCTGAAGGCGAGCAAGCGCTGGTACGACCTGAGCGTCGTCTCCGACGCCGACCGCACGTTCCTGCGCCGGTTCGCCGGACATGTCGAGAACGGCCGGACGGGCGTGAGCGATCCGGCCATCATGACGGTCTGATGGTTACCCGGACGCTGGTTGCTTTCGGGTCGGCCCGAGGTAGTGTGCCCCGGTGACCACGCATTCGAACACTCCTGCAGGTTGGTACCCGGATCCGCACGGGGCGGCCCAGACGCTGCGTTACTGGGACGGCTCGCAGTGGACCGACCACACGAATGCGGACCAGCAGGCCCAGGCCGCGCAACAGGTACCGCAGCAGGCCCCGCCGATCCCGCAGCAGCCCGCCCAGCAGCCGCAGCAGGCCTACGGGCAGCAGCCCGCCGCGGGCCCCGACCCGCGCGTGCAGCGTCAGGTGCAGCAGGAGGCCGGGGTCGCGGGCGGCGCTGCCGGTGGCGGCACGCTGTTCACCGAGCCGGTGCTGGTGGTGAACCAGAAGGCCAAGCTGATCGAGGTGACCAACGAGTACAAGGTCATGGACCAGCAGGGCAACCAGCTCGGTTCGGTCGTCCAGGTCGGCCAGAACGCGCTGAAGAAGATCCTCCGGTTCGTCTCCAGCATCGACCAGTTCATGACCCACAAGCTGGAGATCCGGGACGCGTACGGCCAGCCGCAGCTGCTGCTGACGCGCCCCCGCAAGTTCATGAAGTCGCGGGTGCTCGTGGCGCGTCCGGACGGACAGCCCGTCGGCGAGATCGTGCAGCAGAACATGATCGGGAAGATCAACTTCGCGATCAACGCCAACGGTCAGCAGATCGGTGCGATCAAGGCGGAGAACTGGCGCGCCTGGAACTTCGCGATCGTCGACCACGCCGACAACGAGGTCGCCCGGATCACCAAGACCTGGGAAGGCCTCGCGAAGACGATGTTCACGACGGCGGACAACTACGTCCTGCAGATCCACTACCAGCTCCCCGAGCCCCTGCTGAGCCTGGTCGTGGCGACCGCCCTGACGGTCGACACGGCGCTGAAGCAGGACTCCCGCGGGCTGGGCTGACGCGGAGCACACCGGCGTACGGAAGGGGGGGGGGGGGGGGGGGGGCCCCCCCCCCCGGTCCGGTGTGGGCGTGGGGGGCGCCCGCCCGGGGGGGCGCGCCCGGGGGGCGGGGAGGGCGGGGTGTGTTGTACTAGCGGGGGGCCCCC
>NZ_JBHVXW010000003.1:90141-253438 GCF_042881375.1 Streptomyces sp. NPDC058274
GCCCCCCCCCGGCCGGCCCACCCGGGGCTTACCCTCGACCCCCGCGGGGGGGGCGGCCCCGGCCCACCCGGGCGTACGGCGGGGGGGTGGGGGGGGCCCCCACCCCCCCTTCTCGTCTGTGCCGTTGGGGTCCGCCCGGCCGGGGTGCCTCCCGGAGGGGACTTCTAGAGCGGTGTGAGATGTCCTCGCTTCGGCCGCCGCTTCGGCTGTCGCGGCACCAGCGAGGGCTCCTGCGCCGCCGATCCGGGTTCGAGTGCCAGTACCGCGGCCACGGGGTGGTCGTCCAGGGCCGTCCCGGCCGCCGGCTCGGGTGCCGAGCGCGACAGCGTCACCACACCCCAGCCCGCGACGCCCGCGCCCACCGCGGCCAGCAGCACACCCGCCGCGCCGCCCTGCAGACGTTCGCCGAGCAGAACCAGACCGATGGCCGCGGCGGCGACCGGGTTGGCGAGCGTCACCACGGCGAGCGGGGCGCCGAGACCACCGCGGTACGCGGTCTGCGACAGCAGCAGCCCGCCGGTCGCGAAGGCGGCGACCAGCAGGGCCACGACGACGATTTGCGGACTGAGCAGCGGGCCCGTGCGGTCGGTCGCGGCCACCGTCACCGTCTGCGTGAGCGCCGAGGCGACACCCGACGCGAAGCCGGACGCGCCCGCGTGCCGCAGCCCCGGCTTGGCGCCGGGCCGCGCCAGCACCCCGATCACCGCCGCGGTCGCGGCGGCGACGGCCAGCGCCTGAGGCGCGCTGAGGAGCTCCTCGGGCGCCGGGCCGGAAGCCGTGACGAGCAGCGCCGCGAGCCCGATGAGCGTGAGCGCCGTCCCGCGCCATTCGACGGAGCTGACCCGCCGTCCGGCGACCCGCGCGCCCAGCGGCACCGCGGCCACCAGGGTGAGCGCGCCGAGCGGCTGGACCAGGGTGAGCGGTCCGTACTTGAGGGCCGCGACGTGCAGCAGCGCGGCGGACGCGTTGAGCGTCACCGACCACCACCAGGCCCCGTTGCCGAGCAGGTGCAGGATGCCGGTGTCGGCCCCCTTGGCGGCGAGCCGTTCCTGGGCCACCGCGGCGGCTGCGTACGCCACCGCGGAGAACAGCGACAGGACGACGGCGACGAGGGTGGCGCTCATCGTCCCGCTCCTACGAGCTCCGGTACGGATTCCGCGCCTTCGGCACCGACCAGGCGCCCGGTGCGTCCCGCGGTCGTCGCCGTCCGGTGCGGCAGGTGGATCACCGCGAGGGCGATGCCGAGCAGCGCGCCCGCCACGATCGCGTCGAGCCAGTAGTGGTTGGCCGTGCCGACGATCACGAGAAGCGTGAGCAGTGGATGGAGCAGCCACAGCCGGCGCCATCGTGACCTGGTCGCCGCGATGAGGCCGATCGCCACCATCAGTGCCCAGCCGAAGTGCAGCGACGGCATCGCCGCGAACTGGTTGGCCATCGAGTCGGTCGCGGGCCGTGCCCCGTACACCGTCGGCCCGTACACCTGCCCGGTGTCGACGAGACCCGTCATGGCGAGCATCCGGGGCGGGGCGAGCGGGAACGTGAGATGCAGCACCAGGGCGGCGGCGGTGACCGCGGCGAGGATCCGGCGGGCCCACACGTAGTGCGCGGGGCGCCGCAGATACAGCCAGATCAGAAAGGCCGCGGTGGCCGGGAAGTGGACGGTCGCGTAGTAGGTGTTCGCGATGTGGACGAGGGTGTCGCTGTGCAGCAGGGCGCTCTGCACGGCTCCTTCGCCCGGCAGATGCGCGGCCCGCTCCCAGTCCCACACCCGGTGGGCGTTGCGGAACGCCTCGGCGGTGTGGCCGGTGGCCAGCTGCCGGCCGGCCTTGTAGACGACGAAGAGTCCTACGACGAGCAGGAGCTCGCGCACCAGGGGAGGCCGCGCGAGGGTGTCGCGCGATGCCGGGGGTGCGCTCGACGGCCGTGCGGGGGTCTCCCGCCGTGGCCGCCGTACGGCGTCCGGCTCCTGGTCCGCAGGCTCGGTCTGGGAATCCATCCCCCGGCCCCTTTGCTGACGACATTGCTTGGGGTGGTGCTTGGTGAGCCCAGGACACGGTCCACGCCAGGGTGTGGATCCTGTCCAAGGCTCATCGATACGTCAGTGTACCGATACGCCAGTGTACCGATACGGTCGCGTTCCGGTACGGCCCCGTACCGGTACACTGACGTATCGATACACTGGGTGGGAGCACCCGGCCGATCGTCCGACCCGAGCGAGGAGAAGAGCCATGACGTCGCAGGCAGCGGAGGGACCGGAGACGGTCGTCGCCTCGCGCCGCTCCAAGATCACGCCCGAGCGTGAGCAGGAGTTCTACGACGCCGTGCTCGAACAGATCCGTGGCTGCGGCTACGAGGCGCTCACCATGGAGGGCGTGGCCGCGAGCGCCCGGTGCAGCAAGTCCACGCTCTACCGGCAGTGGAAGACCAAGCCCCAGTTCGTGGCCGCCGCACTGCGCTCCAACCGCTGTCCGCGGTTCGCGGGCATCGACACCGGTTCGCTCGCCGGGGACCTGCGCGAGGCCGCGCGGGCGGCGGGCGAGCAGTCGGGCGCGGACACCCAGCTGCTCTCGGCGCTCGGCCACGCGATGATGCAGGACGAGGAACTGCAGCGGGCGCTGCGCGACGCGCTGGTCGAACCCGAGGTCTCCGCGCTCAAGGGGATGATCGACCGCGGGGTGGCCCGCGGTGAGATCGCCGCCGATCATCCGGCGCTGGCGTACATCCCGGCCCAGCTGCTCGGCGTCCTGCGGGTCCGCCCCGTACTGGAGGGGCAGTACGCGGACGCCGCGTATCTCCAGGGCTTTGTGGAGGCGGTCGTGATTCCGGCCCTCGGCCTGACCTGAGACTCAGGCCGCCGTCCGCGGGATGACCGGACGACGGCCTGTCCGCGCCGCACCGTGGGGACGGGGGCGGCGCGCACCCCCCGGCCGGGTGGGGTTCCTCTTGAGCGGAGGGGCGCCCCACCCGGCCGATCTGTGTCCTACACCTTCTGCCCGTTGCCGCCCGTTCCCGACGCCACCTTGATGCCCTTGGTGATCTGGTCGATCACGGTCGCCTTGGAGCTGACGTCGACGCCGAAGCGGACGACGATCAGCGTCTTGGAGTCGGCCGGCGAGGGGAAGGCGAGCGACTCGACGTAGCCGTCGTCGCCCTTGCTCGTGACGACCTTCCAGCGGACCAGATAGCCCTTCTGCCCGGCCACGGTCACCGCCTTGGAGTCCAGCTCCTGGTGTGAGGTGATCTTGCCGTAGGTCGTACCGCCGTAGGACTCCTCGGCGTTCTTGGAGACGTCCTCCTTGGCGGCGGCCTCGGCGGTGGTGGCCTTGAGCTTCAGCGCCACCGCGGGCGCGGAGTACGCCCCGCCCTTGGTGCAGTCCTTGGAGGTGTCACCGGGGCACTTGTAGGAGTCCTTCGACGTCACCGCGGCGGTGCCCATGCCGCTCTCGCCGGTCCAGCCGTCGGGCACCGGAATCGCGATGCCGCCCAGCATGTCGGTGGCATAGCCGTCCTCGGTCTGTGGCTGCGGCTGTCCGGACTGACCCGGTGCGGGCGTCCGTCCGCCCTGGCCGCCGGAGCCTCCCGGGGGTCCGCCGGGACCGCCCGGCGCGGTCTCCGTGCCGCCCTGCCCGCCGGGCGGGGCGGCCGGCACCTGGGAGCCGGCGCTGCTGCTGCCGTCGTCCTTGGTCAGCGCGTACACACCGCCGCCTATGCCCGCGAGGACCGCGACGGCCACGGCGACGGCTATGCCGGTGCGCAGTCCGCGCCGCCCGGAGGCAGGCGCCTGGCCCGGATACCCGCCGGCCGCGGGCGGATGCGCCGGCGGACCCCAGGGGGCGGCCGATCCGACGGGACGGGTCTGCTCCGTCCATTCCTTGCCGTCCCACCAGCGCTCGGTGGGCGGAGCGTCACTTGTCTGCCCGGGGTCGGAGTACCAGCCGGGGGGAGTCACCTGCGTCATGGGTCCACCGTATGAGCCCTGCGTGAAAGGCGGATGAGAGGCCCTCCCGCAGAGGTCAGTTCAGGACGAGCCGCACCGGGCGCCGGTCCGCACGCGGCGGCAGCCGCAGCCCGTCCCGTCCCGGGGTGAGCGAGCCGAGCACGCTGGGATGCCGGGCCCCGGTGCTCGCCGGATCGGTGCCGGCCAGTCCGTGCGCGGTCAGGAAACCGAGGACGGCGAAGGCGTACGCCTCCTTGGCGGCCGACGGCAGACCCAGTTCGTCGGAACTGCGCAGCGGCACACCGGGAAGTTCGGCGCCCAGCATCGACATCAGGACCGGATTGCGGGTGCCGCCGCCGGACGCGATCACCTCCGTCGCCCGCACCGAGCGCACGGCGTCCGCGACCGTCCGGGCGGTCAGCCGGGTCAGGGTCGCGATGACGTCCTCGGCCCGCAGCGTGCCGAGGCCGGCCAGCGCGTCCCGCAGATAGCCGGCATGGAACAGCTCCTTGCCCGTCGTCCTGGGGGCGGGCAGCGCGTAGTACGGCTCGTCGAGCAGCCGCCGCAGCAGCGGCTCGTGGACCGTACCCCGGGCGGCGAGGGCGCCGTCCACGTCGTAGGCGAGCCGCCCGCCGCTCAGGCCCCGTGCGGCGGCGTCCACGAGTGCGCACCCGGGACCCGTGTCGAAGGCCGTTCCGTCGGGTGCGGTGAGGTTGGCGATGCCGCCGAGGTTCAGCGCGACCGGGGTGCCCGGCCGGCCGCGCAGCCACAGCAGGTCGACCAGGCTCACCAGCGGCGCCCCCTGACCACCGGCGGCGATGTCACGAGGACGGAAGTCGGCGACCACCGGCAGGCCGGTCGCCTCGGCGATCCACGCGGGCTGCCCGAGCTGGAGCGTGCCGTGCACCCGTCCCTCGGCCACCCAGTGATAGACGGTCTGGCCGTGCGAGGCGATCAACTCGGCTCCGCCGTCGCACAGTTCGCGGTCGGCGCGGACGGCCGCCGCCGCGAAGGCCTGCCCGATCCGGGTGTCCAGCCGGCACACCTCGGCGAGGCTGGTGGCCGCCGGGGGCAGCGCCGCCGCGAGCGCCTCCCGCAGCTCGTCGTCGTACGCCTCGCTGACCAGTCCCAGCGGCCGCAGGACGAGGCTGTCCCCGTCGAGGGTCAGGGCGGCAGCCGCCGCGTCGATCGCGTCGTACGACGTCCCGGACATCAGGCCGATCACCCGCACGTGCTCAACTCCCTTGTTCCCGCTGCCCGTTCCCGCGGAGCGTGGCCAGGGCGAACACGCTGACGGCGCAGGTGGCCGCGGCGTAGTACCCGGGAATGTCCACGCTCCCGGTCCGCTTGATCGTCTCCGTGATGATGAGGCCGGCGCAGCCCGAGAAGACCGCATTGGACAGGGCGTAGGCGAGTCCCAGGCCGGTGCAGCGCACGCTCGTCGGGAACATCTCGGAGAGCATCGCGGGACCGGGCCCCGCCATCAGCCCGACGACGGCGCCCGCCACGAACACCGCCGCGCCTTTCACGGCGTTCGATGTGCCGCCGTCCTGCAGGAGGTTGAGCAGCGGGACGGCCAGCGCGGTGACCAGGAGCGCGCCCGTCAGCATCACCGGGCGCCGCCCGATCCGGTCGCTGAGCAGCCCCGCCGGGACGATGGTCACCGCGAAGCCCAGATTGGCCACGACCGTGGCGAGCAGCGCCTGCTGGAAGGTCGCGTTCAGCGTGCTCTGCAGATAGGAGGGCAGCACGACCAGGAAGGTGTAGCCGGCCGCCGCCCAGCCCATGATGCGCCCGGCCCCGAGGGCGATCGCCCGTGCGACCGCACGGCCCGGCGGGCTGTCGAGCCGCTGCTCCCGCGTGAACGACGGCGTCTCGTCCAGCCGCAACCGCAGCCACAGCGCGCCGAGACCGAGCGGCAGCGTCAGCAGGAACGGCAGCCGCCAGCCCCAGTCGCCCAGCTGCGCCTCGCTCAGCACGGTGGCCAGCAGCGCCGCCACCCCGGCCCCGCCGAGCAGCCCCAGCGCGACGGTGAAGGACTGCCACGATCCGTACAGCCCCCGCCGGCCCGGCGGCGCGAACTCCGTCATCACCGAGACCGCCCCGCCGAACTCCCCGCCCGCGGACAGCCCTTGGAGCACCCGCAGGAAGGTGAGCAGCCAGGGGGCGAGGGCACCGGCGGTCGCGTACGTGGGCAGCGCGCCGATCAGGGTCGTCGCCGCCGTCATCAGGACGATCACCATGATGAGGACGGGACGGCGGCCGATCCGGTCGCCGAGCCGCCCGAACAGCGCGGCACCGACGGGCCGGAAGAAGAACGCGAGCGCGAAGGACGCGTACGTCTTCACCAGTGCCTCCGCCTCGCTGCCGCCCTCGGGGGTGAAGAACCGCGCCGCGATGATCGTCGCGAAGTAGCCGTAGACGCCGAACTCGTACCACTCGATGAAGTTGCCGACCGAACCCGCGAGCAGGGCGCGGCGGGAGTGCTCGGGCCGGACGGCGCTGGGGTCCGGGCCGTGTACGGGGGCGGTCATGTCGGCTCCTCCCGGGGGCCTGGCCGAAGCGGGGCGGTCGGGTGCCGGGACCGGGCCGGCCCCCGCTGATGTTGGAAAATTAGCTTCATTTCAGGGGCTGTTGACTGTCAATAACTTTCACGGCGGCTGGTCGGAGCCCCGGCGCGTCGCCTTGGGACACCCGCCGTCACCCGACACGGCAACAGGTGGCCGTGACCGGCCTCCACCGCGCCTTCCGGAGGGCTAGGCTCGATATCTGTACGTCGTTCGGGCGACGCCTGGGGAGGTAGCGGGATGACGGACGCACGGCCCGGAGTGGTCGCCTCGGGCGCCCTGTGGGAACGCGCCGGGGAAGTCGCCACGGTCGAGGCGGCGATCACCGCCCTGCGCGCGGACTCGGCATCCTCGGGAAGTCTGCTGGTGTTCACCGGTGAGGCGGGCCTCGGCAAGACGGCACTCCTCGCCGAGGCGCGCCGGATCGCGGAGAGCAGCGGCTGCACGGTGTGGTCGGCACGCGGCGGCGAGACCGTCACGTCCGTTCCCTTCAACGTCGTACGCCAGTTGCTGCAGCCCGCTCTGGTCTCGCTGATGCCGGAGGAGGCCCGCGAGTATCTGGGCGACTGGTACGACATCGCCGGGCCCGCCCTCGGTGTGACGGATCCGGGTGACCGGCAGCCCGACCCGCAGGGCGTGTGCGACGGACTGGTCGCGGCGGTGCGCCGGCTGGCCAGACGCGAGTGGCCGCTCGTGCTGCTCATCGACGACGCGCACTGGGCCGACCAGGAGACCCTGCGCTGGCTGGCCGCGTTCGCCGAGCGACTCAATGACCTGTCCGTCCTGGTCGTGGTCGCCCGCCGCCCCGGCGAGGCGGGCGGGCAGAGCGCAGGCCACCTCGACACGGTCGCCGCCGCGGGAAGCACGATCACCAAGCTGAGCGCGCTGACCCCCGACGCCACGGCCGGGCTCACCCGCGCCACACTCGGCGAGCACGCCGACGCGCCGTTCTGCCGCGAGGTGTGGGCGGTCACCGGCGGCAATCCGTACGAGACGGTGGAACTCCTCGCGAAGGTGCAGGACAGCGAGCTGGACCCGGCCGAGGGATCCGCCGCGGAACTGCGCGCCCTGAACCGCTCGGCCCGTGGCCGCGGCCTCGTCGCGCGCCTCGAAGGCCTCGGCGTCGACGCCACCCGATTCGCGTGGGCGGCCGCGATCCTCGGCACCCAGATCTCCCTCGACCTCGCCGCCCAGCTCGCCGGAATGCCCCGTGACGAGGGGCTGCGCTGCGCCGAACTGCTCGGCGCCGCCCGCATTCTCACCACCGGCCCGCCCGCGAACGACCAAGTACCCGAAGGCGACCTGGAGTTCGTGCACCCGCTGATCGCCAGCGCCGTCTACCGCTCGATCCCGGACGCCCTGCGCACCGCGATGCACGGCCAGGCGGCCTGGGCCGTCACCGAGTCCGGCCGAGGGCCCGCGGCGGCCTCCCGGCACCTCCTCGAAGTACACCCGGACGACGATCCGGAGCTGGTCCAGCAGATGCGGGACGCGGCCCGCGAACACCTCGCCGTCGGTGCCCCCGACGCGGCCCGCCGCTGTCTCGAGCGCGCCCTGCGCGAACCGCCCCTGCCGGACATCCACGCGCGCGTGCTCTACGAACTGGGCTGCGCCACCCTGCTGACCGCGCCCGCCAAGACCATCGGCCACCTGCGTGCCGCGCTCGACATGCGAGGCCTCGAAGGCGAACTGCGCGTCGACGCCGTCTACCGCCTCTCGCAGGCCCTCCTGCACAACGACCAGCTGGAGGAGGCCGTCCGCACGGTCGACGCCGAGGCGGCGCGCCTCGAACCGGGGCCGGCCCGGATGCGCCTGCAGGCCGTGCACTACATGTGGGAGGGCATCCACGCCGGAGAGGACGGGTCCCCGGGGCGCTCCCGCGGCCTCGCCGAACTCGCCGGGACGTGCACCGGCCGGGACAACTCCGAGCGCGCGCTGCTCATTCTGCGCGGCTTCGACGCGATGACCCGCGGCGAGAACGCCGAGGAGGTCGTGGAACTCTGCGACCGTGCCCTCGTCAACGGCCGCCTCGCACCCGGACTCGGCTGGACCGACACCGAGTGGGGCATCGAGCTCCTGATGATGCTGAGCAGTTCGTACGCCTACGCGGACCGGCTCGACCGGGCGGAGAGCCTGTTCAGCGAAGCGTTACGCGCCTACGAGTCGGCCGGCTGGAGCGGCGGCCATCTCGCCCTGGCCCACGCCTATCTCGGCCTCGCGCACCGCAGGCGGGGCCGCCTCGTCGAGGCGGAGGCCGCCCAGCGCGAATCGCTGCGCCTGGCCGAACGCGTGGGCCGCGGATTGCCCCTGTACTGGTCCTCGACCTGCGGCCTCATCGACACGCTCCTCGCCCGAGGCCACGTCGGGCAGGCCGCGGAACTCGCCGAGCGGTTCGGCTTCGCACCGCCGTACCCGTCCACGATCGTGCTGCCGGACACCCGTTCCGTCCGCGGCCGGCTGCTGCTGGCCCTCGGCCGTACCAAGGAAGGCATCAACGAACTGGAGGCGGCCGAGAAGGCGGCCACCGCTCGGGGGCACCACAACACGGTGCTGGCACCCTGGGCGGTCGACCTGGCCAGGGCGCTGGCGGTCGACGACCCGGTGCGCGCGGCGGCGGTGGCCGCCGACGCCCGGCGCCAGGCCGAGCGCTTCGGCACCGACACCGCCATCGGTGAGGCGCTGCGCTGCGCGGCGGCCCTGGAGTCGGGCCAGCGGGCGGTACGGCTGGCCGCCCAGGCGGTCACCTACCTGGAGGCCTCCCCCTGCCAGTACGAACACGCGGCCGCCCGCGTCGAGTACGGCCTTGTCTCCCGCTCGGCCATGGAGCTCAACAAGGGCCTGACACTGGCCCGTTCGTGCGGGGCGGACGGCCTGGCGGCGAAGGCGGAGGAAGCGCTGAAGGGCTTCTAGCTCCGATCGGCTCGGCCCCGGCCGTGCCGCCCTCGGGGAACCCTCAACCCCCGTCCGCGTCCTCCTCCGCCAGCACCCGCTGGGCCACCGCGAACGCCGAATTGGCCGCCGGGACACCGCAGTACACCGCGGTCTGGAGCAGCACCGCGCCGATCTCCTCCGGGGTGAGTCCGTTGCGCCGCGCCGCCCGCACGTGCATCGCCAGTTCGTCGGAGTGGCCGTGTGCGACCAGCGCCGTCAGCGTGATCAGGCTGCGCTCGCGGTGCGAGAGCGTGGGGTCCGTCCAGATCTCGCCCCAGGCGTAGCGCGAGATGAAGTCCTGGAAGCGGGCGGTGAAGGGCGTCTGCCGGGCCTGGGCGCGGTCCACATGGGCATCGCCGAGGACCTGACGGCGTACCTCCATACCGCGCCGCGCCAGTCCGTCCAGATGCCCGCGCAGCGCGGCGAGCACGGCTTCCGGGCGCTCGGCGGGGGCCAGATGCGAGGCACCCGCGATCTCGGTGAGCGAGGCGCCGGGCACCGCGTCCGCGATCTCCCGCAGATGCGCGGGCGGTGTCGCCGGGTCCTCGCGGCCCGCGATCAGCAGGGTCGGGGCCCCGATCGCCGGCAGCCGGTCCCGGAGGTCGAACGCGGCGAGCGCGTCACAGCAGGCGGCGTATGCCTCCGGGTCGGCCTCGCGAAGGTCCGCCACCAGCCGCGGCACCGTGAAGCCGGGCGTGAACCAGCGGGCGTCGGCGGTCGCCGCGACCGGCGCCAGACCCTCCCGGCGGACCAGCCCGGCGCGTTCCTGCCACGGCTTGGAGCCGTTGAAGTGCGCGGAGGAGCAGATGACGGCGAGGGACGCGACGCGCTCCGGGTGGTACACGGCCAGGTGCAGACCGACCGCGCCGCCCAGCGAGACGCCCGCGTACGCGAAGCGGTCGATGCCCAGCGCGTCGGCGAGCGCGAGGACCAGGCCCGCGAGGTCGCCGACCGTCGCGCCCGGGCCGATCAGGTCCGCGGGCGAGTCGCCGTGCCCCGGCAGGTCCCAGCGGATCACCCGATGGGTGACGGACAGCTCGGGGGCGACCTGGTCCCACAGCGCCGTGGAGGTGCCGAGGGAGGGGCCGAGGAGCAGTGGGGGAGCCGCGTGGGGCCCCTCGGCCCGGTGGTGCAGCAGCGTGCCGGACGGCTCGGTGGTCAAGGTCGCTCCAGGGCACGGTCGGTGAGGGCTCCGGCGGAGCCGAGATAGCGGGTGGGATCGGTGAGGTCACCGAGGTCGAGGTCCTTGAGCTCCGGCTCCTCGCGGAGCAGCTCCAGGAGGGTGCGGTCCTCGGCGACGGCACGCCGGGCGGTCCGCGTCAGCAGTTCCCTGGCACGCGGCCGGCCCAGCACGGGCGCGAGTCCGGCGGCCAGCCGTTCGGAGACGATCAGCCCATGGGTGAGGCCGAGGTGCTCCCGCATGGCGTCGGTGTTCACCTGGAGGCCTCCGGCCAGCTCCGCCGCGTCATGGGCCGCGCCGCCGACCAGCCGCAGCAGCTCACGCAACGGCTCCCACTCGGCATGCCAGGCGCCGGCCGGCCGCTCGTCCTCGGCGGCCATCGACCCGTAGAGAGTGGCGGCGAGCTGCGGCGCCCGGCGGGCCGCGGCCGCCACCAGGGTCGCCCGTACGGGGTTCGCCTTGTGCGGCATCGCGGACGAGCCGCCGCCGGTGCCCTCCGCGACTTCGGCGATCTCGGTACGCGCGAGGGTGAGCACGTCGACCGCGGTCTTGCCGAGGGCACCGGCCGTGAAGGCGAGTGCTCCGGCCAGGTCCGCGACGGGGGTGCGGAGGGTGTGCCATGGCAACACCGGTTCGGCCAGGCCGAGTTCACGGGCGTACGCGGCGATCAGGGCTCGAGTGTCCACCGGTGTCGGTGCGGGCGTGACTGCGCCTGCGCCTGCGCCGTCGCCGGAGGGCTCGCCCGCAGTGCCGGCCGGCGTCCGCGCCGCGCCCCCCGACGGACTCCCGTCCCGGCCCCGGCCGGCACGCGCGGCCTCCGCCCCGAACACCGCGAACGCCGCCAACGTGCCCGCCGCGCCGCCGAGTTGGACCGGCAGCGAGGCGCGTACGGCGGAGAGCCGGTCCCTGGCGTCGAGGACCAGCGAGCGCCACCCCGCCGCCTTCAGACCGAAGGTCGTCGGCACAGCGTGCTGCGTGAGCGTCCGCCCGGGCATCGCGGCATCCCGGTACCGGGCGGCGAGCCGGCCCAGCGCTCGCTGCGTACGCTCCAGGTCGGCCAGGACGAGGTCCAGCGTGCGGGCGGCCACCAGCATCGCCGCGGTGTCCATGATGTCCTGGCTGGTGGCACCCCGGTGGACGTACGGGCCGTGCTCCGGGCCGGCCGCC
The DNA here is from genome assembly GCF_042881375.1 of Streptomyces sp. NPDC058274. Taxonomy (NCBI): domain Bacteria; kingdom Bacillati; phylum Actinomycetota; class Actinomycetes; order Kitasatosporales; family Streptomycetaceae; genus Streptomyces; species Streptomyces sp. NPDC058274. The sequence goes on from NZ_JBHVXW010000003.1 coordinate 101,924, forward strand.
GCCGTCAGATCGGCGACGAGCGGGATCACCGGATTGCCGCCGCTCCGGGCCCGCAGCGCGATCGCCCGTACGTCGAAACGCGTCACGTCGGCCGCGCCCGACACCGCCGAGGCCGCCTCCGCCGGGGCCAGCCCGAGCGCCGCCTGCGCCCGGGTCAGCGCGGCCTCCGCGTCCAGCAGGGCCCGCAGATAGGCGGTGTCGCCGGTCGCGGACGCCGCCGGGGTACCCGCCCATCCGGGCGCGAGCAGGCCGGTGTCGGAGTCGGCGGGGTCGTCAGCTGTCACTGGAACTCCAGGAAGACCGTTTCGCCTTCGCCCTGAAGGCGGATGTCGAAACGGTACGTCCGGTTCGTGCCCTCGCTCGCGATCAGCGTGGCGCGTCGGCCGGCCGGCAGCGAGTCGAGCAACGGGTCCACGCCGTCCGTGAGATAGGCGCGGGTGAACAGGTGGTGCAGCAGCCCGCGCGCGAACACGCACACACTGATGTACGGCAGCCCGGCGTTGCCCGGCGGCAGCGTGTGCAGCGAGTAGTGGCCATCGGCGTCCGTGGCGACCCGGCCGAAGCCGGTGAAGTCGGTGCCGTTGCGGCCGAGGTGGCCGCCGGTCACCGGGTCACGGCGCAGGGACCCGGGCACGCCCTCCAGCGATCCGTCCGGGGCCGCCTGCCAGAACTCGAGCAGGGCGTCCGGGACCGGCCGGCCCGCGCCGTCGAGCACGTACCCGTGCAGCGTGATCGTGTCGGGGTGCCCCTTCGGGGCCACCTGCTCGCCCTCCGGGAAGGGCAGGGCATAGCCGTAGAACGGGCCGACGGTGTGGGACGGGGTGGGGAGAAGCTTCTCGCTCATGGCGTTCAGCGACCTTCCTCGATCCAGGTGGCGGAGGGACCGTCGAGGACGATGTCCCACTCGTAGCCGAGCGAGAACTCGGGCTGGGAGAGGTCGTGCCGGTACGCCGCGACCAGCCGGTCCCGGGCCGGCTCGTCGGTCACCGACCGCAGGATCGGGTCGTAACGGAACAGCGGGTCGTTCGGGAAGTACATCTGCGTCACGAGGCGTTGGGTGAACGCCGTGCCGAACAGCGAGAAGTGGATGTGCGCGGGCCGCCACGCGTTGGTGTGATTGCGCCAGGGGTACGCGCCGGGCTTGACCGTGGTGAAGCGGTACCGTCCCTGATCATCCGTCAGGGTCCGCCCCACACCGGTGAAGTTGGGGTCGAGCGGGGCCGGGTGCTGGTCGCGCAGGTGGGCGTACCGGCCGGAGGCGTTGGCCTGCCAGATCTCGACGAGCTGACCGCGTACCGGACGGCCATCGCTGTCGAGCAGCCGTCCGGAGACGGTGATGCGCTCGCCGAGCGGCTCGCCCTGGTGCTGGACCGTGAGATCGCTGTCGGTCTCGGTGATGTCGGTGGGGCCGAAGACGGGCCCGGACAGCTCGACCGTCTCCGGGTCACCGCCGCTGACGGCGACGAGCGGCTGCTTGGGGTGGCGCAGCACCGAGCTGCGGTACGGCGCGTAGTCGCGCGGCGGGTGGTGGCGTACCGGCGCTCCGCCGGCCACCGCCTTGTCGTACGCGTTCTGGATGTCGTCGATCTCGGCGTCGATGTCCGACTGGGTGAGAGCCATGGGTGGGTTCCTATCGCTCGAGGACGAGGGCGAGGCCCTGGCCCACGCCGATGCAGAGGGTGGCGACGCCGACTCCGCTGCCTTCGCGGGCGAGTTGATGGGCGACGGTGCCGGCGAGCCGGGCGCCGGACGCGCCCAGGGGGTGACCGAGGGCGATGGCGCCGCCCTGCGGGTTGAGGACGGCCTGGTCGAACCCGGGCCACTCGGCCACGCAGCCGAGCACCTGCGCGGCGAAGGCCTCGTTGAGTTCGAGAGTCGTCAGGTCGTCGAATGTCCTGCCGGCCTTGCTGAGTGCGCGGTTGACGGCCTCGACGGGCGCGAGTCCGAAGTACTGCGGATCGATCGCGGAGACGCCGCTCGCCGAGACCCGGGCCAGCGGCTCGCGGCCGGTGGCCTTCAGCCCTTCGTCGTCGACGAGGAGCAGTGCGGCGGCGCCGTCGTTGAGCGGGGAGGCGTTGCCGGCCGTCACCGTTCCGTTCTCGGTGCGGAAGGACGGCTTGAGCCTGGCCATCGCGTCCAGGGAGGCCTCGGCGCGCACGCATTCGTCCGCGTCGAAGACGACGGGGTCGCCCTTGCGGCGCGTGACGGAGACCGGGACGAGTTCGCCGTCGAAGAGCCCGGCCGTCTGCGCGGCGGCCGCCTTGTGGTGACTGTGCAGCGCGAACTCGTCCTGCTGCTCCCGGGTGATCTTGTGCTTCTCGGCGATGAGTTCGGCGGACTCGCCGAGCGGGACGGTCCACTGCGGGTTCATCCCCGGGTTGACCATGCGCCAGCCGAGGGTGGTGGAGTACAGCTCGGCGTGGGCGGCGGGGAAGGGCTGGTCGCTCTTGGGCAGGACGTAGGGGGCGCGGGTCATCGACTCGACGCCGCCGGCCAGGGCGATGGAGGCGTCGCCGACCGCGATGGCCCGCGCGGCCTGGATGACGGCTTCGAGACCGGAGGCGCAGAGCCGGTTCACGCTCACGCCGGGCACGGAGGTGGGCAGGCCCGCCAGCAGCACGGCCATGCGGGCGACGTTGCGGTTGTCCTCGCCGGCGCCGTTCGCGTTGCCGACGTACACGTCCTCGATCCGTGACGGGTCCAGGGCGGGTGTGCGGGCGAGGAGTTCACGGATGGCGTGGGCGGCCAGGTCGTCGGGGCGGACGGCGGCCAGCGATCCGTTGTACCTGCCGAACGGCGTGCGCACCGCATCGACGATGTAGACGTCCTTCACGACGTGACCTCCTCGGCCAGTCCGTCCGCGACGCGGACCTTGGCGGCTGTCCTGGTGATGATCTCCTCGACGGTGACGCCGGGCGCGGTCTCCCTCAGCACCAGGCCGTCCTCGGCGACGTCGAGGACACCGAGATCGGTGATCACCCGGTCGACACAGGCCCTGCCGGTCAGCGGCAGCGCGCACTCCTCAAGGATCTTGGGGGAGCCGTCCTTGGCGGTGTGGGTCATCACGACGATGACCGTGCGGGCACCGTGCACGAGGTCCATCGCCCCGCCGATGCCGGTGATCATCTTGCCGGGGATGGCCCAGTTGGCGAGGTCGCCGCCCGCGGACACCTGCATCGCACCGAGTACGGCGACGTCGATGTGCCCGCCGCGGATCATGCCGAAGGACAGCGAGGAGTCGAAGTAGGAGGCGCCGGGCAGGACGGTGACCGTCTCCTTGCCGGCGTTGATGAGGTCCGGGTCCACCTGGTCCTCGGCCGGATACGGGCCGGTGCCCAGGATGCCGTTCTCGGACTCCAGGATCACCTCGACGCCTGGCGGAAGGTAGTTGGGGATCAGGGTCGGCAGCCCGATGCCGAGATTGACGTACTGTCCGTCCGCCAGTTCGCGGGCCGCCCGGGCAGCCATTTCCTCACGTGTCCAGGCCATCACTCGCCCACCGTCCCGCCGGCCCGGGGTGCCGACACCGTCCGCTTCTCGATCATCTTCGCGTTCGCCTGCTCGGGCGTGAGGGCAAGGACACGCTGCACGAAGATGCCCGGCAGATGCACCGCGTCCGGGTCGATCCCGCCCGGCTCCACGAGCTCCTCCACCTCGGCGATCGTCACCCGGCCGGCCATCGCGGCCAGCGGGTTGAAATTGCGGGTGGACTTGTTGAAGACCAGGTTCCCGTGCCGGTCGCCCTTGGCGGCCCGCACCAGCGCGAAGTCGGTGCGGATGCCGTGCTCCAGTACGTACTCGGTGCCCTCGAACTCCCGCACCTCCTTGGGCGGCGAGGCCAGCGCGACACCACCGGAACCGTCGTACCGCCACGGCAGTCCGCCCTCGGCGACCTGCGTGCCGACGCCGGCGGGGGTGTAGAACGCGGGGATCCCGGCGCCGCCCGCCCGCAGCCGCTCGGCGAGGGTGCCCTGCGGGATCATCTCCACCTCCAGCTCACCGGCCAGGTACTGCCGGGCGAACTCCTTGTTCCCGCCGATGTACGACCCCGTGACCCGGGCGATCCGCCCCGCCGCGAGGAGCACCGCGAGACCCGACTCCATCGCCCCGCAGTTGTTGGAGACCACGCCCAGCCCCGAGACCCCGCGCTCGTACAGAGCCTGGATCAGCACGTTCGGCACACCGCTCAGCCCGAATCCGCCCACCGCGAGAGTCGCGCCGTCCGGTACATCGGCCACCGCCTCCAGGGCTGTGTCGACCACCTTGTCCATCCGTGAAGCCCCATCTCTCCCGAGCCTCCAGCACCTCAATTAGTCAGGGCACTGATTATTTCTTCGAGGTGACAAACACGCTGCCACCCGATCCCTCGCCCGTCAAGGCTCCAAGAGATCGCACAGGTAGGAGTCTCGTAGGTCCACGGGACAGGCGATGTCGCGTCCGGGTATCGTTCAGTGCACCAACGAATACGACCCGTATGCCGCGTAGCTCGCGCGTACCTGGAGCCGAGGAGCGCACATGGCCGCGGTGGACCTCTCCACGCACCCCGGGCACCTGGCCCGGCGGCTGCAGCAGGCGCACTACCTGCTGTGGAACACGATGGTCTCCGAGGAGATCACCTCGCCGCAGTTCGCGGTCCTGAACGCGCTCGTCGCCGAGCCGGGACTCGACCAGCGCACGGTGGGGGAGCGGGTGGGCCTGGACCGGTCCACGATCGCCGAGGTCATCAGCCGCCTCGGCCGGCGCGGTCTGCTCGACAAGGTGCGCGATCCGCAGGACGGCCGCCGCTTCCTGCTGCGCCTCACCGACGAGGGCACGCGGACGCACCGCAAGCTGACCGTCCGCACGGCCAGGATGAACCAGGTCTTCCTCGCCCCGCTGTCGGCCGAGGAGCGGACCCTGTTCTTCGACCTCATCCAGCGCGTCTCGGACGCGGCGGAGGGGCTCCGCAACCCGGCGGAACCCCTCGTCACGAGCAAGGCGTGAGCAAGCTCTGATCAAGGCCCGCCGTCCGGCGGAGGCAGCAGGCGAGAGCGCGTCACCCGCTACCACGGCGCCGTACGGAGCAGGAAAAGCCCGGAGCAGTCCTGACCTCCGGACGGATCCGACGCGTACAGCCAGTACAGCGTCGCGAGCTGCGCCAGCAACACCAGCGGGGCGAGGCACGCGGCAGCGAGGGCGAGGCGCCCCTGCCAGACCGCCCCTGTACGTGAGCCGCTGCGGAGTGCGCCGCGGCTCAGGGACAGCTGGAGCAACAGGGCGGCCGCGGTGCACAGCACGCCCGCCCATGAGGTGACGTACATGCGTGTGGACGGGCCGAGATAGCGGCAGTTCTGGAAGGTGTCGCCGTCGAAGGCGAGGCGCGCGACCAGGAGTCCGATCGACACGGCGACCAGAGCCGGCACGAGCAGCGCCCTCCGGCGCCAGGCCGGGGGGAGGGTGGCGGACGCGGAAGCGTGGGTGGGAGTCGTCATCAGTACCAGTCGGGACGGGCCCCGGCCGCCCCGTCCAAGGGGGCCAGCTGGTTCACCCGCATGGGCGTCGAGCCCCGAGCAGCCGCCTGCGCCTTGAGCTCTTCCCACTCTTCCCACGCCATGACCTTGTCCCCCCGAATGTTGGTCGTGTACGGACACCTACACGACGGTCACGCTAACAAGACGCAGGTGACGAGGCACGAGCGAGAGCGCATGGATACAGAAAGCGCACAAAAGAGCCCGACCTGTTGCATACGCTCCCCGCACTCGACCGGGCCCGTCCCGCCTCTGCCCTCGGAGCCACGCCGCCGCCCGCCGTGACGCGGTGGGCGGCGATCGGCCGCCCACCGCGCGTGTTCGTACGTACTGGTCAGGCCTTGGCGAACACCACCCACACCTGACCGTTCGCGAAGTTCATCGGCTTGCCGTCCGCCGTCGTGAAGTCCGTGCCGTCCGTCGCCGACGGGCGCGTCCACTCGGCGTCGAAGGCCCGCCCGTCGCGCAGCACTTGGGCCTTTCCGGACCCCACGGTCTCCGTGTACGGCGTGTTGTTGCCCAGCACGTCGTGGAACTTGGAGGTGCGCACCTTCACGTACTGCACGACCACCGTCGCCGGGGCCACCGCCTTGCCGTCCGCCGAGACCGTCTGCGTCCCGTCCATCGACACCAGCCAGCGCTGCCGCTCGGCGGACCAGGTGAAGGTGAACCGGGCGGAGGGGAAGCGGACGGTGCGGGTGTTCTCGGCGGTGCCACCCGCGGGCGCCGCACCGAAGCGGAAGCCCGTCGTCAGCGCGCTCGCGCCCGGTGCGGACCCCATCAGCTTCTGGGGCCGCAGATAGAGATTGTGCGGAGCCGCTCTGTCGCTGCCGCGGTAGTAGGCGTCGGAGTTCTCCTCGGGACGCACCGCGCGCAGTGGCGCCTCGTCGATCAGCGGCAGCAGCTTGTGCTGGGCCCCGGAGAAGGCGAGCGTCGGGTCGTCGAACTGGTGCAGCAGTTCCAGATCCGACTCGCGGGCGCTGCGCACCGGCCCGACGGCCTTCGGCAGCGCGGTCGCGTACACCGCCATCAGCCGGCTCAGGCCGCCCTCGACCTGCTCCGCGTAGATGACGTCGGCTTCGCCCAGACCCGTCTGGGGGCGGGCCGCGCTCACGTTGTCGATCTTCACCGCGAGCACCTGACCGGCGCTCGCCGTCTGGGTCTGCCCCGGCGTCTGCTCCGGGTGCCGGCCGCGCCCGTCGTCGGCCGGGCCCCCGCCGGCGGTGCAGCCCGTCATCAGGGAGCCCGTCACCGCGGCCGCCAGCAGCGCCGCCGTCATCACACCGCGCCGCATCCGAGCCTTCTGTCCCATGCCCACCGTGGCCACCATGTCCTGTGTGTCGATTGTGCGCTTATACGCTCATCGATGCCCATACCCGCTCGCTTCTGATTGCGCGCGTCCACAGAGCTGATTGGCTCAGCGGATCGGGGCCGGCTCTGTGGGCCGGTCGGCTCAGCGGCTCCCGGGGAACGGGCGCGGCGGGGACCCCGCGGCGGTGGGCCGGGCTTGTCGCGAGAGCGTGGAACGGCCCTTGCGGCTGCCGGGCGGCGAGCCGGAGCGGTCCCCGGCGGAATGTCGTCCGGCGAGGCACAGCGGCCCCCGGGCGGATGTCACCCGGTGCGAGGGTGGCGCGCGCCGGGGCCGCGGTCCCCCGTCAGCCCCGGGAACCGAAGATCTCCGCGAGGTCGTAGCGCACCGGCTCCTCCAACTGGCCGTACGTGCAGCTCTCGGGGGTGCGATCCGGGCGCCAGCGGCGGAAGCGGGCCGTGTGCCGGAAACGCGCCCCGTTCTCCATGTGGTCGTACGCCACCTCCACCACCCGCTCGGGCCGCAGCGGCACCCAGGACAGGTCCTTCTTCGACGACCACCGGCTCGGCGCCCCCGGCAGCCGGGCCGACTCGTGCGCCGCCTCATCCGCCCACGCGGCCCACGGGTGCGCCCCGAAGTCCGTCATGCGCAGGGGCTCCAGCTCCGCCACCAGCTCCGCGCGCCGTTTCATGGTGAAGGCGGCGGACACCCCGACATGCTGGAGGGCGCCCTGGTCGTCGTACAGGCCGAGGAGCAGGGAGCCGACGATCGGGCCGCTCTTGTGGAGGCGGTAGCCGGCGACCACGACATCCGCGGTGCGCTCGTGCTTGATCTTGAACATCAGTCGCTCGTCCTGGCGGTAGCGCAAGGTCAGCGGCTTCGCGATCACCCCGTCGAGGCCGGCGCCCTCGTACTGCTCGAACCACTGCCGGGCCACCTCGATGTCCGTCGTCGCGGGCGCGAGATGGACCGGTGCGTCGGCCGCGGACAGGGCTCCGGCCAGCAGGTCGCGCCGGTCCACGAGCGGCACGTCCAGGAGCTTCTCGTCGGCCAGGGCCAGCAGGTCGAAGGCCACGAAGGAGGCGGGTGTCTTCTCGGCGAGCATCCGCACCCGTGAGTCCGCCGGATGGATGCGCTCGGTCAGTGCGTCGAAGTCGAGCCGTCCGTCCCGGGCGATGACGATCTCGCCGTCCATCACACAGCGCTCGGGCAACCGCTCCCGCAGTGCTTCGACCAGCTCGGGAAAGTACCTGGTCAGCGGCTTGCCGGTGCGGCTGCCGAGCTCGATCTCGGCGCCGTCCCGGAACACGATCGCCCGGAAGCCGTCCCACTTCGCCTCGTAGTGCATGTCCGGCGGGATCTTCGCCACGGACTTGGCGAGCATCGGCTTCACGGGAGGCATCACCGGCAGATCCATGCTCTGATTCTGCGGGCATTTCCCGGGATGCGCCCGGTGTGCGTCCTGCGGGATGCCTCCGGTGTGCGGGGGATGCGGGGCAGGCCTACCGTGGCTCGCATGGGCGATGCGGTGGAACTCGAGGCGGCCGGGCGGACGGTGCGCCTGTCCAGCCCGGGCAAGATCTTCTTCCCGGAGCGCGGTTTCACGAAGCTGGACCTGGCCCAGTACTACATCGCCGTCGGCGACGGCATCCTGCGGGCGCTGCGCAACCGCCCCACCACGCTGGAGCGCTACCCCGACGGCGTGACGGGGGAGTCGTTCTTCCAGAAGCGGGCGCCCAAGAACATGCCCGACTGGATCCCGACCGCCCATATCGCCTTCCCCAGCGGCCGCACCGCGGACGAGATGTGCCCGACCGAGGTCGCCGCCGTCGTCTGGGCCGCCCAGTTCGGCACCCTCACCTTCCATCCGTGGCCGGTGCGCGGCGACGACGTCGACCACCCCGACGAACTGCGCATCGACCTCGACCCGCAGCCCGGCACCGACTACGGCGACGCGGTGCGCGCCGCCCACGAGCTGCGCGCCGTCCTCCACGAGTACGGCGATCTGCGCGGCTGGCCCAAGACGTCCGGCGGCCGGGGCCTGCACGTCTTCGTGCCGATCGAGCCGCGCTGGACGTTCACGCAGGTACGCCGGGCCGCCATCGCCGCCGGGCGCGAGCTGGAGCGCCGCATGCCGGAGCAGGTGACCACGGCCTGGTGGAAGGAGGAGCGCGGCGCGAAGATCTTCGTCGACTACAACCAGACCGCCCGCGACCGCACCATCGCCTCCGCCTACTCCGTACGCCCCCGCCCCCACGCGCCCGTCTCCGCGCCCCTGCGCTGGGACGAGGTGGGCGACGCCGTGCCCCAGGACTTCGACCTGGCGACCATGCCCGGGCGCTTCGCCGAACTGGGCGATGTGCACGCGGACATGGACGACCACGCCTTCTCCCTCGAGGCCCTGCTGGAGCTCGCCGCCCGTGACGAACACGACCACGGGCTCGGGGACCTGCCGTATCCGCCCGAATACCCGAAGATGCCGGGCGAGCCGAAACGGGTGCAGCCGAGCCGCGCCAAGCACGAGAACGGCTAGGACCTGGGTGGCGTGCGGCTGCCGCTGGTTCTCGGCATACCGCACGCCACTGACGGCGGTTCAGACGGAGCGGCTCACAGCTCCTTGATCCGGATGTCGCGGTACGAGATCACATCCGTCGTGCTGTGCACCTGAAGGCCGACATAGCCGGAGGCGAACCGCCGCCCGTCCGTGCCCGGGTCGTCCGAGCGCGGCGGGTAGAAGTCCTGGCCGCCGATGTTGTCGAACTCGTTGATGAGCACACCGTTGCGGTACACCGAGTAGTGCTGGTCGACCACGCGGATCTCGTAGTCGTTCCAGGTGCCCTTCTGGGTGATACCCGCACCGGCGAGTCCCACCCGGTCGAAGCCGTACACCGAACCCGTCTTGTACATGTCGCCGTCGGGCCGGTCGAACACCTGCACCTCGTGCCCGTACTCGATGGCGACCCACTCCGGACGCGACTCCTGGGGGTGGTCGTGGACCCACGGGAACCGCACGAACACACCGGAGTTGGCGTTGCCGGTGCCCGGAGCGTCGTCACGCCACTGGAGCTTCAGCGAGAAGTCGCCGTACTTGCGCTGCGGGTACCACAGCATGCCGAGACCGCCCTTGGCGGTGCCCGACGTGATCGACCCGTCGGCGTTCAGTCCGAACGAACCGCCGCCCACCTGCTCCCACTTGGCCAGGGACGCGGCGGAGCCGTCGAAGATCGTGCGGTAGCCGGTGGTCTGGCCCGGCTTGCCGATCCCGGACCGCTGCGCCGCCTCGTTGACCGCGTCGTACTCGCGCTGGTCGACGACCCCTTCCTTGAGGAGCTTGTCGAGGACCGTCGTCACGTGCTTGAGGAACAGCGCCTGCGACGTCCACTCCTTCTCGTCCTCGATCAACTCGTTCACCCGGCACCGGCTGTTGGTGACACGGTTCGGCACACCCGAGTCCACCGTGCCGACGATCACCGTCAACCGCTCGTCGTACTCGGGGCAGTTGGGCGCCGGAACACCGCCGCCGGCCGCGACCGTGAAGCTCACGGTGCGCGACGCGGACGTGTTGCCGGCCTTGTCGCTCGCCCGGTAGGCCACGGTGTGCGCGCCCACGCGGTCGACCACCACCGGTGCCGTGTAGGCCAGATAGGGCCCGGCGTCCAGTGAGTACTCGATCGCGGCGACTCCCGAACCGCCCTCGTCCGTCGCGCTGACGGTCACCTTGGCGCTCTTCACATACGCGCCGTCGGAGTTCTTCGTGCCGTCGACGGTCGCGCCCGTCACCGGGGCTGTCGTGTCGGAGGCGGGCGGCGCGGCCACGGTGAACTCGACGCTCTTCTCGGCCGCCGTGTTCCCCGCCTTGTCGGTCGCGCGGTACTTCACGGTGTGCGCACCGAGCGCGTGCACCATCACCGGTGCGGTGTACGGCTGCCAGGCCCCCGAATCGACCGCGTACTCGATCGTGTTGACACCGGAACCCGTGTCAGAGGCGGAGACGGTGACGGTCGCCATGTCGACGTACGTCCCGTCGGGATTGCGCTCCCCGCTGACCGTCGCCGAGGTCTCCGGCGGTGTCGTGTCGTCCGTCGGCGGCGCCACCACGGTGAACTCGGCTCGTTTCTCGGCCGCCGTGTTGCCCGCCTTGTCGACCGCCCGGTAGCGGACCACGTGGGAGCCGACCTGGTCGACGACGACGGGCGTGGTGTACGGCTGCCAGGCGCCCGTGTCCCCGATCGCGTACTCGACCCGGTCGACGCCGGAACCCGCGTCGCTCGCGGTGACGGCCACGGTCGCCGAACCCACGTACGCGCCCTGGGAGTTCCGCGTCCCGCTCACCGCCGCGGACGTCTCGGGAGCGGTCGTGTCCTGCCCTCCGCCGTCCGTCACCACGAGGATGCCCTGCATCTGCTCATGGCCCGGCATCGTGCAGAAGTAGCGGTAGCGGCCGGGCGTCAGCGTGACCTCGGCCGTGTGCCGGCCGCCCTGGTCGTCGAAGGGATTGGCCAGGATGTTGAGCGGGACGTCGTTGTTGTACTCCGGATCGGAGACGTCGAAGGTCAACGTGTGCGGCATTCCGGTGGTGTTGCCGGTCGCCGCGCTGTTCTCGAAGACGATCGTCGTCGGGCCCGCGACCGCGGTCTGGGGTACGGACGCGTACTTGGTGGTGTTGTCGTTGCCCGTCCAGGTCAGCACCTGGGCGGTGGCCGCGGGGGCGGGTGCGTTGTCCGTTCGCCCGAACGCGGACGTCGACGTCAGTCCGAGCACCATCAGGAGGGACGCCAGCAGGGCCGTCCACAGCTGTACGGCTCTTCGCCTTCGTATGCCCATCACTCCGCCTTCCGGGCCAGCTGATCGGCGGCCGGGGTCGGCCCGCCGCCCGTGTAAGTGACCTTCCACAGCGCCGACTTGGCGTCCGAGGTGAAGAAGCCGCGTCCGTAGTCGAGGACGTACAGCGCGCCGTCCGGACCGAACTTCCAGTCCATGAGGTTCTTGATGCCGTCGTTGCCGATCGGAACGATCTTCTTCAGGGACTCCGAGTGGACCGGGAGTCCGCCGTCACCGGCCGTCCTCGGGTCGGTGAGCACGGCGTTGCGCGGCTGGTCGGAGTCGTAGAAGTCGCCGACGAACCACTTGCCGTCCCAGTAGGCGGGCCACTTCGTCGCACTCGTGACCGACGCGTCGTAGCGGTAGACCGGTCCGTCCATCGCCGCCTGGCCGCCGCCCTTGAGCCACGGCAGCAGATAGGTGGCCTCCTCCTGCTTGTACGAGGGGACCCCGGCCGCGTCGCGGGGGTAGTCCGGGGCACCGCCCTGGGGCGAGTACCAGATGTTGTTCCCGGTGACCGGCGGCAGGTTGACCAGGCCGTCGTTGTTCGGGGACTCGTTCTTGGGGTGGTCGCAGTCGTACCAGCCGAGCGGCTTCGTCGGGTCCGGCAGATTGCGGTCCCGGTAGGGCTGCTTGTTGCCCATGCAGTACGGCCAACCACGGTTGCTCGCCTTGGTGATGACCGCGAACGTGTCGTACTTGGCGGGGCCCCAGGTGGTCGACGGCGCCGGTGCGTCCGGTCCGACCCATCCCGCGTACAGGGTGTCGGTCGCCTTGTCGACGGAGATGCGGGCGGGGTTGCGGACACCCATCACGTAGATCTCGCCGCGGGTCTTGCCACCGCCCTCGGCGGTCTCCTCGCCCGTGAACAGATTGCCTGCCGGCAGGGTGTACGTGCCGTCCGGTTCCGGGTGGATGCGCAGGATCTTGCCGTTGAGGTTGTTGGTGTTGCCCGCGGTGCGGCGTGCGTCGGCGAACGAGACACCCTTGTAGTTGGGCTGCGGATTGTTGCCCGAGTAACCGTCGCTGAACTGGCTGGAGTTGTTGTCGCCGGTCGCGATGTAGAGGTTGCCCTTGGAGTCCCAGGCAAGGCCGCCGCCCGCGTGGCAGCAACTGTGGATCTGCACCGGCCACTTGAGCAGCACCTTCTCGCTGCCCAGGTCGAGCTTGCCGGTCCCCGGATCGAAGGTGAAGCGAGAGACCCGGCGCTGAGCCATCCGCGTGTCGCGGTTGATCTCGGAGTGCGGGGTGTAGTGCAGATACACCCAGCCGTTCCGCTCGAACTGCGGATCCAGCTCGATGCCGAGCAGTCCCTCCTCGACCTTGGTCAGCTCGTCGCCGCCGCCCTTGTTGCCGAACACGGTGAGCGCGCCCGCCAGGGTGACCTTCTTGGTCTTCGGGTCGTAGACGTGGATCTCGCCCCGGCCCTTGCCGATGTCGGGGTTGTTCCAGTCGGTGATCACGGGTTGGCTCGAGTCGGCGCCACCGCGGCCGATGTAGAACACCCTTCCGTCGGGCGCGGTCACCAGGCCGTGCGGCTCACCGATCTGGTCGTTCTGGCCCGGCTGGTTGGCCTGCGTCAGGCGCTCCGCCTTGTAGTTGCCGTTGATGGTGGCCTTGCAGTCGGCCTGCGCGAGCCGGGTGGTCCAGAGCAGGGCGCCGCGCAGATGGCTCCGGAAGTCGGTCTCGTCGTACGAGGAGACGGTGCCGCCCATGCCGGTGTAGAAGGAGCGGCCGCCGTCGTAGTCGCGGCACCAGCTCACCGGGTGGTCCCAGCCGTTCTTGCCCGCGCCCGGCTGATACGTCGACTCGCGCACCCGGGCCACGGTGTGCACGTCGCCGGACGGGTTCTTCACCCAGTTGAACCACTGGTCGGAGCGCTTCCACTGGACGGGGAGGTCCTTGGTCGCGGGATGCCGGCGGTCGCCGACCTCAACGGTCGCCCGCTGCACGCCGGTTGGGCCGCCGCTCGCCGGGCGGGCGCCGATGAGGCCGGTGAACCAGTCCGAGTACGGTTCGGCGCGGGCCGCGTCATGGACGCCGACGAAACCGCCGCCCGCCTCCATGTACGCCTCCAGCCCGGCCTCCTGCTCCGGGTCGAGGACGTCGCCGCCACCCGTCAGGAAGACCACGGCGTTGTACCGGCTCAGCTCGGCCTCCCGGGTGAACACCGAGGCGTCGCCGGTCGCCTCGACAGCGAACCGCTCCGCCGCCGGCCCCGACAGGCCGATCTTCTCGATCGCCTCGATCCCGGCGTTGACAACGGGCGATTCGTCGCCGGCCGCCGCCGAACCGTAGAAGACCAGCACCCGTACGTCGGCGCCGCCCGGCGGCGAGGTGATGGACATCGTTGTCAGCGCCGGATCCGGAGCCGGGCGGGCGCTCGCGGCGGGTCCGGAGAGCACCCCGGCGGTGACGGCTCCGGCGGCCAGGACGGCCGCCCAGGCGCGGTGCTGCCTTCGGCGTCTCCTCGCGCTCAAACCTCTTGAGACTGACGGCTCTTGGTGCGATGTGAACCGCATGTGGTCATCCACCCCTCGTCGGTCACAGCTACAGCGCCAAGGAAGCTAGACCTCTTTTCGCGGCGCGCCAATAGGTATCACCGGAATGGAACGAACTTTGTCCTGAGTGTGGATAAACGGAGAGAGGGCCGCTACCGTCTCACAGGTTCATCTCCGTAAATTCCGTACCAGGGTGGGGAGTTCGGCATGGACCGACGCGGCTTCAATCGGCGGATGCTGCTGGGTGGGGCGGCGGTCGCGGCGGGTGCGACATCGTTGTCGTCGGCGCAGCAGGCGGTGAGCGCCGGCGGACCGGTGCGGACGGCCCCGGCCGGCGGCGAGGTACGCCACATCAAGCTGTACGCCGAGAAGCTCGCCGACGGACAGCTGGGGTACGGCCTGGAGAAGGGCAAGGCGTCGATCCCGGGGCCGCTGATCGAACTCAACGAGGGCGACACGCTGCACATCGAGTTCGAGAACACGCTGGACGTGGCCGCCAGCCTGCACGTCCACGGCCTGGACTACGAGATCTCCAGCGACGGAACAAAGTTGAACCGGAGCGACGTCGAGCCCGGCGGCACCCGCACGTACACCTGGCGCACCCATGCGCCCGGCCGGCGCGCGGACGGTACCTGGCGCGCGGGCAGCGCGGGCTACTGGCACTACCACGACCACGTCGTCGGCACCGAGCACGGCACGGGCGGCATCCGGAAGGGCCTCTACGGTCCCGTGATCGTCCGCCGCAAGGGCGACATCCTGCCGGACAGGACCCACACGATCGTCTTCAACGACATGACGATCAACAACAAACCCGCCCACTCGGGGCCCGACTTCGAGGCCACGGTGGGCGACCGGGTCGAGATCGTGATGATCACCCACGGCGAGTACTACCACACGTTCCATCTGCACGGGCATCGCTGGGCCGACAACCGCACGGGCCTGCTGACCGGCCCCGACGACCCCAGCCAGGTCATCGACAACAAGATCGTGGGCCCCGCGGACTCCTTCGGCTTCCAGGTCATCGCCGGGGAGGGTGTGGGGGCCGGGGCATGGATGTACCACTGCCATGTGCAGAGCCATTCCGACATGGGGATGGTCGGCCTGTTCCTGGTGAAGAAGACGGACGGGACGATCCCGGGGTACGAGCCGCACGAGCACTAGGCGTGCCAGGCCTCGCGGGGCAGACGGGACTTTGCGGACGCATCCTGGGGGTGGTCCGGCGGATCAGGTCGGCTCCGAGGGGCAGGCCCCCGCGGCCACGGCGGAATCAGCCGGACAGGATCGCGGGGTGACGGGGCCGGGGGAGCGCTCTCACGGCGTGCGGGCGGCGCGGCTATCCTGATCGGCAACCGCCGAGGAGGAGCCCTGAGGTGACCGAGCCGACGACAGAGTCGCGCCCCACGCTGGAGGCAGTGGCCGCCCGGGCCGGAGTGTCCCGGGCCACCGCGTCACGCGTCGTCAACGGCGGGGACGGCGTACGAGAACCCCTCGTCGAGCGGGTCAGACGAGCCGTCGAGGAGCTCGGGTACGTCCCCAACCAGGCCGCGCGCAGCCTGGTCACCCGACGTCATGACGCGGTCGCGGTCGTGATCGCGGAACCGGAGACCCGGGTCTTCGCCGACCCCTTCTTCGCCCTGCAACTCCGGGGAATCAGCAAGGAGTTGACGCTGCACGACACCCAGCTCGTGCTGTTGCTGACCGAGGGGCGCGACGACCACGCCCGCGTCGGGCGCTATCTCGCCGGCGGTCACGTCGACGGCGCGCTCGTCTTCTCGCTGCACCTCGACGACCCGCTGCCCGAGCTGATCCACGGCGCGGGCGTGCCCACCGTGTTCGGCGGGCGGCCCGGCTGGGGGGACGGGTCGCGCGGCGCCGGATCCCCGGTCTACGTGGACGTGGACAACCGGGGCGGGGCGCGCGAGGCCGTACGTCATCTGGTGGAGCTCGGGCGGACGCGGATCGCGCACATCGCCGGCGCCCTCGACCAGACCTCGGCGGTGGACCGGCTCGACGGCTTCCGGGACGTCATGGTCGACGCCGACCCACGCCTGATCGTGGAGAGCGACTTCACGCCCGGTGGCGGTGAGCGCGCGATGCGCGAACTCCTGGACCGCTGCCCGGACGTGGACGCGGTGTTCGCAGCCAACGACCTGACGGCCGCGGGCGCCCTGCGGGTCCTGCGCGAGCGGGGGCGGCGGGTACCGGAGGACGTCGCCGTGATCGGCTTCGACGACATGCTGCCGGTCGCCGAGCAGACCGACCCACCGCTCACCACGGTGCGCCAGGACATAGAGGAGATAGGCCGGTTGATGGCCCGGCTGCTGATCCAGGGTCTCGACCGGCGCAACGGCAAGGGAGGCGGCCTGGGCGGCGCCCCGTCGAGCGTGGTCCTGCCGACGACGCTGGTGCGGCGGGCTTCGGCGTAGCAGCGACGCGGTGCCGGCGGGAGGGGGCCCTCGGACCGAGGCGGCGAAGCCGCGGAAGCCACGAGGCTGGATCCGTTGCGGCGAGGCGGGCCCGCTCGCCTTCGACGCGAGGCTGCTGCGAAGGGCCGGCCCTGCCGCGGCGCGTCAGCCGTGCGGCGCGCTCTTGATCACCGCGAACCGCGCCCCGTACGGGTCGGCGAGCTTGGCCACGCGGCCGACGCCCTCCGCGTCCGTGGCGGGCATCCGCACCGTGCCGCCCAGTTCCTGGGCCCTGCTGAGGACGGCGTCCGTGTCGCCGACCTCGAAGTACGGCAGCCAGTACGCCCCGGACTCGGACTCCGTCGGGTCGTCGGCCAGCGGGACCAGGCCGCCGAACATGCCCTCGTCGCCCGCGTCGGCCGGGTTGATGCAGGTGTAGGTGCCGCCCGGGAACGCCACGCCCGAGGTGTCCCAGCCGAACACGGAGTGGTAGAACGCGGCGGCCGCGGCGATGTCCGGGGTGTAGAGCTCCGTCCAGCAGAGCGAGCCGGGGTCACCGGCGACGTCCAGGCCCTTCAGCCGGGCCGGCTGCCAGACGCCGAACGGCACTCCCGCCTTGTCGGCGAGGATCGCCATGTGGCCCTCGCCCATCACGTCCATGGGCTGCATCAGGACCGTGCCCCCGGCGTGCTCGACGGCCTTGGCCGTGGCCTCCGCGTCCGGGCTCTGGAAGTACACCGTCCAGGAGGGCGGACCCTGCTCCGGAGTCGTCTGCATGCCGCCGGCCGCGGTCTTCCCGTCCAGCTGGAAGAATCCGTAGCCGCCCGAGTCCGGGCCCGCCGACTGGAACTGCCAGCCGAAGAGTGCGCCGTAGAAGGACGTGGCGCCGTCGATGTCGGGTGTGCCGACGTCGATCCAGTTCGGGGCGCCGGTGACAAAACGGGTGGTGAGCATGATGTGCTCCTTCGAGGGGTCCCGTTGCCTTGCCTGCACTGCCGAGTCTTGCACCGCTCACCGACAATGGCTCCCGACGCGCTACCGCACACCGGCACAACGCCCCGGATACGTGCAGTGACCCTTCAGGGAGGCGCGCGAGCCGTCGGCGCAATCCGCAGGCGCGCCCCTTCACGACACACGGATCACCTCGCACGGGATCACCTCGCACGGGATCCCGTCATACGGCGTCATACGGATCACGTCATACGGAACCGCACCACCCGCGCAACCGCCCGCCGGTTCAGCGCGCCGCCGTGCATAGGGAGTCTGCCCGGAACCATCATCAAGGGCCCGCCGGAGGCCCGTGAACGGCCGCGTTGATCCGGCATTGATCGAACGTTTTTCGCTGCCCGGCACGATCTCGCCATGCACATCAACACGATCATCGAGGCCGACATCGCCTGGCAGGAGCAGGCGCTGTGCGCGCAGACCGGTGCCGAGTTCTTCTTTCCCGAGCCGGGCAGCTCGGTGCGCGAGGCGAAGCGCATCTGCGGGATGTGCGAGATGCGCCCCGCCTGCCTCGAGTACGCGCTGAACAACGATGAGCGCTTCGGGGTCTGGGGCGGCCTCTCCGAGAAGGAGCGGCTCAGCCTCCGGCGCCTCCAGGAATGAGCGACCCGCGTCTCCAGGCGTGAGCGTCCCCGCGCGTGCGGGAGCGGACCGGAGAGCACTGCGCCGCCACCCGGTGGCCGACGTACGGGACGTGGCACTCGACCGGGAGACGGCGCATGAGTGAGGCAGGGAGGCCCGGTGCCGGGCCCGGGGAAGGTCAGCCGGCCGCGCGGGCGGCCATCCGGGCCTTGCGGGCCGCGAGCTTCTCGTCGAACTTCGAGGCCTCCGAGTTCAGGCCGCCCATGTAGAGGCCGAGCTCCTCCTGGGCCTTGAGACCCTCGGGGCCCAGGCCGTCGATCTCCAGGACCTTGAGGTGGCGCAGCACCGGCTGCAGCACGTCGTCGTGGTGGATCCGCATGTTGTAGACCTCGCCGATGGCCATCTGCGCGGCGGCCCGCTCGAAGCCGGGCATGCCGTGACCGGGCATCCGGAAGTTGACGACGACGTCGCGGACGGACTGCATCGTCAGGTCGGGGGCCAGCTCGAACGCGGCCTTCAGCAGGTTGCGGTAGAAGACCATGTGCAGGTTCTCGTCGGTCGCGATGCGCGCCAGCATGCGGTCGCAGACCGGGTCGCCCGACTGGTGGCCCGTGTTGCGGTGCGAGACGCGGGTGGCCAGCTCCTGGAAGGCGACGTACGCGACGGAGTGCAGCATCGAGTGCCGGTTGTCCGACTCGAAGCCCTCGCTCATGTGCTGCATGCGGAAGGCTTCCAGCTTGTCCGGGTCCACGGCGCGCGAGGCGAGCAGATAGTCGCGCATCACGATGCCGTGCCGGCCCTCCTCGGCGGTCCAGCGGTGCACCCAGGTGCCCCAGGCGCCGTCGCGGCCGAAGAGTGAGGCGATCTCGTGGTGGTAGCTGGGGAGGTTGTCCTCGGTGAGGAGGTTGACGACCAGGGCGATCCGGCCGAGTTCGGTAACCTTGGACTGCTCCTTGTCCCAGGCCTCGCCGTCCTCGAAGAGGCCGGGGAAGTTCCGGGCGTCCGACCACGGCACGTACTCGTGCGGCATCCAGTCCTTCGCCACCTTCAGGTGGCGGTTGAGTTCGGTCTCGACCACTTCTTCCAGCGCATACAGCAGTCGAGCGTCGGTCCAGACAGTGGACGGGCTGCCGAGATGGGGAGAAGTGATGGTCACGGGGGCTCCAGGGGGACGTGCGAGCGGAGAGCGGGGGTGAACCTACGGCATCGTAGGCTACGTATCCGTAGGTTACGAGACCGTAGGTTAAGGGGGCCGTAAAGGCCGCTGATCTGCGGGGTTCCCCTGAAGCGGCCGTCCACACCAGGACGCGCAGGTCCAACGGCCGGACGGGCGCCCCCGCGGCCTGTTCAGACGTGCAGCTCCCGCAGCCGTACCGAGAGGCATGTCACACAGCCCTCCAGTTTCTCGAACTCGCTGATGTCGACGAGCACGGGCTCATGGCCGAGGTCGGAGAGCAGCTCGGCCGTCTTCGGCGCGCTCGCGGCCATCAGCAGCTTTTCGCCGCCGAGGAGCACCACGTGCGCGCCCGACTCCTCCGGTACGGGCAGGAAGCGCGGAAACAGCGACGGGGTGTCCACCTGGGGGATGTGACCGAGGACCGTGCCGTCGGGCAGCGCGGTGACCGCGGACTTCAGGTGCAGCACCTTGCTCACGGGGACGGGGACGACCCGGGCGCCGAGCGGCTCGAAGGCCGCCCGCAGCTGCTGGACGCCGGCGGCGTTGGTCCGGCCGCCGCGTCCGACGTAGATCGTGTCGCCGATCTTGAGGATGTCACCGCCGTCGAGGGTGCCGGGCTCCCAGACCCAGTTCACGGAGCAGCCGAGGCGGGCCACGGCCTCCTCCACGCCTGCGGTCTCGGCGCGCCGGGCCTCGGCTCCCGGGCGCGCGATCAACGCGACGTTGCGGAAGACGACCACCGCGTCCTCGACGAACACCGAGTCCGGGCAGTCGTCGGCCGGGTCCACCTCGATGGTCTCCCAGCCGTGCGTGCGCAGGGCCTCCCCGTACGCCTCCCACTGCTCCACCGCCCGGCCGGCGTCGACCTCCGTGCGCTCGATGTGCGTCACCAGCCCCTCCGCGAGGCGCGGGCTGGGGCGGCGGACGAGGGCCTTCTTGCTGGGCACGTGCGGGTCTCCGAATCGGCAGGGTGTCTCGGCGCACATCATGCAGGCAGACCCGCGCGGACAAAAGACCCCCCGAGGTTCCGGGCCTCCGCCCGCAGGGGCCGCGGCAGGGCCCTCGCGGTGCCGGGGCCGGGCTCCGGTGGAGGTCAGGCCAGGGCCCGGCGCAGATGCTCCGCCGTATACGAGTCGCGTACCGCGAGCAGCTCCGCCGGCGGCCCTTCGAAGATCACCCGGCCGCCGTCCCTGCCTGCTTCGGGCCCCAGGTCGATGATCCAGTCCGGGTGCGCGACGACGGCCGCGTTGTGCTCGACGACCACCACCGTGTTGCCGGCGTCCACCAGCCGGTCCGGCAGCGCGAGCAGTCCGTCGACGTCGGACATGTGCAGTCCGGTGGTCGGCTCGTCGAGCACGTACACCGCGCCCGTGCGGTGCGGCCGCGTCGCGAGCTTGATGCGTCGGCGCTCTCCGCCGGAGAGCGCCGACAGGGGCTGACCGAGCTTCAGATACGTGAGCCCCACGTCCCGCAGGGCGCGCAGCCGCCGTCGTACGCCGTCATCCGTGAAGAAGCCCAGCGCCTGATCGGCCGTCATCTGACGTCCTTGAGGTTGTTCTCCCGGGCTCCGTCAAGGGTGATGAACGAGTGCATACCGTCGAAGCTAATCGGGGTACCCGACAGCTTCTGTCGTGATTTCCTTCAGTTCTCCTCCCTCCATCAGCAGCCCGCGCGTGATGCCGATCGACTCCAGGAACGGCATGTCGTGGCTGGCCACGATCAGTGCGCCCTCGTACGACTCCAGGGCCGAGGTGAGCTGCCGGACGCTCGCCATGTCGAGGTTGTTCGTGGGCTCGTCCAGCATCAGGAGTTGCGGTGCGGGCTCCGCCAGCATCAGCGCCGCGAGCGCGGCCCGGAAGCGTTCGCCGCCGGAGAGCGTGGCCGCGAGCTGGTCGGCCCGGGCGCCCTTGAACAGGAAGCGGGCCAGCCGCGCCCGGATCCGGTTGTTGGTGGCCGCGGGCGCGAAGCGGGCCACGTTCTCGACGACGGTCAGCCCGTCGTCGAGGACGTCGAGCCGTTGCGGCAGGAAGCGCAGCGGCACCTGGGCCCGTGCCTCGCCCGACACGGGCTCCAGCTCGGCGGCGATCGTCCGCAGCAGCGTGGTCTTGCCCGCGCCGTTGCGCCCGATCAGCGCGACCCGCTCGGGCCCGCGCAGCTCGAACGACCCCTTCACGCGCGCGCCGTACCTCAACTCCAGCTCCTCCAGGGCGAGTACGGTGCGGCCCGGCGGTACGGCCGTGTGCGGCAGGTCGACCCGGATCTCGTCCTCGTCCCGTACGGCGAGGGCCGCCTCGTCGAGACGCTCCTTCGCCCCGGCGAGCCGCTCCTCGTGCAGGATGCGGTGCTTGCCCGCGGACTCCTGCGCCGCGCGCTTGCGTGCCCCCATGACGATCTTCGGTTCCCGCTTCTGGTCCCACATCTTCTGGCCGTACCTCTTGCGGCGGGCCAACTTGACCTGCGCGTCGACCAGTTCGCGTTTCTGTTTCTTCAGGTCGGCCTCGGCGACGCGCATCATCCGCTCCGCCGCCTCCTGTTCGCCGGCCAGCGCCTCCTCGTACGCCGAGAAGTTGCCGCCGTACCAGGTGACCTCTCCGGAGCGCAGATCGGCGATCTGGTCGACCAGATCGAGGAGTTCACGGTCGTGGCTGACCACGACCATCACTCCCGACCAGGCCTCCACGGCCGCGTACAGCCGCTGACGGGCGTACAGGTCGAGATTGTTGGTGGGCTCGTCCAGGAGGAGTACGTCGGGCCGGCGCAGCAGCAGTGCGGCCAGCCGCAGCAGCACCGACTCGCCTCCCGAGACCTCGCCGATGGTGCGGTCGAGGCCGATGTGGCCGAGTCCGAGTTCGCCGAGCATCGCCTCGGCGCGTTCCTCCACGTCCCAGTCGTCGCCGACGGCCGTGAAGTGCTCCTCGGAGACGTCGCCCGCCTCGATGGCGTGCAGCGCGGCCCGGGTGGCGGCGATGCCGAGTGCCTCGTCGACCCGCAGAGCGGTGTCGAGCGTGACGTTCTGCGGCAGATGACCGACCTCGCCCGCGACCCGGACGGTGCCGTCGGACGGGGTGAGCCGGCCGGCGATCAGCTTCAACAGGGTTGACTTTCCTGAGCCGTTGACGCCCACCAGACCGGTCCTGCCGGGGCCGAAGGCGGCCTGGAGGCCGTCGAAGACGGTGGTGCCGTCGGGCCAGGCGAAGGACAGGGACGTACAGGTGATGGAAGTGGGAGAAGTAGACATGAGACCTCGCAGTTGCCGGAGCGGTCGGGGGGAACGCGTGGAGAACACCGCGAGGTGACGACGGTCCGGAAGCGGGGTACAAGAAATGCCCCGCGCCGGGAGGACGGCTCGTATGCCGAGGTCGCACGCTGCGCACACGGAGGCCAGGCAAAGCCGGCTGCGTGTGACGCGGTGTCTCAAGACCTCAGACGAGCAACGTCCTTCTCCAATCGACGACAACAGGACCGCTGTACACCGTAGGAAGGGGCGCCGGGGCTGTCAACGGAATTGATGCGGGACGCGGACCGGAACAACGCGGGCACGGACGCCCGGGACGACGCGGGAAGTGCCCCGACCGCCTACGGTGGGCTGCGCCCCCGACACGTGAAGGAGACCCCTTGCCCGACGGCTCGCTCTCGCTGCCCGCCCGCCTCTATCTGCTGGCGTGGGACACCACGAAACTCAAGCTCACCGGCGGTACCCACGTGCACCATCTGGTCCGCGCCGGCGCGCTCACGGAACTGGCTCAGCGGGGCCTGCTCAAGGACGTGGACGGCATCACCACACCGGCCGATGCCGACGGCGCCACCGGCGACCTCGTCCTGGACGGGCTGCTGGAACTCGTCGCGGAATCCCGGCCGCGCAAGTGGAAGACATGGGTGACGCTGCGGGCCCGGGTCACCCTCGACGCCGTCCGCGCGCAACTGGCGGCCGACGGATATCTGCGCGCCGAGAAGAAGCGGGTGTTCGGGGTCTTCCCGTCCGTGGACTACGTCCTGGCGCGGGTGCCGGTGGTGGAGGCGCTGCGCGAGGAGGCACGGCAGGTGCTTGAGGGACCGCTGCCCGTCTCCGCGGTCGGCGACCGTGACGCGGCGCTGGTCGCGCTGGCCGCCGCGGCCGAGCTGCGCACCTTCGTGTCGGGCAAGGAGCGCAAGCAGTACAAGGACCGCATCGAGGAGCTGACGGAGCGCAGTGGTGCGGCGGCTCCGGCGCTGAAGAAGGTCATCCAGGAGGTCCGGACGGCGATGATCGTCGCGGTCACGGCGGCGTCGTCCGCGGGGGCGTCCTCGGGCGGTTGAGGCTCCTGCCGCGCGGGCACGGGTGCCGGACAGGCGCGCGCGGGCACGGGTGCCGGACAGGCGGGCGCCGTTATCCGCCGCGCGGCGCGGGAGCTGCTGCGCGCGGGGACCTGCGATGCGTCGGCCGAGGGGATCGACTGCGCCGGACTGATCAGGCTTCCCGCATCAGCTCCGCGAGGTCGTGGTCCAGGTCGAGCTGGAGATGTTCGAGACCGAGGGGCACCAGCTCCGTCGTACGCTCCAGGAAGGCGCGCAGCTCGCCCGACCGGATGTGCACCACGGCGGTGCCCTCGGGGGCGTGGAACTCCAGCACGGTGCGGTCGTAGCCGTACGGGCGCACGCGTACGTCGCCGTGGCCCTCCTCCTGGTCCATACCCGTCACGAGGAGCTCGCGCGCGAAGGTCCAGCAGACCTCCACGCCCTCGAGCGTCGACGGGGCGGGGAAAGTCATGCGCACGGCGAACGGATCGCTCCGGTCGTAATGGAGCTTGGCGGGAATGCTCGGCATCCGCGGCGCGGCGGCGACGAGGCGGGCCTCTACGGGCTGCTCGATGACGATGGACAACGCCTTGCTCCCTTGTGACGACTTGACTGTGACGACTGGACGGACTCCGGGTGGATGAGACCTGGCACTTGAAGAGACGATGGAATGAGTCAATCCGTGCACATGAGGTTCTAGTGACCTCTGTCACCGAGTTCATACGGTGAGGTGATCCATTTCTCATCGCGTCGTCTCCGGACACCCGGAAGGACACTTGTCGTGGCCCAGGGGTTCCCGCCGAACGCCATCTGGACGGGACCGGGGGAGTGGGCTAGCTTCGCCCGCCATGAAGGGCTTGGGGAAGTCGAGACGTACGAGTCGGATGGTCACCGTGGGACTGTGCGTGGCGGCGCTGGCCGCCGCGGCGAGCGCACCCGCGGCGGCGGACCGCGCGGAGCGGCCCCGGCCGCACTGGCAGCTCAAGGACAGCGGCACGGACATCCGCTTCCGCGGACTGTCGGCGGTCGGCCGGGACACGGCCTGGGTGGCCGGATCCAAGGGCACCGTCCTGCGCACCACCGACGGGGGTGCGCGCTGGCGAAACGTCTCGCCGCCGGACGCGGCCGACCTGGAGTTCCGCGACATCGAGGCGTTCGACGCACGCCGTGCCGTGGTCCTGGCCATCGGAGAGGGCGAGACGTCCCGGGTCTTTCGCACCGAGGACGGCGGAGCGATCTGGACCGAGTCCTTCCGCAACACCGACCCGAAGGCCTTCTACGACTGCCTCACCTTCTTCGACCCGCGCCACGGCCTGGCGATGAGCGACCCGGTCGACGGCAAGTTCCGCATCCTGTCGACCAGTGACGGCGGCCGTTCCTGGAAGGAGCTGCCGAACGAGGGCATGCCGGCGGCGCAGGAGGGCGAGGCGGGCTTCGCCGCCAGTGGGCAGTGCCTGGTGGCCTCGGGGTCGCACGACGTGTGGCTGGCGACCGGCGGGGGTGCACGCGCGCGTGTGCTGCACTCCGGCGACCGCGGGCTGACCTGGCAGGCCGCCGAGTCGCCGATCCCGGCCGGTGATCCGGCGCGCGGCGTGTTCGCCGTCGCCTTCCGGGACCGCACCCACGGCCTCGCGGTCGGCGGCGACTACCGGGCCGACCAGGCGTCGCCCCGGGCCGCGGCGGTCACCCGCGACGGCGGCCGCACCTGGACCCCGTCCGCCGAGCCTCCGCCCGCCTACCGCTCCGGTGTGACCTGGCTCCCGCACAGCCGCTCCACCGCCCTCGCGGTCGGCCCCACCGGCACCGACCTGACCACCGACGGCGGCCGCACCTGGCGCACCGTCGACACCGGCTCGTACGACACCGTGGACTGCGCGGCCGACTTCGGCTGCTGGGCCGCCGGCGAAAAGGGCCGGGTGGCCCGCCTGGAGCGCTGACCCGTCGCTCGCCGTGCGGCAGGTCGGTGGTCGTGTTTGCGTGGGCACGGGGTACCCGCCCGGATGACGAGGGCGGTACCCGTCCCACGTGACGAAAGGAAGTGAGCCGTCATGCCTCGTGGCTCGAGTCCCAAGCGGGAACGCCAGTACGAGCACATCAAGGAGAGCGCGCAGGACCGCGGGGAGAGCAAGGGGCGCGCCGAGGAGATCGCCGCGCGCACCGTGAACAAGGAACGCGCCCGCTCCGGTGAGTCGAAGACCGCGAGCCGCACCTCCACCAAGGACATGTCGTCCGGCAAGCGCGGCGGTCAGCGCTCCCACCAGGGCTCCCAGGGACCGACTTACGACCAGCTCTACGAGGAGGCCAAGCGGCGCAACATCCAGGGCCGCTCGGACATGAACAAGCAGCAACTGCAGCGCGCACTGGGCAAGTAGCCGCGCGCTCGGAGACGTGGCGCCCCCGTCGGTCCGTCCGGCGCGGGCGCGGTCCCCCGTGACGGCGAGGACGACACCGCCGTCACGGGGGATTCTCCCGCCGTGGCAGGTGACCTTTCCGGCCGGCGCCCAGGGGCCGCCTCGCGCGGGGGGATCTCGCCGACCGTCCCCAAGGGCCTGCCCCGTACGCTCGTCACCACCATGACGACCGTAGGCATCCCGGCGGGCTGGCCCGCCACCGAAGAGCAAGCGCGCGCCGTGCAGGACGAGTTGCGGGGGCGGGTGGTGCGCGAGGAGCCGGGACCGCCGCCCGGGAGCGGCCGGGTGACCGGCGTCGACGTCGCCTACGACGACGACCGGGACGTGGTGGTGGCCGCGGCCGTGGTGCTGGACGCGGCGACCCTCGACGTGGTCGCCGAGGCCACCGCCGTCGGCCAGGTCTCCTTCCCGTACGTTCCCGGGCTCCTCGCCTTCCGTGAGATCCCGACGGTCCTCGCCGCGCTCGACGCCCTGCCCTGCGCGCCCGGCCTCGTCGTCTGCGACGGCTACGGCCTGGCCCACCCCCGCCGGTTCGGCCTCGCCAGCCACCTCGGCGTGCTCACCGGGCTCCCCACGATCGGCGTCGCCAAGAACCCGTTCACCTTCTCGTACGACGACCCGGGCGCCCGGCGCGGCAGCGCGTCCCCGCTGCTCGCGGGCGACGAGGAGGTCGGCCGTGCGCTGCGTACCCGGGACGGCACCAAGCCGGTGTTCGTCTCCGTCGGCCACCGGGTGAGCCTCGACACCGCCTGCGCGCACACCCTCGCGCTCACTCCGGAATACCGGCTCCCCGAATCGACACGGCGAGCGGACTCCCTGTGCCGGCGGGCCCTGAAGGAGACGGCTTCCTGAGGGATGCCGCCCTCGTCCGGGAAACCCTGGCGGGGCGGCGAGTGACGGGCGGCCCCGGCCGGGCGGCGTCAGCGCGTGGCCGGGGGCCGGGGGCCGGGCGCCGCGTGGCGAGCGGCTCCGGCCGTGGCGGTGTCAGCGCGTGGCCGCGACCCGGAACACGATGCCCGCCGCGCGGAGACGTTCCGTCAGCGCGTCACCCATCGCCACCACCGTCGTGACCTGCCCGGACGTCTCCGGCAGCGCGTCGAAGGCGAGCGAGAGCGCCGACTCGGCGAGTATCTTCGCGGTCTCGCCGTAGCCCGGGTCGCCGCCCGAGACCTCCGTGAACACGCGACGCCCGCCGCCCTCGCCGACGAACCGCACCGAGAACCAGCTCTTCGCGCGCCGCTCCTCGCTCGGGCCCTCTCCCGGCTTGATCCGGTCGGACAGCCAGCGCCGCGCGGGCGGCAGCTGGGCCGCCGCGAAGACCGCGCCGATCGCGGCGACCGAGCCCACGGCGACCGGCAGATGCTCGACCGCCGCGTAGTGCCGGTAGCGGAAGTCGGGCCCGTACCGCTCCAGGGCCCGCGCGGAACGCTGCACGACCTGCGGGTCGATCGTGGGCAGCGGCAGGGCCCACGCCCCGACCTCCTTGGCGAACCGCGGCGCGCTCGGCGGCGCGGAGGCCCGCCGGCCCACCTGGCGCGGCTCGTGCCGCCTGCGGTCACGGGCGGCGGCCAGGATGTGCCGGCCCCGGGCGAACTGGTTGAGCGCGGAGGCGAACGTACCCCCGGAGAACATCGCCTGTGCCCGGACGTATCCGTCGACCGTCAGCGGTACCCCCTCGGGCAGCTGACGCACGGTGAAGTACGCGCCCAGGTCGTGCGGGACCGAGTCGAAACCGCAGGCGTGCACGAGCCGGGCGCCGGTCTCCCGCGCGCGTGCGTCGTGCCGGACGTACGTCAGGTCCACGAACTCGGGCTCACCGGTGAGGTCCACATAGTCCGTACCGGCGTCCGCGCAGGCGGCCACCAGCTCCTGGCCGTAGGTGACGTACGGGCCGACCGTGGTAGCCACCACGCGCGCGTTCCCGGCGAGTTCGCGCAGTGACGCCGGGTCGGACACATCGGCGTGCAGCACACCGATCTCCGAAGCCGCCGGCGCGCCGGCCAGCCGCTCCCGCAAAAGCTCCAGCTTCTTCGTGCTGCGCCCCGCGATCGCCCAGCGCAGTCCCTCGGGCGCATGCGCGGCGAGATACTCCGCGGTGAGCGTCCCGACGAAGCCGGTGGCTCCGAAGAGGACGATGTCGTACGCGCGATCCGCCTTGCCCTGCCTGGTCATGACACCTCTCAGCCGTCCGTCCCGCGCCGTTGTCGGTGGCTGAGGCTAGCGTGAGGTACGAACAGCCGGACGAGGAGGTCGGAGGTGGCCGTGGCCGTGCCGGAGAACGCCCTGAAAAAGCGGGAGAAGGTGCGCGAGTTCGCCCTCGGTCTGCCGGGCGCCGTCGAGAGGTTCCCCCGGGGCGAGTCCGTCGCGAAGGCCGGCAAGAAGGTGTTCGTCCTCCTCACCTCGGCATCGATAGCTGGACGCCGGCTGACGGGACCGCAGCCGGGCACCCGCTGACGAGGCTGGTCGCGGCGCCGGCCCACCGGTCGGCCGATCCCGTTTTCGCCCGGTCCGGCGTGATCCGTCAGCCGGAATTTAACTAAGCGCTTGCTCGTGCAGGGCTTGCCCGGAGTGGAACACGTTCTTAACATCGCTGATGTCACATCAGTAGTGTCACAGTGCTGGGGGCTCGATGGCAGTGCCAGGAACGGCAGAACACGGCCCGCTGGCCGGAGTGCGCGTGGTCGAGCTGGCGGGCATCGGTCCCGGACCGTTCGCCGCCATGCTCCTCGCCGACCTCGGCGCGGACGTCGTCCGCGTGGACCGGCCCGGCGGCGCCGGCCTCGCGATCGACCCGCGGTTCGACATCACCAACCGCAACAAACGCTCGGTCGTCATCGACCTGAAGGCACCCGACGGGGCGTCCCGGGTCCTCGACCTGGTCGAGCGTGCGGACATCCTCGTCGAGGGTTACCGCCCCGGCGTCGCCGAGCGCCTCGGCGTGGGGCCCGAGAGCTGCCACGCCCGCAACCCCGGGCTCGTCTACGGCCGGATGACCGGCTGGGGGCAGGACGGCCCGCTCGCCCCCCGCGCCGGGCACGACATCGCGTACATCGCGCTGACCGGCACCCTCGGCATGATCGGCAAGCCGGACGAGCCGCCCACGGTCCCCGCGAACCTCGTCGGGGACTACGCGGGCGGCTCGCTCTACCTCGTCGTCGGCGTCCTCGCCGCCCTCCACCACGCGCGCGCCACGGGCGCCGGCCAGGTGGTGGACGCGGCCATCGTCGACGGCACCTCGCACCTGACCGCGATGATCCACGGCATGGTGGCCGCCGGCGGCTGGCAGGACCGGCGAGGCGCCAACCTGCTGGACGGCGGCTGCCCGTTCTACGGGACGTACGAGACCGCCGACGGGCAGTACATGGCCGTGGGCGCCCTGGAGCAGCAGTTCTACGACGAGTTCGTGGACCTGCTCGGCATCGCGGACCAGGCGCCGGACCGCAAGGACGTGACCCGCTGGGGCGAGCTGCGCGAGAGCGTCGCCGCCCGCTTCAGGACCCGTACACGCGAGGAGTGGACCGCCGTCTTCGACGGCTCCGACGCGTGCGTGGCGCCCGTCCTGTCGCTGCGCGAGGCCCCCACCCATCCGCATCTCGCCGCCCGCGGCACCTTCACCGATCACGGCGGCATCACCCAGCCTGCCCCCGCTCCCCGCTTCTCCCGCACGCCCACCTCCGTCCGCGGCGGCCCCGCCCAGCCGGGCGCCGACACCGCGGACGTGGCCCGTGACTGGGACGTACCCCCTCTCATGAAGGACGCCGACTGATGGAGCTCTCCCTCCCGCTCGACTACGCGGGCGACCCCCGGCAGGCCGCCGACGACGTCGCCGCCCTGGAGTCCGCGGGCCTGGACGCCGTCTGGGTCGCCGAGGCCTACGGCTTCGACTCGCCCACGATCATGGGCTATCTCGCCGCCCGCACCGAGCGCATGAAGATCGGCGCCGCGATCCTCAACGTCTACTCGCGCACCCCCGCCCTCATCGCGCAGACCGCCGCCGGGCTGGATGCCGTCTCCGGGGGCCGTGCCCTCATCGGACTCGGCGCGTCGGGCCCCCAGGTCGTCGAGGGCTGGCACGGAAAGGCGTACGACAAGCCGCTCGGCCGCACCCGCGAGGCGATCGAGCTGACCCGCCGGATCCTGCGCCGCGAGACCATCGACCACCACGGCATCACCGACATGCCCCGCCCTGGTGGCCTGGGGAAACCCCTGAAGATCCTCGCCAAACCGGTGCGCGCCGAAGTACCCCTGTACGTAGCCTCGTTGGGGCCCGCCAACGTCCGTATGACCGCGGAGGTCGCCGACGGCTGGCTGCCCACGCTCTACATCCCGGAGAAGGCCCGCGAGGTGTGGGGGACCCCGCTCGCCGAGGGCGCCGCCCGCCGGGACCCGGCCCTCGGACCCCTGCAGACCGTGGCGGGCGGGCTGCTCGCCATCGGCGAGGACGCGTCGGCCCTGCGCGACCTCGCGCGCCCCAGAATCGCCCTCTACGTAGGAGGCATGGGAGCGCCGGGCAAGAACTTCTACAACGACCTCGCGGTGGCGTACGGCTACGAGAAGGAGGCCCGCCTCATCCAGGAGCTGTACCTCTCCGGGAAGAAGCGGGAGGCCGAGGCCGCCGTACCGGACGAGTTCTGCGAGCTCATGTCGCTCTGCGGGCCCGAGAGTTACGTCCGTGAGCGCGTGGAGGCGTTCCGGGAGGCGGGCGTCACGATGCTGAACGTGACGCCTGTCGGCCCGGAGCCGGCCAAGTTGATCGAGACCGTCAAGAGCTGGCTCTAGGGGGCTGGGGAGCAATGAAGCGGCAGATCTTCAGCGCCGAGCACGACGCGTTCCGTGAGACCGTCCGCAGCTTCCTCGCCAAGGAGGTGCTGCCCCACTACGAGCAGTGGGAGCAGGACGGCATCGTCTCCCGGGACGCCTGGCGGGCGGCCGGGAAACAAGGGCTGCTCGGGCTCGCCGTGCCGGAGGAGTACGGGGGCGGCGGCAACGCCGACTTCCGCTACAGCGCCGTCCTCGCCGAGGAGTTCACGCGCGCGGGAGTCTCCGGGCTCGCCGTCGGACTGCACAACGACATCATCGGGCCCTATCTGACGGGCCTCGCCACCGAGGAGCAGAAGCGGCGCTGGCTGCCCGGCTTCTGCGACGGCACGCTGATCACGGCGATCGCGATGACCGAGCCCGGCGCGGGATCCGACCTGCAGGGCATCAGGACGCACGCCGAGGACCGGGGCGACCACTGGCTGCTCAACGGCTCCAAGACCTTCATCTCGAACGGCATCCTCGCCGACCTCGTGATCGTCGTCGCGAGGACGGCACCCGAGGGCGGCGCGAAGGGCCTGTCCCTGCTGGTCGTCGAGCGGGGCACGGAGGGCTTCGAGCGCGGCCGCAACCTCGACAAGATCGGCCAGAAGGCGCAGGACACCGCGGAGTTGTTCTTCCACGACGTCCGCGTGCCCAAGGAGAACCTCCTCGGCGAGCTCGACGGCGCCTTCCTGCACCTGATGACGAACCTGGCGCAGGAGCGCATGGGGATCGCCGTCGCCGGGATCGCCGCGGCCGAGTACCTGCTGGAGATCACCACCCAGTACGTGAAGGAGCGCGAGGCCTTCGGACGGCCCCTTTCCAAGCTCCAGCACATCCGCTTCGAGATAGCGGAGATGGCGACCGAGTGCGCCGTCACCCGCACGTTCCTCGACCGCTGCATCGTCGACCACGCGAACGGCGAGCTCGACGCCGTACACGCCTCGATGGCCAAGTGGTGGGCCACCGAGCTGCAGAAGCGTGTCGCGGACCGCTGTCTCCAACTGCACGGGGGCTACGGCTACATGACCGAGTACCGGGTCGCCAAGGCCTTCACCGACGGACGCATCCAGACCATCTACGGCGGGACGACCGAGATCATGAAGGAGATCATCGGCCGTTCCCTGCTCGGCCAACCCTCCCGAAAGGCTTCCCAGTGAGCACCGAAGCGTACGTGTACGACGCGATCCGCACCCCGCGCGGCCGTGGCAAGGCGAACGGCGCCCTGCACGGCACCAAGCCCATCGACCTGGTCGTCGGTCTCATTCACGAGATCCAGCGCCGCTTCCCGGGACTCGACCCGGCCGCGATCGACGACATCGTGCTCGGAGTCGTCGGCCCTGTCGGCGACCAGGGCTCCGACATCGCCCGGATCGCCGCGATCGCCGCCGGGCTGCCCGACACGGTCGCCGGTGTCCAGGAGAACCGCTTCTGTGCGTCCGGCCTCGAAGCCGTCAACCTCGCCGCGATGAAGGTCCGTTCCGGCTGGGAGGACCTGGTGCTCGCGGGCGGTGTCGAGTCGATGTCCCGGGTGCCGATGGCCTCGGACGGCGGCGCCTGGTTCGCCGACCCGATGACCAATCTGGCCACCAACTTCGCGCCGCAGGGCATCGGCGCCGACCTCATCGCCACCATCGAGGGCTTCACCCGCCGCGATGTCGACGAGTACGCGGCCCTCTCGCAGGAGCGCGCCGCCGCGGCCTGGAAGGACGGCCGTTTCGACCGGTCCGTCGTCCCGGTGAAGGACCGCAGCGGCCTGGTCGTCCTCGACCACGACGAGCACCTGCGCCCGGGCACCACCGCCGACTCGCTCGGCAAGCTCAAGCCGTCGTTCGCCGACATCGGCGACCTGGGCGGCTTCGACGCCGTGGCGCTGCAGAAGTACCACTGGATCGAGGCGATCGACCACGTCCACCACGCGGGCAACTCGTCCGGCATCGTGGACGGCGCGTCGCTCGTCGCCGTCGGCTCGAAGGAGGTCGGCGAGCGCTACGGCCTCACCCCGCGCGCGCGGATCGTCTCCGCGGCCGTCTCCGGCTCCGAGCCCACCATCATGCTGACCGGCCCGGCCCCCGCGACCCGCAAGGCGCTCGCCAAGGCCGGCCTGACCATCGACGACATCGACCTCGTCGAGATCAACGAAGCCTTCGCCGCGGTCGTCCTGCGCTTCGCACGGGACATGGGCCTGTCCCTGGACAAGGTCAACGTCAACGGCGGCGCCATCGCACTGGGCCACCCGCTTGGTGCCACCGGCGCGATGATCCTGGGCACCCTTGTCGACGAACTGGAGCGCCAGGACAAGCAGTACGGCCTCGCCACGCTCTGCGTCGGCGGCGGCATGGGCATCGCGACCGTCGTCGAGCGCCTGTAACTCCCCAGCGGACCACCAGACTTCAACGGAGACCGGAGACCCTCCCCATGACCGAGAGCACCACCATCCGCTGGGAACAGGACGAGACCGGCGTCGTCACGCTCGTCCTCGACGACCCCAACCAGTCCGCCAACACCATGAACCAGGCCTTCCGGGACTCGATCGCGGCGGTCGCCGAGCGCGCCGAGGCCGAGAAGGACTCCATCCGCGGCTTCATCTACACCTCCGCCAAGAAGACCTTCTTCGCCGGCGGCGACCTCAAGGACATGATCCAGGTCGGCCCGGAGAATGCCCAGCAGGTCTTCGACACCAGTACGGCCATGAAGTCCTCGCTGCGCCGCATCGAGACCCTCGGCAAGCCGGTCGTCGCCGCCATCAACGGCGCGGCCCTGGGCGGCGGTTACGAGATCGCCCTCGCCTCCCACCACCGCGTCGCCCTGGACGCGCCCGGCTCCAAGATCGGCCTGCCCGAGGTCACGCTCGGCCTGCTGCCCGCCGGCGGCGGCCTGACCCGTACGGTGCGCCTCATGGGGATCGCGGACGCGCTGCTCAAGGTGCTGCTCCAGGGCACCCAGTACTCCCCGCAGCGCGCCCTGGACAACGGCCTCGTCCACGAACTCGCCGCCACCCCCGAGGAGATGCTCGCCAAGGCGCGCGCCTTCATCGACGCCAACCCCGAGTCGCAGCAGCCGTGGGACAAGCCCGGCTACCGGATCCCGGGCGGCACCCCGTCGAACCCGAAGTTCGCCGCCAACCTGCCCGCCTTCCCGGCCAACCTGAAGAAGCAGCTGAACGGCGCCCCCTACCCCGCGCCGCGCAACATCCTCGCGGCGGCCGTCGAGGGCTCGCAGGTCGACTTCGAGACCGCGCTGGTCATCGAGGCGCGCTACTTCACCGAGCTGGTCACGGGACAGATCGCCAAGAACATGATCCAGGCGTTCTTCTTCGACCTCCAGGCGGTCAACTCCGGCGCCAACCGGCCCCAGGGCATCGAGCCGCGCCCGGTCCGGAAGGTCGCCGTCCTCGGCGCCGGGATGATGGGCGCCGGGATCGCCTACTCATGTGCCCGCGCGGGCATCGACGTCGTCCTCAAGGACGTCACCGCCGAGGCCGCGGCCAAGGGAAGGAACTACTCCGAGAAGCTGTGCGCCAAGGCCGTCTCCCGGGGCCGTACGACCCAGGAGAAGGCGGACGCGCTCCTCGCCCGCATCACCCCGACCGCGGACCCCCAGGACGTGGCCGGCTGCGACGCCGTGATCGAGGCCGTCTTCGAGGACACGTCCCTCAAGCACAAGGTGTTCCAGGAGATCCAGGGGATCGTCGAGCCGGACGCGCTGCTGTGCTCCAACACCTCGACCCTGCCCATCACCGCGCTCGCCGAAGGCGTGGAGCGGCAGGCCGACTTCATCGGACTGCACTTCTTCTCGCCCGTCGACAAGATGCCGCTCGTCGAGATCATCAAGGGGGAGCACACCGGGGACGGGGCGCTGGCCCGCGCCTTCGACCTGGTCCGCCAGATCAACAAGACCCCGATCGTCGTCAACGACTCGCGCGGGTTCTTCACCTCGCGCGTCATCGGGCAGTTCATCAACGAGGGTGTCGCGATGGTCGGCGAGGGCATCGAGCCCGCGTCGGTCGAGCAGGCGGCCGCGCAGGCGGGCTACCCGGCCAAGGTCCTCTCCCTGATGGACGAGCTGACGCTCACCCTGCCTCGCAAGATCCGCAAGGAGTCCCAGCGGGCCGTCGAGGAGGCGGGCGGCACCTGGGAGACGCACCCGGCCGAGGCCGTCATCGACCGCATGGTCGACGAGTTCGGGCGCACCGGGCGCAGCGGCGGCGCGGGCTTCTACGAGTACGGGGAGGACGGCAAGCGCGGCAAGCTGTGGCCGGGGCTGCGCGAGCACTTCACCAAGCCGGGCCACGAGATCCCGTTCGAGGACATGCGGGAACGCATGCTCTTCTCCGAGTCGCTGGACACCGTCCGACTGCTGGAGGAGGGCGTCCTGACGTCCGTGGCCGACGCCAACATCGGGTCCGTCTTCGGCATCGGCTTCCCGGGCTGGACGGGCGGCGTGCTGCAGTACATCAACGGGTACGAGGGCACGGCAGGTGCCGGCCCGGCCGGGTTCGTGGCACGCGCGCGTGAACTCGCCGAGCGCTACGGGGACCGGTTCCTGCCGCCCGCGCTGCTCGTCGAGAAGGCGGAGAAGGGCGAGAAGTTCAGCGACGCGCGCTGAAGTCGCCCTGAGGGGTGTGTGGTTGTCGCCTCTCGGTGTGCGGGGACCGGACGGACCGGTTCCCGCGCACCTGAGCCGGGACTCTCAGGACTCCTTGAGCCACTTCCGCAGTTCCTCCTTCAGGGAGCGCTGGAAAGTGGTGAGCAGCGCCTGCACCACCAGCGGCTGCATGTGCGCGGAGAGGGACTTGACCTCCGCGACGGAGTCCCGCTCGCCCACCGCGTCGCGCAGCAGCGTGGACAACTCGTGGGCCGCCGCCCGCGAATGCTCCAGCAGCACGCTGCGCGCCGCGAGGATCGCCTCGTGCGCGATCGGTGCGTCGAGGAGCTGCACGCCGAGCCGCAGCAGCCCCGGGTCCACCCGGAAGGCATCGGTGTCGCGGGTGACGACGTCCATCGCGACGAGCCGGTCCACTTCCTCCTCGGTGAGGGGCCGGCCCGCCCTGCGCTCCAGCTCGCCGCGCGTCACCTCCGCCGTCGCCTCGGGCGCCCAGGAAGCCACCACGGCACGGTGCATGGCGAGGTCCTGCGCGCTCAGGTCCGACGGCAGCTGCTGCAGATGCCGCTCGATCGCGGACAGCGTCATGCCCTGGTGCTGGAGCTCCTCGATGAGTGCGAGCCGGGCCAGATGGGTCTCGCTGTAGTGCCCCACGCGCCGGGGGCCGATCACCGGCGGCGGAAGCAGGCCCCTGGTGCTGTAGAAGCGGACCGTACGGACCGTGACGCCCGCTCGCGCGGCCAGTTCGTCGACCGTGAGCGCCGGCTCCTCGGTATCCGTCGTCATGGCAGCCCCTCGCCTCTTCGGTGTGCGGTGATCCCGGTGGAACAGTATTGCTGTCTCACCAGTGTTGTGAAAGCCATTCACCACAGGTATACGCGCTCGCGGCGGCCCCTGCCGCCCCAGGGCCGGGCGATCCGGCCGCACCCTCAGCACGTCGTCGCGGTGCTGTACACCCCTTGATCATCATGTGAGATGCGCCGCTATGTGACATGTGCCATCGCATGCGGGGCGATCTCTGGGGGAAGGTGACGCCTTGGTCTGTGCTGCGACGCAACGGGTGCGGACCGAGGCACATCCGGACACCCGCGTACCGCGTACGCGGGGGCACCAGAGAGTGGATCCACCCGTGAGCAAGGACGCCGTAGACACGGCCATGGCCGCATCCCGTACCGAAGCGGCCCAGCGGCCCGCGGATGCGGGCGACGCCGGTTACAGCAAGGACCTCAAGCCCCGCCACGTCAACATGATCGCGATCGGCGGAGCGATAGGCACCGGACTCTTCCTGGGAGCGGGCGGCCGCCTCCACACCGCGGGCCCCGCCCTCGCCCTCGCCTACCTCGTCTGCGGCGTCTTCGCCTTCTTCGTCGTGCGCGCCCTCGGCGAGCTGGTCCTCTACCGGCCCTCCTCCGGGTCCTTCGTGTCGTACGCGCGCGAGTTCCTCGGCGAGAAGGGTGCGTACGTCGCCGGCTGGATGTACTTCCTCAACTGGTCCACGACCGGTATCGCGGACATCACCGCGATCGCGCTCTACACGCACTACTGGAGCCTGTTCACCGACATCCCGCAGTGGACGCTGGCACTGATCGCCCTGGCGGTCGTGCTGGCCGTGAACCTGATCTCGGTGAAGATCTTCGGCGAGATGGAGTTCTGGTTCGCGATCATCAAGGTCGCCACGCTCGTCGGCTTCATGTTCATCGGCATCTTCCTGCTGGCCACCCAGCACGAGGTGGGCGGGACCACGCCCGGCGTCAGCGTCATCGCGGACCACGGCGGCCTGCTCCCGCACGGGATGATGCCGGTCGTCCTGGTGATGCAGGGCGTGATCTTCGCGTACGCCGCCCTGGAGCTGGTCGGCGTCGCCGCGGGCGAGACCGCCGAGCCGGAGAAGGTCGTCCCGCGCGCGGTGAACTCGATCATGTGGCGCGTGGGCCTCTTCTACGTCGGCTCGGTCGTCCTGCTCGCCCTGCTGCTGCCCGGATCCGTCTACTCGGGCGACGAGAGCCCCTTCGTCACCGTCCTGTCGAAGATCGGTGTCCCGGCGGCCGGTGACGTGATGAACCTGGTGGTCCTCACGGCCGCCATGTCGTCGCTGAACTCCGGCCTGTACTCCACCGGCCGCATCCTGCGTTCCATGGCCATGGCGGGCTCGGCCCCCAAGTTCACCGCCAGGATGAACCGCAGCCAGGTCCCGTACGGCGGCATCCTGCTGACCTGCGCGGTGTGCGTGCTGGGCGTCGGCCTGAACTACCTCATGCCGAGCCAGGCGTTCGAGATCGTCCTGAACGTGGCGTCCCTGGGCATCATCAGCACCTGGGTGATCATCATGATCTGTCACCTGGTCTTCGTCCGCCGCGCCAGGGAGGGGCTGGTCACCCGCCCGTCCTTCCGGCTCCCCGGCAGCCCGTTCACCGAGATCGTCACGATCGTCTTCCTGATCGCCGTGCTCGGCCTGATGTGGAACGACCCCGAGGTCGGCCGCAAGACCCTCGCCCTCATCCCGCTCATCGCCCTCCTGCTGGTCGGCGGCTGGTTCGCGGTCCGCCGCCGGGTCTCCCGCGACGAGGACCAGGAACTGGGCAAGCTCACCCGCTAGCCGGTCCCCGCCGACTGTCAGTGGCGGCATCTATGGTGGCGTCATTCCTCTGCCGCGGATGAACAGGGTCCTGGAGGCGCGGGACGACGCGATCCGGGGTGCGGCCGAGCGCGCCGCTACCGCGCGCGCCCGCGCCGAGAGTGAGCGCGACAGGACGGAAGCCCTCCTGGCCGAGGCACGTCGTGACGCCGCCCGGACGCGCCAGCAGGCCCGTGAGCAGGGTGCCGTGCTGATCGCCGAGGCCCGCGCGGACGGACAACGGGAGCGCGATGCGCTCCTGATCGCAGGGCAGGAGCGCATCGCGGCCGAACGGCAGGCCGCCGAGGCCGAACTCCGGATGTCCGTCTCGGAGTTGGCCTCGGAGCTGGCCCACCGCATCGTCGGCGAACCGGTGGCCGCTCGCGCCGAG
The DNA here is from genome assembly GCF_042881375.1 of Streptomyces sp. NPDC058274. Lineage (NCBI taxonomy): Bacteria > Bacillati > Actinomycetota > Actinomycetes > Kitasatosporales > Streptomycetaceae > Streptomyces > Streptomyces sp. NPDC058274. The sequence goes on from NZ_JBHVXW010000003.1 coordinate 140,327, forward strand.
CGGAGCAACTGACGCCGCACGAGTGGCGGACGGGCGGCGCAACCGGCGCAGGGACCGGGGCCGGATGCCCGCCCCGATCAGGGCGGGGCGGGTGTGAGCGGCCGATCCCGGAACGGATCAGTGCACCGTGTACCGGTCAATGCACCGTGTACGCACCAGTACACCGAGAACGGATCAGTGCACGTGTACCGGTCAATGCACCGCGTACCGACCAGCGCACCGAGAACCGCTCAGTGCACCGCGTTGGTCGCCGCGATCTTCTTCCAGGACTTCGGCTGGACCGGCGCCTTCGCCGTCCGGGACGAGGTGAGCGACGCGCCCCGCGCCGTCGGTGCGCTCGGCTTCGACGGCTGGTACAGCCACGTGTCGAAGAGCTCGGCGAGCGGCTTGCCGGACACCTTCTCCGCGAACTTCTGGAAGTCGGCCACCGACGCGTTCCCGTACGGGTGCTCCTTCGGCCAGCCCTTCAGGATGGCGAAGAACGCGTCGTCCCCGACCTCGTTGCGCAGCGCCTGCACGGCCAGCGCGCCCCGGTCGTACACGGCGATGTCGAACTGGTTGTCCGCACCCGGGTCACCGGGCTCGACCGTCCAGAACGCGTCGTCCGCGGGGTGCGACGCGTACACGTAGTCCGCGAGCTCCTGCGTCGTGCCCTCGCCCTCGTGCTCCGACCACAGCCACTGCGCGTACCGCGCGAAGCCCTCGTTGATCCAGATGTCCTTCCAGCCGGAGAGCGACACGCTGTCGCCGTACCACTGGTGGGCCAGTTCGTGGACGACGACCGAGGTGTTCGACCCGTTCGCGAACTGCTTGGGGCTGTAGAACACGCGCGTCTGGGTCTCCAGCGCGTACCCGGTCGTGGTGTTCGGGACGTATCCGCCGACCGCACTGAAGGGGTACGGGCCCAGGTAGCCGGTCAGCCAGTCGACGATCTCGCCGGTCCGCTCCACGCTTGCCCGCGCGGCCCCGTCGTTGTCGCCGAGGTCCTTGCTGTAGGCGTTGATGACCGGGACGCCGTCGGACGTCTTGCCCGTCGTGATGTCGAACTTGCCGACCGCGAGTGTGGTCAGATACGTGGCCTGCGGCTTGTTGGAGCGCCAGTTGTAGACGGTCCGGCCCAGCTTCGAACTCGTCGACTGGAGCGTGCCGTTGGAGATCGCCTGCGTACCGTCCGGGACGGACACCGACACGTCGTAGGTCGCCTTGTCGAGCGGGTGGTCGTTGCTCGGGAACCACCACCACGCCGACTCGGGCTCGTCCGCGGCGACGGCCCCGTCCGGGGTGCGGTGCCAGGTGGAGAAGCCGTAGGCGGTCTTCGTGGACGGCACTCCGCTGTAGCGGACCACGACCGTGACCGCAGTGCCCTTGGGCAGCGGCGTCGCCGGCGTGATCTCCAGTTCGTGCTGGCCCGAAGTCTTGAACGACGCCTTCGCGCCGTTGACCCGCACCTCGCTCACATCGAGCAGGAAGTCGAGATTGAACCGCGAGAGGTCCTGCTTGGCGGTGGCCAGCAGGGTCGCCGTGCCCTCCAGCTCGTCCGTCTTCGGCTCGTAGCGCAGCCGCAGGTCGTAGTGGGAGACGTCGTATCCGCCGTTCCCGTAGGCCGGGTAGTAGGGGTCGCCGATGCCCGGCGCCCCGGGGGAGTAACTGGCCGCCGATGCCGGGATCGCCAGCAGCAGGGAGGCCACGAGTGCGCCCGGGGCGATGAATCTGCGGTGCACGTCAAGCTCCAAGTGGTAGGGGCACGAAGTCTGTTCGGAGCCTATTCAGTCCCGGCTGTCCCGGTCATGTCCATGGCCCCGCCTGTCACACGATCGCCATTCGGCCGACATGACCGATTGCGTCCCATGCACCTTGCAAGAACCCCCTTTTGCGCGGGAGTTGACCGGGGTAGCTTCCGCGCATGCCGATACGTGTGCGCCGTGTGCGCCTCATCACCTGGAGATCGCTCGCGACCGCGGCCACCGCCGCCCTGCTGGCCGCCTTCGTGTCCCCCGTTGCCGCCCACAGCGCGCCCCGGGAGAGCACACCGGTCTACTCCTACGAGAACGCCATCCGTGAATCCGTCTGGGTCGACACCGGACTGGACGGCGACAGCGACGGAAAGAGCGACCGCGTCGCCGTCGACATCGTCCGCCCCCGCGAACCCGCCCAGCAGGGCCGTAAGGTCCCCGTGATCATGGACGCGAGCCCGTACTACTCCTGCTGCGGACGCGGCAACGAGAGCCAGAAGAAGACGTACGACGCGAACGGCGACGTCGTCCAGATGCCGCTCTTCTACGACAACTACTTCGTGCCGCGCGGCTACGCCTTCGTCGGCGTCGACCTGGCCGGAACCAACCGCTCCGACGGCTGCGTGGACGTCGGCGGCCGCTCCGACGTCCAGTCCGCGAAGGCCGTGATCGACTGGCTCAACGGCCGGGCCAAGGGCTACACCTCCCGCACCGGCACCGCCAAGGCCAAGGCCGGCTGGACCAACGGCAAGACCGGCATGATCGGCAAGAGTTACGACGGCACGGTCGCCAACGGCGTCGCCGCCACCGGAGTCGAGGGCCTGAAGACAATCGTCCCGATCAGCGCCATCTCCTCCTGGTACGACTACTACTTCGCCAAGGGTGCCCCGCTCTACGACTCCGGCCCCGACTGGCTGTCCGACTACGTGGAGAGCCCGGCCGCCCGCACCCGGTGCGCGGCCGTGCAGCAGAAGCTCGTCGACCAGGCACCCCGCACCGGTGACTGGACCTCGCTGTGGACCGAACGCGACTATGTGCGCCACGCCGACCGTGTCGAGGCCAGCGTCTTCGTCGTGCACGGACTGCAGGACCTCAACGTCCGCACCAAGAACTTCGGCCAGTGGTGGAGCGCCCTCGCCGAGAACGGCGTCGAGCGCAAGATCTGGCTCTCCCAGACCGGTCACGTCGACCCCTTCGACTTCCGCCGCGCCGCCTGGGCCGACACCCTGCACCGCTGGTTCGACCACGAACTCCTCGGCTACGACAACGGCATCGACGACGAGCCGGTGGCCGACATCGAGCGCAGCCCCGACACCTGGGTCACCTCCGCCACCTGGCCGCCGGGCGGCACCGCGAGCGTGAGCCTGCGTCCGGGCACCGGTACCCAGGCCGGCGTCGGCACCCTCGGTCTCCGCAAGCAGCCCGGGACCGAGACCTTCACGGACGACCCGCAGCTCAGCGAGACCGACTGGGCCGCGCACATCGACCAGCCGACCCCCGACAAGGCCGGCTTCGTCACCAAGCAGCTCACCCGCGACCTCCGGCTCGCCGGCTCCTCCAAGGTGACGGTCACGGCGACCCCGACCACGTCCACGGCGCATCTCTCCGCGGTCCTGGTCGATCTGGGCCCGGACACGATCCGCGACTACGCCGCCGCCGGCGAGGGCATCACGACGCTCACCAACCGCACCTGCTGGGGGCCGAGCACCGCAGGGGACAGCTCCTGCTTCAAGGAGACACAGGCGAAGACGGCGGACGTCGACTACACCGTCCTCAGCCGTGGCTGGGCGGACCTCGGCAACCATGCCTCGGACACGAAGGGCGTCCCCCTCACCCCGGGCAAGGCGTACACGATCACGCTCGACCTGGCGGCCACCGACCACGTCGTCCCGAAGGGCCACCGGCTCGCGCTCATCGTCGCGGGCACCGACAAGGACCTGATCGACCCGCCGTCCACCACTCCGACGCTCACCCTCGACCTGTCCCGCACCTCGGCCCGGGTCCCGCTGGTCGGCGGCGCCGGCGCCTTCACCAGGGCGACGGCCGGCTCCTCCACCGCGTCGCACCCGTCCGTCCTCGACGGCGTACGCGACCCGCAGGCCGCCCACCGCGTCCCGGGAGACGGCCGCTGATGCCCCTGAACACCCGCGCGCTGGCCGTGGCGGTCACCGCCACGGCCCTGGCCGCGCCTCTGCTGACCGTGCCCGCCCACGCCACCGCCACCCCGCCGCGCACCGGATTCGAGCGGACCGACGGGGCCCGCTGGACGACCCAGCCCGAGGAACAGGACTTCCTCGCAGCCGTCGACAGGGCGAGCAGCCGGATGTCCGTCGACCGCATCGGCACCACCCGGCAGGGCCGCCCGCTCCAGCTCGTCCGGGTCGGCGCCCGCCGCGCGGCCACCACCGTGCTCCTGGTGTGCTCCCAGCACGGCGACGAGCCGTCCGGCCGCGAGGCCTGTCTCACCACGATCCGCGACCTGGCGTACGCCAAGGACAAGCCGGCCCAGCGGTTCCTGAAGAACACCACCCTGCTCGTGGTGCCCACCGCCAATCCCGACGGCCGCGCCGCCGACACCCGCGAGAACAGCGACGGCGTCGACATCAACCGCGACCACCTCGCCCTCAGGACGGCCGAGACGCGCGCCATGGCCGCGGTCCTGCGCGACCGCGCACCCGACATCGTCTACGACCTGCACGAGTACGGCGCCACGCCCAAGTACTACGACAAGGACCTCTTCGACCTCTGGCCGCGCAACCTCAACACGGACCCGGCCGTGCACGACGCGGCGCACACCCTGTCGCAGGAGTACGTACGGCCCGCCGCCCAGCAGGCCGGCTACTCGACGGGCACGTACGGCATCTGGACCGACCCCGTGACCGGCGACCCGGTCAAGCAGACCGCGGGCGACGGACAGGAGCGGATCCTGCGGAACATGTCGGGCGTCAAGCACTCCGCCGGACTGCTCATCGAAAGCCGCGTCGACCCGCTCACCGACGCCGAGCAGGCGGATCCGGCGCTGAACCACCGGCGCCGTGTCCACTCCCAACTGGCCGCGCTGGGCGGCCTGTTCACCTTCACCGGTGAACGTGGTCGGCGCCTCGCGGCCGCCACCGACGCGGCCAGGGTCGCGGGCTACCGGGACAGCGGGCCGGTGTACGTGGGCGGCGCCGACAACGACCCCGCCGAGCCCGCCGAGGTGATGCAGAACCCGCCCTGCGGGTACCGGCTCACCGCTGAGCAGTTCGCCGACGTGGGCGACGAACTCGCTCTGCACGGCGTCCATGTGCGGCGCGGTGCCGACGGCGTCCTCGTGCCCCTGCGGCAGTCCCTGCGTGCGCTCGTCCCGCTCCTGCTCGACGAGCGTGCGCCGTACCACCTCACGGCCGGGGAGCCCGACACCGGCTGCTGAGCCCGGTGATGCGGCGGCACCTGTGATAGGCCGTATGGGCACAATGGGGCAAAGCACCCATACGGCTTCCGGGGACGCGCACGCTCGGCCGGGACCGGGCTCGTGCTCGTGCTCCCGGCAGGGGGACTCCGCGGACCGGGCCGCCGCTCCGCAGCGGATCACGCGACGGCTCAGCGGGAGGCGAGTGCCGCCGCCTCCCGCGCGCAGCCCCAGGCCACCGTGACGCCCCCGCCACCGTGACCGTAGTTGTGCACCAACAGCCGTCCGTCGGCGAGCGGTTCACGCTCGATGCGTACCGCGTCGCGGACCGGCCGCAGCCCCACCCGGTGCTCGAGCACGCGCGCCCCGGCGATCTCGGGGCGCAGCGCCGCACACCGCGCGACGATCTCCGCGGCCACCGCCGGGTCGGGCGACAGCGACCACGCGTCCTCATCAGCCGTGCCGCCCAGGACCAGCCGGTCGGGGTGCGGGAAGAAGTACGTGGTCGTCCCCGCCGTCGCGTCGGTCGAGACGAGATAGGTCCGGATGCCGGGGTTCTCGACGATCACGAGCTGTCCGCGCACCGGCCGCACCGCGGGATCCGGTACGAGCTCGCGGGCGCCCAGCCCCGTGCAGTTGACGACGACCGGCGCCCCGGCCTCCGCGAGGTCCGCGACCGTACGCGTCTCGATCGCCCCGCCCGCCTTCAGGAACCGCTCCCGCAGCCACCGCAGGTGCACCGGCATGTCGATCAGCGGCAGCCGCGCCCACAGCCCCGTACCGGCGTACTCCTCGGCCGTCGACGCCCGCAGCCCCGGCACCCGGGAGGTCCACCCGTCCTGCTCGTCCAGTCGCGACTCGCCCTGTACGCCCTCGACCAGGCGTACGCCCGTCTCCTCGGGCCGGCCCGCCAACTCCTCGTACACGTCGAGTGATTGCAGCGCCCAGGCGCGGGCCTTCGCCTTCGGCTCGATGCGGTAGGGCCACCACAGCGCACCCGCGACCGCCGAGGTGGTGAGCTCGGCGGGCTCCCGGGTCCACACCCTCACCCGCCGGCCGCTCTCGGCCAGGACGACGGCCGTCGTCAGCCCTATAACGCCGCTGCCGATCACGATCACGTCACCGCTCGGGTCCATGTCCACGCGGGGACGTTAGCGGAATATGTCATGCCGTGCTCACATCAGGCTCACTCTGGGAATACTCACAGCATGTCTGCCGAGTACGCGACCTTCGGCCTGGCACCGGCGATGCGTGCCGGTGGAGTCCTCGCCAACGGTGACTACCAAGTGCACCGGGACTTCGTCGACTTCGTCGTCGACGGACGCCCCCTGCTGTTCCAGCTCTCCGACCTCGACGCCGTCTCCCCGCTCGCCTCCGACGTACCGCCCGCGATCTTCACCGAGCACGTGCGCAGCCTCCTGCTGGAGGCCGGGGCGCCGCTGACCGACGGCCGCTACGTCATCTACGGCTGCCCCGAGTGCGAGGGCATCGGCTGTGGCGCCGTCACCGCGGTCATCGAGCGGGCCGGCGACGACTTCGTCTGGCGCGACTTCGCCTGGCAGACCGACGAGCGGGCCGACCTGGAGCTCAACGGCTACCACGGAATCGGCCCGTTCCGCTTCCACGGCGGCGAGTACCGCAGCGCCCTGAACTCCCTGCTCGACGGCGACTCCGGTGCCGGGCGCCGGGTCCTGCTCATCGGCGCCCGTGTCGCCGTCCTCGCCAAGCTCGCCGCCGCCCTGCGCACCATCGGCATCGGCGCCGACATCACGCAGGACGCCGCCGACGTCCCGGCCGACGAACTGCGCGGCTACGGCGCGGTGGCCTTCGGCCGCGCCGTCGGCGAGCAGCAACGTGCCGCCGTACGCCGGTCCTTCGACCGCGCCGAGGTCGACGTCGCGTACGTCGACGGCCTGGCCCCCGTCATCCCGCTCCTCGTCGCCCAGATCGAGCACGCGCTGGACCGCCGCCCCCTCGAACTGCGCCGCCTCACCCGGCTGACCGCCGCCGACGGCGAGGCCGCGGTCGAGGTCACCTCCACCTGCCGCGTCCGGCTGACCGCCTACCGCCTCGACCGGCTGTACCGCACCCACGCCCACGAGGTCTTCGACGGCATCCTGGAGACGGGCAGCCATCGCATCGCCCTCGACGCGAAGGCCGTCAAGGGGGAGTCCTTCGTGGTGGCACGGACCTCGGGGAGCGTGCTGGTGACCGCGATGGCGCGCTGAGCAGGCCCGCACCGGCGCTCGGTAGGATCGGGCCCCTGATGACTGCCACTCTCGTCGCCAAGAATCTCGCCGCAGGCCACGGCGACCGCTCGCTCTTCTCCGGGCTCGACCTCGTCGTCGCGCCCGGGGACGTGATCGGGCTGGTCGGTGCCAATGGCGCGGGCAAGTCCACACTGCTGCGGCTGCTCGCCGGGCTGCTCGCCCCGGAGGAGGGGGAGCTGCGGCTCTCCCCGCCGAGCGCGACCGTCGGACATCTGCCGCAGGAGCCGGAGCGGCGGCCCGGCGAGACCGTACGGGAGTTCCTCGCCCGCCGCACCGGCATCGCCGAGGCCCAGCGCGTGATGGACGAGGCGACCCAGGGCCTGGTGGACGGGACGCCGGGAGCGGACGACGCGTACTCCACCTCCCTGGAGCGCTGGCTCGACCTCGGCGGCGCCGACCTCGACGAGCGGGCCGAGGAGGTCGCCGACTCCCTCGGCCTCGGTGTCGGCCTCGACCAGCTGATGACCTCCCTGTCCGGCGGCCAGGCCGCCCGCGCGGGACTCGCCTCGCTCCTGCTGTCCCGCTACGACGTGTTCCTGCTCGACGAGCCCACGAACGACCTCGATCTGGACGGCCTGAAACGGCTCGAACGCTTCGTGAGCGGCCTGCGCGCGGGCACCGTCGTCGTCAGCCACGACCGCGAGTTCCTCACCCGCACGGTGACCAAGGTCCTCGAACTCGACCACGCACAGCAGCAGATCACCCTGTACGGCGGTGGCTACGAGGCGTACCTGGAAGAGCGCGAGACCGCCCGCCGGCACGCCCGCGACGACTACGACGAGTACGCCGACAAGAGGGCCGCCCTGGAGGGCCGGGCCCAGATGCAGCGCTCCTGGATGGACAAGGGCGTCAAGAACGCCCGGCGCAAGGCGAACACCGACAACGACAAGATCGGCCGCAAGTTCCGCAGCGAGGCCAGCGAGAAGCAGGCCGCGAAGGCCCGGCAGACACAGCGCATGATCGAGCGCCTCGACACCGTCGACGAGCCGCGCAAGGAGTGGGAGCTGCGGATGGAGATCGCGGCCGCGCCCCGGTCGGGAGCGGTCGTCGCCACGCTGCGGGACGCCGAGGTACGGCGCGGCGACTTCACCTTCGGCCCCGCGACACTGCAGATCGACTGGGCGGACCGGGTCGCCGTCACCGGCGCGAACGGTGCCGGCAAGTCGACGCTCCTCGGCGCCCTGCTGGGCCGGGTGCCGCTGGACGCGGGGCACGCCGTCGTCGGCTCCGGTGTGGTCGTCGGCGAGGTCGACCAGGCGCGCAAGCTGTTCCACGGGCCCGAGTCCCTGCTCGACGCGTTCGGCGCGGCCGTACCCGACACGGAGCCCGCCGAAGTCCGTACGCTGCTGGCCAAGTTCGGCCTCAAGGCCGAGCACGTGCTGCGCCCGGCGGCGACCCTCTCACCGGGGGAGCGCACCCGCTCCGCCCTCGCCCTCCTCCAGGGCCGGGGCGTGAACCTCCTCGTCCTCGACGAGCCGACGAACCACCTCGACCTGCCGGCCATCGAGCAGCTGGAATCCGCCCTGGACTCCTACGAGGGCACGCTGCTCCTGGTCACCCACGACCGCCGGATGCTGGACGCGGTCCGCACCACCCGCCGCCTGGAGGTCGCGGACGGCAAGGTGACGGAGCGGTAGCTGCCGGCCTGCCCCGCCGGTGCCGGGTCCCTTTGACCGGGAACCCGGCACCGAACGCCGGAACGTCAGCCCCGGCCCCGCTTGGGATCCGTCAGCCCCGCCCGCCGCAACGCGTCCGCCATCGCACTGTTGGCCGGCGGCGGCGCCTGCCGCGACCCCCCGCCGGAGCGGACCTGCCCCTGACGCGGCTGGCTCTGACGCGACTGCTGCTGCCGCTGCTGAGGCGGCCGGTTCCCACGCTGGGGCCGCCCGCCCCCCTCGGGCTCCGGGGCCGCCGCCTCGTCGTCGAGCCGCAGCGTCAGCGAGATCCGCTTCCGCGGAATGTCGACCTCCAGCACCTTCACCTTGACGATGTCCCCGGACTTCACGACGTCCCGGGGGTCCTTGACGAAGGTCTTGGACATCGCCGACACATGCACCAGACCGTCCTGGTGGACACCCACATCCACGAACGCCCCGAACGCGGCCACGTTCGTGACGACGCCCTCCAGCACCATCCCGGACACGAGGTCGGAGAGCTTCTCGACACCGTCCTTGAAGGTCGCCGTCTTGAAGGCGGGCCGCGGGTCGCGCCCCGGCTTCTCCAGCTCCTTCAGGATGTCCGTCACGGTCGGCAGGCCGAACGTCTCGTCCACGAAATCCGCCGGCTTCAGCGAGCGCAGCACATCGGTGTTGCCGACGAGGGACGCGACCTCGCTGCCCGCCGTCTTCACCATGCGCCGTACGACGGGGTACGCCTCGGGGTGCACGCTGGAGGCGTCCAGCGGGTCCTCGCCACCACGGATCCGCAGGAAGCCCGCGCACTGCTCGTACGCCTTCGGACCGAGCCGGGCCACGTCCTTGAGCGCCTTGCGGGACCGGAAGGGGCCGTGCGCGTCACGGTGCGCGACGATGTTCTCGGCGAGGCCGGAGGTGATGCCGGAGACGCGGGAGAGCAGCGGCGCGGAGGCCGTGTTGACGTCCACGCCCACGCCGTTCACACAGTCCTCGACCACCGCGTCGAGGGAGCGGGACAGCTTCACCTCGGACAGGTCGTGCTGGTACTGCCCGACGCCGATCGACTTGGGGTCGATCTTCACCAGCTCGGCCAGCGGGTCCTGGAGCCGGCGGGCGATGGACACCGCGCCGCGCAGCGACACGTCCATGTCGGGCAGCTCCTGCGAGGCGAACGCGGACGCCGAGTACACCGACGCGCCCGCCTCGGAGACCATCACCTTGGTGAGCTTCAACTCCGGGTGCTTCGTGATGAGTTCACCGGCGAGCTTGTCCGTCTCGCGGGACGCCGTGCCGTTGCCGATGGCGATCAGGTCGACCGCGTGCTCCTTGGAGAGGCGGGCCAGCCTGGCGATGGCCTCGTCCCACCGGTTGGCCGGGACGTGCGGATGGATGACGTCCGTGGCGACGACCTTGCCGGTCGCGTCCACCACGGCCACCTTGACGCCCGTACGGAAGCCGGGGTCGAGCCCGAGCGTCGCGCGCGTGCCGGCCGGTGCGGCGAGCAGCAGGTCGCGCAGATTCGTCGCGAACACGTTGACCGCGTCGTCCTCGGCGGCCGTCCGCAGCCGCAGCCGCACATCGATGCCGAGGTGCACCAGGATGCGGGTCCGCCAGGCCCAACGGACCGTGTCCGTCAGCCACTTGTCGCCGGGACGGCCGCGGTCGGCGACCCCGAAGCGCTGGGCGATCATTCCCTCGTACGAGGACGGACCGGGCTGCTCGGACGGCTCCTCCGGCTCCAGGACGAGGTCGAGCACGTCCTCCTTCTCGCCGCGCAGCATCGCGAGGACCCGGTGCGAGGGCAGCTGGGTGAAGGGCTCGGCGAAGTCGAAGTAGTCGGCGAACTTGGCGCCCGCCTCCTCCTTGCCCTCCTTGACCTTGGCGGCCAGCCGCCCGCGCTTCCACATCCGCTCGCGCAGCTCGCCGATCAGGTCGGCGTCCTCCGAGAACCGCTCGGTGAGGATGGCCCGGGCGCCGTCCAGCGCGGCCTGCGCGTCGGCGATCCCCTTGCCCTCGTCGACGAACGCGGCGGCCGCGGCGAGCGGATCGGCCGACGGGTCGCCGAGGAGACCCTCCGCCAGCGGTTCCAGGCCCGCCTCACGGGCGATCTGCGCCTTCGTGCGCCGCTTCGGCTTGAAGGGCAGATAGATGTCCTCCAGGCGCGCCTTGGTCTCGGCGCCGCGGATCCGCGCCGCCAGCTCCTCGGTGAGCTTGCCCTGCTCGGTGACCGATTCGAGGATCGCCGTGCGGCGCTCCTCCAGCTCCCGCAGATAACGCAGCCGCTCCTCGAGCGTGCGCAGCTGCGCATCGTCGAGCATCTCGGTCGCTTCCTTGCGGTAGCGGGCGATGAAGGGCACCGTCGATCCGCCGTCGAGCAAGTCGACGGCGGCCTTGACCTGCCGCTCCCGTACGCCGAGCTCCTCGGCGATCCTGCCTTCGATGGACCCTACGAGGGGTGTCGTCACGATCCCGTACCGCCTTCTCCACTGAGGTTGCGCGGCAATTGTGGCAGGTGGCACCGACAGCGGGGGATCAGGGCGGCCCCGCAACGCGCCGGAAGCCGGACGCGTTTGGTCGCGTCCGGCTTCCGAGCCGGGATCGTGGCGGCCCCGACGCGTCGGGGCCGTGCTGTGGTCAGGCCCTGCGGCCCCCACCGGAGCCGGAGGCTCCGCCGAACAACCGGGCCAGCGCCCGGAACGGAAGCGTCACCACTGTGGCGATGGCACCGCCGATCTGCTTCAGGACATCTGCGATCGCACGAAACACGCGCTTCCCCTTTCGTCTCCCGGCACGGACTCCCGCTCTGACGTGAACGAAGCCGGGTGACGAACGGGTACCTCAGTCCTTGCCGATCATGCCTTCGGGGAACGCCCCATTCGTCAGAGCCGTGGTCAGCACGGCCTTGGCCAGCTCCGTGAGCCGCTCCACACCCGCCGCGCCGAGGTGTTCGTAGGGGGCCCGGTCCAGCCGGTCCGTATCGGCCTCGATCGTCGCGCGGAGGGCCACGCCGGCCTCGGTCAGCTCGCCCTCCGCGTCCAGCAGCCCGCGCCCGCGCAGCCGGGCCACGGCCGCCTCCCAGTCGGCCCGGGTCCAGCCCCGGGTCGCGAGCGCCCACCGCGGCGCCATGCCCCGGCCGGTCGCGGTGTGGCTCACCAGTGCCTCGACCGGGTCGAGTTCGGCGCCGAGCAGCACCGCGAGATGGCCGTCGCCGCGGTGTTCGCGCAGCAGGGTGGCCGCGTGCCAGAGCGCGAGGTGCGGCTCCTCGGGGACGGGCAGGTCGGCGTGCGCGGCGTACAGCGGACGCGCGGTCCGTACACACGCCTCGGTGGCCCGCAGCGCGAGCTCCGCCGCCTCGGCCATCTCCTTGGCGGCGATCAGCTCCTCGCCGAGCAGCCGCCGCAGCGTGGTGTCCACGGCACGCACGCGTGCGGCGAGGACCGTCTCCGGGGACGCGGACCGCCACACCCCGGGCACATGCCCGGACACCAGCTCGTGGCTGAAGTTGTAGAACGTCGCCGTCACCGTGCCGGGGCCCACCGCGCCCATGGCGGCGGCCCGCGCGGCGAAATACGCGCCCCTGTCGTCGTCGATCCCGACCGCGGCCAGCTCGCGCCCCAGGTCGGGGGAGAAGTAGTGCGTCGAGTGCAGCGGGTTGAGGACGTTGTGGCAGCGCCGCCCGGCGCGCTCCGGCAGAGAGGTCATGAGGGCACATTACCGACTGGTCGGTACGTGAGGAACCGCAGTGCGCGCCATGTCAGGAAAGGTGGGGTGCTCGTCATTGCGGCCATCGGTCCCGGCTTCCAGAATCAACACATGCGAACCGTCCTGGTCGTCCTCTTCGACGACGTGCAGAGCCTCGACGTGACGGGCCCCATCGAGGTCTTCGCGGGTGCGGACGTCTACCGCGGCGGTTCGTACGGCATCGTCACCGCTTCGCTGGACGGCGCTCCGGTGCGCACCAGCAGCGGCCTCACCCTCGTACCGGACCACTCGCTCGCGGACGCCCCCGCCCCGCACACCCTCCTCGTCCCGGGCGGTCCGGGCACCCGGGACGCGGATCCGCGTCTGATCGACTGGCTGAGGAGGCACGGCCCGCGCGCCGAGCGTCTGGTCTCCGTCTGCACCGGAGCCGGGCTGCTCGCCGAGGCGGGTCTCCTGGACGGCCGCCGGGTGACGACGCACTGGGCGTACTGCGCCGAGCTCGCACGCGACCACCCGGCGATCGAGGTCGACCCGGACCCCATCTACGTACGCGACGGAAACGTCGCCACATCGGCCGGAGTGACCGCCGGAATCGATCTCGCGCTCGCCCTCGTCGAGGAGGACCTGGGCCGTGACGCCGCCCTCACCATCGCGCGTCATCTGGTCGTCTTTCTGCGCCGGCCGGGCAACCAGGCCCAGTTCAGCGCCCAGCTGGCCGTCCAGACCGCCCAGCGCGAGCCGCTGCGCGAAGTCCAGCAGTGGATCACCGAACACCCCGGCGACGAGCTGTCCGTCGAGTCGCTCGCCGCCCGCGCGCGGCTCTCGCCCCGGCACTTCGCCCGCGCCTTCCAGGCGGAGACGGGCATGACGCCGGGCCGGTACGTCGACCGGGTCCGCCTGGAACACGCCCGGCGCCTGCTGGAGGACACCACCGACGGAGTCGAGGAGATCTCCCGCGCCTGCGGCTACGGCACCCCGGAGGCGATGCGCCGCGCCTTCGTCAGGACCCTCGCCGCCTCCCCGGCCGAATACCGGCGTCGCTTCCACCCGGCCCGCTGAAGCACCCGCCGCCGGCCCAACCGTCCTGCGGGACAGTCACGCACCGAAAGGAACTCCATGCAGATCGCGATCGTCCTCTACGAAGGCTTCACCGTCCTCGACGCGGTGGGCCCGTACCAGATGCTCGGTGGCATTCCGGACGCGGAGGTCGTCCTCGTCGCCGAGCGGAAGGGGCCGGTCAGGGACGACCGGGACAGCCTCTCCCTGACCGCCGACCGCTCCCTCGCCGAGGTCCCGAGCCCGGACATCGTCGTCGTGCCGGGCGGCCCCGACCCCAGCGGCGCGATGCGGAGCGACGTCCTGCTCGACTGGCTGCGCGGTGCCGACGCCACCAGCACCTGGACCACGTCCGTGTGCACGGGTTCGTTGGTCCTGGCCGCCGCCGGCCTCCTCAAGGGCCGCCGCGCCACCTCGCACTGGCTCGCGCTGGACGACCTGGAGCAGTTCGGAGCGGAGCCGGCCGGCGACCGCGTGGTGACCGACGGCAAGTACGTCACCGCGGCCGGGGTCTCCGCGGGCATCGACATGGGCCTCACCCTCGTCGGCCGGATCGCCGGTGACCGGGTCGCCCAGTCCGTTCAGCTGCTCACCGAGTACGACCCGCAGCCTCCTTACGACGCGGGATCCCCGGAGAAGGCGCCGGCCGACCTGGTCGAGCAGTGGCGCCGGCGCGGTGTCAGCCCGACACCGTCCAGCTGAAGCGCGGCTGCCGGCGCTCCAGGAACGCGGTGACACCCTCCGCGGTGTCGCCGCTGCCACGCGCCTGCCCGGACCAGTAGGCGTCCCGGTCCGTGCGCCCGTCCGCGAACTCCTTGGCGGCGGCCTGCGTCAGCTGCGAGCGCGCGGCCAGGACCCGGGCGAACTCGGCGACACGTTTGCCGAGTTCGCCCTCCGGCAGCACCTCGTCCACGAGGCCCGTCCGCAGGGCCCGCTCCGTGTCGATCAACTCGCCCGAGAACAACAGGTACTTGGCGGTGGCGGGCCCCACCAGCGACACCAGCCGCCGGGTGGAGGAGGCCGGGTAGACGATCCCCAGCTTCGCCGGTGTCACCCCGAACAGCGCGCCTTCCTCCGCGAACCGGAGATCGCAGGCCGCCGCCAGCTGGGCGCCGCCGCCCACGCAGTACCCGCGGACGGCCGCCAGCGTCGGCTTCGGAAAGGCCGCGAGCGCCTCCTCGGCCCGGACCGAAAGCCCCTGGGCCTCGTCCGGTGAGCCGCGCAGGGCGGAGATGTCGGCCCCGGCACAGAACGTCCCGCCCTCGCCCGTCAGCACCAGCACGCGCACGGCGGCGTCCGCGCTCAGCCCGTCGAGCAGGGGCGGCAGCGCCGCCCACATACCGGCAGTCATGGCGTTGCGCTTGGCCGGATGGCGGATGACGACGGTGGCCACCCCGTCGGCGACGCTGTGCAGCAGCTGCGGCTCCATGCACCGGATGCTAACCGCACCCCTCCTCCGTACGATCATCGACGCCGGGGCTGGGGCGGCGGTACGAATCGGACGAGCCCGGCGCCAAACCCGTACAACCCGAATAGTTCCCGAAGGCGGCACAACGGCGACAGGAACAGTCACGCTCCCGTCGAAGTCGTGCGCCGACAGTCGGAAAGCTGTCGATACTCGCTGACTTCTGTTCAGTACTTCGGTACGGACCAGCGCGTTCCCAACACTCGACTGTGTGGTGACAATCGAGCGCAAGGGTGGCGACCGGACGATGGAGAACCAGGGGCGGGGGGCCGACTCACGCCCTGCGGGCGGCGGGGAGGTGCCCCTCGGTCCAAGACCCCCGGACCCGCTGCCGTACGAGGGCGTCTGGCGGTTCACCGCCCCCGCCGTCGACCCCTCCGTGCCGCAGGCGCGCCACGCCGTGCGGGACCTGCTCGTCCGCCAGGGAGTGCCCCTCTCGGACGACCTTGTCCAGGGGCTGCTGCTCATCGTCTCCGAGCTGGTCACCAACGCGGTCCGGCACGCGGCGCTGCTGTCGCCGATGCTGGCCGTGGAGGTCGCCGTCGGCGCCGAGTGGGTGCGGATCTCCGTGGAGGACAACCACCCCTACCGCCCCACCGCCCTGGAGGCCGACCACGGGCAGACCGGAGGCCGTGGTCTGCTGCTGGTCCGTGAGATCACCAAGGAGGCGGGCGGGGTGTGCGACGTCGAGCACACGGCGGGCGGCGGAAAGGTGATCTGGGCCGCCCTGCCGCTCAAGCCGTACGTCGGCTAGGCCCTGTCCCGGGAGACGTCACCAGCCGGCGGAAGGGCCCGTCAGCTCTCGGACCGCCGGACGCGCCGCGTCCAGGACCGTCATGAACCACGACGAGAAGGGCTCCTTCGCGTGCCGCGCTGCCAGCTCGTCGGCGGTCACGAAGGCGGTCGACCCGACCTCTTCCGGGTCGGGGCGCAGCGAGGCCTGGACCATCCCCACGAAGAGGTGGTTGTACTCCTGCTCCACGAGGCCCGAGTCCGGGTCCGGGTGGTTGTAGCGGACCGTGCCCGCCTCGCCCAGCAGCGACGGGGACACCCCGAGCTCCTCGTACGTCCGCCGGGCCGCCGCCGCGAAGGGCGACTCGCCCGGGTAGGGGTGGCCGCAGCAGGTGTTCGACCAGACACCGGGGGAGTGGTACTTGCCGAGGGCGCGCTGCTGCAGCAGGAGCCGCCCGCGCTCGTCGAAGAGGAAGACGGAGAACGCCCGGTGCAGCTGCCCGGGGGGCTGATGGGCGGTGAGCTTCTCCGCTGTGCCGATCGTCGTGCCGTCCTCGTCGACCAGTTCGAGCAAGATCGCTTCAGCGGTGCCGTTCGACGAACTGTGCGTCGCGGTGGCAGGTGTGATCGGCATACCCATCCTTCGCATCGGTCTTCGGGTCCCAAGTCTGCCGTACGAAACCGGCACTCCGGACACTCGCGGCGCTCCGCATGTCTCTCCCCCCGACATCGCAACGGGACACGCGGTCGACGTGGGTCAGACGCCGAAAGCGGCCGGATACCTGATCGTGCCCGCTGCCACGGACGAGGAACCGCTCAGGGCCAGGGCCGTCATGTGTTCGGCCGGTACCCCGGATCCGGGGCGGATGCCGTACTCCGAAGCGGGCACGAAGCCGGCCTCCGCTCGGTACCCCCCGGGGGGCGGGTGCCGCCCGGAGCGCAGGCGACCGCGTCTCGACGGCCTGTCCGGGTCCCGTCGGCTCCTGTCGCTGTCCCGAGGGTCCCGTCGGCCCGGCTGGGGCCCTGTCTGTCCGCCGTGATCGACCGGACACGCCCTAGTGGCAGAGCTTCCCCTCGTGCTCGGCGTGCCCGCCCGGTTCGAGCTGGAAGGTGCAGTGTTCGACATCGAAGTGGTCACCGAGGCAGCCCTGGAGTTCATGAAGGATCTTCTCGTGACCGATCGCGTTCAGGGTGTCGGTGCCGACGACCACATGAGCGGAGAGGACCGGCATCCCGGAGGTGATGGTCCAGGCGTGCAGATCGTGGACGTCCTCGACCCCGGGCAGGGCCAGGATGTGCGCCCGCACCTCCGTCATGTCGACATCCCTGGGCGCCGACTCCAGCAGTACGTCGAGGGTCTCGCGCAGCAGCTTCCAGGTCCGCGGGACGATCATCAGGCCGATGAGGATCGAGGCGACCGGGTCGGCGGCCTGCCAGCCGGTGGTCAGGATGACGGTCGCGGCGATGAGCACCGCGACCGAGCCCAGCGCGTCCGCGGCCACCTCCAGGAAGGCGCCCCGGACATTGAGGCTCTCCTTCTGGCCGCGCATCAGCAGGGTGAGCGAGACCATGTTCGCGACCAGGCCGATCAGACCGAACACGACGGTCAGGCCGCCCTGGGTGTCGGCCGGGGTCACAAAGCGCTGGATCGCCTCGTACAGCACGTAGCCGCCCACGCCGAGCAGCAGCAGACAGTTGGCGAGCGCGGCGAGGATCTCGGCACGGGCGTACCCGAAGGTGCGGTTGCCGCTCGGCGGCAGGTTGGCGAAGTGGATCGCCAGCAGCGCCATGCCCAGACCCAGCGCGTCCGTCGCCATGTGCGCCGCGTCCGCGATGAGCGCGAGCGAATCGGCGAGCAGCCCACCGACGATCTCGACCACCATGACGGTGAGCGTGATCGACAGCGTGACGCGCAGCCGCCCGCGGTACGCCGCTGCCGCCGTACCCGTCGGGGGAACGCCGTGCGCATGTCCGTGGTCGTGCCCAGCCCCCATGGAAGCCGCCTCCTGTGCTCTGCCCGGGATCACAGTGAACTACGGGCGGGGGGTATGTGGCAACGCGGCATTGAACACCGTTGTCATATGCTCTGACCTGCGAAAACGATGCGCAGGTCAGAGCACGGAACCGGTCAGACCGCGGACGTTCCCCGCTGGTGCACCTGCCATCCCTGCCACGCCGACTCGACCATCTCGCGTACCCCCCGCCGTGCCGTGAAGCCGAGCTCCCGGGCGGCCAGCGCGGCCGAGGCGACGGCGCGCGGGGCGTCGCCCGCACGCCGCGGCTCGACGACCGCGGGCCGGTGGTCGCCGCTGACCTCGCCGATCAGGGTGACCAGTTCGCGAACCGAAACGCCCTCACCGCGCCCGATGTTGGCCGTCAGGTCGCCCGTGGCGCCCCCGGACAGCCGCCGGACCGCCGCCAGGTGCGCCTCCGCGAGGTCGGCCACGTGGATGTAGTCGCGTACGCAGGTGCCGTCCGGCGTCGGATAGTCGTCGCCGAAGATTCGCGGGGCCTCACCGCGGGAGAGCCGGTCGAAGACCATCGGGATCACGTTGAAGATGCCGGTGTCGGCCAGCTCCGGAGCGGCGGCGCCCGCCACGTTGAAGTAGCGCAGACACACGGTCGCGATGCCGTGCGCCCGGCCCGCCGCCCGGACCAGCCACTCACCGGCGAGCTTGGTCTCGCCGTACGGGCTCATCGGATCGCAGGGCGTGGTCTCGGTGATGAGATCCACACCGGGGTTGCCGTAGACGGCCGCCGAGGAGGAGAAGAGGAAGCGCTCGACGCCGGCGCCGGCCGCCGCCTCCAGGAGCGTCGCGAGACCGCCCACGTTCTCCTGGTAGTAGCGCGTGGGCTGCGCGACGGACTCAGCGACCTGCTTGCGTGCGGCGAGATGCACCACACCGGTCACGGCGTGCTCGGCGAAGACCCGCTTCAGCAGCTCTGCGTCGAGCGACGAGCCCTGCACCAGCCGGATGTCCTCCGGGAGCCGCTCCGGCACACCGGCCGAGAGATCGTCGAGCACGACCACGTGCTCCCCGGCCTCCGCCATCGCCCGCGTGACGTGCGCCCCGATGTATCCGGCCCCACCTGTGATCAGCCATGTCATGGACGCCCACCCTATGCCGGGTTCCGCGCCCGGCTCCCCTTGTCCCGAAGTGTGCCCGATGAGCCGTTCCAAGGCGGTACGCCGGGGACATGCTCGATGCCGTGAATGCGGCGGTCTGGGGCCACGGTTTGTGGCGGGGGCCCCGGATCCCCGATGATGATCTCGGCAAAGGCGGCCACGCAGACCGGGTTGATCGGGCCGTGAACGGGCGGTGAACGTGCGCTTCCCGTCATCCGATAGCCTCTGCCGACATGCCGCCCGCCGCCTCAGGCGCAGGGCCATCCCACCACGCACATGCCCGGCGCCGACGCGTCGGCACCCCAGGGAGTGAGTTCGTCTGTCGACCGCCATCCTCACCGGTCAGCCGGTCCCCGGATCGTCGCTCGAAGGCGATCTGCGGTCGCTGGGCTTCGACGTGCGGGTCGCCTCCGACGCCGGTGACGCCGAGACGCTCCTCGCCGCGGTGCCCGCCGGGCGGCGGGTCGCGATCGTCGACGCCCGCTTCGTGGGCCACGTCCACGCACTGCGCCTCGGTCTCACCGACCCGCGCTTCCCGGCCGCCGCGCTGCCCGGGGCCGTCACGGTCCAGCCCGGCGCGCGCCAGGCGCTGACCCGCGCGGTGGCCCGTGAGAGCTCCGCCGCGGGCGGCGGCGCCACCGTCGTCATCGACAACCTCGCCGACCGGGTCACGGCCGCGCTCGACGCGGACGGCGTCGCGGTGCACCGGCCCGACCTCGGCACCCTCGTGGCCGCGGTCCCCGCCGACCCGCAGGCCCGCAACGAGGCACGGCAGGCCGTCTCGGCCGTCGACGACGAGGCCGTACGGCTGCGCACCGCCGTGAAGTCCCGCGACGGGTTCTTCACCACCCACTTCATCAGCCCGTACTCGCGCTACATCGCCCGCTGGTGCGCCCGGCGCGGTCTGACCCCGAACCAGGTCACCACCGCCTCGCTGCTCACCGCCCTGATCGCGGCGGGCTGCGCCGCCACCGGCACCCGCGCCGGCTTCGTCGCCGCGGGCCTGCTGCTCCTCTTCTCCTTCGTCCTCGACTGCACGGACGGGCAGCTGGCCCGCTACTCCCTGCAGTACTCGACACTCGGCGCCTGGCTCGACGCGACCTTCGACCGCGCCAAGGAGTACGCCTACTACGCGGGCCTCGCCCTCGGCGCCGCCCGCGGCGGCGACGACGTGTGGGAGCTCGCCCTCGGCGCGATGATCCTGCAGATCTGCCGGCACGTCGTCGACTTCTCCTTCAACGAGGCGAACCACGACGCGACCGCCAACACCAGTCCCACCGCGGCCCTTTCGGACAAGCTCGACAGCGTCGGCTGGACGGTCTGGCTGCGCCGGATGATCGTGCTGCCCATCGGTGAGCGCTGGGCGATGATCGCCGTCCTCACCGCGTTCACGACGCCCCGCATCACCTTCTACGCCCTGCTCATCGGCTGCGGCATCGCAGCGACGTACACCACGGCGGGCCGCGTCCTGCGCTCGCTGACGCGCACGGCACGGCGCACCGACCGCGCGGCCCAGGCCCTGGCCGACCTCACCGACTCGGGTCCGCTCGCCGAGCTGCTCACCCGCTTCACGCGCGGTCTCCCGCGCCGCGGCCCGGCCTTCCTGGCCTTCGCCGCCGGCGCCGCTGTGGTCATGGTCACCGTGCTCCTCCCGTACGGCAGCTGGTGGCCCGTCCTGGCCGCCGCGCTGTACGTACTCCTGTCGCCGGTGGCGCTGCAAAGGCCCCTGAAGGGCGCCCTGGACTGGCTGGTCCCGCCGTTCTTCCGGGCGGCCGAATACGGCACCGTTCTGGTACTGGCGGTCAAGGCCGACGTGAACGGAGCACTGCCCGCGGCTTTCGGGCTGGTGGCCGCTGTCGCCTACCATCACTACGA
Source organism: Streptomyces sp. NPDC058274 (assembly GCF_042881375.1). NCBI lineage: Bacteria > Bacillati > Actinomycetota > Actinomycetes > Kitasatosporales > Streptomycetaceae > Streptomyces > Streptomyces sp. NPDC058274. The sequence continues at coordinate 161,312 of NZ_JBHVXW010000003.1, forward strand.
CACGGTGTACCGCATCCGCGGCAACGCCGGCGCGCCGCCGCACTGGCTGGTGCGTGCGATCGGCGGGCACGAAGGCAGGACGCTGCTGGTCACCGTCCTGGCCGCGCTGCTCGCCGCCACAGATTTCAAGGTCGCGCTCACGGCACTCGCCGTGGCCGTGGCACTCGTGGTGCTCGTCGAGAGCATCCGCTTCTGGGTGTCCTCCCATGCACCCGCCGTACACGATGAAGGAGAACCCGCATGATCGGCCTCGTGCTGGCGGCCGGCGCCGGACGGCGTCTGCGCCCCTACACCGACACCCTGCCCAAGGCACTGGTGCCGGTCGGCCCTGAGGGCAACGAGGACAGCCTCACCGTCCTGGACCTGACCCTCGGCAACTTCGCCGAGATCGGCCTGACCGAGGTCGCGATCATCGTCGGGTACCGCAAGGAGGCCGTCTACGAGCGCCGCGAGGCGCTGGAGCAGAAGTACGGCGTCAAGATCACCCTGATCGACAACGACAAGGCCGAGGAGTGGAACAACGCCTACTCCCTGTGGTGCGGCCGTGACGCCATCAAGCACTCGGTGATCCTCGCCAACGGCGACACCGTGCACCCGGTCTCCGTCGAGAAGACGCTGCTCGCCGCCCGTGGCGACGGCAAGAAGATCATCCTCGCCCTCGATACGGTGAAGTCCCTCGCCGACGAGGAGATGAAGGTCGTCGTCGGCCCCGAGGGCGGCATGACGAAGATCACCAAGCTCATGGACCCGGCCGAGGCGACCGGTGAGTACATCGGCGTCACCCTCATCGAGGGCGACGCGGCCGACGAGCTCGCCGACGCGCTGAAGACGGTCTTCGAGACGGACCCGCAGCAGTTCTACGAGCACGGCTACCAGGAGCTCGTGAACCGCGGCTTCCGGATCGACGTCGCGCCCATCGGCGACGTCAAGTGGGTCGAGATCGACAACCACGAGGACCTCGCCAAGGGACGTGAAATCGCGTGCCAGTACTGACGAGGCTCATCCCCTCGCCGGTCGTCGTCGACATCCGTCCGGGCGCCCTGGACGACCTGGCGAAGATCCTCGCCGACCAGCGCATCTCGCATTCCGGCAAGCTCGCCGTCGCGATCAGCGGCGGCTCCGGGGCCAAGCTGCGCGAGCGGCTCTCCCCGGCGCTGCCGGGCGCGACTTGGTACGAGGTCGGCGGCGGCACCCTGGACGACGCGATCAAGCTCGCGGACGCCATGAAGTCCGGGCACTACGACGCGGTCGTGGGCCTGGGCGGCGGCAAGATCATCGACTGCGCGAAGTTCGCCGCGGCGCGTATCGGCCTCCCGCTGGTCGCCGTCGCCACGAACCTCTCGCACGACGGTCTGTGCTCGCCGGTCGCGACCCTCGACAACGACGCGGGCCGCGGCTCCTACGGTGTGCCGAACCCGATCGCCGTCGTCATCGACCTCGACGTGATCCGTGAGGCACCGGTCCGCTTCGTGCGCTCCGGCATCGGCGACGCGCTGTCCAACATCTCCGCGGTCGCCGACTGGGAGCTGGCCCACCGCGAGAAGGGCGAGTCGATCGACGGCCTCGCTGCCGCGATGGCCCGGCAGGCCGGCGAGGCCGTCCTGCGCCACCCGGGCGGCGTCGGCGACGACGCCTTCCTCCAGGTGCTCGCCGAGGGCCTGGTCCTCACCGGTATCTCCATGTCGGTCGCGGGTGACTCCCGCCCGGCCTCCGGCGCCTGCCACGAGATCAACCACGCCTTCGACCTCCTCTTCCCCAAGCGCGCGGCCAGCCACGGCGAGCAGTGCGGCCTGGGCGCGGCCTTCGCGATGCATCTGCGCGGAGCCCGCGAGGAGTCCGTGTACATGGCCGAGGTACTGCGCCGGCACGGGCTGCCGGTGACGCCGGAGGAGATCGGCTTCACCGTGGACGAGTTCGTCCAGGTCGTGGAGTTCGCTCCGCAGACCAGGCCCGGCCGCTACACGATCCTCGAACACCTCGACCTGACCACCGACCAGATCAGGGACGCATACGCCGACTATGCAAAAGCCATCGGTAGCTGAGCTCCGCCCGGTCGTCCACCCCCCGGGGGTGAAGGACCGGCGGAGCGGCGAACACTGGGCCGGCCGGCTCTACATGCGCGAGCTGTCGCTCCGCATCGACCGGCACCTGGTGAACACCCGGGTCACGCCCAACCAGCTGACCTACCTCATGACCGTCTTCGGCGTCCTCGCCGCCCCGGCCCTGCTCGTGCCGGGCGTACCGGGCGCCGTGCTCGGTGTGCTGATGGTCCAGCTCTACCTGCTGTTCGACTGCGTCGACGGCGAACTCGCCCGCTGGCGCAAGCAGTTCTCGATGGCCGGGGTCTACGTGGACCGGGTCGGCGCGTACCTGTGCGACGCCGCGGTCCTGGTCGGCTTCGGCCTGCGCGCGGCCGACCTGTGGGGCTCCGGCCGGATCGACTGGCTGTGGGCGTTCCTCGGCACCCTGGCCGCTCTCGGCGCCATCCTGATCAAGGCCGAGACCGACCTCGTCGGTGTCGCCCGCCACCAGACCGGGAAGCCGCCGGTCCAGGAGTCGGCGTCCGAGCCGCGCTCGTCCGGCATGGCACTGGCCCGCAGGGCCGCCGGGGCGCTGAAGTTCCACCGGCTCATCCTCGGCGTCGAGGCCTCGCTGCTGATCCTGGTCCTGGCCGTCGCCGACACCGTCCGCGGAGACCTGTTCTTCTCCCGGCTCGGTGTCGCCGTACTGGCCGGCATCGCGATCCTGCAGACCCTGCTGCACCTCGTGTCCATCCTCGCGTCGAGCAGGCTGAAGTGAGTGCCGCCATAAAGGTCGGGGCGGTCATCATCACGATGGGCAACCGCCCCGACGAACTGCGCGCCCTTCTCGACTCGGTCGCCAAGCAGGACGGCGACCCGGTCGAGGTGGTCGTGGTCGGCAACGGCTCGCCCGTCCCGGACGTCCCCGAGGGCGTCCGCACGGTCGAGCTGCCCGAGAACCTCGGCATCCCCGGCGGCCGCAACGTCGGCATCGAGGCCTTCGGTCCCGGCGGCACCGACGTCGACGTCCTGCTCTTCCTGGACGACGACGGCCTGCTCGCCCGGCACGACACCGCCGAGCTGTGCCGCGAGGCCTTCACCGCCGACCCCGAGCTCGGCATCATCAGCTTCCGCATCGCCGATCCGGACACCGGTGAGACGCAGCGCAGGCACGTGCCCCGGCTGCGCGCCGCCGACCCGCTGCGCAACTCACGCGTCACCACGTTCCTGGGCGGTGCCAACGCCGTCCGTACGAAGGTCATCGCCGAAGTCGGCGGGCTTCCGGACGCATTCTTCTACGCCCATGAGGAAACCGACCTGGCATGGCGGGCCCTCGACGCGGGCTGGATGATCGACTACCGGTCCGACATGGTGCTGTACCACCCGACGACCGCGCCCTCGCGGCACGCGGTCTACCACCGCATGGTCGCGCGCAACCGGGTCTGGCTGGCCCGGCGCAATCTGCCCGCGCCGCTGGTCCCGGTCTATCTCGGCGTCTGGATGCTGCTGACCCTGCTCCGCCGCCCCTCGGGCCCCGCCCTCAAGGCGTGGTTCGGCGGCTTCAGAGAGGGGTGGACCAGCCCGTGCGGCCCCCGGCGCCCCATGAAGTGGCGTACGGTGTGGCGCCTGACTCGACTGGGCCGACCTCCCGTCATCTGACAAGCTCGATATCTGAGAGCATGCGGCCGTACCCCGGTCCCTGGCTTCCGCCTAGGCCCGACCAGGCTGCGCACTTTGAGGACGAAAGTTTCCACTTGTGAGTGAGACAACGCATGACGGCGGGGTCGCGGTGAGCGACCGACCGTCGCCCGATGACGGGCTCTCCGCAACCGAGCTGGCTGCCAAGTACGGGCTCGCGGTCAGTGGTGCCCGGCCGGGACTCGTCGAGTACGTCCGCCAGCTCTGGGGACGCCGTCACTTCATCCTCGCCTTCTCGCAGGCGAAGCTCACCGCGCAGTACAGCCAGGCCAAGCTCGGCCAGCTGTGGCAGGTGGCGACCCCGCTGCTGAACGCGCTGGTGTACTTCCTGATCTTCGGCCTGATCCTGAAGGCCGACCGCGGGATGACCCGCGAGGTGTACATCCCGTTCCTGGTGACCGGCGTCTTCGTCTTCACCTTCACCCAGAGCTCGGTGATGGCCGGGGTCCGGGCGATCTCCGGCAACCTCGGACTGGTCCGCGCGCTGCACTTCCCGCGCGCCGCGCTGCCGGTCTCGTTCTCGCTCCAGCAGCTCCAGCAGCTGCTCTTCTCGATGATCGTGCTGTTCCTGGTGGCGATCGGCTTCGGCAGCTACCCGAAGCTGTCGTGGCTGCTGATCGTCCCGGTCCTCGCCCTGCAGTTCCTGTTCAACACCGGTCTCGCGCTGATCATGGCCCGCATGGGGTCCAAGACCCCGGACCTCGCCCAGCTGATGCCGTTCGTGATGCGTACGTGGATGTACGCGTCGGGCGTGATGTTCTCCATCCGGATCATGCTGAAGGGCCGGCCGGAGTGGATCGCCGACGTCCTTCAGTGGAACCCGGCCGCCATCTACATGGACCTGATGCGCTTCGCCCTCATCGACGGGTACGGCTCCGGGAACCTGCCCCCGCACGTCTGGGCGGTCGCGGGCGGCTGGGCGGCACTCGTCGCGCTCGGCGGCTTCGTGTACTTCTGGAAGGCGGAAGAGAGGTACGGCCGTGGCTGAGCAGAGGACCGACTCCCACATCCCCACCGTCATCGCGGACGAGCTGCACATCGTCTACCGGGTGAACGGCGCCAAGACCGGCAAGGGCAGTGCCACCTCGGCCCTCAGCCGCATCGTCAAGCGCGGCGAGGAGCGCGGCGTGCGCAAGGTGCACGCGGTCAAGGGCGTCTCCTTCATCGCCTACCGCGGCGAGGCCATCGGCCTGATCGGCTCAAACGGCTCCGGCAAGTCCACCCTGCTGCGCGCCATCGCCGGTCTGCTGCCCGCCGAGAAGGGCAAGGTCTTCACCGACGGCCAGCCCTCCCTGCTGGGCGTGAACGCGGCGCTGATGAACGATCTGACGGGCGAGCGCAACGTCATATTGGGCGGCCTCGCGATGGGCATGTCCCGGGAACAGATCCGCGAGCGCTACCAGGACATCGTCGACTTCTCGGGAATCAACGAGAAGGGCGACTTCATCACGCTGCCCATGCGGACCTACTCGTCCGGCATGGCGGCGCGGCTGCGCTTCTCCATCGCGGCCGCCAAGGACCACGACGTCCTGATGATCGACGAGGCGCTGGCCACCGGTGACCGCAAGTTCCAGAAGCGCTCGGAGGCCCGCATCCGCGAGCTGCGCAAGGAAGCCGGCACCGTGTTTCTGGTCAGTCACAACAACAAGTCGATCCGCGACACCTGCGACCGCGTGCTGTGGCTGGAACGCGGGGAACTGCGGATGGACGGTCCGACCGAAGAGGTCCTCAAGGAGTACGAGAAGTTCACGGGCAAGTAGCCGCCGCCCTTCTCGTGTGCACACGACTGAACCCCGCCGGAGCCTCTCCGGCGGGGTTCAGTCGTGCAACCGGAGCCCGGCCGCGGGTGTCCTGACGGGCGAGGGGACGCGCCGGAGGAGATCCACTGTGCAAAGAGAGCCCCAACTCTCGTTCCCCTTAGGAATCTTGACACCAATCGGTGTGTTGTTGTGATGTGCAGGACACCCCGACGAGGCGTGGCGCGTTGTACAACGTAAGCTGTACCGGTGCTGATTCGCGGCAAGTAGGGCGATAATGCGCGACACCCGGCACCGGGCGGGCCCCGGGGCCCGCTGAGCGGCGTGTCCGAAATGGGATGTATCGGGTCAGCAGTGTAGAACGGGAGATGTGACGGCAATGGCTACGGAAACACTCCGGCTCCGCGATGCATGTGCCGTCGCCGCGCCGGGTGGCGAGTGGTGACCGAAGCCCGGACGGCGCGCGCCGGCCATCCGGAGCGTGGCACGCTCGACAAGGCCGCGGACGAGAACTTCCCCGTGGCGCCGTTCTTCCTGCCCAGGGCCTGGCGCGACGACCTCATGGCCGTGTACGGCTTCGCCCGGCTGGTCGACGACATCGGCGACGGCGATCTGGCCCCCGGTGGCGCGGACGCCCGGCTGCTCGGTGTCGCCCCCGAGGACGCCGAGGACCGGCTGCTCCTCCTCGATGCCTTCGAGGCCGACCTCCACAAGGTCTTCGACTCGGTCCCCGGCCACCCCCTGCTGCGCGCGCTGCAGCCCACGGTCCGCCGCGCGGGACTCACCCCCGAGCCCTTTCTCGGCCTGATCGCCGCCAACCGCCAGGACCAGCTCGTCAAGCGCTACGAGACCTACGACGACCTCCTCGCCTACTGCGAGCTGTCCGCGAATCCCGTCGGCCGCCTGGTCCTCTCCGTCACCGGCACCTCGACCCCCGAGCGGATCCGCCGCTCGGACGCCGTGTGCACGGCGCTGCAGATCGTCGAGCACCTCCAGGACGTGGCCGAGGACCTCGGACGCGACCGCATCTACCTGCCCGCCGAGGACATGAAGCGATTCCATGTCCAGGAGGCGGATCTCGCCACGCCCACGGCAGGCGCATCGGTGCGCGCACTGGTTGCATACGAATCAGAACGCGCCCTGAACCTCCTGAATGAAGGCACCCCCCTCGTGGGTAGCGTCCACGGCAGGCTGAAGCTGCTGCTTGCGGGGTTCGTGGCGGGGGGAAGGGCGGCGATCCGTGCGATTGCCGCCGCTGAATACGACGTACTTCCCGGCCCGCCCAAGCCCGGCAAGCTCCAGTTGCTGCGCGAGGTGGGAGTGACTCTGCGAGGAGAGGGGTGATCCGGAGCGTGGAGTCGGAACAACTTGCGTCCGCACCGGTACTCGCCGCTTACAGCTACTGCGAGACAGTGACCGGACAGCAGGCCCGCAATTTCGCGTACGGCATCAGACTGCTGCCTACGCCCAAGCGCCGGGCGATGTCGGCGCTCTACGCGTTCTCCCGGCGTGTCGACGACATCGGCGACGGTGTGCTGGCACCGGACGTCAAGGCGACCCGGCTCGAGGAAACCCGGGCGCTGCTGACCCGGGTCCGCGAGGGCTCCGTGGACGAGGACGACACCGACCCGGTGGCGGTCGCCCTCAGCCATGCGGCCGAGGCGTTCGCGCTGCCGCTCGGCGGCCTCGACGAGCTCATCGACGGCGTCCTGATGGACGTACGCGGTGAGACGTACGAGACCTGGGACGACCTGAAGGTGTACTGCCGCTGTGTCGCCGGAGCGATCGGGCGGCTCTCACTGGCGGTGTTCGGCACGGAGCCGGGGGCGCGCGGTGTGGAGCGGGCGTCCGAGTACGCCGACACGCTCGGGCTCGCGCTGCAGCTCACCAACATCCTGCGGGACGTGCGCGAGGACGCCGAGGGCGGGCGTATCTATCTGCCGGCCGACGACCTCGCCAAGTTCGGCTGCTCGGCCGGGTTCAGCGGGCCGACGCCACCGGCCGGTTCCGACTTCGCGGGCCTCGTGCACTTCGAAGTGCGTCGGGCCCGCACGCTGTTCGCCGAGGGCTACCGGCTGCTGCCGATGCTGGACAGGCGCAGCGGAGCCTGTGTCGCCGCCATGGCCGGCATCTACCGTCGCCTCCTGGACCGCATCGAGCGGGATCCGGAGGCCGTGCTGCGCGGCCGCGTCTCGCTGCCCGGCCGCGAGAAGGCGTACGTCGCCGTACGCGGTCTGTCGGGCCTCGACGCCCGCCATGTGTCCCGGGGCGCCGTCAGGAGGCGTGTCTGATGGACAATCCGCTCCAAAGTGATTCCTCCGGCGAAAAGCGGCAGGCAACCCTCCGGAGTCGCGCGGCGTCCCTGACTGCAACGACCGGCCGTGCACCGTTCAAGCACCGCGGCCCGGTTGCGGGGGAGGGGACACGATGACCGACGGGACACCGTCCGAAGGGCCGGACGTGGACATCCCGGAACACTCCGCGGGCGCGACCGCTGTGGTCGTCGGCGGCGGGCTCGCCGGGATCACCACCGCGCTCGCGCTCGCCGACGCCGGCGTGCGCGTGACCCTGCTCGAAGGCCGGCCCCGCCTGGGCGGGCTCGCGTTCTCCTTCCAGCGCGGCGGACTGACGGTCGACAACGGGCAGCACGTGTATCTGCGCTGCTGCACCGCCTACCGCTGGTTCCTCGACCGCATCGAGGGAGCCGAGCTCGCGCCGCTGCAGGATCGTCTCGACGTGCCCGTACTCGACGCGGCGGGCACGCCGGGCAAGCGGCTGGGCAGACTCAGCCGCACCGCCCTGCCCGTCCCGCTGCATCTGGCGAAGAGCCTCGCGACGTATCCGCACCTCTCCCTCGCCGAGCGCGCCAAGGTCGGCCGTGCCGCACTGGCGCTCAAGGGGCTCGACCTCGCAGACCCGGCCCTCGACGCGCAGAACTTCGGTACCTGGCTGGCCCGGCACGGTCAGTCGGAGCGTGCCGTCGAAGCACTGTGGGACCTCGTGGGGGTCGCCACCCTCAACGCGGTGGCCGGCGATTCCTCGCTCGCACTCGCCGCGATGGTGTTCAAGACCGGTCTGCTGTCCGACCCGGGCGCGGCCGACATCGGATGGGCGCGCGTCCCGCTGGGCGACCTGCATGACCGGCTCGCCCGCAAGGCGCTCGACTCCGCGGGCGTGCGCACCGAAGTCCGTACACGCGTCACCTCCATCTCCCGGTACGAAAACGGGCGTTGGAGCGTTCAGGTTCCCGGCGAGAACATCGACGCCGACGCGGTCGTCCTCGCCGTACCTCAGCGGGAGACCCACGATCTGCTGCCGGCGGGTGCGCTCGACGCCCCCGAGCGGCTGCTGGAGATCGGCACCGCGCCGATCCTCAACATCCATGTCGTCTACGACCGGAAGGTGCTCGGCCGGCCGTTCTTCGCGGCGCTCGGCTCCCCGGTGCAATGGGTCTTCGACCGCACCGAGGCCTCGGGGCTCGCCGAGGGGCAGTACCTCGCGCTGTCCCAGTCGGCCGCGCAGGACGAGATCGACGAGCCCGTCGCCGCACTGCGCGAGCGCTATCTGCCGGAGCTGGAGCGGCTGCTCCCCGGCACGCGCGGCGCGGCGGTGAAGGACTTCTTCGTGACCCGGGAGCGAACCGCCACGTTCGCTCCCGCTCCAGGTGTCGGGCGGCTGCGGCCCGGCGCCCGCACCAGGACCCCCGGCCTCTACCTGGCCGGCGCGTGGACCGCCACAGGGTGGCCCGCGACCATGGAGAGCGCGGTCCGCAGTGGTGTCAGCGCGGCCGGTGCCGCGCTGAGCGCCCTGGGCCGGCCGCGCGATCACCTTCTCGAACTCTTCGAGGAGGCGGCGTGACGCTCGATCTGCCGGGGACCGGTCCCCGCACCCCCGGTATCGCAACAAGAGGAGAGACTGTGCCCACTGTGCCCCCGGCGGAAACGGCTGCCGACGCGGTGGACGTGACCGCGCTCCTGGAGCGCGGCCGGACCCTTGCCACCCCGGTGCTGCGCGCGGCCGTCGACCGGCTGGCAGCGCCCATGGACACCGTCGCCGCCTACCACTTCGGCTGGATCGACGCGGAGGGCAACCCCTCGGACGGCGACGGCGGCAAGGCCGTACGCCCCGCCCTTGCCGTGCTCTCCGCGCAGGCGGCCGGTGCCCGCCCGGAAGTGGGTGTCCCCGGCGCGGTCGCCGTCGAACTGGTCCACAACTTCTCGCTGCTGCACGACGATCTGATGGACGGCGACGAACAGCGCCGCCACCGCGACACGGTCTGGAAGGTGCACGGACCCGCCCAGGCCATCCTGGTCGGCGACGCCCTGTTCGCGCTGGCCAACGAGATCCTGCTGGAGCTCGGCACCGTCGAGGCGGGCCGCGCCACCCGCCGGCTGACCACGGCGACCCGCGCCCTGATCGACGGCCAGGCGCAGGACATCTCCTACGAGCACCGCGAGCGGGTCACCGTCGAGGAGTGCCTGGAGATGGAGGGCAACAAGACGGGCGCCCTGCTCGCCTGCGCCTGCTCCATCGGCGCGGTGCTCGGCGGCGCCGACGACCGCACCGCCGACATCCTGGAGAAGTACGGCTACCACCTCGGCCTGGCCTTCCAGGCCGTCGACGACCTCCTCGGCATCTGGGGCGACCCGGAGGCCACCGGCAAGCAGACCTGGAGCGACCTGCGCCAGCGCAAGAAGTCCCTGCCGGTCGTCGCCGCGCTCGCCGCGGGCGGGCCCGCCTCCGAGCAGCTCGGCGAGCTGCTCGCCGCGGATGCCAAGGCCAGCGACTTCGAGAACTTCTCCGAGGAGGAGTTCGCCGTGCGGGCCGCGCTCATCGAGGAGGCGGGCGGCCGCGAGTGGACCGCCCAGGAGGCGCGCCGCCAGCACACCATCGCCATCGAGGCCCTGGACACCGTCCGGATGCCCGACCAGGTGCGGGCCCAGCTCGTGGCGCTCGCCGACTTCGTCGTCGTACGGAAGAGATGATCACTATCGGTCGAATAAGCCTCGCGTAGTCGCCGGCCGGTGCCGCGGGAGAGAGCGCACCGGCCGACGGCGGACCCACAGCAGACATATCACTGCACGAAGGGGAAGCCATGACAGCGACGACCGACGGAAGCACCGGGGCCCTGCCGCCCCGCGCTGCCTCGGCCAGCGAACCACAGCAGCACAGCGACACGCTCCCGGAGGCGGCCGGGACTGTCGGTACTCAGGACGCCGCCGCGCGCGCCATGCGGCGTGCCACCGACTTCCTGCTGTCGCGGCAGGACGCCGAGGGCTGGTGGAAGGGCGACCTCGAGACGAACGTCACGATGGACGCCGAGGACCTGCTTCTCCGTCAGTTCCTGGGCATCCGCGACGAGAAGACCACCCACGCCGCCGGGCTGTTCATCCGCGGCGAGCAGCGCGAGGACGGCGCCTGGGCCACCTTCTACGGCGGCCCAGGCGAACTCTCCACCACCGTCGAGGCGTACGTCGCGCTGCGCCTGGCCGGGGACCTGCCGGACGAGCCGCACATGGCGAAGGCGTCCGCGTGGATCCGTGAGCGGGGCGGTATCGCCTCGGCCCGGGTCTTCACCCGGATCTGGCTCGCCCTGTTCGGCTGGTGGAAGTGGGACGACCTGCCCGAACTTCCCCCGGAGCTCATCTACTTCCCGAAGTGGATGCCGCTCAACATCTACGACTTCGGCTGCTGGGCGCGGCAGACGATCGTGCCGCTCACCGTCGTCTCCGCGAAGCGTCCGGTGCGGCCCGCGCCGTTCCCGCTCGACGAACTGCATGTCGACCCCGGCAATCCGAACCCGGTCAAGCCCTTTGCCCCGTTGGCGAGTTGGGACGGAGCCTTCCAGCGTCTCGACAGGGCGTTGCACCTCTACCGCAAGGTCGCGCCCCGCCGGCTGCGCCGGGCGGCGGTGAACACGGCCGCCCGCTGGATCATCGAGCGACAGGAGAACGACGGCTGCTGGGGAGGCATCCAGCCACCCGCCGTCTACTCGGTCATCGCCCTGCATCTGCTCGGCTACGACCTCGAACACCCGGTGATGCGCGAGGGGTTGGCGTCGCTGGACCGTTTCGCCGTATGGCGTGAGGACGGTGCCCGGATGATCGAGGCCTGTCAGTCGCCGGTGTGGGACACCTGCCTCGCCACGATCGCGCTCGCCGACGCCGGGGTGCCCGCCGACCATCCCCAGCTGGTCAAGGCCGCGGACTGGATGCTCGGCGAGGAGATCGTCCGGCCCGGTGACTGGTCGGTGAAGCGGCCGCAACTCCCGCCGGGCGGCTGGGCGTTCGAGTTCCACAACGACAACTACCCCGACATCGACGACACCGCGGAGGTCGTCCTCGCGCTGCGCCGGGTCAAGCACCACGACCCGGAGCGCGTGGAGAAGGCCATCGGGCGCGGGGTGCGCTGGAACCTCGGCATGCAGTCGAAGAACGGCGCGTGGGGCGCCTTCGACGTCGACAACACCAGCCCCTTCCCCAACCGGCTGCCGTTCTGCGACTTCGGGGAGGTCATCGACCCGCCGTCCGCGGACGTCACCGCGCACGTCGTCGAGATGCTCGCCGTGGAAGGGCTCTCGCACGACCCGCGCACCCGGCGCGGCATCGAATGGCTGCTCGCCGAACAGGAGGCGAACGGCTCCTGGTTCGGCCGCTGGGGGGTCAACTACGTATACGGCACCGGATCGGTGGTCCCGGCACTCGTCGCCGCCGGACTGCCCGGCTCGCACCCGGCGATCCGCCGGGCCGTCGCCTGGCTGGAGACCGTGCAGAACGACGACGGCGGCTGGGGCGAGGACCTGCGCTCCTACCACGACGCCGCCGAGTGGAGCGGCCGCGGCGCCTCGACCGCCTCCCAGACCGCATGGGCGCTGCTCGCACTGCTCGCGGCGGGCGAACGCGAGTCCAAGGCGGTGGAGCGCGCGGTCGAATGGCTCGCCGGGACCCAGCGGGAGGACGGCTCCTGGGACGAGCCGTACTTCACCGGCACCGGCTTCCCCTGGGACTTCTCGATCAACTACCACCTCTACCGGCAGGTCTTCCCGCTGACCGCACTCGGCCGGTACGTCAACGGCGAGCCGTTCGCCGAGACCGAGGGGGGTTGATGAGCACCAGGCCCGATCCGGCTCCGCTGCTCATCGCCTGTGCGCTGGGCATCGAGCACCTCGCCCTGCGCAGCGGCGACCGCGGCGGCGCCGACGGGCCCGTCACCGTCCTGCGGACGGGGATGGGACCCAAGGCCGCCGAGCGCTCGGTCACCCGGGTGCTCGCCGGCCCGGGGCTGCACGACGCGGCCGTCCTGGCCACCGGGTTCTGTGCCGGGCTCGCCCCCGGCATGCACCCCGGTGACCTCGTCGTCGCCGAGGAGACCCGGGATCCACGCGGCACCACCCCTTGCGTGGGCACCGAGCTCCTCGTCAAGGAACTGGCCCGCGCCCTGCCCGGGCGCACCGTCCACACGGGGCCGCTCACCGGCTCCGACCATGTCGTCCGCGGCCACGAGCGGGCGGCGCTGCTCGCGACCGGCGCAATCGCGGTCGACATGGAGTCCGCCGCCACGCTCCACAGCGCCGTCCGCACGGGCGCCCGCCCGGTTGCGGCCGTCCGGGTGGTCGTGGACGCTCCAGAACATGAACTCGTCCGTATCGGCACGGTCCGCGGTGGAATATCGGCTTTCCGTGTTCTTCGTGCCGTCCTTCCCGCTTTTTATGAATGGCACCGTTCTTTGCTGCTCCCTCGGAGGTGAGCCAGATGGCCATGCCGCTTCGGCAGTCCATGAAGGTCGCTGCATACCTGTTTGAACAGAAGCTCAGGAAGCGGGACAAGTTCGCGCTGATTGTCGAGCTGGAACCCCTCTTCGCGTGCAACCTCGCCTGTGAGGGCTGCGGCAAGATCCAGCACCCGGCGGGGGTGCTGAAGCAGCGCATGCCCGTGGCCCAGGCCGTCGGCGCGGTGCTCGAATCCGGCGCGCCGATGGTGTCCATCGCCGGTGGTGAGCCGCTGATGCACCCTCAGATCGACGAGATCGTCCGGCAGTTGGTGGCCAAGAAGAAGTTCGTCTTCCTGTGCACCAACGCGATGCTGCTGCGCAAGAAGATGGACAAGTTCGAGCCCTCGCCGTACTTCGCGTGGGCCGTGCACATCGATGGGCTGCGCGAGCGGCACGACGAGTCGGTCGCCAAGGAGGGCGTCTTCGACGAGGCGGTGGCGGCGATCAAGGAGGCCAAGCGGCGCGGCTTCCGGGTCACCACCAACTCGACCTTCTTCAACACCGACACCCCGCAGACCATCATCGAGGTCCTCAACTACCTCAACGACGACCTGAAGGTCGACGAGATGATGCTCTCGCCCGCCTACGCCTACGAGAAGGCGCCGGACCAGGAGCACTTCCTCGGGGTCCAGCAGACCCGGGAACTGTTCAAGAAGGCCTTCGCGGGCGGCAACAGGCGCCGCTGGCGGCTCAATCACAGCCCGCTCTTCCTGGACTTCCTGGAGGGCAAGGTCGACTTCCCGTGCACGGCCTGGGCGATCCCGAGCTACTCGCTCTTCGGCTGGCAGAAACCCTGCTACCTGATGAGCGACGGGTACGTACAGACGTACAAGCAGCTCCTGGAGGAGACCGACTGGGACTCCTACGGCCGCGGCAAGGACGACCGGTGTGCCAACTGCATGGCGCACTGCGGCTACGAGCCGACGGCCGTCCTGGCCACCATGAGCTCCCTCAAGGAGTCCATCCGCGCCTCCCGCGAGACCTTCACGGAAAGCCGCGTGTGACGTCATGACCGCCATTTCCTTGGGCCTCCCCGAGGTGCCGGTCCGCCCGATCGCGGAGCGCCGTGTCTCACGGCAGATCCAGGTCGGACCGGTGGCGGTCGGGGGCGGAGCGCCGGTGTCGGTGCAGTCGATGACGACGACGCGTACGTCGGACATCGGGGCCACGCTGCAGCAGATCGCCGAACTGACCGCGTCCGGCTGCCAGATCGTGCGGGTGGCCTGTCCGACGCAGGACGACGCGGATGCCCTCGCCACCATCGCCCGCAAGTCGCAGATCCCGGTGATCGCGGACATCCACTTCCAGCCGAAGTACGTCTTCGCGGCGATCGACGCGGGCTGTGCGGCCGTGCGCGTGAACCCGGGCAACATCAAGCAGTTCGACGACCAGGTCAAGGAGATCGCGCGGGCCGCCAAGGACACCGGCACCCCGATCCGGATCGGGGTCAATGCGGGTTCGCTCGACAAGCGGCTGCTCCAGAAGTACGGCAAGGCGACGCCGGAGGCGCTGGTCGAGTCGGCGTTGTGGGAGTGCTCCCTGTTCGAGGAGCACGGCTTCCGGGACATCAAGATCTCGGTCAAGCACAACGACCCGGTGGTGATGGTCAACGCCTACCGGCAGCTCGCGGCCCAGTGCGACTACCCGCTGCACCTCGGCGTGACCGAGGCGGGTCCGGCCTTCCAGGGCACGATCAAGTCGGCGGTCGCCTTCGGGGCCCTCCTCTCCGAGGGCATCGGGGACACCATCCGGGTCTCCCTGAGTGCGCCGCCGGCCGAGGAGGTCAAGGTCGGCATCCAGATCCTGGAGTCGCTCGGGCTGCGCCAACGGCGTCTGGAGATCGTCTCCTGCCCGTCCTGCGGTCGCGCCCAGGTCGACGTCTACAAGCTGGCCGAAGAGGTCACCGCCGGTCTGGAGGGGATGGAGGTCCCACTGCGCGTCGCGGTCATGGGCTGCGTCGTCAACGGCCCCGGTGAGGCGCGGGAGGCGGACCTCGGTGTCGCCTCCGGCAACGGCAAGGGCCAGATCTTCGTCAAGGGCGAGGTCATCAAGACCGTCCCCGAGTCGAAGATCGTGGAGACCCTCATCGACGAGGCGATGAAGCTCGCCGAGCAGATGGAGCAGGACGGCGTCGCGTCAGGCGCCCCCGCCGTCACGGGAACACCCGCGGTGACGGTGAGTTGACCTAGGCACGGACCGAGAGGGGGCCCGAGCGTGACGATTCTGGAGAGCATCCGGGGACCACGCGACCTGAAGGCGCTGTCCGAGGCGCAGACCGGTGAACTGGCCGGTGAGATACGCGAGTTCCTGGTCCAGGCGGTGGCCAGGACCGGCGGACACCTCGGGCCCAATCTGGGGGTGGTGGAACTGTCCATCGCCCTCCACCGGGTCTTCGAGTCACCCGGTGACCGCATTCTGTGGGACACCGGCCATCAGAGCTATGTGCACAAACTGCTCACCGGCCGCCAGGACTTCTCCAAGCTGCGCAGCAAGGGCGGCCTCTCCGGCTATCCCTCGCGCGAGGAGTCCGAGCACGACATCATCGAGAACAGTCATGCCTCGACCGCACTGGGCTGGGCGGACGGCCTCGCCAAGGCCCGCCAGGTGCAGGGCGAGCGCGGCCATGTCGTCGCGGTCATCGGCGACGGCGCGCTGACCGGCGGTATGGCGTGGGAGGCGCTGAACAACATCGCCGCGGCCAAGGACCGCCCGTTGATCATCGTCGTCAATGACAACGAGCGCTCCTACGCCCCGACCATCGGGGGCCTCGCCAACCACCTCGCCACGCTGCGGACGAAGGACAGTTACGAGCGGGTGCTGGCCTGGGGGAAGGACGTACTGCTGCGCACGCCCGTCGTCGGGCGCACCCTCTACGAGTCGCTGCACGGCGCGAAGAAGGGGTTCAAGGACGCCTTCGCGCCGCAGGGCATGTTCGAGGACCTCGGCCTCAAGTACGTCGGGCCGATCGACGGGCACGACATGCGGGCGGTGGAGTCGGCGCTGCGACGGGCCAAGGGCTTCCACGGGCCGGTCCTCATCCACTGCCTCACCGAGAAGGGCCGCGGTTACGAGCCCGCGCTCGCACACGACGAGGACCGCTTCCACACCGTCGGCGTGATGGACCCGCTCACCTGCGAGCCCCTCGCGCCCTCCAACGGCCCTTCCTGGACCTCGGTGTTCGGCGACGAGATCGTCCGCATCGGGGAGGAACGCGACGACGTCGTGGCCATCACCGCGGCCATGCTGCACCCGGTGGGCCTCGGCAAGTTCGCCGAGCGGTTCCCCGGCCGGGTGTGGGACGTCGGGATCGCCGAGCAGCATGCCGCCGTGTCGGCGGCCGGGCTCGCCACCGGCGGACTGCACCCCGTCGTCGCCGTCTACGCGACCTTCCTCAACCGGGCCTTCGACCAGCTGCTGATGGATGTCGCGCTGCACCGCTGCGGAGTGACCTTCGTGCTGGACCGGGCCGGCGTCACCGGGGTGGACGGCGCCTCGCACAACGGCATGTGGGACATGTCGATCCTCCAGGTCGTGCCCGGTCTGCGGATCGCCGCGCCGCGCGACGCCGACCAGCTACGGGCCCAGCTCCGGGAGGCGGTCGCGGTCGACGACGCCCCGACGCTCCTCCGCTTCCCGAAGGAGTCGGTCGGGCCGACGATTGCCGCGGTGGACCAGGTGGGCGGCATGGACGTGCTGCACCGCGCCGACCAGCCCGAGGTCCTCCTCGTCGCCGTCGGCGTGATGGCTCCCGTGTGTCTGCAGGCCGCCGAGCTGCTGGAGGCCCGGGGCATCGGCTGCACGGTCGTGGACCCGCGCTGGGTCAAGCCGGTGGACCCCTCGCTGCCGGGCCTGGCCGCGGAGCACCGGCTCGTCGCCGTCGTTGAGGACAACAGCAGGGCGGCCGGGGTCGGCGGCGCCGTCGCCCTCGCGCTCGGAGACGCCGAAGTCGACGTGCCGGTACGGCGGTTCGGCATTCCCGAGCAGTTTCTCGCGCATGCCAAACGCGGTGAGCTGCTCGCGGACATAGGCCTCACACCCGTCGAGGTCGCCGGACGGATCAGTGCCGGCCTGGCGGCGAAGGACCAGTTCGCCAAGGAGAAACAGGAATGACCAGTCCTTCAGGGACGGCTCCCTCGGAGGAGCCGCCCGTCACCGGGGAGTCCCCGGTCGGGAAGTCCCCTTCCGGGAAGCCGGAGTTCGACCTCGGCGCGCTGCTGGCCGAACGCGGAGCCGAGCGCTACGAGCTGCACACCCGGTACCTCAATCACCAGCTCCCGCGCATGCTGCACACCATCGGCTTCGACAAGGTCTACGAGCGGGCCGAGGGCGCCCACTTCTGGGACGCGGACGGCAACGACTACCTGGACATGCTCGCCGGGTTCGGGGTGATGGGCCTGGGCCGCCACCACCCCGTGGTCCGGGCGGCGCTGCACGACGTCCTCGACGCCTCCCTCGCCGACCTCACCCGCTTCGACTGCCAGCCGCTGCCCGGGCTGCTCGCGGAGAAACTGCTCACCCACAGTCCGCACCTGGACCGGGTGTTCTTCGGCAACAGCGGGACGGAGGCCGTCGAGACCGCGCTCAAGTTCGCCCGGTACGCGACCGGGAAACCGCGCATCCTCTACTGCTCGCACGCCTTCCACGGGCTGACCACCGGGTCGCTGTCCGTCAACGGCGAGGACGGTTTCCGCGACGGCTTCGCACCGCTGCTGCCCGACACGGCCGTACCGCTCGGCGATCTGGACGCGCTGGCAAGGGAGTTGAAGAAGGGTGACGTCGCCGGCCTGATCGTCGAACCCATCCAGGGCAAGGGTGTGCACGAGGCCCCGCCCGGCTATCTGCGCGCCGCCCAGGAGCTGCTGCGCAAGCACAAGGCACTGCTCATCGCGGACGAGGTGCAGACCGGGCTCGGGCGGACCGGCGACTTCTACGCCTACCAGCACGACGAGGGTGTCGAGCCGGACCTGGTCTGCGTGGCGAAGGCGCTGTCGGGCGGCTATGTGCCGGTGGGCGCCACGCTGGGCCGGGACTGGATCTTCAAGAAGGTCTACTCGTCCATGGACCGCGTCCTCGTCCACTCGGCGAGCTTCGGCTCCAACGCGCAGGCCATGGCGGCCGGACTCGCCGTGCTCTCCGTACTGGAGAACGAGCAGATCGTCGCCAACGCCCGCGCCATGGGCGAGCAGCTGACCTCGCGGCTGGCCGCGCTCGTCGACAAGTACGAGCTGCTGAGCGACGTCCGCGGCCGGGGCCTGATGATCGGCATCGAGTTCGGACGGCCGCAGTCGCTGAAGCTGCGCAGCCGCTGGGCGATGCTGCAGGCCGCGCGCAAGGGACTGTTCGCGCAGATGGTGGTCGTACCGCTGCTGCAACGGCACCGCATCCTCACCCAGGTCTCCGGCGACCACCTGGAGGTGATCAAGCTGATTCCGCCGCTGATCATCGGCGAGCGGGACGTGGACCGGTTCATCGAGGCCTTCACCGCGGTGATGGACGACGCGCACAGCGGCGGCGGACTGATGTGGGACTTCGGGAAGACGCTCGTGAAGCAGGCGGTGGCGAACCGGTAGGGGTGGGCGCCGGCCGGGCGGGCCGACGCGGCCCGCCCCTCTCGCCTGGGGCTGGCTGTGCGGTGGAGCGGCTGGAGTGGCTGGGCTGTGCTGTGGTGCCGGCCGGAGCGGTGAGGTTGCGCGGTGGGGCGGCTGGAGGGGCTTGGCCTGTGCGGTGGTGCCGACCGGAGCGCTGGGGCTGTGCGGTGGGGCGGCTGGAGTGGCCGATGCTGTGCGGTGGCTCGGGCGAGCGCCTTCGCGGACCGGGGCCGGCCGGAGCCTTCTTGCCTCTGAGGCAAGAAATTTGCCTGCCGGGCAAGCCTGCGGCTCAATGGAAGACATGAGCCCTGTCGAGGGTACGACCCCTTCCCGGCCGGGTGCTTCCGACGGACTTCCCGTCGTCGCGCCCCAGCTCCGTGCGCTGCGGCGCCGAGCCTCGCTGACCTTGGAGGCGGCGTCTCGCGCCGCCGGGCTGTCGCCCGCCCATCTCTCCCGTCTGGAGACCGGGCAGCGCCAGCCCTCCCTGCCGATGCTGCTCGCCCTCGCCCGCATCTACGGCACGACGGTCTCGGAGCTGCTCGGCGAGACGGTCGCCGAGCGGGACGCCGTCGTGCGGGCCGCCGATGTCGAACCGAGCGAGGCGGGCGGCTGGACCTACTGGCAGGCCGGCGCCCCCGGACGCGGAATGCAGGCCCTGCGCGTGCACGTCCCGTACGGGGCGCAGGGCGACATCGTGCGCGTCCACCCCGGCGAGGAGTGGCTGTACGTCCTCCGCGGGCGGCTACGGCTGCGGCTCGGGGACACGGCGCACGCCCTCGCGCCGGGCGACAGCGCGCACTTCGACTCGGACACCCCCCACCGCATCGCGGCCGCCGACCGTGACGGGGCCGAGCTCCTCTTCGTACACACCCTGCTGCAGAGCCCCGCCGCCGCGCTGTGCCTCGGCCCGGCGACGGAGCACCCGACCCCGGGAGAGACGTCATGACCGAACCCACCGAGCCCGCCCGGCGGTCCATGGAGGAGAAGTTCCCCCGCGCGCTGTGGGTGCGGCTCCTCGTCTACGTGGCCGTGGGCCACCTCTTCGCGCTCTTCGTCTACCTGCTCTTCACGCTGGGCGCGCAGAACCAGTAGCCGCCGGTCACCGCGGGGTCAGTCGAGCAGCCGCTCGCGCAGGCGGTCCCGCAGCTCCGGGGTGATCTTCAGTCCTTGATCCAGGTAGGCGTCGACTCCGCCCCAGGTCGCCTCGATCGTCTCGAAGGCGGTGTTCAGATACTCGGCGCGGGCGTCGAAGAGGGGGCTGAGCAGCTCCATGACCTCCGGGGAGTACGCGGAGGCGGAGGAGCTGCTGCGGTGCACCTTGTAGCGACGGTGTGCCGCGTTCGACTCCAGGTAGTCGGCCAGGATGGCGTCGCGCTCGACGCCGAGGGCGAGGAGCGTCACGGCTATCGACAGGCCCGCGCGGTCCTTGCCCGCGGCGCAGTGCATGAGCGCGGGCACGCTGTCCTCGGCCAGTGCGTGCAGCACCTGGGAGTGCTCGGCTGTGCGCTCCTTGATGATCGTGCGGTACGAGCCGATCATGCGGTTCGCCGCCTTGCCGTCCGAGAGGATCGCGCGCAGCTGGTCGATGTCTCCGTCCCGGACCATCTTCCAGAACTCGGCGCCGTCCGCCGGGTCGGTCAGCGGCAGATTCACGTTCCGCACGCCGGGGAGCTCGACGTCCGGGCCTTCCAGGCGCTGGTCCGCGGCGTTGCGGAAGTCGAAGATCGTGTGCAGCCCGAGGGAGGCGAGGAACGCGGCGTCCTCCTGCGTGGCGTGCGCCAGGTGACCGCTGCGGAACAGCTGCCCGTACCGCACCCGTCGGCCGTCCACGGTGGGCAGGCCGCCCACGTCGCGGAAGTTGCGCACTGCTGCCAGCTCCGGCTCGGTCGACGGGATCTGCTGCGTCACGAGGGCTCCTCCCATTCGTCCGCCGGCGCAGCTCTGCGTGCTCGCCGACGGGGTCCGCTCTCGACGATACGACATGGGTTCCCGGGGCAATGAGTTGTCCACAGGCGCTGCCCGCGAGGCACCAGGGCCCGGGGAAGCCGCGCCGCTCCGACTGCGTGGCCCCGACCCGACGGAAGCGTACGAGTGCCGCGAAACGGGCGAGGTCCACCGAGGCGCGATGCTGCCGCACCACGGCTGCGGACCGAGCCGCAGGGCGGCACCGATGTGAGGATTGTCCGTCGGTATCGCATCTGACTGTTCTAGGCGATTTGCCGTCTTCGGACCAACTACCCATGGAATAGGGGCAGCTGGGGCGCGAGCGCGTGAGCAGCGTCATATTCGTGACAATGCGTCGCGGTTCGACGTTCTCAACCTGCCCGATTTACCTGGGGATTACCTGCCCGACAAGATCACCCATCCACGGACAGTGACCGGTAATTCGGGCATGGATCAAGAAAGCGGTGCGCACAGGAAACCCACAAGCTTGTAGACGCGCTCTCATCTCGCTTACGTTCACCCTCACTCCGGACGGACGCCCAATCCTGCCGCCGCCCGGTATCCCGCACACCCACCCGTGTACGGCAGGAGCGGGGGACCCACAGGTACCACGCCTGTTCCGGTCTCCGGAACGGCTAGGGGTTAAGCCGCGCGAAGCGCGGCCGGGCAGCTCCAGCTCGCACCCGACAGCTCACCTCGCAGGCGCCGGAGAGGAAATTCCCATGCCCGCGAAGGGTAAGCACCGCCGTCCGAAGTCCCCGCGCTTCTCCCGCTCGATAGCCGTCGCCGGAACCGGCGGCGCCGCACTCGCACTGCCGCTGATGGGGGCCACCGGCGCGCACGCCGCCACTCCGGCGGCCGCCGTGTCCTCGGCTCCGCAGAAGGCCGCCGCCGCGGCTCCGAGCGCCGCCGAGAAGGCCTCGACGAAGACGTACGCGGTGAAGGCCGGTGACTCCCTTTCGAAGATCGCCGGTGACCAGCACGTCAGCGGCGGCTGGAAGAAGCTGTACGACGACAACCGCACGGTGATCGGCGGCGATCCGGCCCTGATCCACCCGGGTCTGAAGCTCACGCTCGGCGGGAAGGCCGCTTCCCCGGCCGCCAAGTCGTCCGGCAAGTCGACCCAGACGACCAAGACGACGCCCGCCAAGCCCGCGGCCGCTTCCGGCTACACCCTGCCCGTCCAGGGCGCCACCATCGGCACCTCCTACAAGACCGCGGGCAGCATGTGGTCCAGCGGCTACCACACCGGTGTCGACTTCGTGGTCCCGACCGGCACCAGCATCAAGTCCGTCGCCGCGGGCACCGTCGTCTCGGCCGGCTGGGGCGGCGCCTACGGCAACGAGGTCATCGTCCGGCACGCGGACGGCCAGTACTCGCAGTACGGCCACATGTCGCAGCTCTCCGTCTCGACCGGCCAGACCGTGACCAGCGGTCAGCAGCTCGGCCTGTCCGGCGCGACCGGCAACGTCACCGGCCCGCACCTGCACTTCGAGATCCGCACCACGCCGAACTACGGCTCGGACGTGGACCCGGTCGCGTACCTGCGCGCGCACGGCGTCACCGTCGGCTGACGCCCGCACCGCCTCCGTAGGCCGGCCCCCTGATCCCCGGGGCCGGCCTTCGGTGTACCGCGTGCCGGGCGAGGTTTCCGCTCCCGGACCGGACTGTTGGGTATTGAGGCTCGTCAACTGTCCCTGAGTGCGCTGTTATTCCGGATTGACCAATACTTGACGAGTGGCTTTTGTCACCGCGCGTCAACCCTTTAATACGGTCGCGTAGGTCACATCGGAAGGTGAATTATGGCTCGATGTGGCAGACGATTCGAAGAGTGACAACAGATCAGTGATCGGGTCGTACGTGGCGGTGGGGGACAGCTTCACCGAAGGCGTCGGCGATCCCGGTCCGGACGGGGCCTTTGTCGGCTGGGCCGACCGGTTCGCGGTGCTGCTCGCGGACCGGCGTCCCGAGGGCGACTTCGGCTACACCAATCTCGCCGTACGCGGCAAACTGCTCGACCAGATCGTCGAGGACCAGCTCCCGCGGGCCAAGGAGCTCGCGCCCGACCTGGTCTCCTTCTGCGCGGGCGGCAACGACATCATCCGGCCGGGCACCGACCCCGACGAGGTCGCCGAGCGCTTCGAGCGCGCGATCGCCGACCTCACCTCGGCAGTGGGCACCGTCCTGGTGACGACCGGCTTCGACACCCGTGGCGTGCCCGTGCTGAAGCATCTGCGCGGCAAGATCGCCACGTACAACGGACACGTGCGGGCCGTCGCCGACCGCTACGGCTGTCCGGTGCTCGACCTGTGGTCGCTCAAGACGGTCCAGGACCGGCGGGCCTGGGACGGCGACCGGCTCCATCTCTCGCCCGAGGGCCACACCCGGGTCGCGCTGCGCGCGGGCCAGGTGCTCGGCCTGGAGGTACCGGCGGACCCGGACCAGGCCTGGCCCCCGCTGCCGCCGCGCGGCACGCTGGAGGTCCGCCGGGACGACATCCACTGGGCGCGCGAGTACTTGGTGCCCTGGATCGGACGCCGGCTGCGCGGTGAGTCCTCCGGCGACCACGTGGCGGCGAAGGGGAGTCTGTCGCCGGACGACATCAAGACGTGGATCGCGTCGGCGGTCTGAGGCGGCCGGCCCGCCACGGTGTGGCCCACCCGCCACGGTGTGGCCCACCGTGGAGTGGCCACCACGTCGCGGCCGATCTCGGCGCGGTTGCCCGGGCGGCGCGGCGCGGCTTCCGGTGCGCGCGTCGGGACCGGTCGCCGCTCCGGAGGGATGCGGAGAGGCCTACGCGACTGCGGTGCTCAACGTGCGTGCGGAAGCCCGGACGTGTGCACGGCTCAGCGTGTCGACGCGGTCAACGCCTCGCGCTCCAGCCCCAGTTCGCGCGCGAGTGCCTCGTCGACCCACTCCTGTGTGCGCGCCCGCGAGACCGCACCGGGATACGCGGTCATCTGTACGGCGAGCCCGTCCAGCAGGGCCGTGAGGCGCAGGGCGGCGCTCGCCGGGTCGGGGCAGCGGAACTCGCCCGCGGCCACACCCTCGGCGATCACCTCGGTGATCGCGGCCTTCCACTGCCGGTCGAGATCCTGCGTGACCTCCCGCAGCACCGGCTCGCGCAGTGCCGCGGCCCAGCCCTCGATCCACAGGCGCCAGCCCTTGGCCTGACCGGTCGGCGCGTACCAGCGCACCGCCGCCCGCAGTCGCCGTAGCGCCGACGTACGACGGCCGACCAGCTTGCGCAGGCGGGCGAGATCGGCCTCGGCCGCGAACGTGAACGCCTCGGCGACCAGCTTCTCCTTGGTCGAGAAGTGATAGAGCACCAGCGCGTTGCTCACGCCGAGCGCGGCGGCCACATCGGCGATCCGCACCGCCGCGATGCCCCGCGCCTCGATCTGCCCGATGGCGGCCAGCAGCAACTCCTTGCGCCGCTCGCCCACACTCAACCGCACTCTCGCCACGCGGCAACCCTAATCCGTCGCGGGCCACCCCTGCGGCGCGGGGCCGACTCCACCGAGGAGCCTCACCGGTACCAGCCGAAACGCTCCGCGATCACCGGCAGCCGGTCGGCGACGATGGCCTGTGCGGCCGCCCGGGGAGTCGTGCCGTCGGCCTCCGCGCGGGCCAGCACCCGGTCGATGAGGGCGCGCATCGAGCGCCGGGTGTACGCGAACGCCTCGTCCGCGTGCGGACCGATGTCGCCGAACAGCGTCCACCACCACCAGGCGTTCGTACCGGAGTTCACGACCACGTCCGGCAGGACCGTCACCCCGCGCGCGGCGAGCAGCGTCTCCGCAGCGGGCAGGACGGGCATGTTGGCCGCCTCGACGATCCAACGGGCCTTGATCCAGCGCTGGTTGTCTGTGTCGACGGCGTACGAGACGGCCGCCGGGACCAGGACCTCCGCGTCCGTGTGCAGCCAGGCGTCACCGGGCTGTTCACGGTCGGCTGGCCGCAGGGCGCCGCGGTCGACCGTCCCGAACGCGTCGCGCGCGGCGAGCAGGGCGTCGATGTCGAGCCCCTCCGGGTTGCCGATCGTGCCCTTGATGTCGGCGACGGCCACCACGGTGAGCCCCGCGCGCGTGAGGAACCGCGCCGTCGCCCCGCCCATCGTGCCGAACCCCTGCACGGCCACGCGCGTACCCGCGTACGGCACGCCCGCCCGGTCCAGGGCCGCGAGCACGGACTCGGCGACACCGCAGCCCCCGACCAGTTCGTCGAGTCCGATGCCGTCCACCTCGACCGCGAAGGCGTCAGCGAGCCGTCGCCGCGCGGTCGCCTCGTCGTCGAGCAGCGGATACACGGCCTGGATGGACGAGACGAGCCCCGCCTCGGCGGCGGCCCGGTCGACCATGTCCTGGCTGAGGCCGAGGTCCTCCCCGGTGGTCCAGCAGCTCTCGAGGTACGGGCGCATGGCCCGCAGATAGCGCACGAGCACGCCGTACGCCCGAGGGTCCTGCGGGTCGCAGTCGATGCCGCCCTTGGCGCCGCCCAGCGGGACGTAGTGGCCCTCGGGGTTGTAGTGGAGGGCCTCCTTCATGGTCATACCGCGCGCGAGTCCGGCGACCTCGTCCAGCGTGCAGCCCTCCCGCATCCGCAGCCCGCCGCTGGAGACGCCCCGTACGAGCCGGTCGACGACGAGATGGCCCCGGCGTCCGGTGACATGGTCGGTCCAGGTGAGGGTCAGCAGCGGGGCGTCGTCGCGGGCGGTCATGCGGTCTCCTTGTGCGGGCGGTGCCCTGTCGTGTTCCGGTGCGGTGGCCGTGGCCGGAACTCCGGGCGTTCCGGTGCGGTGACCGTGGCCGGCAGCTGACGACGGCAACTGAATCGCGGGTCAGTATCCGGAGTGCGTGACTCCTGTGTCAACGTTGACAGTCGAACGATTGATCGGCCCTCGGGGCGGGTGCCGTTCACGGGACAGCTGTGCCCTGCACCCCGGGGACACCGTGTTGTCACCCGCTGGACCCGGCGCTGTCGGCGGGGCGGACCATAATGGAATGCCAGACCGACTCCACCTGGAGGTAACCGTGACCGGTTTCCGTTCCCTGAGCTCCGGGCTCCGCTCGTTGCGGCCCGCCGCCTTCGGCGCGGATCCTGCCGGCGAGCGCATGGAGCGCATCCGCAGATCGCCGAACTTCGCGGACGGTGTCTTCCAGAATCCGCAGGGTGCCCGCATCCGCCCCGACGGATCCATGATCGAGCTCGCGAAGGTCTTCTTCCGCAAGGAGGAGCGCGCCCACCGCGCCCCGGCCGGCACGGTGCCCGTGCACCCCACGACCGTCGCCGACCTCGCCAAGCCTCCGGCGAGTGGGCTGCGGATCACCTGGATGGGACACTCCAGCGTTCTCGCGGAGATCGACGGGCACCGGGTGCTCTTCGATCCGGTCTGGGGTGACCGCTGCTCCCCGTTCGCCTTCGCCGGACCCAAGCGGCTGCACCCGGTGCCCCTCCCGCTGGCCGCCCTCGGCCCGGTCGACGTCGTCGTCATCTCCCACGATCACTACGACCACCTCGACCTGCCCACCATCAAGGCGCTGGCCGATACGGACACCGTCTTCGCGGTGCCGCTCGGCGTCGGCGCGCACCTGGAGCGCTGGGGCGTCTCCGCGGACCGCCTGCGCGAGCTGGACTGGAACGAATCGACGAAGATCGGCGGCCTCTCCCTGACCGCCACCCCGGCCCGGCACTTCTGCGGGCGGGGCCTGCGCAACCAGCAGCACACCCTCTGGGCCTCCTGGGCGGTCGCGGGCGACCAGCACCGGATCTACCACAGCGGCGACACCGGCTATTTCGAGGGCTTCAAGGACATCGGCGCCGAGCACGGCCCGTTCGACCTGACGATGATCCAGATCGGTGCGTACAGCGAGTTCTGGCCGGACATCCACATGACGCCCCAGGAGGGCATGCGGGCCCATCTGGATCTCCAGGGCGGCCGGCCCGCCGGTGCGATGCTGCCGATCCACTGGGCCACGTTCAACCTCGCGACCCACCCCTGGGTGGAGCCGGGCGAGGGCACGATCGAGGCGGCCGAGGCGGCCGGCGCCCGTATCGCCCTGCCGCACCCCGGAGAGCCCTTCGAACCCACGGCCGAGACCATTCCGTCCGAGCCCTGGTGGCGCGGTGTCGCGGTCGAACCCAGGGGCGGCTGGGCCACGCTCGCGAAGGCTGTCGCCACGACGACGAGCACCACACCGGGTAACCCTCCGCAGGTGTCGGCCGACGGCAGCGGAGAGCCGGAGACCGTCCCCGCGGGGTGACCGCGGCAGGGAGAAGGCTGGAGGGCGAGGGCCGAGGAGCGCAGTGCTCCTCGGCCCTCGCCGTCTGTTCGTGACTGCTTCTGAACAGCTCTGATCGGCGTCGGCGTCCCATGCGAACGGGCGTCCGAGACGGTATCGGTCTGTCGTGCGACACCTCATACCAGAGCGGGACCCTCTGCGGGGGACTTTGTCAACTGCCCACCGCACATGATGCGTTGGCGACTACTGTGAGTGGCCGTCGGGCGACGCAGGGCCGATTTCTTCGGCCCTCTCGACCGGCACCGCGATGGCGCACGCCCGAGTCGCGCAGACCCGCGGGAGCCTCCCCCTGCCCCCGACGCACCAGTACGAGGACGCCGATGTCTCACCTTCGCGCACCGGCCGCACGCGCAGACCGCCGTGAGGGCGGGCGGCACGGACGACCCGTCACCCGTGCCACTCCGCCACTGCCCGAGACCCATATACGGCCCCAACTGCTGCGCCTGGCCGTCCTGCCGCCCGTCGCGGTGGCACTCAGCGGCTGCGCCGCGGTGCTGTTCACCGTCCGCACCACCGGGGTACGGCCGAGCCCGACCCTGTGGACGATCCTCGCCGGAGCCGTGGGCGTGGCCTTCGCCGGGATCGTGATCGGCGCCTTCGCGGCCGACCGGACCGCCCGGTCCATGAGCGAACGTCTCGGCGCCCTGCGCCGCACCAGCGCCCGTGGCGAGGCGGATCTGCGCGCCCTCGTCGAGGCACTGCGCCGCGGCGAGGGGCCGCCCGCCCGCAGGCCGCGCAGCGGTCCGCCCGCGGACGCCGACGACTTCGAGCTGCTCGCCGCCGACCTGGCACGCGCCCGCGACGGCGCGATGACCGCGGTGGTCCACGCTGCCCAACTCTCCAGCCAGGCGGGCAGCGAACAGAAGGTCGAGGTCTTCGTCAATCTGGCCCGGCGGCTCCAGTCCCTCGTGCACCGCGAGATCTCGATCCTCGACGAGCTGGAGAACGAGATCGAGGACCCGGACCTGCTCAAGGGCCTCTTCCACGTCGACCACCTCGCCACGCGCATCCGGCGCCACGCCGAGAACCTCGCCGTCCTCGGCGGCGCCGTCTCGCGCCGGCAGTGGAGCAACCCGGTCTCCATGACCGAGGTGCTGCGGTCCGCGATCGCCGAGGTCGAGCAGTACTCGCGGGTCAAGCTGGTGCCGCCGATCGACGGCACCCTGCGCGGGCACGCGGTCGCCGACGTGATCCACCTGCTGGCCGAACTCGTCGAGAACGCCACGGTCTTCTCGGCCCCGCACACCCAGGTCCTGTTGCGCGCCAATCTCGTCACCTCGGGGCTCGCCGTCGAGGTCGAGGACCGGGGCCTGGGCATGCCCGTCGGCGAACAGAGCAAGATGAACGCGCTGCTCGCCGACCCCGACCAGGTCAATGTCGCCAGCCTGCTGCAGGACGGCCGCATCGGTCTCTTCGTGGTCTCGCAGCTCGCCCGGCGGCACGGCATCCATGTCCGGCTCCAGACCAACATCTACGGCGGAGTCCAGGCCGTACTCGTCGTGCCACAGGCGCTCCTGGGTACGGCACCGGGGGCGCCCGGAGAGCCGGTGCAGGCGCGTCCGCACCCGCAGCCGCAGGAGGCGACCGGGGCGCCACGGGTCCCGGTGAGCCCGCAGTACGCGACGACTTCGGCGCCCGTCTCGGAACCGGAGCCGGTCCGGCACTCCGCGTCTGCCTCCGTTTCGGCCCCTGTTTCGGCCCCCGCGCCGGTTTCCGTGCCGGGGCAGGCGAGCGGGGCACGGGAGCCGCGATCCGCGCGACAGCCGTCGGCGCCGCGACGGGATCCCGCACCGTCCGCATTGCCCGGTCCGCCGTCCGGCCTGCCCGGGGCGTCCGCCGCCGAGGGGGGCCGTCCGGCTCCGCTGCCCATGCGCGGCGCCCGTCCGCAGCGGCCCACTCCCGCGGAGGCCCTGCCCGGGGTCCGCCCGGAGCACCGGCCGACGGTGGACGGGAACACGTCAGTGCCGCCCACCCCGCGCGGCGGCACGGTACGCGGCACCATGGGTAAACCGCAGCTGCCCCGGCGGCGGGCGCACGAACACCTCGCGCCCCAACTGCGCGGGGGCCCCACGCCCCTGCCCCGGCCGGACGCCGACCAGCACGTCGGCCACGATCCAGGTCTGATGGCCGCGTTCCAGCGCGGGATCGGGCTCGCGGAGGCAGCCGCGCACCGGGAGACGGACCAGGGCGACACCGGCCCTGTGGAGACCGGCCGCAGAGAGGCGGGCCTCGGGGATGCCGGCGTACCCGCGCCTCCCGACGCCCACACCCGTCTCGACGTACCGGCCGCCGATGTGTCACTCACTGATGTGTCACCCGTCGACGTGTCACCCGCCGATGTGTCACCCGCCGACGTGACGGACCAGGGTGTCGCGCACCTGAGGGCGGCAGACCTGGACGGACGCGCCATGGAGGGTGCGCACATGGACGCGGCGCACATGGACGTCGGCCACACGACTGCGGCGCACGTGGACGCCGGCCACATGACTGCGGCGCACAGGGAGGCGACGCACTGGGACGGACCGTCCGCGGACGTGCGGCACATAGGCGAAGCGCGCTCCGCGCACGCGTCCGCGCACTACGAGGCGCGCGGGACACGGGAAAGCGCGCCCGCGCCCGACCGCACGGCCCGGCACGACGGGAGCACACCGGCCGGATGACGAGCGCTCTCCTCACCCCCCACTCCAGCCTCACCCCCACTCACCCCGCTCCCGGGGACCTTCGTATTCCAAGGAGTCGATCCACCATGGCGAGCGACGCGCCGACCGCCCATGTATCCGATCTCGACTGGCTGATGAGCGGCCTCGTGCAGCGCGTACCGCACACGAAGAGCGCGGTACTCCTCTCCTGCGACGGACTGGTGAAGTCCGTCCACGGCCTCGACCCGGACAGCGCCGACCACATGGCCGCGCTGGCCGCCGGTCTCTACTCGCTCGGACGCAGCGCGGGCGTCCGCTTCGGGGACGGCGGCGACGTACGACAGGTCGTCGTCGAACTCGACTCCACGCTGCTGTTCGTCTCCACGGCCGGCTCCGGTACCTGTCTCGCCGTGCTCGCCGGGCGGGAGGCCGACGCCGCGGTGCTCGGGTACGAGATGGCGATGCTGGTCAAGAGCGTCCGCCCGTATCTGATGACCGCGCCCCGGCAGGCCGCCGTCGAACCCTCGGCGTCGAGGCCTTGAGCGTGACCGCGGCCGGCGACGGGCCCTGGCTCGATGATGCGGCCGGACGCCTGGTACGCCCCTACACGGTCAGCAACGGCCGGACCCGGCCGACGACCGCGCTCGATCTGCTGTCTCAGGTGAGGGCCACCGGAGCAACCCCGCTCGGCTACCTCGGCCCGGAACACGCCCAGGCGCTCGAACTGTGCCGGGGACCCGTCTCGGTCGCGGAGATCGCCGCGCATCTCAAGCTGCCGGCCGCGGTCACCAAGGTGTTGCTGTCCGACCTCGTCGACTGCGGGGCACTGACCACCAAGGCTCCCGCCTTCCACCACAACCCCACTGACCGGTCTCTTCTGGAGGCAGTGCTCGATGGATTACGACGACAGCTCTGACCCCTTTCCCACCGCACTGAAGATCCTGGTGGCGGGAGGGTTCGGAGTCGGCAAGACGACCTTCGTCGGCGCGGTGAGCGAGATCGCGCCGCTGAGTACGGAGGAGCTGCTCACCACGGTCAGCGCCGCGACCGACCATCTCGACGGCATCGAGAACAAGGTCGAGACGACCGTGGCGATGGACTTCGGGCGCATCACCCTCGACCCGGAACACGTGCTCTATCTGTTCGGCACCCCCGGGCAGCAGCGGTTCTGGTTCATGTGGGACGAGCTCTCGGAAGGCGCGCTCGGCGCGGTGATCCTCGCCGACACCCGCCGGCTCGAGGACTGCTTCGCCGCGGTCGACTTCTTCGAGCAGCGCGGCCTCGGATTCATCGTCGCGATCAACGAGTTCGACGGCTCGTACCGCTACGACCCCGAGGAGGTGCGCGCGGCCATAGACCTCGATCCCGAGGTGCCCGTGGTGCGCTGCGACGCCCGGATCTCCAGCTCCGGAGTGCAGACCCTGCTCACCCTGGTACGGCACCTCATCGCCCACGCGCCGACGCGCACCCCGAGTCACGGAGCCCATAGGTGAGTTATGACCAGGTCAGGGAGCTCTCAGCTGAGCACCCGTCATATCAGGGAGCACGCACATGAGTTACGACCCGCCGCGCCCGGCAGGTCGTCTGCTGCTGACCCCGGAGGACAAGGACGCGCCGGCCCGGGTACGGCGGCTGCGCCGGCTCGGGCTGGGGGAGCGGGCCGAACCGGCCTTCGACGCGTTCGCCCGCCGGCTCGCCGAGGTCACCGCGGCGCCCTACTCCATGGTCAACTTCATTGACGAGAACCGGCAGTTCTTCGCCGGACTGCACACCCCGGACGGCGCGGGCTCCGGCGCTGTGCTCACCACCGCCGTGGCCGCGGACGGCCGCAAGCGCACGCTGGGCCGCCAACTCTCGCGCGACTACGGCTTCTGCCCCCATGTGGTGGTCCGGCGCAAGGCGTTGGTCCTGGAGGACGTCTGTGACTACCCGCGGTTCGCCGGGAACCCGGTGGTCGACGAGATCGGCATCCGCTCCTATCTGGGCGCGCCGCTCATCGACCGCACCGGCATCGCCCTCGGCACGGTCTGTGTCGTCGACGTCGAGCCGCGCCCCTGGGGCCGGGCAGGCCTGGAGACCATCAAGGCGATGGCGGCGGAACTGGTCGCGGAGCTCGAACGCCGGGAGAGCGGCGGCATCTGACCCCGCCCTTCCCTTCCCGTACCACCGCTCGGAAAGGGGCACCATGACCGACCTGCGTCTCGGCGTGCTCGGCTTCGGCCTGCGCGGTTCGCTCGCCCGGATCGCCCACCGCCCCGGCCGGGGCTCCCGCGTGACCGTCGTCGCGGAGCACGACCCCGTGCTGCGGGACCGTGCCGCCGACCGCATCCCCGGCGTCCGTACCGTCGGCGACCATCGCGAGGTACTCCACGCCCCGGACGTCGACGCCGTGCTGGTCCTCACCCCGGACCACACCCACGCCGACCTCGCCTGCGCAGCGCTGCGCGCGGGCAGGCCGGTGCTCGTCGAGAAGCCGCTGGACATCACGATCGAGCGCTGCGACCTCATCCTGCGCACCGCCTTCGAGACGGGCACCCGGCTCTACGTGGGGCACAACATGCGGCACATGCCGGTGATCCGGCGGATGCGCGACCTCATCGAGCGCGGCGACCTGGGCGTCGTCAAGACCGTGTGGGTACGCCACTTCGTCGGCTACGGCGGCGACTGGTACTTCAAGGACTGGCACGCCGAACGCCGTTGCACCACCGGCCTGTTGCTGCAGAAGGGCGCCCACGACATCGACGTACTGCACTGGCTGGCCGGCGGCTACACCCGGCAGGTGCAGGCGCTGGGCGATCTCATGGTCTACGGCGATCTGCCGCACCGCCGGCCACCGGGGGAGCCGAAGGCCGACGACTGGTACACGGAGGACGGCCACTGGCCCCCGCGCACCCAGCGGGCGCTCAATCCCGTGATCGACGTCGAGGACGTGTCACTGGTCAACATGCGTCTCGACAACGGCGTGCTCGCCACCTACCAGCAGTGCCATTTCTCGCCCGACTACTGGCGCAACTACACCGTCATCGGCGACGCGGGCCGGCTGGAGAACTTCGGTGACGGGCCCGGGGCAGTGGTGAAGGTCTGGAACACCCGGCGCTCCGGCTACCGGGAGCGGGCCGACGCGGAGTACCCGGTGCCGGATGCCGCGCAGGACGGCGGGCACGGGGGCGCCGATCCGCTGCTGATCGACGAGTTCCTGCGGTTCGTCCGCGAGGGAGGCCGCACCGACACCTCGCCGGTGGCCGCGCGGATGGCGGTCGCCGCCGGCTTCCGGGCCACCCAGTCGCTGCGGGACGGCGGCTCCCCGCGCGAGGTACCCGCGCTCGATCCCGGCCTCGTCGCCTATTTCGAGCGCGGGCAGACGCGGTAGGCGGTGGACGGACAGCCGTGCACCGCCGGGACCGCTGGATCCGTGCGGGTACCCGGCGACGGCAGGGCCCGGTTTCGGTGAGGCGTGAAGGAAAGCTGGGGCGGCGCTTAAGAAAACCTCGATGGACCGGGGGCACCGCCGTACGGCAGATTTCTACGGGATCTCACCCCGTCTTTCTCACCCCCTCCCCGGTACGGGCTCCTTCGGCATGCCCGGGTCCGGGACTCACCCACAGGAGCCGTTGCGTTGAAGGCGCTCGTCAAGGAGAAGGCAGAGCCCGGCCTCTGGCTCACGGACGTCCCGGAACCGTCCATCGGCCCCGGTGACGTACTGATCAAGGTCCTCAGGACCGGGATCTGCGGTACGGACCTGCACATCCGCAACTGGGACGGCTGGGCGCAGGCGTCGATCACCACCCCGCTCGTCGTCGGGCACGAGTTCGTCGGTGAGGTCGTCGAGACCGGCCGCGACGTCGCCGACATCAAGGCCGGCGACCGCGTGAGCGGCGAGGGCCACCTGGTCTGCGGCAGGTGCCGCAACTGTCTGGCCGGTCGCCGCCACCTGTGCCGGGCCACGGTCGGACTCGGGGTCGGCCGCGACGGCGCGTTCGCCGAGTACGTGGCGCTGCCCGCCGCCAACGTGTGGGTGCACCGCGTTCCCGTGGACCTCGATGTCGCCGCGATCTTCGACCCGTTCGGGAACGCCGTGCACACCGCCCTCTCCTTCCCGCTGGTCGGCGAGGACGTCCTGATAACGGGCGCCGGTCCGATCGGCCTGATGGCCGCGGCGGTGGCCCGCCACGCCGGCGCCCGCAACGTCGTCATCACCGACGTCAGCGAGGAGCGGCTGGACCTCGCCCGCAAGATCGGCGTGAGCCTCGCGCTGAACGTCTCGGACGCGACCATCGCCGACGGCCAGTGCACCCTCGGCCTGCGCGAGGGCTTCGACATCGGCCTGGAGATGTCCGGGCGGCCCGAGGCGATGCGCGACATGCTCGCCAACATGACGCACGGCGGCCGTATCGCGATGCTCGGCCTGCCCTCCCAGGAGTTCCCGGTCGACTGGTCCCGGATCGTCACCTCGATGATCACGATCAAGGGGATCTACGGCCGGGAGATGTTCGAGACCTGGTACGCGATGTCGGTCCTGCTCGAAGGCGGCCTCGACCTCGCCCCCGTGATCACCGGCCGGTACGGCTACCGCGACTACGAGGCGGCGTTCGCCGACGCGGCGAGCGGCCGCGGCGGCAAGGTCATCCTCGACTGGACTGCCTGATCTTCCGGCTCGGTTTGCCTCTGCACCTTATGGAGTCCCCCATGTTCAACTCTGTTCGCGACGATCTCCGCACCACCCTCGACGAGATCCGCGCCGCGGGCCTGCACAAGCCCGAGCGGGTCATCGGCACCCCGCAGTCCGCGACCGTCAGCGTCACCGCGGGCGGCCGCCCCGGCGAGGTGCTCAACTTCTGCGCCAACAACTACCTCGGTCTCGCCGACCACCCCGAGGTCGTCGCCGCGGCCCACGAGGCCCTCGACCGCTGGGGCTACGGCATGGCGTCCGTGCGCTTCATCTGCGGTACGCAGGAGGTGCACAAGGAACTGGAGCAGCGGCTGTCCACGTTCCTGGGCCAGGAGGACACGATCCTCTACTCCTCATGCTTCGACGCCAACGGAGGCGTCTTCGAGACCCTGCTCGGCGCCGAGGACGCGGTGATCTCCGACGCGCTCAACCACGCCTCGATCATCGACGGAATCCGGCTGTCCAAGGCCCGTCGCTTCCGTTACGCCAACCGCGACATGGCCGACCTGGAGGCCCAGCTCAAGGAGGCGTCCGACGCCCGGCGCCGGCTGATCGTCACCGACGGCGTCTTCTCGATGGACGGCTATGTGGCGCCGCTGCGCGAGATCTGCGACCTCGCCGACCGTTACGACGCCATGGTCATGGTCGACGACTCGCACGCCGTCGGCTTCGTCGGCCCCGGCGGCCGCGGCACCCCCGAACTGCACGGCGTCATGGACCGCGTCGACATCATCACCGGCACCCTGGGCAAGGCACTCGGCGGCGCGTCCGGCGGTTACGTCGCCGCCCGCGCCGAGATCGTCGCCCTGCTGCGCCAGCGCTCGCGCCCGTACCTCTTCTCGAACACGCTTGCCCCGGTGATCGCGGCGGCCTCGCTGAAGGTGCTGGACCTGCTGGAGTCGGCCGACGACCTGCGGATCCGGCTCGCCGAGAACACCGCGCTGTTCCGCTCCCGGATGACCGCCGAGGGCTTCGACATCCTCCCCGGCGACCACGCCATCGCCCCCGTCATGATCGGCGACGCGTCCGTCGCCGGACGGATGGCGGAGCTGCTCCTGGAGCGTGGCGTGTACGTGATCGGCTTCTCGTACCCCGTGGTGCCGCAGGGACAGGCCCGGATCCGGGTGCAGCTGTCCGCCGCGCACTCGAGCGAGGACGTGAACCGGGCGGTCGACGCGTTCATGGCGGCACGCGCGGAACTCGAAGGCTGACGCGGGCGCCGGGAGGCCCGTACCCGCGGGCCGGCCGGGGCACCAGTACTGGCGGTCCGGCCGGGCGTCCGTTCCCGTGGTCCGGCCTGGGCGCCCGTACGGCGGCCCGGCCGGGCGTCCGTACGGCGGCCCGGCCTGGGGCCGGCGCCGGAGGTCCGGCCGGGCGCCGTCCGTACCCACGGGTCGGTCCGAGTGTCCGTATCCACGGGTCGGTCCGAGTGTCCGTACCCACGGGCCGGTCCGAGTGTCCGTACCCACGGGTCGGTCCGAGTGTCCGTATCCACGGGTCGGTCCGGGCGGACGGGCGTGAGGGCTCAAAGGCCCGCGTGACCTGAGAGAATCGGTCACATGATCGAAGCGCGGCGGCTCCACATCCTCCGTGCGGTGGCCGACCACCGCACGGTGACGGCGGCTGCCGCCGCGCTCTATCTCACCCCGTCGGCGGTCTCCCAGCAGCTGGCCGCCCTGGAGCAGGAGACCGGTCACCGGCTCGTCGAGCGCAGCGCCCGCGGCGTACGGCTGACGCCCGCCGGCGAGATCCTGCTCAGTCATACGAATGTGGTCCTGGCCCAACTGGAGCGCGCCGAGGCGGAGTTGGCCGCGTACAGCTCGGGCGCGGCGGGCACGGTCACCGTCGCCTCCTTCGCGACCGGCATCGGCCTGGTGGTCGCTCCCGCGCTGGCCCGCCTCGCCACCACCGCACCCGGTATCCGGGTCCGCGTCCAGGACGCCGAGGGGGACGCCAGTCTGCCGATGGTCCTGGACCGGCTGGTCGATGTCGCGGTCGCCGTCGAGTACCGGGGCGCCCCCGCCGCGGACGACCCGCGTCTCACCCATGTCCCGCTGTACGCCGAGCCCTTCGACGCGGTCGTGCCGGTCACCCACCCGCTGGCCGACGCCGGCGAGGTCCCGCTCGCCGGACTGGCCAAGGACCCCTGGATCGGGCCCTACCCCGGCAACCCGTGTCACGACGTGGTCGTCCTGGCCTGCGAGAGCGCGGGATTCCAGCCCCGCCTCGAGCACTCCTCGGACGACTTCCGGGCCGTCGTCGCCCTCGCCTCCGCCGACGCGGGCGTCGCCCTGGTGCCCCGGTCCGCCCTGCGCGGCATGGATCTCACGGGTGTGGTCGTCCGCCCGGTCGACGGCACCGCCCCCACCCGCCGCGTCTTCGCCGCCGTACGCCGGGGTGCCGAGGATCATCCGCTGATCCGGCCGGTGCTGGAGGCGCTGGCCAAGGCCGCGACCTGAGGGGTCGGGGCTCGCGCCGCGACCCGGCCGCCCTTCGGTCGGCAGGACGATTCCTGGAGGCGCGTTCCCGGGCGCGAAGGAGGGGCGACCTGATCGCGTTTCAAATATGGGATAGCATCCCGAATATGGGAAACGATGTGGAGGACGCCGTCGATGCCCGGCTCGCCGCCCGGCTGGCCGAGCTGCGGGCCGAACGCGGCTGGTCCCTCGGGGAGTTGGCGGAGCGCAGCGGGGTGAGCCGCTCGACCCTGTCCCGGGCCGAGCGCGCGGAGATCAGTCCCACTGCCTCGCTCCTGAACCGTCTGTGCCACGTCCACGGGCGGACCATGTCGCAGCTGCTCAGCGAGGTCGAGGCGGAACCGGCCCTGACCGTCCGGGCGGCCGACCAGGCGATCTGGAAGGACCGGGCCTCCGGCTTCGTACGGCGATCGGTGTCGCCGCCGCACGCGGGACTGCGCGGCGAACTCGTCGAGGGCCGGCTCGCGGCCGGTGCGGACATCGCGTACGACCGCCCGCCCGTGCCCGGTCTCGAGCAGCACATCTGGGTTCTGGACGGGGCGCTCGACGTGACGGCCCAGGACGTCGAGCACCATCTCGACGCCGGTGACTGCCTGCGGATGCGGGTGTGGGGGCCGACGCGCTTCCGGTGCCCCGGCCCCGACGAGGTCCGTTACGCGCTGGTGGTGGTCCTGCCGTGACGACCGTCTCCCGCCTCGACGCGGCACAACTCATAGCCTGCTCCGAGGAGTTGGCCGACCTGCTGTCCGACACCGTGGACGGCGGGGCCTCCATCGGATTCCTCGCCCCGCTCGACCGCGCGGCGGCCGTCGCCTGGTGGGAGGAGCGGGCGGCGGCCGTCGCCGCCGGGCAGCTCGCCGTCTGGGTGGCGCGCTCCGCGGGCCGCGTGCTCGGCACCGTCGGCCTGGCCTTCCCCGACAAGCCCAACAGCCGCCACCGCGCCGAGCTCGTGAAGCTGATGGTGCACCGGGACGGCCGAGGGCAAGGTCTCGGCCGTACGCTGCTGGCCACCGCGGAGCAGGCGGCGGCCGCGGCCGGCGTGACCCTGCTCCACCTCGACACCGAGACCGACAGCCCCGCGGAGTCCCTCTACCGGTCGGCCGGCTGGACCCGGGTGGGGGCGATCCCGGACTACGCGGCGACGCCGCGGGGGACGCTGCATCCCACGACGATCTTCTACAAGCGGACGGGGGCGGGGGTGCTCAGCGCCTGACGCCTCCGGGCGCCAGGGCGGCTGCCGCGGGTGCCTCGCGATCGGGGCCGTCACCGCACCGGAGCCGGACTGCGGTCGGCGGGCGGTCACCCTGCCCTCGTACTAGCCGGATGGCACCCGCACCCGGGTCTCCCCGGCCCCACCAGGTGATTGTCGGTGGCATTGGCTACGGTGCGAGGCATGCCGGATGCCGAAGACGTACGCCGTATCGCCCTCTCCCTGCCGGACACCGCGGAGAAGGTCGCCTGGAACATGCCCACCTTCCGGGTCGCGGGCAAGATGTTCGCCACGCTGCCCGAGGAGGAGACGTCGATCGCGGTGCGCTGCCCGAAGGAGGAGCGCGACGAACTCACCCTGGCCGAGCCCGGGAAGTTCTGGATCGCCGATCACGAGGCGGGCTTCGCCTGGGTCCGGGTACGCCTCGGAGTGCTGGAGGACGAGGCCGAACTCCACGACATCCTGGCCGACTCCTGGCGCCAGGCGGCCCCGCCCCGACTCCTCGACGCGTACCCGGAGTTGGGGCGCCCGGCCGGCTGAGTGCTCCGCGTCGAACGGTCAGACACGCGCCCCGGCGCCGACGAACCCGCCGATCCGCTCCCGCAGTGCCCCGGCGTCCAGCCCGTGGGCGGCCAGGTGCTCGTCGACGCTGCCGTACCGGCGCAGTTCGCGGCGCCCGACGCCGAGGCCGAGGACACGGTGGGGCAGCTCGGCGAGCGCGTCGTTCGCGGCGGCCGTCGACGTACCGGCCAGGTACGGCTCGACCAGGACGACGTCCGCAGGTGCCGTCTCGGTGGCCCGGCGCAGCGCCGCCGCGTCGAAGGGGCGGACGGTACTCGCGTACAGAACCGTCACGTCCAGTCCCTCCGTGGCGTCGAGCACGGCGTCGAGCATCGGGCCCACCGCGACGACCACGCCCGCGCGTCCCTCGCGGACGGTGCGGAACCGCGTCCCGTCGACCGCGAGTCCCCGGGTGTTCGCCTGCACGGACAGCCGCACGTACACCTTGTCGTCGCCGGCGGCGACCGCGTGCCGCAGCAGCGTCTCCGCCTCGTCGGGGTGCCCGGGGACGTGAACGGTCCAGCCGTCCAGCGTGTCGAGCAGGGCCACGTCTCCGGGTGACATGTGGGTGTAGCCGCCGGCCGGCCAGTCGAAGGAAGCGGCGGCGCTCACCAGGACAGCGCCCGCGTCCTGATGGCCGAGGTCGAGCTTGACCTGCTCGAACGGCCGCTCGACCAGAAAGCTCGCGAACGTGTGCACCACGGGCCGCAGCCCGGTCAGCGCGAGTCCCGATGCGGCGCCCACGAGGAGCTGTTCGCGAATCCCGACGTTGATCATCCGGTCCGGATGCCGTCGCCGGGCCTCCGCGAAGCCGTCCTTGCCGATCTCGGCGAGGACGACCGCGACCCGCGGATCCTCGTCGAGCAGCCGCGAGACGACGGGGGCGAAACGGTCACGCATGGTGTCCATGGGCTGGTCCTTCTACGAGATGAGATGACTGTTCGGCGGAGAAATGCGGGGCCACGGGCGCAGGGGCCGGCGAGGCGCGAGCGGTATCCGGCATCCGGTATCCGGCTCGGACCCGCACCCAGGCCCGCGGGCTCACGCGGACTTCGGCTCGACCCGGGCGACCACGGCGTGAGGGCGCCCCGGATGAGGTGCGGTGAAGGCGTCGTACAGGGCCCGGTGATCACGCCCGTCGACGGTCCGGGTGGACCAGCCCGCCGCCTCGAACCGGGCGGCGATGCCGCCGGGCCGGGCGTGACTGGCGGAGGAGTTGTCGATCACGACGGTGTGCAGCCGCTCCAGACCCGCGGGCCCGGCATATGCGATGGCCTCGTGATTGCTGCCCTCGTCCAGCTCGGCGTCCCCGACCAGCACCCACACGCGCGGCTCGCCCAGCCCCTGGGCGCGCAGCCCGAGCGCCATGCCGACCGCGATCGGCAGCCCGTGCCCGAGCGAGCCGCTGCCGATCTCGGCGCCCGGTACCAGCACCCGGTCCGGATGGTGGCCCAGGGGAGAGTCGTACGCGCCGAACCCGGGCAGCCAGTCGACGGGCACGAAGCCCTTGGCGGCGAGTACGGCGTAGTACGCCATCGGACCGTGTCCCTTGGACAGCAGGAACCGGTCCCGTTCCGGGTCCTCGGCCCGGTCGGGACCGACCCGCAGCACTTGGTCGTAGAGCACCCACAGCGCGTCCAGCGTGGACGTCGCCGCGGGCCCGTGCTTCTCGTCGCCGGTCATCAGCCCCATCAGCCGGGGCAGGTCCGCGTACCGGTATCGCGGGTCGTCGCGTTGCGTCGTGGTCGTCATGCCGACGATCGTGCAACCTCGACCAAACTTGAGGTCAAGCGACACCTCTCGTCCCGCCCGCGAGGGGCGCCGGCCCCGAAATAAAGCGGTGCGCGACCACCGGCCCGAGTGCGGTATTGTTTCGGTGCACGTTCAGCCAGGGGAAAGCCCAGGTCAGACGGGCGCCGGGACGTGGCGCAGCTTGGTAGCGCACTTGACTGGGGGTCAAGGGGTCGCAGGTTCAAATCCTGTCGTCCCGACTCGTGAGAGTCGCAGGTGAGAGGCAGTATCGGGGCATCCCGAGACTGCCTCTCACTCGTTTCCGGGGCCGGTGGGGGACCAGGCGGTCGATCCCGCTCGGTCCGAGCTGACGGTCCCCAGCGGCAGAGCGCGCGGTGACCGCACCGACCGCTTCGGGACGTCGTCGGTGCCCGCTCAGCAGGGCAGCCGCAGCTGCGCGGGAGTGACGCACATCCCCGGCAGGTTCCCGGGCAGCCGGAGGCTCGGCCGGCCACCCGCAGCGGATAAAGTTGCCGCCCCTCACCGCGCCTGGGAGAGCTTCACACCACGAGGAGCGCCAACTCCTCGGCTGAAAGCTTCAATTGGTGTACGAGCCGGTCGTCGGGCGCTTCGAGGCGGCCGGCCGCCCCGCACACCGCCAGCGCAGCGGCCAGCCGTCCGTTCGCGGCGCTGCGGACCGGCTGAACCAGACATGCATGGTGCGGGCCGAGCGCGAAGCGGCGTACGGCAAGCCCGTCGTCGCGTATGCGCGCCAGCTCCGCCAGCAGGCCGCCGTCGGCCGGCGGATGGTCCGGGTCCGGGTCGGTGAGGTGGACCAGACCTTCGGTGAAACCGGCCAGATGGACGCCGAAGCGCACTTGGTCCCGCAGCCGGGCGATCACGGCATGCGCGGCGGCGGGTACCTCGTGTGCCGGCCGGGGTCCGGCCAGGCTTGAGACCCTGCGGCCCAGCGCGAAACCGCGCAGATCCGGCATCCGCACCAGGTACTCCTCCTCCACCAGCACGTTCAGCAGCCGGTACGTTGTCGCGGGCGCGAGGCGCAGGGCCGCCGAGATCTCCTTGGCGGTGACCCCGGGCCCTGCCCGGGCCACCTGCTGAAGTACCGAAAGCGCGTTGCGTACGGCGCGGGGCTGGCGGCCGCTGAGAGGCAGCGTCTCCCCGCTCACCGGGGCGGCCCGGGGAACACGTCGGCGACGCTCGTCTCGTCGTACACGCCGATCGCCCCGACACTCCCCGGATCGCGCCGGCGCATCCACAGGAACCGGGCCGTCCCCGCCGCCATCAGCGCCACGAAGACGGACGGGACGAGGGCACCGCCGGTCGCCGCGTGGGCGAGCAGGACGGCGAGCAGTGACGGCACGCAGAGCACCGCGACGGCCACCGGGCCGCGGGTCAGCTCGCCGATGCGGTGCAGGAAGACGGGGGCGGCCAGGCACACCAGGGCGTACGCGGTGAGGAATCCGTACACACAGAGGTTCACCAGGCGCGCGAACAGCACCTGCGGTGCCGCACCCGCCGCGATGAACGCCAGTGGGACGAGGACGAGGACCGGCAGGACCACGGCGATGGCGATGTGCGGGGTGCGGTGGGTGGGGTGGGTACGGCCCAGGCGGCGCGGCGTCATCCGTTCGCGTCCCATCGAGAACAGCAGCCGCACCAGCGCGGTTCCCGACGCCATGACGCAGGCGAAGAAGGAGAGGGAGACGCCCAGATCGAGCAGGGCCGGCAGCCGGACCGAGGTCTGCCTGGGCGTGGGGAGGACCTGGGCGTAGGCGGCGAGCAGGAACAGTGCGGCGGAACAGACCACGGTCCACCGCACCGCCCGCCCCACCGTCAGGAAGGGCCGCCGGGTTTCGGCGCCCAGCGCGGCGGCGCTCTCGAAGCCGATGAACGCGGCGAAGGCGGGCAGCGCCCCGGCCACCACGGGACCCGGCGCGGAGACCGGCGGGGTGAGCTGCCGCATATCGGGATGAGCGCCGTGACGCACCAGCAGTACCGCGAAGAACGTCAGCGCCAGGACGATCGACGCCGCCTCCAGGCAGAGCGCCAGCCCCGCCGACAGGCGCACGCCCCGCACGAGGAAACACCCGACGACGATCCCGGCCCCCAACACCACGGCCGCCACCGGGAGTTGGGGTGGTCCGGGCGAGATGTCCAGACGGGCCAGGAACTGCTCTGCGTACAGTCCCGAGCCGATCAGGGCACCCATCGCGAGCACCCCGTACCCGATGAGGAGCGCGCAGCCGCAGCAGAACCCGGCGGCCGGACCCAGCCCCTTGGCGGTGAACGAGTAGAGGGCGCCCGGTGCGGCCATCCGGCGCGAGAAGGTCCGTACGCACGCGGCGACCAGCAGCGCGAGGACCGTCGCCAGTGCCACCGACCACACGGCCGAGACGCCGGTGTCCGCCCTGACCAGACCCGGGGTGGTCGCCATCGCGGCGGTCGGCGCGACGGCGGAGACCGACTGGGCGAGGACCGGTAGCGGGCCGAGCGAGCGCCGGTCGAGCCCGCCGACGGGGGAACGGCCGCGCAGCAGGGGAGGAGCAGCCGTGCCGTGGACGCTCATCAACCGCCCCTTCCGAGCCCTGGTGCCGGTGGTGCCGAGGCGCACGGTAGGACCGCTCTGTTTCGGCCGCATGAGCGGCAGATCGCCGGGGCGTGTTCCGGAACGGGAAAGCGGACGCGGCGCTCTCCCGTTCGGTGTGCGGGGGGCTTTCACCGACGCGTGACGGCCCGGCAACGCGCGCTGTTGAGACTGCGGCACAAGCCGCTTCCGGCACCCGCGATCGCAGAGGAGCCCGCGATGACCAGTACGGCGAGCCCGCCCACCGCGACCGTACCGCCCGCCCTCCGCGGCTCCCTCGGCACGGCCTCCATCGTGCTGATGGTTCTCGCGGCCGCCGCCCCGCTCTCCGTCGTCGGCGGCAGCGTTCCGCTCGGTATCGCCCTCGGCAACGGCGCCGCTTTCCCCACCGCCTTCGTCGTGTGCTGTGTGGTCCTGCTGCTCTTCGCGGTCGGCTTCTGCGCGATGGCGCGACACGTCAAGGAGGCGGGAGCGTTCTACGCGTACGTCGACCAGGGCCTCGGCAGGCGCGCGGGGCTCGGCTCCGCCTACCTCGCGCTCGTCACCTACACCGCGATCCAGGCGGCGGTGTACGGGTACATCGGGGTGGCGCTCGACAGTCTCGTCCAGTCGTACGGCTGCCCTCATCTGCCCTGGTGGGCCTGGGCCGGAGCGGTCGCCCTGGTGGTCGGTGTGCTCGGCCACCGCCAGGTGGACCTCAGTGGCAGGATCCTCGGTGTGCTGATGGCCGGCGAGGTCGGCATCGTCCTCGTGCTCAACATGGCGGTGTTGGTGCGCGGCGAGCACGGCCTGTCCACCGCGCTGATCAGCCCCGACCGGCTCACCTCGGGAGCGCCGGGACTCGCCGTCACCTTCGCCATCGCCGGATTCCTGGGCTTCGAGGCCACCGCCGTCTTCCGCGGCGAGGCCCGCGACCCCGACCGCACCATCCCGCGCGCCACTTATTTCGCCCTCGCTCTCGTCGGAGTCTTCTACGCGCTTTCCAGCTGGGCGCTGATCTCCGCCTGGGGTGACAAGGGGGCGGTCGCCGAGGCGCGCCGCGATCCGGAGAGCATGCTGATGACGACCGTGCACCGCTATCTGGGCTCGCCCGCCGAGCACCTCGCCCAAGTGCTGTTCGTGACCAGTCTGTTCGCCTGTGTCCTCTCCTTCCACCATGTCATCGCCCGCTATGTGCACTCGCTCGCCGACCATGGTGCGCTGCCCGCCGGCCTCGGCCGCGCCCACGCCCGCCATCACTCGCCGCATGCGGCGTCGCTGGCCCAGTCGGGCAGCGCGGTCGTGCTGATCGCGGTGTTCGCCCTCGCCGGGATGGACCCGATCACCGAGGTCTTCACCTGGATGGGCGGCCTCGCCAGTGTGGGAGTCGACGTGCTGATGCTGCTCACCTGCGTGGCGGTGGTGGTCTACTTCCGCCGCACGCGCAGCGACACCCGCCGCTGGCAGACTCTCTGGGCGCCCGCACTCGGTGGCGCGGGCCTCCTTGTGCTCCTTGTCCTGACGCTGCTCAACTTTCCCCTGCTGATCGGTGGTTCGGCCGCGTTCGCATCCGCGCTGCTCGGCCTGCTCGCTGCCGCCTTCGTGTTCGGCTGGGCCCGCAGGCACCGCGGAACCGTCCCCGCCGAACTGCCTGTCTCCGCGTGACCTGACATTCCCCAGGCCGGCCCCGGTCCCCGTCCCAGGAGGGCACACATGACGACCAGCCACCCCCTCGCGCTGCTCACCGCCGACGAGATACGCACCGCGCGCGCCGTACTGGAGGCGGCCGGACACCTCGGTGGCGACATCCGGTTCGTCTTCGTCGGCCCCGAGGAGCCCGCCAAGGCC
Source organism: Streptomyces sp. NPDC058274 (assembly GCF_042881375.1). NCBI lineage: Bacteria > Bacillati > Actinomycetota > Actinomycetes > Kitasatosporales > Streptomycetaceae > Streptomyces > Streptomyces sp. NPDC058274. The sequence continues at coordinate 206,111 of NZ_JBHVXW010000003.1, forward strand.
GACCTGCTCGCCTTCACCCCCGGCGGTCCCGTGGACCGAAGGCTGCGGGTGATGCTGCTCGACCGCGCGAACGGCGACTCGTACGACACGATTGTCTCCGTCACCCGCGGAGCGATCGACAGCTTCGAGAAGATCGACACCTCGGTAGCCGGTCAACTGCCCATTCTGGACTCGGAGTTCGAGATCTGTCAGGAGATCCTCGACGTCGACGAGGGCTGGCAGGCGGCGCTCGCCAGGCGGGGCCTGACTCCCGGGACCGTACGCGCGTGCCCGCTTTCGGCGGGGCACTACGGATACGAGGGCGAGACAGGCCGGCGGATCGTGCGCAGCTTCGGCTTCCATCAGGACCATGAGCAGGACCACCCGTGGGCCCACCCCGTGGACGGTCTGGTGGCGTATGTCGACCTCACCGCACGCACCGTCATGGAGATCATCGACCATGAACTCCTCGCCGTGCCGAAGGAGTCGGGCAACTTCCAGGACCCCGAGTACACCGGGCCGGCCCGCACCACCCTCAAGCCCATCGAGATCACGCAGCCCGAGGGTGTCTCCTTCACCGTCGAGGAGGGGCTGCTGCGCTGGGAGAACTGGTCGCTGCGCATCGGCTTCAACGTCCGCGAGGGGCTGACGCTTCATCAGATATCCTTTTACGACCGGGAGTTGGGGCGCGACCGATCGGTGGTGCACCGTGCCTCGATCGCCGAAATGGTCGTCCCGTACGCCGACGCCTCTCCCGTACGGTTCTGGCAGAACTACTTCGACCAGGGCGAGTACCTCTTCGGCCGGTACACCAACTCCCTGGAGTTGGGCTGCGACTGCCTGGGTGAGATCCACTACACGGACGTGACCATCGCCGACGAGCTCGGTGAGCCGTCCGTCATCCGCAACGCGATCTGCATGCATGAGGAGGACCACGGGGTGCTGTGGAAGCACAGCGACCTCTTCGCGGGTTCCGACGAGACCCGCCGCCAGCGCCGGATGGTCATCTCCTTCTTCACCACCGTCGGCAACTACGACTACGGTTTCTACTGGTACCTCTACCTGGACGGCACCATCGAGTGCGAGGCCAAGGCGACCGGCGTCGTCTTCACCTCCGGATATTCGGAGCAGGGACGGGAGTTCGCCACCGAGATCGCCCCCGGCCTCGGTGCCCCCTTCCACCAGCACCTGTTCTCGGCCCGCCTCGACATGGCGGTCGACGGGCAGCGCAACGCGGTCGACGAGGTCGACGCGGTCCGCATCCCCATCAGCGAGAAGAACCCGTACGGCAACGCCTTCGCCCGCCAGGTCACCCGCCTCGGCGCGGAGAGCCGGGCGCAGCGGCAGGCGGACGGCAGCAAGGGCCGGGTCTGGCACATCGTCAACCCCGACGTGACCAACCGCCTTGGGCAGCCGGTCGGTTACGCCCTGATGCCCGAGGGTCTGCCCACCCTGCTGGCCGACGACTCGGCGTCGGTCACCGAGCGGGCGGCCTTCGCGACCAAGCACCTCTGGGTCACCCGGCACGCCGACGACGAGCGCTATCCGGCCGGTGACCTGGTCAACCAGCACCCGGGCGGCGCCGGGCTGCCGGCCTGGACGGCCGCCGACCGCAGCGTGGACGGCGAGGACATCGTGCTCTGGCACACCTTCGGGCTCACCCATTTCCCGCGCCCCGAGGACTGGCCCGTCATGCCCGTCGACCACACGGGTTTCACGCTCAGGCCCGTCGGCTTCTTCGACCGCAATCCCACCCTGGACGTGCCGCGCAACAGCAACGGACGCGGTCACGGCGACGGGCCCGCGTGCCACTGACGTACGCGCAACGCAGGCCATGACGGTCCTCGGCTGACGTACGCGCGCAATGCAGGCCATGACGGTCCTCGGCGCGGTCCGCGCGTCGGCCGCGCCCATGGCGCGACGGGGCCGGCGCGCGGCGGCGCTGTGAGCGAGAACGAACCTGCCCCGCGCCCGCACTCGGACGGCGTGGGCGCGCGCCCGGCCATGACTCCGCTGACGGCGGTCACGCTGCTCGCGGGCCAGGCTGGTCCGACGGATCTCGGCGGCTTTCAGTCCAGTGCCATCACCATCTGTGAGCCCCATTCCTGGCGGCTGAGCTCGGTGAAGCCGACCGTCAGGTAGAAGGCGCGGGCCCCCGGGTTGCCGCTGCCCACGCCGAGGTGCAGCCCCGGTACGCCGCTGCCACGCAGGGCGGCGGTCAGCGCGTTCACCAGGCGGCGGCCGAGCCCCCTGCCCTGGCCGCGGGGAAGGATGTCGATGTGCAGGTGCGCGGGGTGGCGGACGTACAGGTCGTGACGGTGCGGCCGGGTCCGGTGGAGATGGTCCACGCGGCGCCAGTCATGCGTCCTGTCCCCCGGGTCCACGGCGAGCGCGGGAGGGTAGCGGGCGCGCAGACCGGGCCACCAGTGCTCTTCCTGCCACACCTCGAAGGAGTACGTGTCGGCCGTGGCGACGATGTATCCGAGGAGACCCTGCTCGTCGGTGGCGACAAAGGTGAGGGCGGGGTCGGCGGCCGGATAGGGAGCGGCATAGACGTGGCCGAGCAGATCGGGGTCGCGGTAGAGCGGCGTGGCGTCCCGTCCCGAGTCGCCGGTCCTGAGGCACACCCGGTACATGCCGGGCAGGTCGGCCGGATGGAAAGGGCGTACGACGGCTGGACCGAAGGAATGTGGGACCGCGGTCATCGGGCCGCCGCCGAGGCCAGCAGGAACCAGGCCGAGTGCGGGATCCACTGTTCGGTCCACCGCCAGCTGTTGCCGGTGTCCCGGTGGTGCTCGGGCATGAAGGCGATGTCGTGCTCGTCCTCGAAGCCTGAGGTGATGCCGTTGAGGATGCCGCCGGGGACGTTGGGATAGTCCGGGTGGTAGTCGACGGTGTTGCGTCCGATCCCCTTGATCATGGAGGCGTCGAAGGGGTTGAGGCCGGTCACCCAGTGCAGTTGGTCCTCCGCCAGGCGCAGCAGCCGAGGGCGCAACTCCGGCGGACAGTCGGGCAGTTCGGCGGCCAGCTGGGCCGCGTAGGCCACCGAGCAGATGTTGGCGTTCTCGCCCTGCCACCAGTACCCGGTCTCGTTGTCGTGCGGGTAGAAGAAGCTGGTGCGCGGCGCGGAGCCGGTCGGCTGCACGTACTGGCGTACACAGCCGAAGGGGTTGGCCACCTCGTCGGCGAGGGTGGCCGCGTCGCGCATCAAGGAGAGTGCGGTGGTGCGAGCGGCCTGGGCGAGGGGGGAGTCCGCGCAGATGTCGGCGAAGCGCAGCAGGGCGACGGCCGGGAGTCCGGATTCTGCGGCGTGGAAGAACGGACGCCCCGTCACATCGCCCACGAGATAGCCGAATCCGTGTCCCGAGTCGGTGTAGCGGTCGGCGAGGGAGGCGGCGCGGTGCTCGGCGGCGGCCAGGAGTACGGGATCGGGCTCGCCGGTGCCCGCGCGTACGAGCTCCACGGCTGCGAGCAGGGCGCAGTAGTCGTCGATGACGGACTCCTCGCCGTCGTACAAGTACTCCTTGTTGTGCTGCTCCAGATGCTCGAAGCCGCGGCGGGCGGCGGTCAGGTACGCGGAGCTGTCGAAGTCACCGTGGTCGTCCAGTGTGGCGGCGCGGGCCAGGGCGGCGATCGCGAGGCCGCCTCCCTGACGGTAGGCCGCCTGCCAGCGCTGGGTGCGCACGCACTCCTGGAGCGGGGCGTTGATGACGCGCTCGTCGAGGTCCTTGGTGAGGGCGTCGAAGATCGCGGTGTAGAAGTAGCCCTCCGGGGACTGGAAGCGGACCAGGAAGTCGGCCCCGAACAGCGCCTCGTCGCGCAGACGGTCGCCGAGTGTCCGGTGCAGGCGCGGCTGTCGGTCCGCGAGGGTGTCCCGCGTCTCCATGAACGCCCAGGCGCACAAGGGGAGTTGCTGCGGATTCATCATGCGCGTGTAGTTGAGATGGCTGAGAAACTTGCTGAAGTCGCCCGAGGCGTCGAGCCAGCCGCCGCGCGCGTCGACCGTGCGGCCCGAATCGTCCCCGTAGAAGCGGGCGTGGCGGTCCTTGCGGTCGATGGCGCCGCTCGAGCGGACCGAGCGGAAGTAGTACAGGACGTCCGAGAGCGTGCTCTGCTGGAGGAGGCACGCGTCGACGCGGAAGTCGGCGGAGCGATCGGCGCCGTACTCGATGTGGTACGTGCCTGCGGTGCGCAGTTCGGAGAAGTCGATCCGGCGGAAGGAGCCGACGGACCAGCGGTCGACGGCTTCCACCGGGCCGACCGGCAGCTGCCGCCGGGTGCCCTCGCCGACCAGAGTCGCCGTGGCAGGCAACTCCGCCTCCGTGCCCGGGGTGTTGAGCAGCACGATCGCCTTCTTGGACGCAGCAGTGTTGTAGCCGACATGGCTGATCAGGATGTCTGTCACGGGACTCTCTCCGGTCTTGTGGTCATGCGAAGGCCGGTTGTCAGGGCTGGTCGGAGATGGAGTCGAGCCACTTGCGGGTTTCCTCGATCCGGCCGGGTGAGGAGCGTTTCCATACGCCGGTGCCGCCGGTCTGCCACGGGTGGGGACCGGCGAGTGGCCGGTACTCCACGCCCAGCGCGTCGAGCCGCCGCAGCTGGCGTACGAGCCTGGCGTCGAAGTCGGCGGCGTCCGGGATGCCGCCCGACCACAGGACTTCGGCGAGCGCGCAGGCGCGCGGGAAGGCCAGATAGTCCAGGTACCGCTCGTCGGGCACCCACTCGGTCCAGATCTGGAACTGCCCGCCGAGGACGTGGGCCCGCCGCTGCTCGGACCAGGCGGCCGGGGCGGGCGCGAAGTGTGCCACGTCGGTCAGGGTGATCGGGCCGCCCTCCGACCGGCGTTCGGCGTCGAGGTCCGACTGGTCGAAGTTGAAGTAGGTCGGGAAGAGCGGGGAGCGCACGACATCGTGGGTGGTCGCGGCCCGCCCCGCGGCCTCGTCGCCCCGCCAGGCCATGACGATCGTGTCGGGCAGTACGCCTCCGGTGACGTATCCCTCGTCCCAGACGATCATCCGTACGCCGAGACCGGCCAGGAAGCGGCCGAGCGAACGCAGGAAATGGCCGTGCATCTCGCGTGGTTCGGCGCATTCGGCCGCCGCCATCGCCGCTGCCACCTCGGGATCCTCGGCCCACCAGTCCATCGCGCACTCGTCCCCGCCGAGATGGACGTACGGTGCGCCGGTCGCCTCGACGATCTCTGCCAGCACGTCGCACAGATAGGTCTCGCTGAGCGCGACCGGGGCGATCGAGGTGCCGCCGGCCCACACCGTGTCGAGCACGGCCTGCGGCTCTCCGGGGCGGCCGAGCTGGGGTGCTGCCGCGCGCAGGGCGGAGGTGTGCCCGGGCACGTCGATCTCCGGGACGAGGGTGATGCCGCGCAGCCGGGCGTAGCCGGCGATCTCCGCGAGGTCGTCGAGGGTGTAGTAGCCGCCGTGCGGGGTTCCGTCGTCGGGGCCGTCGGGGCCGAGCCGGGTGGAGGTGCGCCAGGAACCGGTGGTGTGCAGCTCGGGGTGGCGGCGGCTCTCCACCCGCCAGCCCTGGTCGTCGGAGAGGTGCAGGTGCAGGCGGTTGAAGCGGTGGGCGGCCAGCAGGTCGACGTAGCGCAGGATCGTCCGCTTGGGGAAGAAGTGACGGGCGACGTCGAGCATGGCGCCGCGCCAGACGAAGACGGGTTCGTCCTCGATGACCCCGCAGGGCACCCGCCAGCCGTCGGGTGGCGGGGTGGCCGCGCGACGGAGCACCGCGTCGGGCAGCAACTGGCGCAGCGTGGTCAGGGCGTTCGCGACCCCCTCGGTGTCACCCGCCGTGATCTCGACCCGGGCGGATGAGATACGCAGGGTGTGAGCCCCGGGGCCGTAGCCCTCCGCCCCGTCCGTGAGTAATACCTGTGTGTACTCAGTGGTATTGCTTGGTATGCCTGACATCGGGCCATGGAGCAGTTCGGAGAGAAAGCTCCGCAGCATGGCTCCGGCCAGCGGTGAGTGGGCCCCTTCGATGGTCGCGTCGGCTGTCAACGTGCAGTGACCGGCGCTGATTTGGGCTTTCTTGGGGCGGGGCAACAGAGCTCGAAAGGCGTCCAAGACGGGTCCCAACTGTCGCCGGTGAAGGGTGATCGTCGTTCAAGTCCCGCCGCGACGCTACTTGTTGTATTGCTTTGGTTCAAGTGGTACGTTCCCCAAACTCTTCTGGTATCTGCGCAGTTCCCAGTGTCGAGAGGTCCCTATGACCGTCAATGCCGCCGCGCAGTCACGCCCGGCCGAGTCCTTGCAGGACCGGCCGGCTCACTCCCCACCGCACAAGAAGACCGGACCGCACAACAAGGCCGGGAAGACGTCGCGCGCGGCTCGCGCCAAGTCCTTCGTCACGCGCCTGCGCCAGGACTCGCCGTTGCTGGTGATGACGGCCCCCGCCGTCCTGGTCCTGCTGCTGTTCACCTACATACCGTTGCTCGGCAGTGTCGTCGCGTTCATGGACTACGTGCCGTTCCTCGGCTTCACCCAGTCGCAGTGGGTCGGCTGGGACAACTTCACCTCGCTCTTCCAGGACGACCTCTTCTGGGGCGCCCTGCGCAACACCTTCGAGATCACCTTCCTCCAACTGCTTCTGTTCTTCCCCGTGCCGATCCTGATCGCCGTGCTCTTCAACTCGGTGGCGATGCCGGCGGTGAAGAGCTTCGTGCAGTCGGTGATCTATCTGCCGCACTTCCTGTCCTGGGTGATCATCGTCGCCCTGTTCCAGCAGATGCTCGGCGGCGGCGGGATCATCAGCCGCATCCTCGTCACCCACGGGATGAGCGGCATCGGCATCATGTCGGACCCGAGCACCTTCCAGCTCCTGCTCACCTCGCAGGCCATCTGGAAGGACGCCGGCTGGGGAACCATCGTCTTCCTCGCCGCGATCGCCGCCATCGACGCGCAGTTGTACGAGTCCGCCGCCATCGACGGCGCCGGCGCGCTGCGCAGGTTCTGGCACGTCACGCTGCCGGGCATGCGCCCCATCATCATCCTGATGCTGATCCTCAGGCTCGGCGACGCCCTCACCGTCGGCTTCGAGCAGATCCTGCTGCAGCGCGACGCGGTCGGCCCTGGAGCCGCCGAAGTCATCGACACCTACGTGTACTTCAACGGTGTCCAGGACGGCAACTGGGGCGTGGCCACCGCCGCGGGGCTGCTGAAGGGCGTGGTCAGCCTCGCCCTCGTGCTCGCCGCGAACAAGCTCGCCCACCGCTTCGGCGAGGAAGGGATCTACCGGCGATGAGTTCCTTCGTCCACCGCCCTGTGTGGCAGGGCAAGCCAAAGCCGATCGCGCTCGCGCTCAAGGGCCTGGCGCTGTTCCTGATCGCCGCCGTGGTGATCTTCCCGTTCCTCACTGTCGTCTCCACCAGTCTGGCCACCAGACAGCAGATCGACGCCAACGGCGGCTACGTACTGTGGCCCACCAGCGTGTCCTTCGCCGCCTACCGGCAGATCTTCGACGGAACCGGGGTCGCCCGCTCGATCGTGGTGAGTGTCGGCGTCACCGGGGTGGGCACGGCCTTCAGCCTCGTCTGTACCGTCCTCGCCGCCTATGGCCTCAGCCGCCGGGGGGCGATCTTCCAGCGCGGTCTGCTGTCCTTCGTGCTCCTCACGCTGCTGTTCGCGCCCGGCATGATCCCCGTCTACCTGATGGTCAAGCAGCTCGGCATGCTCGACACCTACTGGGCGCTGATCATCCCCGGCGCCGTGAGCGCCTTCAACATCGTGATCGTCCGGGGCTTCATCCAGGCCATCCCGCAGGAACTCTTCGACGCCGCGCGGATGGACGGGGCGGGGGAGTGGCGCATCTTCGCGTCCATCGTGCTGCCGCTGTCCAAGGCGGTGATCGCGGTCGTCGGCCTCTTCATCGCCGTCGGCTACTGGAACAACTACTTCGATCCGCTGCTCTACCTCAATGACTCCAACAAGTGGCCGCTCCAACTGGTCATGCGGAACTTCGTGTTGGCGAGCAGCGTCGCGACGACCTCGCAGAACACCGCGGTCCAGGACCTGCCGCCGGCCCAGGCCATGCAGATGGCGCTGGTCGTCGTCGCCACGCTTCCGATCCTGTGCGCGTATCCCTTCCTCAGCAAGCACATGTCCAAAGGCATGCTCACCGGGGCCATCAAGGGCTAGGAGACAGACAGAATGCCGATCAACCCCCAGCTCAGCCGCCGCACCCTGTTCAAGGGCGCCGCCTTCACCGCGCTGAGCGCCACCTCGCTGTCCGCGCTGACCGCGTGTTCCAACGGCACAGGGGTGAGCGCCGCCCCCGCCGGCAAGGCCGTTCCCATCCCCACCTACGTCGAGCCGGCGAACAAGCCGAAGCCCCTCCTGCCCGGCACCGCGCAAGGCGTCATGGACGTCTACGCCTCCTTCCCGCTGAACGGCGCACGCACCGTGAAGCAGGCGCCCGGCGACGGCAAGGAGTTCGAGTTCCTGGTCATGACCTACGGGCAGCCCGCCCCGTCGCTCGGCGAGAACGTCTACTGGCAGCTGCTGAACAAGGAGCTGGACCTCCAGCTCAAGCCGCTCAGAGTGCCGTACGCCGACTTCGGCACGAAGTTCCCCGCACTCGTCGCCGGCAACGACCTGCCCGAGGTCGTGTCCGTGCCGATGGGCATGAACGTGTCCCGCCTGCCTCAGCTCGCCCAGGCCCAGTTCACCGACCTCAGCGAATACCTGTCGGGCGACGCGGTGAAGAAGTACCCCAATCTCGCCGGCATCCAGGAGGCGAGCTGGCTCAACGGCTACCTCAACGGCCGTCTCTACGCCGTCCCGAAGTCGGACCCGCCGTTCACCAGCCAGCTCTTCGCCAAGATCGACGTACTGCAGAAGGCCGGGGCCAACCCCGAACCGAAGACGCTCGCCGAGTTCAAGGAGATGGCGAAGGCCGTCACCGACCACAAGGCCGGCGTCTACGCGTTCTGCGGCGTCGTCAACGACATGCAGACCGTCGAGAACATGATGATGATCTTCGGCGTGCCCAACCGATGGACGCAGAAGGGCGACGGCAGCTTCGTCTCCCACTTCGAGCACGAGCAGTTCATACCCGCCGTCTCCGCCGTCGCCGACCTGAAGAAGGCGGGCTACTTCCACCCCGACACCGCGACCATGAGCGAGGTGCAGCGCGGCGCTCTGTTCCGCGCCGGGAAGATCGCCGTCATGGTCGACGGCAACCGCTCGGTCGGTATCACCTTCGACGACCACGACGTCAAGTTCAGCATGATCCCCCCGTTCGAGAAGGACGGCGGCAAGGCCACCTACTGGCAGGGGACCGGTGCCTACGCCATCACCATGCTGAAGAAGACCAGCGACAAGAAGCGGATCGACCGCTTCCTGAGCGTCCTGGACTACCTCGCCTCCCCCTTCGGCTCGCAGGAGTCCTTCGTCCTCAGCTACGGCGTCAAGGGCAGTGACTACACGGTCAAGGACAAGGCCCCCGTCCTCAGCAAGCAGGGTCAGCGCGAACAGGACCTCGGCTTCGCCTACATCGCGGGCGGACCCCAGGTGCTGTGCGACCCACAGGGCGCCCCGGGCGTCGACGCCATGTACCACGCGTGGCAGTCCAAGGCCGCACCGCTGCTGTTGCCCAATCCGGCCGCCCACCTCTACTCCGCGACGTACGACACCAAGGGCGCCTCCCTCGAACAGCAGATGAAGGACGCCATCACCGCGGTCACGCTGGGCCGTTCACCCGCCTCCAGCCTCAAGGACGCCGTGCGCACCTGGAAGCAGAACGGCGGCGACCGGATGGCCAAGGAGTACGCCGAGTCCGCACAGAAGGCGTAACCGCACCGCACGGCCGCGCCCCGCACGCGGCCGTCCCCAGGAAGGACCCGGATGAAACTGCGAGGCTCCGCCTCGGCCCTTGTGGTGGTGGAGGGAACCGACCTCCACCACGACCTCATCGGCGCCGCCCTGGCGCTCCAGGAGATCGTCACCGAAGCCGGACTGTCCACGGCGCGCGCCGTCGGCCTCGACCGCTTCACCGACCCGATGCCCGCCACCGCGGAAGCCGACGTGTACGTCCTGTACCGCTCGTCGACCGTCTTCGAGCCGCGCCAGCAGAAGGCACTGGCCGACCTGGTGGCCGCCGGGAAGGGCCTCGTCGTGCTGCACGCCAGCAACCTCTTCGGCTTCGGCGAGGGCGGCCTCGACGCGGACCGCACGGCGTACGAACTCATCGGGTCCCGATACCTCTCCCACGGCGACTCCGGCTCCGAAGGCCGCTTCGACGTCCGGATCCGCGCCGAGCACCCCGTCACCCGCCACCTGGACGACTTCGCCATCGACGACGAGTACTACGTCCTGGAGTACGCCGACGACGTACAGGTCCTCGCCGACCGCGAACGGCCCGACGGCTACACCGAACCGCTCGTCTACGTGCGCGAGCACGGCGCGGGCCGGGTCTGCTACAGCGCACTCGGCCACGACCCGCGCGCCTGGGGCAGCCCCGGCTTCCGGCAGCTGGTGCGACAGGCCGCACTCTGGGCCGCCGGGCTCGACGACGTGGACAGCGTGGACAGCTGGTCCACCCGCTGGCCGCTGGGCAACGGGCGCACGATCGGAGACCGCGCATGACCACGTCCCCGCCGCCCGTGATCGCGGCGCAACTGTGGTCGCTGCACAGCGAGGCGGCCCACGACCTGCTGGGCGTCCTGGCCAAGGTCGCGGCACTCGGATATCCGGCGGTCGAGACGATCAGCCTGTACGGACACCAACCCGCCCGAGTACACGCCGAGTTGGACGCCCTGGGTCTGGTCCTGTGCAGCGCCCATGCCCCCTTCCCCGTGGGCGAGGACGCCGACGACATCCTCGACACCTACGAGGCGTTGGGCGCCGGCACTCTCGTGTGGAGCCTGGAGCCCGAGGAGTTCACGACTCTCGACGCCCTCCATCGCGGCGCCGAGCGCATCAACCGCGCCGCCGCGAACGCCGCCGTTCGCGGCCTGACCATCGCCTACCACAACCACTTCGCGGAGTTCCGCAACGTCTTCGACGGCCGTACCGCGTACGACATCCTGCTCGACGCGCTCGACCCCGCCGTGCTCCTCCAGCTCGACACCTACTGGGCCCACACCGGGGGCGTCGATCCAGCCGCACTCGCCGCGTCGCTCGGCGAGCGTCTCCTCTCCGTCCACCTCAAGGACGGGCCGGCGCGCGGCATGGACGACCACATGGTGCCCTTCGGCGAAGGAGTCGTGGATGTGGAGGCCGCCGCCCGCGCCAACCCGGCCGTGCGCTGGAACATCGTGGAAATGGACCGCTCCCACCACGACATGTACGAACTCCTCGGCCGCAGTTACACCCATCTGGTCGGGCGCGGCCTGGCCCGCGGAAAGCGGTGAGTTCCACGATGCGCGTCCTCTTCCTCGGCGGCACCGGCGTCCTCAGCGCCGCCTGCGTATCCGACCTCGCCGGGCAGGGCGTCGAGTTGACGATCGTCACGCGGGGCCGTGACACGCGCCGACCCGTCCCGCCTCAGGTCAGGCACCTGCAGGCAGACGTCCGCGACGGCGCCGCGATGGACACCGCGCTCGCCGAGACCGAGCACTTCGACGTCGTCGTCAACTTCATCGGCTACCACCCCGACGACATCGCCGCCGACGTCGCCCGCTTCACCGGCAGGACAGGACAGTACGTCTTCATCTCCACCGGCTCGGTCTACGCCCGTCCCGCGCCCCGCCTCCCCGTGGACGAGTCCTCCGCCCGCCGCGCCGCGGACTTCGACTACCCGAGGCTGAAGCTGGAGTGCGAGGACGCCCTGGAACGCGCCTACCACCGGGACGGATTCCCCGCGGTGATCATCCGGCCCGCGCACGTCTACGACGAGACGGTGGTGCCCCTCCTCGCGGGCTGGACGGCCATCGACCGCTGGCGACGCGGACTGCCCACCGTCGTGCACGGCGACGGCACCTCGCTGTGGAACCTGATGCACGCCCGCGATTTCGCCCACGCCCTGACCCGGCTGCTCGGCGACGACCGGCTCACCGGCGAATCCCTGCACATCACCTCGGACGAGCTCCTCACCTGGGACGGCATCCACACGACGCTGGCCCGCGCCGCCGGCGTCGAACCGCTGCTCGTGCACCGCTCCAGCGAGGACATCGGCCGCGAGATCCCGTGGATGGGGACCGTACTCACGGAGGACTTCCGGCATTCCCTCATCTACGACAACAGCAAACTCCACCGGCTGCTCCCGCAGTTCACGCCCGGCACGCCCTTCCGCCGGGGCGCCGTCGGCATCGTCGACTGGTTCGACGGCGATCCCGGGCGCCGGCGTACCGACAAGGAACTCGATGCGGCCTTCGACCGACTGGCCGGATGAAACGGGGCGCCCGAATGGAACAATGGACCGGAAGCGAACAACGGACCGGAACCCACGCGAATTCGACACCGCAGGAAAAGCTGCAGGAAAAAGGGAAGGTCAGGACACGGTGAACACGACGCCTGAGGACACCTTGGCGCCCATCGCCGCGGACCATCACGAACCCCTGTGGGTCCAGGCCGTCGCGGCGATCGAGCAGCGGGTCAAGGACGGTTCGCTCCCGGCCGGACGTCGCCTTCCCGCCGAGCGTGAGCTCTGCGGTCAACTGGGCATCAGCCGTGTCACGTTGCGGCGCGCCCTGCGTGAGCTGGTCGAGAAGGGGGTGCTCAGGTCCTCGCACGGCCGCGGCTGGTACGTCGCGGAACACGGCGGCACCGACCGGGAATGGCCCAACTTCCTGGAGTCGTTCAGCGAGACCGCACGCCGCAAGGGTCTGACGCCCTCCTCGCTGGTGCTGAGCGCAGACGTCAGCCCGGCCACGCTCGACGAGGGCGACGAGTTCGGGGTGGCCGCAGGGACGGAACTCTTCCGGCTGGACCGGGTCCGGATGCTCGACGGGCTGCCCATCGGCGTCGACTCCTCGCGGGTCCCGCTGAACCTGGCCCCCGGCCTGGCGCACGTCGACTTCGCCCACGCATCCATGCTGGACGAACTGACCGCGACCGGATCCGAACCCGTCAACGCCGAGTCGATGGTCGAGTCGCGCGGCTGTCCCGCCGACCTCGCTCCGCACCTGGACATGGCTCCCGGTGATCCGGTGCTCGTCATGGAGTCGGCGATGACGGACGCCAAGGGGCGGGTCGTGCTGATCACAACCATCACCTATCGGGGTGACCGGTACCGGCTGCGGACGTCGTTCGCACGGGGCGGGTCAGCCTGAGGCGATGCCCTCCTGCGACGTGCGAACGGTAAGTGCCGGCGCAGCGGGCTGATCACCGTCCCGGCACCAGGCACCCGTGTGCCGGCTGGGCGGATGTCCGCCTTCCGCCCACCTCCGACCCTTCGTACGTCTCACAGCGCGAGCCGCGGGTCTCGTACACCAAGCCGGCCGCGTGCCGCCCGTCGGGCACCTGACGCCATCCGCAGTCGCAACCCGGCGCCGACATCGGGGCGCCCCCATGAAAGGAACTCCCGTGCCCGCAGCTCCCGAAGGGACCATTCCGTACTCCCAGGGCCGAGCGGCACAACCCGCCGCCCTGGCACGGATCGTGTCCCGCGTAGCCGCTCAACTCGACGTACCGAGCCGCATGTCGGCGGCTCGGCGTCCCGTCTTCACCGGCATCGGCGCGAGCCATGCCGCGCTCGCGCTGCCCGTACGGCTGCTGGAGGAGCACGGTCTGCCCGCCCGCCGCGTACTCGCAGGTGACCTCGTGCCCGAGGCGGTCTTCGCCGACGCGGACCTCGTCATCGGCGTTTCGCAGTCCGGCCGCAGCACCGAGACACTCGACGCGCTCGACCAGGTCCCACGCGAACACCGCGCCGCCCTGGTCAACGCGGCGTCCTCGCCGCTCGCCGAGAGTGCGGCGCACCGTATCGACCTCGGCAGCGAACCCGACAGCTACGCCTCCACCGTCGGCTACACGGGCACGCTCATCGCGCTGACGATGATCGCCCGAGCCCTCACCGGCCGGCAGCCGGCACAGGTCACCGCCGAATGGGCGGGCATCGCGGGGCTGTTGGAGGAACAGGAGCGGGCGATCGCCACCACGGTCGACGAGTTCGCCGTACGAGCCGCCGACACGGTCGCCGCGGACCTGGTCGCCTCCGGGGCCGCACGCAGCGTCACGGAAGCCGGAGCGCTTCTGCTGCGCGAGGTCTGCCGGGTGCCCGCCACCGCTCTGGCCACCCGCAACTACCTGCACGGCGCCATGGAGTCGGCGGGCGGGACCCTGCACGTCACGGTCGGGGACGGCCGCGAACTCGACCTCGCCCGCACGCTGGCCGAGGCGGGCCACCCCACCCTCGCCCTCACCAGCGCACCCCTCACCGGCGCCGGCCTGCTCCACGTCGCCCCGATCCCCGGTCACCTCTCCCAGCCGGTCCGCACGGTCCTGCAGACGATCGTCGTGCAGCGCCTCGCGGGCGCGCTGGCCCAGGCACGTGGCGTGGACATCGAGGACTTCGTCTTCCACCACGCCGACACGAAGAGCGAGGAGCCCGTCGGATGACCCCGACCCCCTTCAAGTACCGCACGGGCAACACCGAGACCGAGGAGCGCAGGGCATGACGCCCATCGTCGTAGGCATCGACATCGGCGGCACGAAAACCCACATCCTCCTCGCCGACGCCGTCACTCACACGGTGACCGAGGATGTCACCCTCCCGAGCACCGACTGGCAGACCCGCGATCTCCACCGGGCGGCGGACTGGCTCATCGCCCGGTTGAGCGCCATCGCCGGCGACGCGGAGTTCGTCCGCGTCGCCGTCGGCGCCCACGGTTGCGAGACCACCGCGCAGTGCGCACTTCTCGCCGGAGCCATGCGCACCGCGCTGGGCGACATCCCGGTGACCGTCGTCAACGACGCCGAACTCCTTGTCCCGGCAGCCGGGTTCGCGCACGGCATCGGAGTCGTCGCGGGCACCGGCTCCATCGCTGTCGGGCGGCATCGCGACACCGGCGTCCGGCTGTCCGCGGGAGGCTGGGGGTGGGTCCTGGGCGACGAGGGATCCGGCTCCGCTCTGGTGCGCGAGGCCGCACGCGCGCTTCTCACCCACGCCGACACCGGCACCGACCTCTCCGCGGATCCTCTGGCGAAGGCACTGCTCAGCTCCTACGGCGCGGCGGACCTCCCGGCGCTGGCCGCCGCGATGAGCTGGGACGGCGGCGTGGAGACCTGGGGGCGCCACACCCACGCGGTCTTCAACGCGGCGGACGACGGCTCGGCCCTGGCCCGCGACGTCATCGCACAGGGCGGCCACGCTCTGGCCGACCTGGTGATACGCCTGGCCGAGCGCGGTGCCCGCACCGACACCGTCGTCCTTGCCGGCGGCGTCATCACCGGCCGGCCGCGCCTTTGGACCGCTGTCACCGACCGTCTCGCCGACGCGTTGCCGGGGACCGCACCGCATCTGCTCACCGCCCCGCCGGCGCGCGGAGCCCTGACCCTGGCACTGAACGGAGGCCACTGACATGCGCTGGTCCCAAGTGATCTCCGCCCGCACGAGTGAGTCCGTCGAGGGCCCCGACACCCCGCCGCGCCCCGGCGAAGTCGTCGTACGTACGGTGCTGAGCGGTCTGTGCACCTCCGAACTGCCCGCCTGGACAGGACACGACGGAGGCACGCCCCTCCGCCTGGGACACGAACTGTCCGGTGAGATCAGCGCGATCGGCCCCGGGGTCCACGGATGGACCGTCGGTGAATACGTCACCGGCTTCGCAACAGGGGCCCTCGCCGAGGCTGTTCACGTCCCGGCCAGGGATCTGGTCCCGCTTCCCGCCAACCTGAACGCCGACACCGTCCTCGGCGAGCCGGTGGCCTGCGTGGTCGAGGCGCTGTCCCGATGCGGCCTGACTCCGGGGCGGCGGGTCGCTGTCGTCGGGCTGGGCTTCATGGGACTGATCGCCGTCCAAGTGGCCGCGGCCGCCGCACCGGTTCATCTCGTGGGCGTCGACCGGCGACCCGAGGCCCGTGCCCTCGCCACCAGTCTCGGCGCGCACGCCGGATGCGCGCCCGCCGATGCCGAACCCGGCTCCTTCGACATGGTCGTCGAGCTCACGGGATCGGCCGGGGGTCTGCAGCTGGCCGGTGAACTCACCGCGGAACACGGCGTGTTGTGCATCGCCGGCTACCACCATCACGGTTCCCGCGCCCTGGACATCGAGCTCTGGTACCGGGGCGTCACCATCGTCAACGGCTTCACCCCCCAGCGCCACCGACAGCTCCAAGCACTCCGTGAGGGACTGCAATTGATGTCCGACCGGCGGCTGACCCTGGAGCCACTGCTGACCCACCAGGTCCCACTGGACGACCTCGACGCGGGATTCCGCCAACTCGCCAAAAAACCGGCCGGATTCGTGAAGTGTGTCGTACGGCCCGGAACGTGACCCGGGCAGACCGCTTCACCCTTGTCGTGGGGCCCACGCTCCGCGGGGAGCCGGCCCGCGACCCCGCCGGCACAGGGCCGGTCCGGCTGATCGTACCGGGGTGCGGGCGCTCTCGTCCGTAGCCGACCTGCTCCGCACGACAGGGCCTAGTATTGACGGCCGTTGCCCGCATCATTCGGCCCCGCCCCAGGAGGCGCGCATGCCCCGGACGCCATCGCGACGTACCGCACTGCACGGCCTCGTGGCCACCGGTGCCGCGGTGATCGGGCTGGACCCCTTCACGCGCAGTTGGGCGGTCGGCGCGTCCGACCGCCCGCTGACCGAACTCCCGCCGCTGGACGGGACTGTGCATACGGACGAGGCGTCGCTCAACGCTGCCGCCGACGACTTCGGTCACATCGTCCATCGGCGTCCGGCCGCGGTACTGCGGCCGGGTTCCGTCAGGGATGTCGTCGCGATGGTCCGCTTCTGCAACGCACACGGGCTGCCGTGCGCCCCACGCGGTCAGGGGCACGCCACCCGTGGCCAGGCGCAGGTCGACGGCGGCCTGGTCATCGAGACCACACCGCTCGACGCCATTGGTTCGGTCGGACCCCGGAGTACGACGGTCACAGTCGGGGCGGGTGCCAAGTGGAGCGACGTGGCCAAGGCCACCTCGGCCCACGGACTCACACCCCCGACCTTCACCGACTACCTCGAACTCTCCGTCGGCGGCACGCTGTCGGTCGGCGGCCTCGGCGGCCAGACCCACCGGCACGGCGCCCAGGTCGACAACGTCACCGAACTCCAAGTCGTCACCGGCGCCGGGGAGTTCGTCACCTGCTCCCCGGTCCGCCACCGTGACCTGTTCCTCGCCGTACTCGCCGGACTCGGCCAGTGCGGCATCATCGTCGGCGCCACCCTGCGTCTGGTCCGCGCCCCCGAGACCGTGCGCCACTACCTGCTGCCGTACGACGACCTGCGGACCTTCCTCGACGACCAGCGACTGCTCGTGCGGGAAGGCCGATTCGCCTATGTCGAGGGCCAGGTCACCGCGGACGCCAACGGGGACTTCCGTGGCTACCTCCTGGAAGCCGTCGCCTACGGACCACCCGTCGGTCCCGCCCCTGACGACAGCGCACTGTTGCGCGGGCTGCGGCACACCCCGTCCGGGGTTCAGACGTCGGACCTCGCCTACTACGACTTCCTCGACCGGCTCGCCCCCGGCGTCGCCGCGCTGAAGGAGGCGGGACTCTGGTCGCACGCCCACCCCTGGCTCAACCTGTTGCTGCCGGGGCGTTCGGCAGAGGCGCTCGTCACCACCGTGCTGGACGACCTCACCCCGGCCGATCTCGGCTCAGGCGTCGTCCTTGTCTACCCGCTGCTGCGCGAGCGGCTCCACACTCCGCTGCTGCGCACTCCCGACGACCCGGTGCCGTACCTCTTGGCCGTCCTGCGCACCACCCCGCCCGATGACACGGTGACCGTCAACCGTCTCCTTGCCGCCAACCGCACGGCTTACGACACTGTCCACGCGGCCGGGGGCACCCAGTACCCGGTCGGCTCCATCCCCTTCGACCGGGCTGACTGGCGCGAGCATTTCGGCCCCACCTGGCGTCGGCTGGCCACTGCGAGAAACACGTACGACCCGCGCGGAGTCCTGGTACCGGGACAGGGCATCTTCTGACGGTTGTTGCGGATCACGCCTTCCGGATCGAGTGACGCACAGGTCGATTTCCGTACCCGACCATGACGCCCGAGCTCCGAATGCGAGGATGAGGCCCGTCATGACTGCTGGATGGGGTTCTCGCACGGTTCGGGCCGCGGTGTTCGCGGTCGTCTGCGTGCTGCTCGCCGCCCTCGGACACGTCATGATGTCCGGCTCCTCGGTGCCCTGGTGGGCGATGGCCGGGGGAGCCGTGGTGACCGGTGGTGCCGGCTGGAGTCTGACCGGCCGGGAACGCGGACCGGTGCTGATCGTCTCCGTGGTGGTCGTCGCGCAAGGGCTGCTCCACACGGCGTTCTCACTCGCGCAGCCGCTGTCCTCCGGCGGGGCTCCGGGCCCGGCAGGCATGGACCCCATGTCGATGGACTCCTTGTCGATGGGCTCCATGTCGATGGGCTCCATGTCGATGGGCTCCATGGGCGATGACACGGGCGCTGGTCCCATGAGCGCCATGCACATGGGTTCCGGGCATGCGGTCTCGATGGATGCCATGGATCTGGGGCACATGGGCGCAGGCCCCATGACGCAACCGGGACACGGCATGGGGGCCATGTCCTTGTTCGGCATGTCCTCGGTCGGCATGCTCACCGCCCACCTGCTGGCCGCGCTGCTGTGCGGCCTCTGGCTCGCGCACGGCGAGCGCGCCGTCTTCCGTATTCTGCGGGCCGTGGCCGGCCGGCTGGCGGCACCCCTGCGGCTGCTGCTCGCCCTGCCCACGCCGCCGCACCGTCCGCGGATCCGCGGACGCCGTGGTCATGAGCGGTGGGTGCCGCGGCGGCTCCTGCTCGCTCACGCGATCACCTCCCGGGGCCCGCCCGTGGGGACCGCTGTCGTCTGAGACAGCCGGTTCCCCGAGGTGCCGCCCGCGTGCCTCGGGCTTCGGCCGTACCTCCGCGTACGGCCGCACCCCCCGCGCCGGACCACCGTGCCCGCCGCCCTCCCGCCATGACGCCGACGTGCCACCGCGTCCTCGCGAGAGCGCCGGCCGGTGCGGACCCGGATGACCGAGAAGGACTCCAGGTGATCACTCCTGCCCTGCCCGCCCCGCGCGACGCCGGCCGGCGAACGGCATCGAGCGACGAGTCGACAACCGCCTGGGCGCTGGCCGCCCGCGGCGGTGACCCGGACGCCGTCGACCGCTTCGTCCGTGCCCTGCACCGTGACGTCGTGCGGTACGTCGCCCATCTGTCCGCGGACCCCCAGGCCGCCGACGACCTCGCCCAGGACACGTTCCTGCGCGCGCTCGGCAGCCTGCATCGCTTCGAGGGCCGTTCCTCGGCGCGTGCCTGGCTGCTGTCCATCGCGCGCCGCGCCGTGGTCGACAGCCTCCGGTACGCCGCCACCCGGCCGCGGCCGGCCGACCTGCCGGACTGGCGGCCCACCGCCGAGCGCGCGCAGCCGCGCGGCCTGCCCGGCTTCGAGGACGGCATCGCACTCCTCGACCTGCTTGCCGCACTGCCCGACGAACGCCGTGAGGCGTTCGTCCTCACCCAGTTGACGGGCCTGCCCTACGCGGAGGCGGCCGAGATCAGCGGCTGCCCCGTCGGAACCGTCCGCTCCCGAGTGGCCCGCGCCCGCGCGACCCTGACCGCTCAACTGGCCGAGGCCGACGCGTCCCCGGCGCCGGCCGCCTGACAGAGCCGGTGCCGGTGTTCGTCAAGAGGGCGGCATACCGGCGCCGTTGGGCTCGTGTGCCGTCAAGAGGGCGGCACACCGGCACCCTTGGGCTCGCCGGTTCGAGACGACCGCGGTCCGGCACAGCGGACCTCCCCACCGGACCGGTGGGGAGGTGTCCGCGGCTCGCTCCGCGGGGCCGGTGGGGAGGCATTGGCCGCCGGCTTCGCGGGAGCCTCCCCACCGGGGGCGTCAGTGGCGGTCGCGCTTCATGGAGTCGCCGGTCTCCTGGGCTCGCTCCTGCACCTTCCCCCGGACCTTCTTGGCCTCGCCGCGTGCCTGCTCGAGCTTGCCCTCGACCTCGCGCTCGCGGTCGCCGGTGACCTTGCCGGTCATCTCCTTGGCCTTGCCCTTCATCTTGTCCATACCGCCCTTGTCGACCATGGCTTCTCCTTGGGTGGGGGGGGTGCTTGCCCGCCCAACGTAAGGGGGGAGGAGCAGGCCCCGCCCGCTGAAGCGTCACGTTCCGTAGTCGGGGTCCCTGCCAGTAGCGTGACCGGGTGGAGACTCCACCGCGTTTCACGCTGTCCGCGTCCGTGCTCGACGCGCCCGACGCCCGTGAGCTGGCGGCGTTCTACCGGGACCTGCTCGGCTGGACGGTACGGGCGGACGAGCCCGACTGGGTGACGCTCGCTCCGCCGGAGGGCGGGGCCGGCCTGTCGTTCCAGACGGAGCCGGGGTTCGTCCGGCCGCGCTGGCCGTCCGCCCCCGGCGCCCAGCAGATGATGCTCCACCTGGACATCGAGGTCGACGACCTGTCCGCGGCCGTCGACCGTGCCGTGACCCTGGGGGCGACTCCGGCCGAGTTCCAGCCCCAGGACGACGTCAGGGTCCTGCTCGACCCGGCGGGTCATCCGTTCTGCCTCTTCGTCCGCGCGGCCGGCTCCGAGGACTGACGCAGAACTTCGGGACACCGCGTACTGCGGGCAGGGCTGCGGGCAGCAGGGCCGCGGCGTGCGTGAGGACGTCCTCGTCACCGGACGCTGCCGAGGACCTCCTCGGCCACCTGCTTGTCCAGCGCGGCGCGGACCAACGCGGCCGCGAGCACCGCCGGTTCGGTGTCACCGGAGAGGCCGGCGAGCCGGCCCGGGTCCTCCGGGAGCCCCAGCCGGTGCGCCCCCGACAGAGCCTTGGCGTCGATGTACGGCGCCGCCTCCGGCCAGACGCGCTGGACCTCGCGCAGGAAGATGTCCGCCCCCGCGGGTCCGATGCCGGGTACCTCCCGCAGCAGGCCGCGCAGCCGGTCGAGGTCACCGTCGGCCTCGGCGCGCATACGGCGCACATCGCCTCCCCAGCGTTCCGTCAGAAGCCGTGCTCCGTCGCCGAGTTGGGTGGCCGTCCGCTCGTCGTAGCGCCGGTAGCCGCCGGCGCCCAGCGCGTCGACCCGTTCCTGCCAGGTCGCGTCGGCCATGCGGCGGGGGTCGCGGAGCCCCGCGTCGTGCAGGGCGCGGCTGGTCGCGACGGCGACGGAGGCGCGGATGCGCGCACTGAGCAGACAGGCCAGCACAAGGGTGCGGTACAGCGGTTGCGGGGTGTTCCGCAGGGTGATGCCCGCTTCCTCGGCGTACGTTCGGCCGTAGGAGGTGACGAGTTCCTCGATCACGCGTCGCTGCCGCTCGCCCATGGTGCACCTCGCTGTCCGTCGCTCGTGGGTACGCCCTACTGAGGCGGTTTGAGCGGGTCGTGGCCCAGTGTCATCAGCCGGTGGCGGCGCCGCTCGTCGTCGGCCGCGCGGTCCTGCTCCTCGTCCGTCTCCTCGGTGACGGTGTCCACCACCTCGTACATCACGCTGATGTCGTCCTCGGTCAGGTCGGTGCGGCGTTTCTGGAGGATCCCGAGGACGTGCTCTCCGGTGGGCGTGCCCGCGTGCTCGGGCGGGGGCTCGGCGTCCTCGACGGCGTCCTGGACCCGGAGCCAGGCCGCCAGCTCCTGGGAGGTCATGTTCACCACGCGGTGGAACTCGGCCCACAGCGCGTCGAGCTCGAGGGCGTCGGTCATCGTGTCTCCTCTTCGGGCGTGCCGGGGGCCGCGTGCCACTCTTCGGGCGTGCCGGGGGCCACGTGCGGCGCGGGCTCCCCGGTGCCGGCGGCACGCAGCGACGGGCCGTCCACCGCCTCGCGCATTCGGTCCATGGGGCGCGGGTGCCCCGGGGCGGAAGGGAGGAAACCGGCCGGATCCGTTGGTGGCGGAGTGCGGCGGTCCGGCTGCGGGGAGAGCTTCCCAGGGGGTGGGGCGCCGGTCTATAGCCGAAAACTAGCAGTGCTAATTAACACGGTGGATCGTCACTTCGTCCGGTGTCCATCCGGTGTCCGTCAGGAGTCCTGTCGTGCGTCCCGTCCCTTCCGCGGCAGCCCGCCCGGGCGCCGGCCTCCGTGGACCCCCCGGCATCGATCCGGACCTGGTCAACCCGACCGGCGGTGCCGGCACGCTCGGCCACCCCCGAGGCGTACGACGCCGGGCCGCTGATTCCGTACCCGCAGTCCCTGGTCCAGAGCCGCACCAGCAAGGAAACGGAGCAATCCTCCATGGCAACCCTGTCCCTCGCCGCGATCCTCGCCGAGAACGCCCGGCGCCGCCCGGACAAGACGGCGCTGGTCGAGGGCGACCTGCGCCTGACCTTCGCCGAGGTGTGGCGAAGCGCCCGTGCCCAGGCCGGTGCCCTCGTCGGGCTGGGCGTCCGGCCGGGGGACCGGGTGGCGCTGATGGCGCCCAACACCGCCGAGTTCCCAGCCGCCTATTACGCGATCGCGGCGGCCGGCGGTGTCGTGGTCCCCGTCCATCTGCTGCTGTCCGCCGCCGAGGTCGAGCACGTGCTGAAGGACAGCGGGGCGAGCTTGCTGCTCTGCCATCCGGCGCAGGCGACGACGGGGACGGAGGCCGCGCGGGAGGCGGGCGTGCCGGTCGTCACGCTGGGCGCCGAGTTCGAGACCCTCGCGGCGGACGCCGAACCGCTGCCGTCGTACGTCACCCGCCAGGCCGACGACCCCGCCGTCGTCTTCTACACGAGCGGTACCACGGGCGTTCCCAAGGGCGCCGTGCTCAGCCACTTCAATCTGGTGATGAACGCGACCGTCAACGCCTTCGACGCCAACGACATCCGCCCCGACGACATCGCCCTCGGCGCGCTCCCGCTCTTCCACGCCTTCGGCCAGACCGTCTCCATGAACTCCGTCTGGCGGGCCGGCGCGACCCTCGTGCTGCTGCCCCGCTTCGACGCGGCCCGCGCGATCGAGCTGATGGTCAAGGAGGACGTCAACACCTTCCACGGCGTGCCGACGATGTACGTCGCCCTGGCCGCGGCCGCGGCCGCCGCGGACACGCTCCCGGAACTGCGCGTGTGCCATTCCGGAGGCGCCTCGCTGCCCGTCGCCGTCCTGGAGCGCTTCGAGGCCGCGTTCGGTACGAGGATCTACGAGGGGTACGGGCTGTCGGAGACCTCGCCGACCGCGACCGTCAACCAGCCGCTGTTCGGGACGCGGGCGGGCACCATCGGCCACCCGCTGTGGGGCGTGGACGTCGAGATCGCCAGGGCGGAGACCGAGGAGCGCATCGAGCTGCTGCCGCCCGGAGAGCTCGGCGAGGTCGTCGTCCGCGGGCACAACGTGTTCTCCGGCTATCTGGGCCGGCCCGAGGCGACCGCCGAGGCCATGGTCGACGGCTGGTTCCGCACCGGCGACCTGGGCACCAAGGACGAGGACGGCTTCCTGCGGATCGTCGACCGCAAGAAGGACATCATCATCCGCGGTGGCTACAACGTGTATCCGCGGGAGGTCGAGGAGGTCCTGATGCGCCACCCGGGGGTGGCGCAGGTCGCCGTCATCGGTCTGCCGGACGAGCTGCACGGCGAAGAGGTGTGCGCCGTCGTCGTCCGCGCACCCGGAGCCACGGCGGACGGCCCGGAGATCACCGAGTGGTCCAAGGAGCACCTGGGCCGTCACAAGTACCCGCGCCGCGTGGAGTTCACCGACGAGATGCCGCTCGGTCCGAGCATGAAGGTCCTCAAACGGGAACTGCGGACGCGGTACGGCGGCTGACCCCGGCGGAAGGGGCCACCTGGCGAGACGGTCCTTACGGCGGCGAGATAGGTGGGCATAGCATCGGTTCCCGCATGAACACGATGACGCTCTGGCACATATCCCTCTGGGAGTTCGCCGCGCTGGCCGCGGCCGCTCTGCTCGTCGGCTTCTCGAAGACCGCCGTGAGCGGGGCCAACACGGTCAGCCTCGCGATCTTCGCCGCCGTCCTGCCGGCCCGCGCCTCCACCGGCGCCCTGCTGCCCGTCCTGATCGTCGGCGACATCCTCGCCGTCCTGGCCTACCGGCGGCACGCCCACTGGCCCACCCTGTGGCGGCTGTTCCCAGCGGTCGCCGCGGGCGTCGTCCTCGGCACGCTGTTCCTCGTCTGGGCCGACGACGCAGCCGTCCGCACCTCCATCGGCGCGATCCTGCTGTTCATGGCCGCGGTCACCCTGTGGCGCCGGAGGGCGGCCAAGGACCACGAGCCCGACTCGGTGGCGACACGGACGGGCCGGGTCAAGGCGCGTTCGTACGGCGTCCTCGGCGGTTTCACCACGATGGTCGCCAACGCCGGCGGTCCCGTGATGTCGATGTATCTGCTCTCCGCGGGCTTCCGGAAGCTCGGCTTCCTGGGCACCTCGGCCTTCTTCTTCCTCATCGTCAACGTCTCCAAGGTGCCCTTCAGCGTGGGGCTCGGCCTGATCGACGGGAAGTCCCTGCTGCTCGACGCGGCGCTGGTGGTGTTCGTGCTGCCGGGCGCGCTGCTCGGCAAGTGGGCGGTGAACCGGATCAACCAGCGGCTGTTCGAGCGGCTGGTGATCGCGGCGACGGTGGTCGGCGGGGTCCAGCTCCTGCTGCGCTGACCGCCGTTGCCGTTGTCGTTGCCGTTGCCGTTGCCGTTGCCCTTGCCCTTGCCCTTGCCGTCGTCCGTCGTCCGTCGTCCGCCGGCCCGTCGCCGGGCAGTCCGGCACCCGGCGGTGCAGCGACAGGCGGTCCCCGTACGCTCGACGCCATGTCCCCGCACTTCCTCCTCCTCGGCGGTACCACCGAGGCCCGCGAGCTCGCCGCCCGGCTGGCGGCACGCCCCGGAGTGCGCGTCACCACCTCTCTCGCGGGACGGGTGTCGCGACGCGGAGCGCTCGAAGGGGACGTCCGCATCGGGGGGTTCGGCGGCGCGGAGGGGCTGGCGGCCTGGCTGCGCGAGCACCGGGTGGACGCCGTCGTCGACGCCACCCACCCCTTCGCCGACGGCATCACGGCGAACGCGGCGCGGGCCGCGGCGGCGACCGGCGTCCCGGCCGTGGTCCTGCGCCGCCCGGGGTGGCGGCCACATGCCGACGACCGCTGGCACCCGGTCACGTCCCTCGCCGCCGCGGCCGAGCTGCTGCCGGGCCTGGGGCGCCGGGTGTTCCTCACGACCGGTCGTCTGGGCCTCGCGGCCTTCGCCGACCTGGCCGGACTCCACTTCCTCGTACGGTCGGTGGAGGCGCCGGAGCCGCCCATGCCGCCGCACACCCGGGTGCTGCTGGCCCGCGGCCCGTTCACCGTGCCCGGCGAGACGGCCCTGCTGCGCGAGCACCGCATCGACGTCCTGGTGACGAAGGACAGCGGGGGAGAGGCGACCTCGGCGAAGCTGACGGCCGCGCGCGCACTGGGCCTCCCGGTCGTCGTCGTACGCCGTCCGCCCCTGCCTGAGGGCGTGCTCGCGGTGCCCGACGTGGCCGGAGTACTGGACCGGCTGCGCCTCGCCGCACCGTGAGCCGGCCCAGGCGCGGATCCGCAGGCCGACGCGGGCGGGAGCCGAGGCCCCGATCGGGTGGTCAAGCGGACGCGGCAGGGGCCAGCCCCGGACCCGGGTGGTCAGGCGGACGCGGCAGGGGCCAGTCCCGGACCGGGGTAGGCGGGCGAGGCGGCGGGAGCCAAGGCCCGGACCCGGGTGGTCAGGTCAACGCGGCGGGGAGCCAAGGCCCGGACCCCGGTGCTCAGGCCGACGCGGCAAGGGCCAAGACCCCGACCCCGGTCGTCAGGCCGACGCGGCAGGGGCCAGGGCACGGACCCGGGTGGTCAAACCGTTGGCCAGGTCCTCGGCGAGGAGGCGCTTGGCGATGCTGTCGACCGCGGCCCGGAGATCCGCGCCGGACGGGCGGCCGATGTCCTGCTCGACGCGCTGGGCGAGCCAGGTGCCCCAGGCCTTGCCGATCACGTCCGCCTCGCGCCGGCCGGCCTCGGTGTGCGAGAAGAGCGAACCGTCACGGGTGAGGTAGCCCTCGTCGACCATGCGGTCGAAGACCGGCACCAGGACCTCCGGCGGCAGGTGGCGGCGGGTGGCGATCAGCCCGAGGTTGGCGTGGCCGACCATCCGGGTGAACAGTTCGACCTGCATCACGGCCCAGGCCCCCGCGACATCCAGCCGGGTGTCGGAATCCAGCACGATCCGCCGGGCGGTGTCCAGCTCCGTACCGCCGATGATCTTTCCGACGGCCGCCTCCAGCAGCCGCTGCGAATCCGCGCTGGACGGGGACGCGAAACCCTCGCCCATGTCCGTCGAGCCCATCCGCGCGCTGTCCCGCAGCTGCACCTGCTTGAGGAACAGGGCCACCAGGAAGCCCAGGAGCGCGACCGGCACCGCCCAGAGGAAGACGGTGTGGATCGTGTCGGCGTACGCCTGGATGATCGGCCGGGCCGCGGCCGACGGAAGTCTGTGCAGCCCCTGCGGGCTCTGCGAGGCCTGGGCGATCGCGGCCGCGTCGGCGGCACCGGTCCGCGTCGCGTCCCGCACCCCGTCCGCGAGGTTCGGCTTGAGCGCGTTGGTGTACACCGTGCCGAACACCGCCGTGCCGAACGAACTGCCCAGCGTCCGGAAGAAGGTGACGCCCGATGTCGCCGTACCGAGATCGGAGTACTCGACGGTGTTCTGCACGGCGATCGTCAGCACCTGCATGCACAGACCGATCCCGGTGCCGAGCACGAACATGTAGACGGACGACAGCCAGGTGCTGGTCCCCGGGCCCATCAGGGAGAGGAGGTAGAGCCCGAGCGCCATCACCAGGGCGCCGATGATCGGGAAGAACCGGTACTGCCCGGTCTTGCTGACCACGTTGCCGCTGAAGATGGACGCGATGAGCAGGCCGATGACCAGGGGCAGGGTGCGGACGCCGGAGATCGTCGCCGAGTCGCCGTCGACGTACTGGAGATAGCTCGGCAGATAGGTCATCGCGCCGAGCATCGCGAAGCCCACGATGAAGCTGAGGATCGAGCAGACGGAGAAGACGGGATTCGTGAACAGCCGCATCGGCAGCATCGGCTGGGCGGCGCGCGTCTCGACCCAGCAGAAGAGGCCGAGGGCGATCACGCCGCCCACGAACAGGCCGATGATGACGCCCGAGCCCCACGCGTACTCGTTGCCGCCCCAACTCGTCGCCAGGATCAGCGCGCTCGCGCCGACCGCGACGAGGGCGATGCCCAGATAGTCGATCACCGGCCGGACGGCCGACTTCACGACGGGAATCGTGCGGGCCGCGGCGATCACCACCACGATCGCGATGGGCACGTTGACGTAGAAGGCCCACCGCCAGGTCAGATGGTCGGTGAACAGCCCGCCGAGCAGCGGCCCGATGACGGTGGCCACGCCGAAGACGGCGCCGATCGCGCCCTGGTACTTGCCGCGCTCGCGCAGCGGGATCACATCGGCGATCAGGGCCATGGCCGTGACCATCAGCCCGCCGGCGCCGATGCCCTGCATTCCCCGCCAGGCGATCAGCAGCGACATGTTCGTGGCGAGACCGCACAGGAACGAGCCGGTGATGAAGATGATCGCCGACGCCTGGAAGACCAGCTTGCGGCCGAAGAGGTCACCGAACTTGCCGACCAGCACCGTCGCCACGGTCTCCGCGAGGAGATACGCGGTGACCACCCAGGACATGTGCGCGGCGCCGCCGAGATCCGACACGATGGTCGGCAGGGCCGTGCCCACGATCGTCTGGTCGAGGGCCGCGAGCAACATGCCCAGCATGATCGTCACGAAGACGATGTTGCGGCGCCGTGAGTCCAGCACCGGGGGCTCGGGCGCCGGGGCTGCGGGCGGCGCGGATTCCTCTGTGGTCGTCACAGGGTCACCCTCACATCGGGGCAGGGCGTGTGCATGCCGGGAGATCCGCCCGGCGTACGTGAACGCCGGTACCTGTCCGGTCGATCACGGTGAAGGGGAAGCCGCGGCGCCTTGGCAGTCGGATGTACGTGCCACACTCCGCGTCTCCGCCGTGATCGACGGACACGCCCTAGCCCCGCGGACGCCTGCGCAGCAGGTAGGTGTCCATGATCCAGCCCTTGCGCTCCCGGGCCTCCGCGCGCAGGCGCTCGATGCGGGGGGCCGCCTCGGCTATCGGCCCCGAGGCGAGGATCTCGTCCGGGGTGCCGATGTAGGCGCCCCAGTAGATGTCGATGTCCTGGTCGGCGTACGCCCGGAAGGCCTGGTGGGCGTCGAGCATCACCACCACGTCGTCCACGCCCTCGGGGAAGCCCTCCGCCAGGCGGCGCCCGGTGGTGATCTGGACGGGGCGCGCGACCCGGTTGAGTCCCGTGCGGTGCCTGGCGACGAGGGCCGAGACACTGCTGATCCCCGGAACGACGTCGTACGTGAACGCGACCGTGCCCCGGTCGAGGATCTCCTCCAGGATGCCGAGCGTGCTGTCGTACAGCGCGGGGTCGCCCCAGACCAGGAACGCGCCGCTGCCGTCCTCGCCCAACTCCTCGGCGATCAGCCGTTCGTAGAGGGCGGCGCGGGCGCTGCGCCAGTCACCGACGGCGGGGGAGTAGGCCGCGCCCCCGGCGGCCCGGTCGCGATCCGGGTCGCGCGCCTCGACCAGCCGGTACGCCCCCTCCGGCAGATGCGCGTCGAGGATGTCACGGCGCAGCTGGACGAGGTCGGACTTCACCTCGCCCTTGTCCAGGATGAAGAACACGTCCGTGCTCTTCAGCGCCTTGACCGCCTGCAGGGTCAGCTGGTCGGGATCGCCCGCCCCGATTCCGATGACATGAATCTTTCGCACGCCCCGAGTCTGCCCCACGCCACTGACAGCCGGTCTATCCGGGTTCGCTCCCGCGCAGTCGCGGTGCCCACGCCACGGCGTCGACCGCCGTACCGTCCCGCTCCGCGA
This sequence comes from Streptomyces sp. NPDC058274, assembly GCF_042881375.1. Taxonomy (NCBI): domain Bacteria; kingdom Bacillati; phylum Actinomycetota; class Actinomycetes; order Kitasatosporales; family Streptomycetaceae; genus Streptomyces; species Streptomyces sp. NPDC058274. The sequence continues at coordinate 235,034 of NZ_JBHVXW010000003.1, forward strand.
CTATCCGGGTTCGCTCCCGCGCAGTCGCGGTGCCCACGCCACGGCGTCGACCGCCGTACCGTCCCGCTCCGCGACCCCCGCCAACCTCCGCGCCCAGTCCGCCAGTTCCGCCAGATCCATCCCGTACGGACTGTCCTGTCCGGATTCGGCGGCCCACTGCTCGGTGGCGTCCGCCCCGCGTCGCAGCAGCCGGGCGCCGCCCGTCGTGTTCCCCCGGGCCGCATGGGTCAGCCCCACCGCGAGCTGGGCCAGCCCGCGCCACAGCGCGCGCTCGTCCGCCGGGCCCGACTTCCAGGCGTCTTCGAAGACCTCGTGCGCGTGGAACGGCTTGCCCGCCGCCAGCAGCGCCTGCGCCTCGACGACCGTCTCCGCGGGACTGCGTACGACCCCTTCGGGCTGCCGCTCCACCCCGTCCGTGCCGTACGGCAGGGGCCGGCCGAGACCGTCCCGGGGACGGGCATTGCGTGCCCGTCCCTCCGCGTCCCGGTCGCGTCGGCCGTCCGTCCCGGCCCTGGGAGTCCCGTTCATGTTCCGATTGTCCCGCGCCGGCCCCGGTGCCGCCCCCGCGCCCCCGGCGGACCGGCCCGTGGTGTGCGGTAAAGTGCTGTTCGCGCGATCACGCGGTTCACCGCGGCGAGCGCACCGGGACGTGGCGCAGCTTGGTAGCGCACTTGACTGGGGGTCAAGGGGTCGCAGGTTCAAATCCTGTCGTCCCGACGGTGCGAAGGGTCTTCGCGGGCGAGAGCCCGCGGGGGCCTTTTCTCGCTTGCACCGCTCCCGCGTGGCCGCCGTGTCCCCGTAGCCGCCGCCGGCGGGTCAGGCCCCCTGTCGCCGCTACAACTGGCGCATCAGGCCCACCACTCGGCCCAGGATCACCGCGTCCTCGCCGGGGATCGGCGCGTAGGCGGAGTTGCGCGGCATGAGCCACACCTGACCGTCCTGCCGGCGCAGCTGCTTGACCGTGGCCTCGTCCTCCAGGAGCGCGACGACGATGTCGCCGTGATCGGCGCTGTCCTGGCGGCGGACGGCCACCACGTCGCCGTCGCAGATGGCCGCCTCGATCATGCTGTCGCCGCTCACGGTCAGCGCGAAGAGATCGCCGTCGCCGACTATTTGGCGCGGCAGCAGGTAGACGTCCTCTATCGCCTCTTCGGCCAGGACGGGCGTGCCCGCGGAGATGCGGCCCACCAGTGGTACTGCGGCCGGCTCCGGCCCGCGCTCGGCGTCCAGACTCGGCGCCCAGCTGGGCCGTACCTGATACGCGCGGGGCCGGTGCGGATCGCGGTACAGGACGCCCTTGCGCTCCAGCACCGACAGCTGGTGGGAGACCGAGGAGGTGCTGGCCAGCTCGACCGCCTCGCCGATCTCGCGCATCGACGGCGGGTAGCCCTGCCGAGCCACCTCGGTCCTGATGAACTCGATGATGGCCTGCTGGCGGCCGGTCAGCTCGCCCTCCACCGACCCGGTCCCGGGCGGCCGGCCGCGGCGTGCCCGCGCGAGGTTCTCCACCTGCGCCCCCTCTGTTCAAGATCCCGTCAGGGCGTCACCATAGCCCGCCCTCCCGGACAAAGGGAACGTCGTCCGCGTATCACGGTATTCACACCGAGGCGTCCCTCCCGAGGCGCACTTCGGGACCGTGCGGCGCGGCCGTGACCCGCCGCACCGGCCCGGTCACCGTCCGCGGACCGTGCTCGGCCACTGTCCACCCCCACCACCTGGACGTACGCGCGCGCCGGGCTATCCTGGCCGGCGTACCGGACACGGGGTGCCCCGCACGAGGGCTGAGATCACACCCGTCGAACCTGAACCAGTTAGGACTGGCGGAGGGATGTCTCATGTCATGGCCGCATGCCCGCGGTGAGGTGGCCGTCGGGGCCCCACAGCGCGTCTTCGACGGGCGGATGCCCGCCGCTCCCGGTGATCTGCGGGTCGAGGCCCGTGGCATCGCACCCGTCCCCGAGGACGCGCGGTACGGCAGCCCGGCCCGGCTGTTCACCGTGTGGTTCGCCCCCAACCTGACCATGACGGGCGTGTTCACCGGCACCGTCGGCGTCGCGCTCGGCCTCGACTTCGCCACCGCCCTCACCGCCGTCGTCCTCGGCACCCTCCTGGGCGCGGTGCCGACCGCGTACCTCGGCACCTGGGGCAGTCAGACCGGTGCGGGGCAACTCCCGCTCGCCCGGCTGGCGTTCGGCCGGGCCGTCGCGGTGCCGGGCGCCCTGCAGTGGCTGTCCTCGATCGCCTGGGACGCGCTGATCGGCCTGTTCGGCGGGGACGCGCTGGCCCAGCTGTGCGGCTGGCCGTTCTGGCTGGGCGTCCTGGTCGTGATGGCCGCCCAAGGAGCTCTCGGTGTCCTCGGATACGAGGCGATCCACCGGCTCCAGACCGTGATGACCTTCGCCCTCGCCGCCGCCTTCGCCGCGCTGACCGCCAAGCTGCTCAACGGCAGCCACCCGACCGCCGTCGCCACGGTCCACGGCGCCGACCGGGCCGGCGCGTTCGTCCTGACCTGCACCATCGCGCTGAGCCTCGCGCTGTCCTGGGCCCCCTACGCCAGTGACTTCAGCCGGTACCTCCCGCGCACCGCGTCCCGGCCGCGGATGTTCTGGTGCACGCTGCTCGGGGTCAGCGTGTCCTTCGTGGCCGTCCAGGCGCTGGGCCTGTGGGGAGCGTCCGTCTTCACCGACCAGACCGCCGGGGGCGTCGACACCCTGCTCGGCGGCGGTGTCCTCGGTGCGTTCGGCCTGCTCGCCGTCGCGCTCGCGGCCCTGTCCAGCAACGCCATGAACGACTACAGCGGCTCGCTGGCCCTGCAGACCATGGGGGTGCGCCTGCCGCGCCCGGTCGCCGCCGCACTGGCCGCCGTCCTCGGCTTCCCGCTCGTCCTGTGGATGCACGCGGCCGACACCACCACCCGCTTCCAGAACGTGCTGCTGCTCGTCGGCTACTGGATCCCGGGATTCGTCGCGATCGTGGCTGTCGACTGGCTCGTCCGCGCCCGGGCCCGCGCCGGCGCCCCGGTCGACCTGGCCGCCGAGAGCGCCCGCCCGCAGCCATGGTGGCCCGCGCTCACGGCGTTCGTCGTCGCCTTCGCCGCCGCCGTCCCGTTCATGAGCACCAGCCTGTACGTGGGTCCGGTGGCCGACGCCCTGCACGGCGCCGACCTCGCCTACGGGGTGGCCTTCGTCGTGGCGCTCGCCGTGTACGCCCCGCTGCGCCTCGGCCTCGGCCGCGGTGCCTCGAAGGAGGCCCGGGTATGACCCAGCCCGCCCACTCGCCGGCCGCCGCGACCCCCTCGGTTCCGGCAGCCTCCGTCGCGCCGCCGCGCGTCCTGACCGTCGCCGGATCCGACTCCGGGGGCGGCGCCGGCATCCAGGCCGACCTGAAGACGATGCTCGCGCTGGGCGCGCACGGCATGAGCGTGCTGACCGCGGTCACCGCGCAGAACTCCCTCGGCGTCCAGGGGGCGTGGGAGCTGCCGGCCGAGGCGGTGCGGGCGCAGTACCGCAGCGTCGTGGACGACATCGGCGTACAGGCGGTGAAGACCGGCATGCTGGCCTCGCCCCTGCTGGTCGAGACCGTCGCCGAGCTGCTCGCGGACACCGCCGCACCCGTGGTCGTGGACCCGGTGAGCGTCTCCAAGCACGGTGACCGGCTGCTCGCCGACGACGCGCTGGACGCCGTACGAACCGTACTGCTGCGGGTCGCGACGGTGGCGACCCCGAATCTCGACGAGACGGCGCAGCTCACCGGCGTCTCGGTGACGAGTGAAGGCGACATGCGCCGGGCCGCGGAACGGCTCCTGAAGTTCGGGCCGCGGTGGGTGCTCGTGAAGGGCGGTCATCTGCCGGGCGAGGCCGTGGACCTGCTGACCGACGGCAGCGAGGAGCACTGGCTGCGGGCCCCGCGCCACGACAACCGCCATACACACGGCACGGGTTGCACCCTGGCCTCCGCGATCGCGGTCGGCCTGGCGCAGGGGTATCCGGTACCGGAGGCGGTACGCCGGGCGAAGGAGTACGTCACGGGTGCGATCGCCGCGGGCTTCGCCCTGGGCGCGGGCCTGGGCCCGGTCGACCACGGCTGGCGGACCCGCCCGGGCCGGTGACGTCCTGCGTCCGCACTCGGTCGTCGCGGTGGGCCGGGCGCGGGCCCGGTCGACCACGGCTGGCGGACCCGCCCGAGCCGGTGACGTCCTGCGTCCGCACTCGGTCGTCGCGGTGGGCCGGGCGCTTCCCGCCGGCCGGTCCCGGTGGGCCGGGCGCTTGTCCGGGCGGCTCCCGGTGGGACCGGGCGTCTCGGGCTCCCGCGGTTCAGGCGGGCCGGGGCCGCTTCCCTGTTACCGGGTTCCCGAGGCTTCGGTGAGCGGCCGTCTCCTGTTAGCGGGTTCCCGAGGCTTCGGTCACGGCCGCCTCCCGTTACCGGGTCCCCGCTTTCCTGAGCGCCGTGAGGACCAGCGTGCGGGTGACGGCGACGGTTTCGGCGAGCGATACGCGTTCGCCGGGGCCGTGGGCGAGGCGCACGTCGCCGGGGCCGTACTGAAGCGTCGGTATGCCGGCCGCCGCGTAGAGCCGCAAGTCGCTCCCGTACGGCGCGCCGCGCTCCCGGGGGCCGGGGGAACCGGAGGCGTCCGCGTGCGCGGTGCCGACCACCTCACGCAGCGGATGCCCGGGGGCGAGCCTGCCACTGGCGAACTGCCCGCCGGTCCAGGAGACGACGGCCGGATGGTCGCGCAGCCACGGGTCGTCCGCGCACGCCCGGGCCACGCACTGCTCGAACTCGGCGCGTGCCGCGGCGGGTTCCTCACCGAGCCGCAGCCCCAGTCGCCCGTCGGCGACCAGGAGGCCCGGCACGCTGCTGGCCCAGTCCCCGGCCCGCAGCATGCCGACGGACAGGCAGTAGGGGATGGGGTATTCGGCCATCAAGGGGTCCGGCACCTTGTTGCGTACGACCTCCAGCCGGGCGAGCGCCGCGCCGATCGGCGTGTAGGCGTCGATGGCGCTCACACCGGCGTCCCGGGTGCTCGCGTGCGCGGACCGGCCGGGCACGGTGACACGGAAGGTCAGGGCGCCCGCGTTGGCGGTGATCAGGGTGCCGCCGGTCGGCTCGGTGATGACGCAGGCGTCACCGCGGTGTCCGCGGCGCAGGGTCCCGAAGGCGCCGAGCCCGCCGTCCTCCTCGCCGACGACGAAGTGGCCGGTCACGCTGCCGCCCAGCCGTACTCCACAGGCGCGGATCGCCGCCAGCGCGGCGATGTTGGCGACGACACCGGCCTTCATGTCGCAGGCGCCCCGGGCGTGTACGACATCCCCGCGCACCCTCGGCACGAACGGGTCGCCGGCCCACTGGGTGAGGTCGCCGGGCGGCACCACGTCGACATGGCCCTGGAGGATCACGGTCGGGCCGTCCGCCGCGCCCGGCAGCGTCGCCACCAGGCCCCACGCCTCCTCCCGCGGCACCTCCGTGCCCGGGAAGTCCGGGTCGGAACGCAGGGTGGCCAGGTCCATCGGCCACAGGTCGACGTCCAGGCCCAGCCGGTCGAGATGCCGGGCCAGATGGTGCTGGAGTTCGGACTCCGCCGCGCTGCCCGTCACGCTGGGCACGGCCAGCACGTCGAGCAGCAGTGCGGCGACGGCCGCCTCGTCGACCGCTTCCAGGGCGGCGGACTCCTCCGCGCTGAGCCTCGCGCGCAAACCGCACACTCCTGTCGCCTGCCATGCGTCGATGGGGGTGTGTGGATGCTATGAGCGGGCGGAGTGCGCAATCAATCGCCGTTTGTTCTCCGTTGAGATGCCTTTCTTGCGAAAACACGATCCGTATGGCGAAATCTTGCGTGCGAGGAAGGTGGGATCACATGGGCATGGACGCCATCGACGAGAGCATCGTGCGGTGCGTGCTGCGCAACGCGCGCAGCACCTACGCAGAGATCGGGGAGGCCGCCGGGCTCTCCGCGCCGGCAGCGAAGCGACGGCTGGACCGGCTGGTCGCCGACGGCACCGTGCGCGGATTCACCGCGCTCGTCGACACCCAGGCGCTCGGCTGGCGGACCGAGGCGTTCGTCGAGGTGTACTGCAAGGGCAATCCGACACCCAGTGAGCTGCAACGGGACCTGGAGACCGTGCCTGAGGTGGTGGAGGCCTACACGGTCTCCGGCGCCGCGGACGCGATGGTCCACATGATGGCGCTCGACATCCCGCACCTGGAGCGCGCCGTCCAACGGGTCCGGGCGGCACGGGTCATCGAGCGGACCGAGAGCGTCATCGTGCTCTCCCGCCTCATCAACCGGCCGCGCGTCTGACCTCTCCGGCGCGTGCCGGAGGAACAGGAGAGAATGACCAGGACAGAGGAGTCATGTGAGCAGCTCACCCACGCCTCCCGGCGCCGTGGCCGGCAAGCCGGTCGTCGTCCTGCGCCCCGCCCCGCAGCGCACCGACCGCATCTTCACGCCCGGCGCCCTGGATCTGCTGCGTGACCGCTTCACCGTGGTGGACCTGGAGGGCGACCCCTCCGAGAAGGCCCTCGACGAAATCCTGCCCGAGACTTTCGCGATCATCGGCCAGCCCGATCTGCCCGCCGAACGGCTCGCCCGCGCGCCCGCGTTGCGCGCCCTGCTGAACGTCGAGGGCAACTTCTTCCCGAACGTCGACTACGAGACCTGCTTCGCGCGCGGTGTTCACGTCCTCGGCTGCGGGCCCGCCTACGCACAGGCCGTCGCCGAGTACGCCCTGGCCCTCGCGCTCGATCTGGCCCGGGGCATCAGCCGGGAGGACCGCGCCTTCCGCGCCGGCAGGGAGCGGTACGTCTCCGACGGCAACGCCGACGCCGTACTCCTGAACGGCTCGGACATCGGCCTGATCGGCTTCGGCAACCTGGGCCGCAGTCTGCACCGGCTGCTCGTCCCGTTCCGGCCGACCCTCCGCGTCTACGATCCCTGGCTGCCGCCGGGCGCCCTGCGGGAGTTCGGCGTGCTGCCTGCCGGCCTGGACGAGACGCTCTCCCGCAGCCGCTTCGTGTTCGTCCTCGCCACCGTCACGGACGAGAGCCGTCAGCTGATCGGGGAGCGGGAGCTGGCACTGCTCCCCGACGGCGCCCGGCTGATCCTGGTGAGCCGTGCTCCGGTCGTCGACTATCCGGCGCTGCTCTCGCACGTGGCGCGCGGCCGTCTCCTGGCGGGCATCGACGTGTGGCCGGACGAGCCGGTGGCCGCCGACGATCCGGTGCGCGGGCTGGAGGGGCTGGTCCTCTCCGCGCATCGCGCGGGCGGCATCCCGCAAGCCTTCCTGAGCATCGGTGACATGGTCCTCGACGATCTGACGCTCCTGGCCCGGGGCCTGCCGCCCGCTCGGATGCAGCCCGCCGCGCGCGAACTCGTCGGCCGCTACCGCAACCGCCCCGTCACCTGAGACCACCCGGACCGCACCCCCGGACCGCACTCCCACACGACTCCGGAGAGCGCTGATGACCGACTCGTCCCGTCCCGGCCCCGTCCTCGGCATTCCCTGTGAGGGCCTGCTCTTCGACAACGACGGTGTCCTCGTGGACTCCGACCACGGCGTCGGCCTGGCCTGGGGGCAGTGGGCCCGAGCCCGCGGGCTTTCCCCACGGGACGTCACCGCGATGGTGCACGGCCGCCGTTCGGCCGACACCGTCGCGCTGCTGGTGGCCGATCCCGGGGAGCGCCCGGCCGCGCTCGCCGAGATCGACCGGCTGGAGGTCGAGGCCGCGGCCACCACCACCGCGCTCCCGGGAGCCCTCGCCCTTCTGGAGAGCCTGCCGCAAGAGCGGTGGGCGGTCGTGACCTCCGGTGTCACCGTCCTGGCCCGGGCCCGGCTCGCGGCGGCCGGACTGCCCTCCCCGCCCGTGCTCGTCACCGCGGACGACGTCCGGCACGGAAAGCCGGCCCCCGACGGCTACCGCGCGGCGGCCGGGCACCTGGGCCTGGACCCGGCGGAGACCGTCGTCTTCGAGGACAGCACCGCGGGCGCCGAGGCGGGGACGGCGGCGGGCGCGACGGTCATCGGTGTCGGGCAGCGCGCCCTGGCCACCGACGCCTCCGTCGTCGTACGGGATCTGCGCGGGCTGGTCTGGCGCGACGGCGTACTGGACTTTGCCGAGGCTCAGTTGCTGCGCCACTGAGCGTCCCGGGCGCCGGGAGCCGACAGGGTTTCCCGGCGGCCGCCGGCTGTTCCGCCCCGAGCGAGTGCCCCGGCCATCAGGCGCAAGACCCGTTACTCATTGGTAAGTACGGCATCCCTTTCATGTTCAAGTGGCGTTGGCCGGTATAGACCATTCGGTGATTCGGTGGACTTGGATCCGGTTTGCGTCGGGGTCGAATTGCTTTCACCGAGCCACTTCTGACGCCTCGTCAATCACCGTGATCTTGATGGAATACGCGAATCGGCGTCATCACTTGTTCCGGCTCGGTGCCCTGTGCAAAGGTGTGCCCCTGTCAGTGTGCAGACAATTGGATTCCGTTGGCGCGCTGGCTGCACATCTGTTCGCCCCTCGCTTCAAAAGAGCCGGCCGAGGGGGGCGTTCCTGGTGCGCACCCCCCACATGGGTAGTCCCTCCGCTTCGTCGGGTGGGCTACATACCCATTGGTATGGACTAATTCCTGCGTTACCTTTGGGAGGAAAGCGGACGTGAATGATGGAGCTCAGTCGAATTCCCTCGGTCCCGCTCGTCTGTTCGAAGTCACGGATGCTCAGCTCGCGGCGGACCTGAAGAAGACCGCGGGGAAGGGGCCGGCGAACTATCCCGCCGGAGAACTCCTGGACCGGCACTGGGAAGCGGCCTTTACTTTCTCACGGCTGTGCACGAATGGTGTTCGGCCCGCCGGAATGCTCACCACGGCCGCATTCACCCGACTGTTCGGCGAGTCCCTGCGGGCGACCGGCCCGACGGCGGCCTGGCGACCGCTTCTGCTGGTCACCGTCCGCCGTATGGCGGCCGAATGGGACAGGGACCAACGGCGGGAGATGCTCAGTCCCGAACTGCTGGCGGGCTCCGCCTCCGGCGAGCGGACCGCGCGGTTCCTCCCGCCGGTGAACCGGCGTCTGCTGTCCCGGGCGTTCCAGCGGCTCTCGGAGCCCGCCCGCTGTCTGCTGTGGCACACCACGGTCGAGGCCGAGGAACTGGCGGTGCCGGCGGGGCTGGTGGGCCTCAGTACCGAGGACGCCTCCGACGAACTGCAGCGGGCCATGGAGCGCCTGCGCGAAAGCTGCCTGGAGATCCACCGCGAACTGGCCCCCGCCGAGGAGTGCCGCCGCTACAACCGGCTGCTGGACGTCTCCTGCCGGCGCGGCGGCCTGAATCTCGACCGTGATCTCCGGCGTCATCTGGCCGGCTGTGCCCACTGCCGCCATGCCGCCGACCAGTTGAACCAGTTCCACGGCCCGCTCGCCCTTCCGCTGGCCGAGGCCGTGATCGGCTGGGGTGCCGAGGCGTATGTCGACACCAGGCCGGGGGGTGCCATCGCGATCGTCGAGGTGCCGCGCATACCGGCCGACGCGGTGGACGCGGAAGGCGACACCCGTCTCCCGGGCCGTGCCCCGCAGCCGAAGAGCCGCTCCTCCCGCGCCCCGGCGCGTCCGCAGGGCCGCCGGGCCGAGCCCGCACAGCGACGTGCCACCAACGCCGGCTCCGCGCCGCCGTCGCGCCGGGCCCGCCGTGCCCCGCGGCGCCGGAACATCGCCCTGGCCGTGCTGACCCTGAGCGCTCTGATCGTGGTCCCGCTGGTCCTGTGGGCCGGCGGTGACTCCAACGGCATGGCCGACGACGGCTCTTCGGGCACCCCCGGCACCGGCAAGGACACGGCGCCCGGCGGGAGCAAGTCCTGGATCGGGACCGGCGACGCCGCGGACGGGGCCGTGCGGGGCCGGCTGCGCAACGAGGAGACCGGAGAGTGCATCGGTCTCGCGGGCAAGCAGGCGGTCAAGGGAGCGGAGGCCGAACTCGCCCCGTGCTCCTCGACCGCGAGCCGCGAGTGGTCGTACGGAGCGGACGGACTGCTGCGCGATCTGGCCGCCCCCGACCTCTGCCTCGACTCCCGTCTCGGCTTCGAGCTGCGGCTGGAGGCCTGCGCGGGCACGTCGCAGCCGAGCATCAACAACGTGCGCTACGACTTCACCGTCCAGGGCACCCTGGTGCCGCGCTGGAACCAGGACCTGGCGCTGGCACCCGGCTCCGCCAAGAGCAAGGCCCCCCTGGTCCTCAAGCTCCGCAAGGACGGGCCGGCCCAGCACTGGACATTCGACACGTCGTCCCCCTCGCTCCAGATGGAGGCCGTCAACTGGGCCGCCGGTGACGACCCGGAGCCGCCCGCGCTCAAGCCCGTCCCGCAGTCCGCGAAGAAGCCGACGCCCATACCCGAGCCCACGGCAAAGCCCTCGGCGCCGGCCGCCACCCCGGAGCCGACGCCCTCGGCCACGGTTCCCGCGTGGGGCATCTGCTCTACGTACTACTACTGCCCGGGCACCGGAGAGTACGACTGGTCCGGTTCCGGCTCCGGGTATGACGGCGGCTCCGGCCACGACGGCGGCTCCGGCAGGGACGGGGGCGGCGGCAGGCACTGACGTCCCGCGCGGGAACGTACACCGAAGCAAGATCAGGACCCGGCCGTCTGCGCAGCCGCGGTGCCCAGGAACTCCGGCCGGCCGCCGAGCGGCGACTGACCCGGAGCGAGGGTACGCAGCTTGCGCAGCACCGCCGGGTCCTGTGCTTGCAGCCAATCCAATCCACCAACTGCCGGAAGAACGCCCTGCGTACGTCGTCGTACGCGGCGATGTGCTCGACGGCCTCCTCGACAGCGTCCATGCAGCCGGGCACACGCCGGACCCGCCGGATGGATCGGGAGGTCCGGCGGGGAGTCCCGGTCAGGCGGTGGTGCCGGGGCGGACGACCGTCAGGGAGACGGACGAGGAGTTGCCGGACACGGGCACCTCGCCCTGCGTCCACTTCACCTTGAGCGGGTCCTTCTCGTCGGGCGGGGTGATCAGGAGCGCGGCGGGCATGGCCGACTTCGCCCCGCTCACCTCGGGGTTGCTGAACGTCATACCGGCCGACGCGCTCCGCCCGGGGGCCAGCGTGATGGTCGTGGGCGACCCCGACGAGCGCTTCGGATCGGGGCCCAGCTGCTTGCCCGACGCGTCGACGAAGGCCGCTCCCGGGAAGCCGCGCAGCGTGCAGGTGCGCTGGGAGGCGTTGGTGAGGACGAGCGGGAAGTTCTCCTGCCCGGCGCCGGGGTCGTTCCTGCCGACCGAGGCGTTCAGCTCGGAGGTGTGGCAGCGGGTGCCGGTGGCACCGCTCCCGGTCGAGGCCGTGGCCGAGCCGGACTTCGTGGCCTTGCCGGATCCGGTCGGGGCCGCGCTGTCGGCCGGGTGGGCGGTGGGGCTCGAAGTCGCCTCTGTCGTACGGTCGCCGGAGGCCGGCTCGGCCGTACCGGGCAGTTTCTGCGGAGCACCGCTCGAGCCGTCGTCAGTGCCGCAGGCGGTCAGCGCACCGAGCAGCGCGATGCCTGCCAGCCATGCCGCGCGGCGAGCGTGGGGGGATGGGCGACGTGCGGGAACCGCGCCGGAGTGGTCCCTGTCCGCGTCACCGTGCCGGTAGGTCGCCATGCCACAACTCCTTGATCGTCACTGCCCGCGCTCGGCGCGTGCACACGGCGCGTTGTGCCCCGTCATCAGTGTCCGATGCACTGAGGTACGGAAAAGTTCGCCGAATCGACAGGCAGGTTCCGCAGTTGTTGCGCAGTGCCGTCAGGATCCGACCCGAATGGAGTCCAGTACGCGGTCGGCGGCCGTGCTGCCGCTGTCGGCCTGGCGGATCTGCACGTACACCTGCGGCTGCGGATCGCCGTCCGCGGCGGTGAGCCCCGCCTCCGTGACGGAGCCGCTGCCCGGGCAGTCGCTCCAGGTCCGGGTCAGCCCGTGCCAGTGGGCGCCGGTGTAGGGGCGGCTGCCTTCGTAGTGGCAGTCGTTGTGGGCGATCGTGCGGACCTGCGCGGTGACGTCGCCGTGTCCGCTCAGTCCGACGAAGGCCCCGCTGACCCGCGTGGTCAGGTCCTGCCATGCCGACAGGTCGTCCGCGACGGCGAGTCCGGGTTCCTTCGCGTCCCGCAGGCCCAGCGCCCGCGGATTCCAGCCGGACTCGCGCAGCTGCCGGCTCCAGTCGTCCGGCACCTCCACCGAGACCCGTCCGGAGGCGTCCGCGACGCGCACGGGGCCGGGCGGGGGCTGCCGTGTCACCAGCGCGACGGTCACCCCGGCGGCACCGACCACGACCGCCGCGGCCAGCGCCGTGAGCACGGTCCGGCGCCGGCGCCGCGGCCGGCGGGCGCCGCCGCGCGACGCCTGCTCCGCCAGCCGGTCCAGCTCGTCGGCGAAACCCGGCGCGGTGGGCCAGCGCCGCTCACGGTCGGGTTCCAGGGCGCGCATCAGGGCCCGGGTGACGTCCGGGTCCAGGTCCGTACGGAGCCGGTCCGGGCGGACGACCTTCCCGGGCGGGCCGGGGACCGTGCCGGTGAGGAGGTGATAGCCGAGGGCGCCCAGGCTGTAGATGTCGGCCCGCGCGTCGATCCCGTACCCCGGCTCGGCCTGCTCCGGCGGGGTGTAGCCGGCCGAACCCGCCGCCATGGTCAGCCCGGACGCCTGGGCCAGGCTCTTGGCCAGCCCGAGGTCCGCGAGCAGGACCCGGTCGCCGGCCGCCGAGGAGCGCAGCAGCACGTTCGACGGCTTGATGTCCCGGTGCACGATGCCGGCCTCGTGCAGCGCGGCGGCTCCCCGGGCGGCGAGGGCGGTCATGCGCAGCGCCTCGGCCACGGGCAGCGGTCCCGCCCCGACCCGGTCGGCGAGGGTGCCGCCGTCGGCGTACTCCATGACGAAGTAGGGCCGGCCGTCCGGCAGTTCACCGATGTCGTAGACCTGGACGACCCGGTTCGTGTCCGCGCGGCGCAGCAGCCGCGCCTCGGAGAGGAACCGCTCCCGGACGTCCAGGTGGTCGACCCAGTTCTCGGAGAGCACCTTCACGGCGACGGTGGCCTCCAGCTCGTCGTCGTGGGCGAGCCAGACGACGCCGAAGCCGCCCGCGCCGAGGCGCCGGTCGAGGCGGTAGCGGCCGACCCGCTCCAGGGAGTGCATGCGACTATCATGCCTGGCCTCTGAGCGACACGGAGGGGAGCATCCAGTGCAGGACGCGGCGGGGACCGAGGAGCTCGCGCTGCGTGCGGCCGGGGGCGACGGGGCGGCGCTGGACGAGCTGCTCCAGCGTGTCCGGCCCGAGGTCGTCCGGCGCTGCGGGCGCTTCCTGCCCTGCCGCGAGGACGCCGAGGAGGCGGCGCAGGACGTCCTCCTCCAAGTAGCCCGGAAGATCACCAGCTTCGAGGGCCGCAGCCGCTTCAGTACCTGGCTGTACACGGTGGTCGCCAACTGCGCGCGCCAGAAGTACCGCGAGTTGAAGCGCAGGGCCCTCGAGCAGCCCGTGCCGGTCGACGCGACGCAGCAGGCCGATCCGCGCACCACGAGCGTGATCGCGGGTTCCCGGATCGACCTGCTGGAGGCGCTGGAGCGCCTGGAGCGGGAGCACCCCCACCTGGTGGCGCCGCTGGTCTACCGGGACATCTGCCAGCTGGAGTACGCCGAGGTCGCCGAGCGGATCGGCATCCCGCTCGGGACGCTCAAGTCCCGTCTGCACGAGGCGCGCAGGCAGGTCAGGCCCTGGCTCGCCGACGCCTCCTGAGGCCCTGGCGGGCGGCCGCTCCGCACGCCCTGACTTCACAGGACCCTCGCGCGACATTCCTGACTGTGCATCAGAACCGTGGTGTCAGAAGGCCGTTGACCCCAGGTGCCGACGGCGCGCGCACTTCCGCCCTTCCGCCCTTCCCTCGTCCTCACCGCCACGCCGGAGCGACCTGCCATGGCCACGAGCGCGGACCCGCGAGACGCATCCAGCCCTCCCGGACGACCGGGCCGTCACGGCGCCGGGCTCGCGGTCGCCGCGGGTCTCCGCAGCGGCGCCCTCGCGGCCGGCCTGCCCCGCTCGGCACGTACGACGTGGTGGTGATCAATGGCGCCCGCTCGGGAGCCCGCAGGGCACGCGCGGTTGCCGACACCCGCGCGACGGCGGATCCTCGGACCGTGCCTGAGGCGATCACCCGCGGGACCAGGGGAGTGGAATGACGACCGAATCCACCGACACCACCGGCTCCACCCCATCCGTACGCCCGGCGGACGCCGCCGGCCTCACCGCGGACGCCGGCCTCACCGAGGCAGTCGTCGACAGCCTCCGGGACACCGCCGATCCCCGGCTGCGTGCGCTGCTGACCGCGCTCACCCGCCACCTGCACGCCTTCGTCCGCGAGACGGAGCCGACGATCGCGGAGTGGGAACGGGCGATCGGCTTCCTGACCGCGACCGGCCAGACGTGCACCGACACCCGGCAGGAGTTCATCCTCCTGTCCGACGTGCTGGGCGTCTCGATGCTGGTGGAGTCGGTCAACGGCCACCGCGGCCCGGCCGCCACCGAGTCCACCGTCCTCGGCCCCTTCCACCTGACCGAGTCACCGGTCCGCGCGCTCGGCGCGGACATCGACCTGGTGGGCGGCGGCGAGCCGTGCGTGGTCAGCGGCCGGGTGCTGGCCGCGGACGGCACCCCGCTGCCCGGCGCGGTCCTCGACGTCTGGCAGGCCGACACCGAGGGCTACTACGACGTACAGCAGCCGGACGTCCAGCCGCCGGGCAACGGACGGGGACTCTTCACGGCCGACGGCGACGGCCGGTTCTGGTTCCGCACCTGCGTCCCGAGCCCGTACCCGATCCCCACCGACGGCCCGGTCGGCGCCCTGCTGCGTGCCACGGGCCGGCACCCCTTCCGGCCCGCCCACATCCACTTCATCGTTTCGGCCGCGGGGCACACCCCCGTCACGACGCACATCTTCGTGGCGGGCAGCGACTACCTCGACTCCGATGCCGTGTTCGCCGTCAAGGAGAGCCTGGTCCAGGACTTCACGCAGACCGACGACCCGTCCCTGGCAAGGGAGTTCGGCGTCGCGAACCCGTTCCGCCACGCGCGCTTCGACCTCGTACTGGAGCCGGTATGAGCACCCCTGACGCACCGCTCGACTTCGCATACGAGACCCCGCCGGCCCGGGTGGTCTTCCGGCCCGGCGCCGCGGTGTCCGCGACACCGGACGCGGCCGCGCGGCTCGGGCTGCGCCGGCTGCTGGTGGTGTGCGGCAGCCGGGGCGAGGCCACCGCGCGGGCGGTCGCCGACGCCCTCGGCGACAGCTGCGCGGGGCTGCACGCCGGCGCCAGGATGCATGTGCCCGTGGAGGTCGCGGACCGGGCCGTCGAGGTGGTCCGGGCGGCGGGCGCCGACGGGTGCGTCGCGGTCGGCGGCGGCTCCGCGATCGGCCTCGGCAAGGCGATCGCGCTGCGCACCGGCCTGCCGCTCATCGCGGTGCCCTCCACGTACTCCGGCTCGGAGATGACCCCCGTCTGGGGCCTGACCGAACACGGCGCCAAGCGCACCGGCCGCGACCCCGTCGTCCAGCCCCGCGGCGTCGTCTACGACCCGGAGCTCACCCTCTCCCTCCCGGTGCCCCTCTCCGTGACCAGTGGCATCAACGCCCTCGCGCACGCCGCCGAAGCGCTGTACGCGCCCGACGTCTCGCCCCTGGTCGCCCTCATGGCCGAGGAGGGCGTACGGGCCATGGCCGGCGCCCTCCCCGCGGTGGCCGCCGCTCCCGACGACCTCGGCGCGCGCGGCCGTGCCCTGTACGGAGCCTGGCTGTGCGGGTCCTGCCTCGGTGCCACGACCATGGGGCTGCACCACAAGCTCTGCCATGTGCTCGGCGGCACCTTCGGCCTGCCGCACGCGCAGACGCACACGGTCGTCCTGCCGTACGCCCTCGCCTACAACGCGCCCGCCGCGCCCCGGGCGATCGCCGCCCTGGAACGAACCCTGGCGACCGACGACGTCCCGCGCTTCCTCCGCGACCTCGCCGGCCGGCTCGGCGCGCCCCGCTCGCTGGCCGAACTCGGGCTCACCGAGGCCGACTTGGCGCTCGCCGCCACGCAGGTCGCCGGCCAGGCCTACCCGAATCCGCGCGAGGTCACGGAGGACGGCGTATTCGGCCTGCTGAAAGCGGCGCTCCAGGGCGCGGCCCCCTGACGGAGGAGGCCCGGACCGGGCCGCCACTCGGACATGGCGTCAGTCCGTGCCCAGGCCGGGGCCGAGGTGCTCCTGCACATGTGGGGGCAGCACACGGGCGTGGGCGGCGAGCAGGTCGAGGAAGGCGGTCGTCAGCGGGTCCGGATGCGGGCGGGCGTAGGCGGTCAGGGCGCGGCGCACGGGCGGGTCGGGGCGGAGCAGCCGGCCGGTGAAGTGCGGTGGGATGACATTGGCGGGGACCAGCGCGGGGCCCAGGCCCGCCGCGGCGAGCAGGGGCGCGGCGGCGGTCTGCTCGGTGCGGACCGCCGTCAGGGGACGGAATCCGGCGGCGGCGCAGGTCCGGTCGAGGATCTCGGCGAGGCCGTTGCCCGTGGCGTAGTGCACCCAGCTGCGCTCGGCCAGGTCGGCGAGCCGTACGCGGGTGGCGCCCTGACGGGCGGCCGGGTCGTCCGCCGCGACGACCACGACGAACTCCTCGGTGCCCAGCTCGCGCAGCAGCCCTTCCCAGCGCGGCGGCCGGGGCCCGACGGCGAGGTCTGCGCGGCCTGCGGTCATCGTGTCGTGCAACTCCGCCGAGTGCCGGTGGTCCAGCAGCCGTACCTGGATCCTTCCTGCGCCAGGTCGCCGAGGGCAATCCCGCCCGCCGCGTCGGCACCCCCGACGACATCGTCCAGGCGGTTCTGTTCACCCTCACCAACCCGTATGTCACCGGCACCGTGGTGCACGTGGACGGCGGCGGACGGCTCGCCTGACCGGGGCGGGTCACGGCACACCCGCGAGTCCTGGGCTCGCCGCCCCTCCAGGAGCCCGCGCCCGCACCGCCAATTGGCCCGCTCCGACAGGCCTACGGGGGATCTTGTTCACCCGGACAGCCGTGACAAAAGGGGTGTATCGCCTCGGTGTGCTGAAGATGTGCTCATGACCTACATGAAGCGCACCACCACGGTGCTCACCGGCCTCCTGCTGAGCGTCGCCGTCCTCGGTGGCACGACGGCGACCGCCCACGCCGCAGAGAGCGTGAACCGCGGCAACCACAGCAGTTACGGCGACTACAAGGAATGCGCCAACAACGACTTCGGCGTGACCCTCCTCGGGATTCCTCTCCTGGGGCTGCTGATCCCGGACAAGTGCTGACCCGTTCCCCCCGGGGACGCGCGGAGGCCGCCTCCGCGCGTCCCTTCTTTCTGTCCGAATGCCCCCAACTGGCCCGTTCCCCGCATTGGTTGACGCGGGTTGGCTGATCCGTCATCACTCTGACACCCCCTGATGCTTGTGCTGTCGGCCGCTGCCCGAAAAGCTGATCTGGGCATGCCAACACGACCGCCTGCCCCCACCCCGCGGTCGACCAGGAGGACGCAGTAGTGAAGACAACCTCGCGTATCGGCAAGGTCTCGTTCATCCTCGGCAGCGCCGTCGCGCTCGTCGTCGCTCTCTCGGGCACCGCGCTCGCCGACCCGCCCACGGCCCTGCCCGCCAACGCGGACGGGCTGGAGCAGACCTTCCAGCCGGCCTACGACTACGACACGGACGGCTGCTACCCCACGCCGGCCATCGGTCCCGACGGGACGATCAACCCGGGTCTCAACCCGAGCGGTGCGCTGAACGGCCAGTGCCGCGACTCCTGGGACCTCGACAACACCAACGGGTACTCCCGCGAGAAGTGCAACAACGGCTGGTGCGCGATCATGTACGGCCTGTACTTCGAGAAGGACCAGGCCGTGGTCGGCAGCAGCCTCGGCGGGCACCGCAACGACTGGGAGCACGTCGTGGTGTGGGTGCAGAACAACCAGGCCCAGTACGTCTCGACCTCCGCCCACGGCAACTTCAACGTCTACCCGCGTGACCAGATCCGGTGGGACGGGACGCACCCCAAGGCCGTCTACCACAAGGACGGCGTGGGCACGCACTGCTTCCGCCCGGCGAACGCCAACGACGAGCCGCCGGAGAATCACTACCACTCCTGGCAGTTCCCGAGGCTGGTCGGCTGGAACGGCTATCCCGCGGGCCTCCGCGACAAGCTGAGCCAGGCCAACTTCGGAAGCGCGGTGTTCGGCCTCAAGGACGGCAACTTCAACTACCACCTGGAGAAGGCCAAGCCGGCCGGCATCGCCTTCGACCCGAACGCCTGACGAACCCGGGGCGGGGGGGGGGGGGGGGCGCCCCCCCCCCCCCCCCGCGGGCAACCACCGCCCCCGCCCCCCCGCCGCCCGCGGGGGGGGGGCCCGCCGCACCCGCGCG